>NZ_JBITKM010000012.1:0-131208 GCF_044461025.1 Micromonospora sp. NPDC049900
CCCTGCGGCCAGTTCATCGAACATGCCGTCAACCCCTGAACCACCACGGCTCCACGGGCTGTCCGTCCGCCATCCCGAATGGGCCGCTCACCGCCACTCATGGAAGGCCGCTACGAGGACGGTGGCCTCATAGCGGCCCGCGATCTTGTCGTATCTCGTGGCCACAGCCTGACGACAGTGGGCTGCCGGCGCTGCGCGGGGTGTGCACCGGCGGCCGGGCTCGGCGGTGGTGCTGCTCACGGGTTCGAACGACGTGGCCGTCGGGGTGGCGGCCGTCGCCGCAGGTGCGCAGGACTACCTGTTCAAGGGCCGTATCGATGGTGCCCTCCTGGGGCGGACGGTGTAGTACGCGATCCAACGTCAACACGCGGTGATCGCGGCGCGCCAGCTACGGGAGAGCCGGAATCAGGCGCGCGAGAACGTCCGCCTGCAGCGTGGCCTGCCACCTGCACCGTTGATCACCGGCCCTGCGCTGAGGGTGCTCAGCAGGTATGTGCCCGGGCGGGGGCGGTCGCTGCTCGGCGGTGACTTCTTCGACGTCGTGCAGGACGAGGACGGGACGATCCACGCGGTCATCGGTGATGGCTGTGGTAACGGCCCGGACGAGGCCGCGATCGGGGACGGCGTGTGACTGGGATGGCGGACCCTGACGATGGCCGGCATCGACACGACGTCTCGGATGCGGCTGCTCGATGTGGACTGCGCGGGCGACCGGTGACGTGCCCGGCGGGTCGATCCCCGCCCGGTACGAGTCCCGGTCGACCCACCGGACAGGATCCCTTCAAACCCTATAGCCTTAGTAGGGATTGCGTCAATGAATCGATGGCTTTGCGTGCGATAGCCGACATCCCTCAGCCGATTCGTTGACACTGCGGGGCGGGAGAGGTGGACTCGGCGCATGTCCAGCGGGCTGCGGCTGACGATCCGCGGCCACATCGACTTCGGTCGGGTGTGGTCGAGTTCCTGTCTGGCCTGACCGGCACCCGGCCACCCGGCCTGCCGTAGCGGTAAGCCGGGGTGGGGCTCACTGCCGAGCCGACCGCCGAGCCATCAGCACCGACACCGCGACCGACCCACGCCACCCGCGCCGGGCCGGGTGTCGGCGTACCCGCACCGCCTGCCTGGACGGGAGACACCGCCATGCCCGCCGACCGTCTGCGAACTCTCGCCACCCTGGCGCTCGCCCCGCTGCTCGCCGTCGCCGCCGGCTGCTCCACCAGCACCACGCCGGCCGCCGACGCCGCCGGTCAGCCGCGCTTCGGCGGCAGCCTCACCTGGGCAGTGGAGACCGAGCCGATCACCCTCAACCCGCACCAGTACGCCCAAGCCAAGGCGCGCCTGCTGGTCTGGAACACCTTCGAGTCCCTGCTCACCTACGACAAGCAGGGCAAACTGGCGCCGTGGCTGGCCACCGGCTGGCAGGTCGCCCCGGACGGGCTGTCGTACACCCTGACACTGCGCGACGACGTCACCTTCTCCGACGGCACACCCCTGGACGCGACGGCTGTGCAGGCGAACATCGACAAACTGCGCGAACCTGGGTACGCCCCCGCCGTCGCCGCCGTGCAACTGCGTAACCTCAAGGCCGTCGAGGTCGTCGACCCGCGCACCGTACGACTCACCCTCACCGCACCCGACGTGCTCATCCTCGACTTCCTCGCTTCCCCACAGGGTGCCCAGGTCTCCCCGAAGTCGTTGCGCGAGGCGAAGAACCTCAAGGCCGGCGGCGTCGACGTGGTCGGCACCGGACCGTTCGTGCTGGACCGTTACGTCGCCGGACAGGAGCTGCACTACCGGCGCAACCCCGCCTACGACTGGGCGCCGCCCACCGCGACCCACACGGGCCCGGCCTACCTCGACGAGGTCACCTACCGCTTCCTGAAGGAGTCGGCGGTGCGCGTCGGCGCCCTCACGTCGGGCCAGGTGCAGGTCATAGAGGGGGTGCCCGCGACCGACCAGCCGTTGGTCACCGGCAACCGGGCGCTGCGCCTGAGCCGGGAGCTCAACTCCGGCTCCGCCTACTCCTACTACTTCAACACCTCCCATCCACCCTTCGACGACCTGCGGGTCCGCCAGGCGTTCCGCGAGGCCGTCGATGTCGACACCGTGCTGCGCTCGGTCTACCGGGACACCGCTACCCGCGCCTGGAGTGTGATCAGCCCGTCCAGCCCGCTCTACGACAAGCGACTCGACGGCAACGAGTACAGCGGCGACGCCACCAGGGCGAACAGCCTGCTCGACCAGGCCGGCTGGACCGCCCGCGACGCCGACGGCTATCGAGTGAAGGGCGGCAAGAGACTCACCCTGCGGCTCGTGCAGTCGGCGCCCTTCGTCCGAGACCGACGCGACGTGCTGGCTCAGGCCGTGCAGGCGGCCGTCAAGCAGAGCGCCGGCATCGACCTGAAGGTGTCGCTCGTCGACCAGGGCACCGCCACCGACGCCATCCAGCGCAACGAGTACGAGGTCTTCGACAACTCGCGGGCCGACACCGACGCCGGTGCGGCGCTGAACCTGCTGCTGCACTCGAAGGGCGGCATCAACCGCACCCAGATCAACGACCCCCGGATCGACCAACTCCTGGAGGCCGGTCAGGCCACGGTGGACCCGACCAAGCGGGCAGGCATCTACGCCGACCTGCAACAACGGGTCGTCGTCGAGCAGGCCCTGCTACTGCCGCTGTACGCGCCGGCCGACCAGATCGCCGCCAGCACCCGAGTCGGCGGGGTGCGCTTCGAACCCACCGCCGGAGTGCCCGCGAGCGCGTACGACCTGTGGATCAGCGAGTGACATGAGCAGACCAACCGTGCGTGCCGTAGCCCGTCGACTCGGCGCCGGCCTGGTCGTCCTGTGGGTCGCCGCCACCGCCGCCTACCTGGCGCTGCTCGCCGCCCCCGGTGACACCGTGGACAACATCGTCGGCGACGGCGCGGACACCCCACAGATCCGCGCCGCCATCATCGCCGAGTGGGGCCTGGACCGGCCGGCCGTCCTGCAGTACCTCGACTACCTCGGGCGCTTGGGCGGCGGGGATCTCGGCCGTTCGTACCTCCTGCAACGTCCCGTCAGCGAGGTGATCGGGGAACAGATCGCCCCCACCCTGCGGCTCGCGGTCGCCGCCGCCGGGCTCGGTGTGCTGCTCGCCCTGGTCATCGCGGTCGCGACCGCCGGGAACCGGCGACCGTGGCTGCGCCGTCTCAGTTCGGGCACCGAGTTGCTGCTGGTATCCACCCCCTCGTTCCTGATCGGGCTTCTGCTGCTCAGTGTGTTGTCGTTCCGGTTCGGCCTCTTCCCCGTCTCGGGCGACCGGGGCATCGCCGCGCTGGTGCTCCCCGCCGTCACCCTCGCGCTGCCCGTCGCCGGGCTGCTCGCACAGGTGCTGCGCGACGGCATCGACAAGGCCCTCGACGAGCCGTTCGTGCTCACCGCCCGATCCCGAGGCGTACGGGAACGAACGGTGTTGGCGCGCCACGCGTTGCGGCACGCCCTCCTGCCAGCGGTCAGCCTGGCCGGCTGGATCTTCGGCATCGTCGTCAGCGGCGCCGTCATCGTCGAGCAGGTCTTCGGCCGCCCCGGCCTCGGCCAGGTCACCCTCTCCGCGGTCACCACCCGGGACATGCCGGTGGTGCTGGCCGTGGTCACCCTCTCCGCCGCCGGCTACGTCGTGGTCAACACCACCGCCGACCTGGCGTATCTCCTGGTCGACCCTCGTCTGCGAAGGAGCTGACCGATGACCGTCACCCTTGGCCCCCCGATCACCGACGCGCCCGCCCGGATCCTCGTCGACCCCACCGGGCCCGTCGTACGCCGACGGTCCCGGCCGGGACCTGGCTTGCTCGCCGCCGGGGCGTACCTCATCCTTCTGGTCGGCGCGGCGGCCTGGCCGGCGGTGCTGGCCCCCGCCGACCCGCTCGCCGCCGACCCGCTCGCGGTGCTGACTCCGCCCGGGGCCGGACACTGGTTCGGCACCGACCACCTCGGCCGGGACGTGTTGACCCGGGTGGCGCACGGCGCCGGTCACTCGCTCACCATCGGTGTCGCCGCCACCGCGATCGCGGTGACCGGTGGTGTACTGCTCGGCCTGCTCGCCGGCCTCACGCACCGGGTCGCCGACGAGGCGCTCAGCCGGACGTTCGACGCGCTGTCGGCGTTTCCCATGCTGTTGCTGGCCCTGCTGTTCATCGCCATCGCCGGCCCCGGCACCACCAGTCTGATCGTGGCCATCGGTATCGCCACGCTGCCGCACCACGCCCGGGTGGTCCGTGGTCAGACGCTCGTCGTGCGCCGCTCCGGCTACGTCGAACAAGCTGTCACCTTCGGGCAGTCCCGACTTCGGGTGGTGCTGCGGCACGTGCTGCCCAACGTCGTCGGTCCGGTGCCGGTACTCGCCGTGATCGGGCTCGGTGAGGCGATCCTGGCCGCCGCCGGCCTCAGTTTCCTCGGCATGGGTCCGCAGCCACCCTCGCCGGAGTGGGGGGCGATGCTCTCCGAGGGACGCAACTACCTCCAGGTGGCCTGGTGGATCAGCATCCTGCCCGGCCTGGCTGTCACCGCCACCGTGGTCTCGCTGACCGTGCTCGGCCGGCACTGGCAGGCCCGCTTCGACGGACGGCGCCGCTGATGGCGCCGCTGGTCACGGTCGAGGACCTGCACGTCGACTTCGAGGCGCCGACCGGTCGGGTCGCCGCAGTGCGCGGGATCAGCTTCACCGTCGAGCGTGGCGAGTGCGTGGCCGTGGTCGGGGAGTCCGGCTCCGGCAAGAGCGTCACCGCCCGTACCCTGGTCGGTCTTGCCGGCCAGGACGCACGGGTGCGCGCCGCACGGCTGGATGTGGCGGGCGAGGACGTGCGTGCGTACCGCCCACGGGACTGGCGGCGGGTCCGGGGCCGCATCGCCGGGCTGGTCCTGCAGGACGCGCTGGTCTCCCTCGATCCGCTGCGGTCGGTGGGTGCCGAGGTCGGTGAGGTGCTCACCTCACACGGCATCGTCAGCCGCCGGGAGCGGGCCGGTCGGGTCGCCCACCTGCTCGACCTGGTCCACCTGCCGGAGCCGGAGCGCCGGGCCCGGCAGTACCCGCACCAGCTCTCCGGCGGGCTGCGGCAGCGTGCGTTGATCGCCTCGGCGATCGCCGGAGAACCGGCGCTGCTCATCGCGGACGAACCGACCACCGCGCTGGACGTCACCGTGCAGGCGCAGATCCTGCGGCTGCTCGCCGAGCGGCGGGCCAGCGGTGTGGGCCTGCTGCTGATCAGCCACGACCTGGCGGTGGTTGCCCAGGTCGCCGACCGGGTCCTGGTCATGCGCGACGGCCGCATCGTCGAGCGGGGGCACACCGGCCGCCTGCTGCGGGCCCCGGAGCATCCGTACACCCGGCAGTTGCTGGCCGCCGTGCCGTCGGCGTCGTCGCGGGGTCGCCGGCTCGCCGCGCCGCCCCCGGCCGCGGGTGTCCGGGCGGCCCTGCCCGTCCGCGACGAGGTCCGCCCGGACGACCGGGTACTCGACGCGCGTGGCCTGACCAAGAGGTACGGCGAGCACACCGTCGTCGACGACGTCTCCTTCTCCGTGGCACGTGGCGAGACGCTCGGGCTGGTGGGGGAGTCGGGCTCCGGCAAGAGCACGGTGGCGCGGATCGTCGCCGGTCTACTCAATCCCGACGCCGGCACCGTCACCTTCGAGGGCACGCCGTGGTCCGCCACCCGTGAACGGACCCGTCGCCCGATGCGCCGCCGACTGCAACTGATCTCGCAGGACCCGCTGAGCTCCTTCGATCCCCGCTACACCGTGGGCCAGGTGATCGGCGAGAACGTCGATCGGGACGTCGCCCGGCGGGACCGGCCTGCTCGCGTCGTCGACCTGCTTCGCCGGGTCGGCCTCGGCCCGGATCTGCTGGACCGGCACCCGCGACAGCTCTCCGGCGGGCAACGGCAACGGGTCGCCATCGCCCGCGCGATCGCCCCGCGACCGAGTCTGATCGTCTGCGACGAGCCGGTCTCCGCTCTCGACGTATCCGTCCAGGCGCAGGTCCTCGACCTGCTGGCCGAGCTACGCGCCGCCGACGGCACCGCGCTGCTGTTCATCTCCCACGACCTGGGCGTGGTGCACCACCTCAGCGACCGGGTCCTGGTGATGAACGACGGCACGGTGGTCGAGCAGGGGCCGGTCGGCGACGTCTTCACGTACCCCCGGCACGACTACACCCGATCCCTGCTCGACGCGCTGCCCACGCTCGTCGTCGCCGGCCCACCGCAGGAGGAACGTTCATGACCGAGAAGACCCTGCACCTGGCAGTCGCCCTCGACGGCCTCGGCTGGCACCCGGCGGCCTGGCGGCTGTCCCGCGCCGGCGCGGCGGCGCCGCTGACCGCCCGCTACTGGGCCGCCCTCGCCGGCGAGGCCGAACGCGCGGCCCTGGACCTGCTCACCTTCGAGGACAGTCTGGACCTTCAGTCGACGCTTCCGGACGGCCCCGACGGCCGGGTCGACCTGCTCCGCGGACGCCTCGACGCGGTGCAGATCGCGGCCCGGTTGGCCCCGCTGACCCGGCACATCGGGCTGGTGCCGACCACCAGCACCACCCACACCGAGCCGTTCCACCTCGCCACGGCGGTGGCCACGCTCGACCACGTGAGCGGCGGTCGGGCGGGCTGGCGGCCCCGGGTCTCCGCCCGGCGCGCCGAGGCCGATCACTTCGGCCGCCGGGAGATCCCCGCGCTGGATCCGGCACGGCTCGACGATCCGGAGGTCGTCCGGCTCGTCGGTGACCTCTTCGCGGAGGCCGGCGACGCGGTGGAGGTGGTCCGCCGGCTGTGGGACAGCTGGCAGGACGACGCCGAGATCCGGGACGTCGCCAGCGGGCGCTTCGTCGACCGGGACCGGCTGCACTACATCGACTTCGTCGGCCGATGGTTCTCGGTCAAGGGTCCCTCCATCGTGCCTCGCTCCCCGCAGGGCCAGCCGGTGGTGGCTGCGCTGGCCCACTCGTCGGTGCCGTACACCTTCGCCGCACGGCACGCCGACGTCGTCTTCGTCACCCCGACCGGCGCCGCGCACGCCGCCGCGATCGTCGCCGAGATCCGGGCCGCCGAGGCGACCGTCGGTCGGACCGACCCGCCGCTGCGAGTGCTCGCCGACCTGGGGGTCCTGCTCGACGAATCGCCGACCCCGGCCCGTCGGCGCCGCGCCCGCCTCGACGATCTGCACGGCGGCGAGTCCAACTCGGACGCGGCCACCTTCACCGGGACGGCGGCCGATCTGGCCGACCTGCTGGCCGAATGGCACCGCGCGGGCGTCGACGGCTTCCGGTTGCGACCCGCCGTGCTGCCCCACGACCTGACCCTCATCACCCGCGCGTTGGTTCCGGCGCTGCGGAGTCGGGGTCTGTTCCGCGTCGGCTATCCCGGTGGAACGCTGCGTGACCTGCTCGGCCTGCCCCGACCGGCCAGCCGGTACGCCGCCGCGGCGACCGCCTGAACCCTGGAGACCGTCATGCCCAAGCAGATCATCCTGGCGGCACACTTCCCCGGCGTGAACAACACGACCGTGTGGAGCGACCCAGACTCTGGCAGCCAGATCGACTTCTCCTCGTTCGTGCACCTGGCCCACACCGCCGAGCGCGGCAAGTTCGACTTCTTCTTCCTGGCCGAAGGGCTGCGCCTGCGCGAGCAGCGCGGCCGCATCCACGACCTCGACGTGGTGGGCCGTCCGGACACGTTGACCCTGCTGGCCGCCCTCGCGAGCGTCACCAGCCATCTCGGGCTGGCCGGCACCCTCAACACCACCTTCCGCGAGCCGTACGAGTTGGCCCGCCAGTTGGCCACCCTCGACCACCTCTCCGGCGGTCGCGCCGCCTGGAACGTCGTGACCACGTCCGACGCGTTCACCGGGGAGAACTTCCGCCGGGGCGGCTACCTCGACCGCTCCCTGCGGTACGAGCGGGCCGCCGAGTTCGTCCGCACCGCCCGCGAGTTGTGGGAGTCCTGGCCGGCGGAGGCGATCGTGGGGAACCGCGACGGCGGACGGTACGTGACGGACGCGGGCCCGGGCGCGTTCGCCCACCACGGCGACCAGTTCGACATCGCCGGGCACTTCACCGTGCCGCGCAGCCCGCAGGTACACCCGGTGATCCTGCAGGCCGGCGACTCGCCCGACGGACGCGAGTTCGCCGCGTCCAGCGCCGACGCGATCTTCTCCCGGCACGGCACTTTCGAGGACGGCCAGGAGTTCTACCGCGACGTCAAGTCCCGGCTCGCCCGACACGGCCGCCACCCGGATGACCTGAAGATCATCCCCGGTGTCACCTTCGTGCTCGGCGACACCGACGCCGAGGCACAGGAACGCGCCCATCACATCCGTCGCCAGCAAGTCAGCCCGCAGACCGCGATCCTGCTGCTGGAACAACTGTGGAACCGGGACCTGTCCGCCTACGACCCAGACGGCCCGTTGCCCGCCGAGGACCCGGACGTCACTACCGACGCGATCAGCCGGGGCCGGACCGACATGTACCCGGATCCGGTCGGCACCGCCCGTCGGTGGCGCGCCCTGGCCGAGGAGAAGGGCCTCGGGATCCGTGACCTGATCATCGAGGTGACCGGCCGGCAGTCGTTCGTCGGGACGCCGCAGCAGGTCGCCGACCGGATGGACCACTTCGTCCAGTCCGACGCCGCCGACGGCTTCATCCTGGTGCCACACCTGACCCCCGGCGGTCTCGACGAGTTCGTCGACCGGGTCGTCCCGCTGCTGCAGGAGCGCGGGGTCTTCCGCACCGAGTACACGGGTACCACCCTGCGCGACCATCTCGGTCTCGGCCCCGCCTGCCCGGTCGGCCACGTCGGTGCGGCGTGAGCATGCCCGTCACGGTCTGCCGCCGGCGCTGGGACGATCCGGACGCCGTCGCCCTACGGGCGGCAATGACCACCGAGCTGCGCCACCGTTACGCCGACCGGCCCGCCGACCCGATCCACCTGCCTACCGCCCAGGTGCTCGTCGCGACCTCGGTGGCCTGGACCGGGGTGGCGTACACCGTCGGGGCCACGCCGGTCGGGCACGCCGCCATGCGGTGGCACGGTCCCGACCTGGAGCTCAAGCGGATGTACGTACCACCGGCCTACCGTGGGCACGGCATCGCCGGAATCCTGCTCGACGCGGCCCGAAAGGCCGCCGGCCAGCTCGGCGCGGTACGGATCGTGCTACAGACCGGCGACCGCCAAGCCAACGCGATCCGCCGGTACGAGCAGGCGGGTTACCGGCCGATACCGGTCTTCGCCCCCTACGACACGCTGCCGTACTCGCGCTGCTTCGCCCTGGCGGTACGCCGCCCATGACCCCTGCGCCGGAAGTGACGGTCTCCGCATGAAGTTCCTGCTGATCACGCTGATCGCCCACCTACCCGACCCGGTCACCGGTCGACGGCGCAGCACCAGCGAGCGGTTCCGGGAGGTGGTCGACACGGCGGTGCTCGCCGAGGAACTCGGCTTCGACGGATACGGCGTCGGCGAGCGGCACGAGCGGCCGTTCATCTCCTCCTCGCCCCCGGTGGTGCTGAGCCACATCGCGGCCCGCACGTCCACCATCCGCCTCTTCACCGCCGTCACCACCCTCAGCCTGCTCGACCCGGTCCGCGCGTACGAGGACTACGCCACCCTCGACCACCTCGCCGGTGGGCGGCTCGAACTGATCATCGGCAAGGGCAACGGTGCCGCGCAGGCCCAACTGTTCCACGTCACCGCCGATGACCAGTGGGACCGCAACCGGGAGGGCTACGAGCTGTTCCGCCGCCTGTGGCGCGAGGACCGGGTCACCTGGACGGGAAAGTACCGGCCGTCGCTGAACGAGGCCGAAACCTGGCCCCGCCCGCTGCAGCAACCGATCCGGGTCTGGCACGGCAGCGCCACCAGCCGGGAGTCGGTCGACCTGGCCGCCCGCTACGGCGACCCACTCTTCTCCGCGAACGTCACCAACCCCATCGAGCCATACGCCGAGCTCATCCGCCACTATCGGGACCGCTGGGCGCACTACGGACACGACCCTGCCGCCGCCCTCGTCGGCGCCGGCTCGGCCGGCTTCCACGTGACGCGCACGTCGCAGGAGGCGATCGAGCGCTACCGACCGATCTTCGACGCCCGGGTCGCCGCGTTCGCGCGGCTCGGCGTTCCCACCGTCTTTCCCACCCTGGAGGACGCCATCGAACGCAGCTCCATCCTGGTGGGCAGTCCACAGCAGATCACCGAGAAGGTGCTGCGCTACCACGAGCAGTTCGGCCACGAGGTCATGCACCTCCAAGCCGACCACGACGGGCTGACCGACAGGCAGCACCGCGAGAGCCTGGAGCTGTTCCAGGCCGAGGTGGCGCCGGTGCTGCGTCGCGAAATCCCCAGTCGCCCCTTCACCCCGGCGGTGACCGCCGCAGCCACGGTCTGAGCAGAAACGGGATCCCACCATGCCATCGACGCCACTGTCCGTCCTCGACCTGTCGCCGGTGCCCGCCGGAGGCAGCGTCGCCGACGCCCTGCGCAACACCGTCGACCTGGCCCGCCGGGTCGAACAGTCCGGTTACCACCGCTACTGGCTGGCCGAGCACCACCTCGCCGCAGGCGTCGCCAGCTCGGCCCCGGCGGTGCTCATCGGACAGGTCGCCGCCGCCACCAGCGTGCTGCGCGTCGGCTGCGGCGCCGTCCAGGTCGGTCACCGCACCGCCCTCTCGGTGGTCGAGGAGTTCGGCACCCTCGCCGCGCTGTACCCCGGGCGGATCGACCTCGGGCTGGGCCGTTCCGGACAATGGCGCGTCGAGGCGGCGCGGGCACTCACCGCTCCCACGACCGCTCCGCCCGTCGAGGCCCGGGTCGTCGACGGACTGCTGATCCCGCGGCCGTTCTCCTACGCCAGCGTGCTCGCCTCACCGCGCTTCGCGCTGGCCAGCGCGCTGCTGCACCAACCGGGCGCGCAGCCGCCGGCCTTCGCCGACCAGTTGGCCGACATCCTCGCTCTCCTGCGCGGCGACTACACCGACGAGAACGGGCTGGACGCCCACGCCGTACCGGGGGAGGGCACCGACCTCTCGGTGTGGCTGCTCGGCAGCAGCGGCGGCGAGAGCGCCCAACTCGCGGGCGCGCTCGGGCTGCCGTTCGCCGCGAACTACCACGTCAGCCCCGCCTCGGTGCTCGACGCGGTGGCCGCCTACCGGGCCGCGTTCCGGCCCTCGACCGTGCTGGCTGCGCCATACCTGGTGGTCTCCGCCGACGTGGTCGTCGCCGAGACCGACGAGGCGGCCCGCCGACTCGCCGCACCGTACGGGCCCTGGGTGCGCAGTATCCGCAGCGGCGACGGCGCGATCCCGTTCCCCCGTCCGGAGCAGGCCGCCGCGCTGCCGTGGACCGACGAAGACCGCGGGCTCGTCGCCGACCGGGTGGATACCCAGTTCGTCGGATCACCCGGAACGGTCGTCGAGCGGCTGCGCGTCCTGCGTGACGTCACCGCCGCCGACGAACTGCTGATCACCACGATCACCCATGCGCACGGCGACCGGGTCAGCTCGTACGAACTGCTCGCAAAGCAGTGGCGGGACTGACGTGTCACCAGGGGGCGCACCAGCGGTCGGTGGCGATAGCGACCGCTGACTGACCGTTCTGCTGTTGCCGCAGCGCACCAGGGGCTGGTCTACGTGAAGGTCACCAGCACCGGACCTCAGCGGCGACCCATCTCTTCCGGGCGGAACGCCATGCCCTCCACAGAAGCGTCCACATTTCCTCAGAAGAACCTCACGACTCCGTTGACGTTTCGCGTAGGGCGGCGTAGCTCCCCATGTGACAGAGCAGGGGGGCGCCTGGGCGGTGGCTGCCGGCCAGTGGCTCTGCGAGCACGATGGCGTGGTCCCCGCGAGTACGCGTTCGGTCACCCGGCACAGGGACCAGGCGACCGGCTCGCGCAGCAGCGGCACTCCGTATGGGCCGTAC
Organism: Micromonospora sp. NPDC049900; assembly: GCF_044461025.1. Taxonomy (NCBI): domain Bacteria; kingdom Bacillati; phylum Actinomycetota; class Actinomycetes; order Micromonosporales; family Micromonosporaceae; genus Micromonospora; species Micromonospora sp. NPDC049900. The sequence goes on from NZ_JBITKM010000012.1 coordinate 11,945, forward strand.
CGCCATTGGGGGAGGCGGCGAATCGGTCGATGCCGCTGGTGGCGAAGGTTCGTGCCGAATCCTGTTGGTTCTCGGCGAGTAGATGCACCGCCACGTGCTGCGCGACGGCGACGGTCGGCCAGCTCGATGACGACCGGGCCAGGCAATCCGCGAGCGTCGTCAGTTCGCGGATTCGGCGGGAGAGATGTTCGCGGAGCCGGTCGACCAGTTGGGCAGCAACGCGGTTCTCGTAGGAGTCCAGGTGCTCCCGGTAGCGCATGGAGGCCAGCCGGAGCGGATGGATCTGGCCGTGCTCATCGCCCGCCCAGCCCTCAGTGTGCGTGGCCAGCCTGGTGAGCCCGCCGGGAGGAACCCGACGGGCCAGGCTCGCCCGCGCCACCACTATCGATCATGAAAAGGCCGTGGGCTCCGACGTGAGAGGTCGGCCGGTCAGGTCAACGCGGTCACGTCGGATACGCCGTCCGGCAGGAGCTTCGCGGCCTCGCCGATCTGCTCGGGCGTGACCTCCTGGCGCCCGAAAATGAGAACCGCCTCGTAGTAGACCCAGGCCAGGGCATAGCATGCCGGCTGCACCGCCTCGGGGTAGTTGGCGCACACCCGTCGTAGGTCTTCATAGAAGGCGAGGTCCAACCGCTCCTTGTGCTCCGCGAACAGATTGATCGCCTTGTAGTTGCGGTAACCGAAGTCATGTCGGGCGCAGGCCGACTCGAACGTGAAGCCGAGCGGGTTGTCCGGCGCTCCCGTGCAGAGATCGTTGGACCAGTCGAACTCGTACGCCGCGTAGGTCGCCGGATAGAAACGCCCGATGTTCCAGGCGTCGTAGCTCGCGGAATCGGTCGAGGTCAGGCGCCTTAGCACGTCCAGCCGATCCCTCGGCATGCCGGTGGAGAAGACGCCGGACCCGACCGAGACAGAGACGGTGTCGGTGCCGAGGCCGTAGCAGGGGCTCAGGTAGCGCATGCCCGGCGGAAGCGCAAAGCAGCCGGCCCAGTAGCCCCCGTAGACCTGCAACGCCAGGTTGAACCCGATTTCCATGTCGAAGCCGCCGTTGTAGTAGCGGCCGTCGATGATTACCGCGCCGTGGCTGTAGCCGTAGTAGCCGTTGACGAACGAGAAGACCGGTGCCGCCGCGACAACCTGCCCGTTGTACGGCGAACCGGACGACCGCTCGATCAGGTACGCCTGCCCGGCGCCTGCGAGATAGAAGTTGCAGACGATCTCCGCCAGGTACTCGATCCGTACCCGCATGCCGCTCGTAGTGGCCCACGCACTGATGTAGGGCGTGCAGTTCAGGTTCTGCTGCTGCGCCCCGTCGACCATCCGCGGTGCCTTGCCGGCGGCCGGGGAGCCGCCCGCTGGCGGACTCAGCGTGATCACGGGACCCTTCGTGACGTCGGCCGCCGATTGTGGGCCCGCGGGTCGCCGGGCGGGGCTCGGCTTCTGCGTGGCGATGCCGGGTGCCGCGGTGACCACCTGATCGGGGAGGCTGGGAGCGTCCGTCGTCGGCGCGGCGTGTGCCGGGAGCGCGTTTCCCAGCATGCCGCCAAGCACGAGCGTGATGGCCGCCGTCAATGCCGAAACCCTGCTGATGGTGCTTCTCGATCTCATTACCACTCCGTCCGGTCGACTGGTGTGGGCAGCTTCTCAGGAACGGCTGGACGAAATCTGGTCTCATCTGGATATGCCAGGCTTGAATCCGGCGACGTGCCCCAGAACAATGAAGAACCTCGATTGTTCTCGAGGAGGCGGCCGGTTGCTCGTTATCCAGGTCCTCGGTCCCATTCGATGCTGGCGTCACGGCGACGAGGTCAGGATCGGTCCGCCTGCCCGACGCGCCGTGCTCAGCCTGCTCGTGCTCGCCGGCGGACGGCCGGTGTCAGGTGCCCGCATCGCCGATGTGCTCTGGGGCGAGCACGTGCCGCGCAGCGCGGCCAATGTGATCCAGACCCATGTCAAGCATCTGCGCCGGCTACTCGAACCCGACCGTCGTGCCTACGCGCATAGTGGAATGCTGCCGTCGGTGGGGGCCGGGTACGCGCTACGTCTGCCGGACGGCACCGTCGACCTCGACCGGTTCCGCAGCCTGCTCCACGTCGCGACAGAAGCCGATCACCGCGAACAGCCGCAGGAGGTCGCGGCCCGCCTCGCCGCCGCGCTTGACCTGTGGCACGGCGAGCCGTTCGCCGACGTGCCCGCGCTGGCCGGGCATCCGACGGTCCGTGCCCTGCTCGACGAACGTCGCGCGGCGGTGGCCCGCTACACCGACCTGATGTGTGCACCGGACTCCGCCGGACGGACCCTCCCGTTGCTACGCGAGGAGGCGGCGGCGCACCCGCTGGACGAGGCGATGCACGCCCGGCTGATCCGGGCGTACCACGCTCTCGGCCGGCGTGCCGACGCGCTCGCGGCCTACGACGTCGTCCGCCGGCACCTCGCCGACGAACTCGGTGTCGGTCCCGGACCTGACCTCGTCGCGGCCTACCTGCGGGTACTCGACAAGGCGCCCACACCGGCGGTCGACCCGCCAGCCGGCGGCCCCACCGCCGCGCCACCGGTCAACCAGCTCCCGGCCGAGGTCGCCGGCTTCACCGGGCGGGTGACCGAACTGGCCACGCTGGACGGCTGGATCACAGACGGCCGCGGCGGGGACGGCTCGATCACGGACGGCCGGGTCTCGGACGGCGGTGCGGTGCGGATCGGCGTCGTCTGCGGCACCGCCGGCGTCGGCAAGACGGCGCTGGCCCTGCGCTGGGCGCACCGCACCCGCCACCGGCACCCCGACGGGCAGCTCCACCTGGACCTACGCGGCTTCGACCCGCACCGTCCGGTCCCGGTCGGCACCGCGCTCGGGCACCTGCTGGAGTCCCTCGGCGTCCCGGTCGCCGAGATCCCCGACGACCTCGACCGCCGGGCCGCCCGGTATCGGGCCGAGACCGCTGGCCGAAGCCTGCTGATCTTCCTCGACAACGCCGCCTCCGTCGACCAGGTCCGGCCATTGATCCCGGGAACGGGTGCCACCACGGTCCTCGTCACCAGCCGCGACAGCCTCGCCGGCCTGGTGGCCCTGTACGGCGCGCACCGTCTCGTGCTGGACCTGCTGCCCGAGCCGGACGCGGTGACGCTGCTGCGTTCGCTCGTCGGCGCACGCGTCAACCAGGAGCCGGAGGCCGCCGCCGCGCTCGCCCGACAGTGCGCCCGCCTCCCGCTGGCCCTGCGGGTCGCGGCCGAGCTGGCGGCGTTCCGGCCGGAGGAAACCCTGGCGGCCTTGGTCGATGAACTCGCCGACCGGCGGCTGCGGTCGCTGGATCCGGGCGGGGACCTGCGGTCGACCGTGCGGGTGGTCTTCTCGTGGTCCTATCTGCAGCTCCCGCCGCAGGCGGCCCGGCTGTTCCGCCGCCTCGGGCTGCATCCCGGCCCCTCGTTCGCCGCCGACACCGCCGCCGCGATGGCCGACGCGCCCCTCACCGATACCGTACGGCATCTGGAACTGCTGGCCCGCAAACATCTCTTACGCGCCGACCGGCCGGGACGGTACGGCATGCACGGCCTGCTGCGTGCGTACGCCGGCGAGCTGGCCGCCGCCAACGAGGCCGGTGCCGCGCTGGACCGGCTGCACACCCACCTCCTCGCGACCGCCGCGGCGGCGATGGACCGGCTGCACCCGGCGGACCGCGCCCACCGCCCCGCCGTGACCCGCGCAGCGGGCTTCACCGACGACGCCGCCGCCCGGAACTGGCTGGACGCGGAACTGTCCGGCCTCGTCGCGACCGCCGCTGCCGCGCTGGAACACGGCCGACCCCACTACCCGGCCGACCTCGCCGCCACGCTCTACCGCCACCTGGAGGGCGGCCGGTACACCGACGCCGAAGCACTGCACGGCCACGCGCTTGAGGCGGCCCGGCACAGCGGCGACCCGGTGCGGCACGGCCGCGCGCTGACCGACATCGGTGCCGTGCACCGTCTGCGCGGTCGCTACGAGCTCGCCGAGACGCACCTGGCCGAGGCGGTCGCAATCCTGAACCGGTGCGGCGACGCGCTCGGCGTCGCCCGGGCACTGTCCAACCTCGGCATCGTGCATGAACGCCTCGGCCGCGACGCCGACGCCCTCCAGCGGGCCGCGCTCGCCGCCTACCGCCAGGCGGGTGACCGGTACGGCGAGGCGTCCGTGCTGGTCAACCTGGGTAACGCCGACAACCGCCCGGGTCACCTGGGTGAGGCGTACGACGAATTGTCCAGGGCCGCCGTGCTGTTCCGGGAGGTCGGCGCCACGGTCGGCGAGGCGATGGCCCGAACGAACCTCGGTGACGTCTGCGCCAGCCTCGAGCGGCACGACGAGGCGGCCGGGCACCTGGCGGCGGCACACGAGATTTTCCGGGCGACCGGGCACGTCTACGGCGAGGCCGTGGCGCTGAGCAACCTGGGCCGGGTGCGGGGCATCCGTGGTGACCACGCCCGCGCGGTCGATGATCTGACGGAGTCGATCCGCATCCTGAATTCGATCGGGCACGCCTACGGGGAGGCGAGCGCGCTCAACAATCTCGGCGACGTGCTGGCGGCAATGGGCCGCACCGCCGACGCCGTGGCCCGGTACGCTGCCGCGTTGTCGATCGTCACCGCGACCGGGGACCGGGACGAGCAGGATCGCGCACACGACGGCATCGCCCGCGCACAGCGGCAGACGGCACGCGCCGCGAGGTAGACGGGGACCCCTCGGTCAACCGGCTCTGCGGAGGCATGCCTCGTCGTCGCGACAGTCAGCCTGAGGCGGTGGGCCGAATCGCACCGATCGAGGGCACGGCTGAGAGGTGTGGCCGTTGCGACGATCCGTGACCCGGGAGGATGGCACACGGGTCGTGGTCGCGTCCGGAGTCGGTGGGGCGGCGACACCATTCTGACGGTGGAGCCCTGCCTGCTCGACGACATCGCAGACGTGGATACTCAGGAAGACCCGTGACAACGCCCGGGAAGGAATCAGTATCCCGCGCGGCACCAGAGTCGTCGATGCTGGCGATGGCCGCATGCACAATGCTCGGTCACGGACCGCTCATCGCAAAGTCCCCCACCTCAATCGACACTTCGCGGCTGTCACAAAGGCTGCCGGCCACGCCGAGGAAACCCTGTTTCCCGCGCCGACCGTCACCGTAGCGGCTTGAATACCGGTATGCAGGTCAACAAGGACGGGCGGCAGTGGCGGATCGGCACCGCCGCCGACGTGGAGTGGATCGCCGGTCACACCACTGCCGGCATCTCGATCACCACCGCAATCCCCCCGATCTTCGCCGCCTACTCCACCACCCACCAGCCCGACGGCGTCACCGTCGCCGCCTATGAACACGCCCTGGTCCAGGACCTCACCGCACAGACCCCCGGCCAGCACTGGTGGCTGGCCTATCTCGACACCGGACCCCACGACATCGTCTTCCCCCACGCCCCCAGGGTGTCGCTCTACTGGAACTGGTCCTACGTGCTGGTCGAGGCCGGACCCGAGCAGGCCCTCACCTGGCGGACCGGTCACATGCGCCACGGTGACGGATCACTACCCGACCTGTTCTTCCCCGCCGATCGGTCATGGCTGGTCTCCGCACTCTGGGACGACACCTGGACCTGCGTCGGTGGCCCGGAACCGCTGCTCAACACCCTCCCACAGAATCCTCTGGCCAACGCCCGCCAGGTCCGACCCGACGAAGACGCGCTACCGCCGGGACTCACCCGCGAGTGACACCCCACACCTGCGTTACCCTGGCGCGTGATCGTCCCGTCGACTCATGCATCGGGCGGACAACTCATGCCTGATCAACGGGCTCCGATCACTGCGCGCTGGCGGAGCACCGCTTGGAGTTGTGCGACGTCGAGGTGGCGGGGGTTCGTGCGGTGCCGGACGGCCAGGGCCGCCGCCGTGCCGGCTGCTTCGCCGGTGGTGAAGCAGGTGGCGGTGATCCTGGCCGAGCCGTTGGCCTCGTGGGTGCTCGACACGCATCGGCCGGCGGCGAGGAGATTGTCGTGGTCGTGGCCGACGAGGATTCCGTACGGGATGTCGTAGGCGGCGGTCAGGCCGTCGGTGTGGGAGAGCCCTGGCGAGTTGCTGTCGTGCACGTCGATGGGGAAGGCTCCCTGCCCGATGCTGTCGGGACTGCGGCGACCGCCTTTGACGTCCTCCTCGCGCAGGGTGGTGAGTCCCTTGATCCGCCGCGATTCCCGCACTCCCACCCGGTCTGATACGTCGACCAGGTATGCGTCGGACCCGCCGGGTACGTATCGACGAAACCAGTCCACCGTCTGCATGACCTGTTCGGCGAGCGTCAGGTAGGCGTCGCCGAGACGACTGCCGGCGGGGTCGATCGGAGTGCGGGTCAGGTTGAGTACCGCCTCGGCACGCCTCGGCCAGCCGGCCAGGTGGAGTTCGGTGCGCCGCCAGGAGAGCCGTCCCTCGCGGTGGCCCTGGTCGAGCAGGCGGCCGAAGCCCCAGAGGTTCACGTGTTCGTCGCTGGGCGTGCCGATGTGGCTATCGGGACGGAAGTCGTCGGCGTTGTCCCGCGCGTACGTCAGCAGCGGCGCGTACTGGACGCCGCCGAGCTTGAGCAGTAGGGACGCCGGCTGGGTGGAGCTGATGCGGTCGGTCTGGAAGCTCGCCCCGGCGAGTGCGAAGACGACGGCGTCGCCGGAGCAGTCCACGACCACCTCCGGACGGATCAGGGCGCGCCCGAGGCCGGCTGACTCCACCACGACCCCGGTGACCTGTTTACCGTGCTCGCCCTGCGCGGTCTGCGCGGCGACGACGACCGTGTTGAGCAGGAGCCGGACTCCGGCTCGGCGCAACAGGATGGCCTCGCACATGGACAGTTCGGCGTGGTTGACCGGGGTGCGGGTGGCGGTGTACTTGACGTCGTCGGGGATGTGGCCGGGTGAGCCGCCGTACTCCTGGAGCAGGGCGATGATCCGCTGGCCGATGCCGCCGGTGACCTGGTTACCGGCGGCGTCGTGGAAACCGGCGCTGTGCTCCAACAGTTGGCGTGCCAGGGTGCCTCCGACGTGGCCGGTGGCCTCGACCAGCAGGGTGTCGGCGCCGGTCTCGGCAGCGGCGATCGCGGCGGCGGTGCCGGCCGAGCCGGCACCGACCACGAGGACCTGAGGGGTGAGGACGTGATTCTCGGGTGACACGCTCAGCCTTTCACGCTGCCGGCGGTGAGGCCCTTCTCGTAGTAGCGCTGGAGTACGAGGAAGAGTCCCACGACGGGGATTGTTACCAGAGTGCTGAGGGCCATGATCGCGCCCCAGCGGATGTCGAACGAGGTGACGAAGCCGGCCATCGCGACCGGGGCGGTGACGTTGCGACCCTGGGCGATGACGCTGGCGAAGAGGTACTCGTCCCAGGAGAGGATGAACGAGAACATGGCAGTGGTGGCCAGGCCGGTGCGCAGCAGCGGCAGCGTCACCGTGAGGAAGGCGCGCAGGTACCCGAGACCGTCGACCCAGGCGGCCTCCTCCAGCTCGCGGGGGACCGCCTCGACGAACGACTTCATCAGCCAGGTGGTCAGCGGCAGTGTGATGGTCAGGTGGGCGATGGTGACGCCGACCAGGCCACCTACCAGCCCGAGTGCGGACAGCGCGAGGTACAACGGGACCAGCAGCAGGATGGCCGGGAACAGGTACGACACGCTCAGACAGACGAGTAGGACTCGGCGGCCGGGGAACTGGAAACGGCTGACGGCATAGCCGGCGGTGGTGCCGACGAGCAGGGATATGACGGTGGTGGCCACGGCGACGAGGAAGCTGTTGAGGAACCAGCGCACCGCCTCGCTGCCCTCGAAGACCTCCCGGTACCAGTCCGCGGTCAACTGGGACGGGATCAGTGACGGGTCACTCTGGAACAGTTCCGTGGCCGGCCGGACCGAACTCAGCGCCATCCAGAGCAGCGGGCCGACCGCGAAGAAGACGATCAGGGTGAGGGCCACCACCCGTCCGGCGACGGCGGCGACCCGGCCGGGAGTGGGTCTGCTGTTTCTAGGCATGGCGTCTCCTGGTGCGCATGACGAGCCAGCCCGCCAGGCCGGCAGCGGCGAGGAAGAGGCCGACGGAGGAGGCGATGGCCGCGGCGTAGCCGATCTGGAATTCGCCCATCAACACCTTGTAGATGTAGGTGGAGAGCACCTCGCTCGCCCCGGCCGGTCCGCCACGGCTGAGCAGCCAGACCAGCTCGAAGTACATCAGTGTCCAGATGCCGCGCAGCGCCAGGAGCGCGAGCGTGGCCGAGCGTAGGTTGGGCAGGGTCACGTGCACGAACTCCCGCCAGGGGCCGGCGCCGTCGACCCGCGCCGCCTCGTACTGTCCCTTGTCGATGCCCTGCATCCGGGCCCAGTAGACGAGCATCGCGAACGGGAAACCGCGCCAGATGTTGACCAGGATGACGGTGAACAGCGCCGAACCCTCCAGGCCGAGGGGAGTCGCGCCGTCGGGCAGCCACCCCCAGGACTGTAGGTTGCCGCTGACGATGCCGTAGTGACCATCGAGCATCCACTGCCAGATCAGGGCGGTGGCGATGACCGGAACCACGTACGGGATCAGCAGCAACTGGCGGATCCACCGCATGCCACGCCAGTCCGCGTCGATGAGCAGCGCCGCTATCAGTCCGAGGCCGAGCTGGCCGACGAGGGAGAGCACTGTCCACAGCAGCGTGTTGCCGATGGTGGTGAGCAGCGGCCGGTCGCTGGCGATCGCCGTGTAGTTGTCGAGGCCCACGAACTCGGCGTCGCCGGTCAGCAGGTTGATGGAGAACAGCGAGGTGCGGAAGCTCTCGAAGATCGGATAGGCCAGGATCGCCGCGAAGAGCAGTGCGGCGGGCACGGCGAAGGCCATGCCCGCGCGCTGCTGCCGTCCGGTGAGCGTCCGCGTGAGGAATACGGGAGTCATCGGGATCGGAGCACCAATCAGCTGACGTTGGCGAGACGCTTCATCTCGGCGTTGATGGCGTCGAACGCCTGTTCCGGAGTGATGGTGCCGGCGGCGGCCGACTGGAGTTGGTCGCCGACGAAGGTGGTGGCCTCGATCTGGCCGGCGAGCTGGTTGAGGCCCGCCTCCATGCCGTATCGGTACCACTCCGGCAGGATCTGCTCCCGGATCGTCTGGATCTCGGTCTGGAAGCGCAGGACGGTCTCGTTGCCGGTGTAGGTGGTCGAGGCTGCGGCGCTGTTCGTCGCGGGCAGGGCGAAGACCGGACGGGTGTTGACGCGTTCCGCTGCCAGGTCCGGCTGCATCATGCACTGCACGAGGGTCTTGGCGGCTTGTTCGCGACGGTCGTTGCTCTTGCCGACCATGTAGAAGTAGCCGCCACCGATCGAGCCCCGCGGCGCGGTCGCCTGGGTCGGGCCGGGCAGGGGGAAGACGCTCATCTTGTCGAGCATCTGCGGGTTCTGCTCGGCGGCCAGACCGACGACGGCGCCGAAGTCGAGCACCATGGCGAGCTTGCCCTGGGCGAAACTGGTCCGGAAGTCGTTCCATGACCAGGTACGCGACTCGGGCGGGGAGGCCGCGGCATAGAGGTCGAGCATGAACCTGGTGGCCTCGATGGCTTTGGCCCGGTCGCGGTCGAGCGCGTACTCACCGGTCTGCGGATCGAAGGTGTGCACACCGTTGGCGTAGAGGAACTGGTAGTAGGTCTGCGGGGCGACCAGTGCCGAGCCCATCGGTACGGCGAAGCCGCGCACGCCGGCCGCCGGGTCGTCGAGCTGCTTGGCGGCGGCGAGCAGCTCCGGCCATGACCGGGGGATCGCGATGCCCTTGGCCTGGAAGAGATCCTTGCGGTACCAGACCTCCTGGTGCAGGGCCCAGTCGGGTACCGCCCACGTCTTGTCGTCCTTGCTGACGGCACGCAGGTAGGAGGGGATGAAGTCGTCGCGGCCGTGCCTGTCCACGACGTCGTCGACGGGGACGATGAAGTCGCCGGCCTGTGCGGCGGCCACGCCTCCCTCGATGGTGTTCATGATGTCGGGGCCGTTGCCCGCTTTGAAGCCGGTGACCATCTTCGGATACATGCTGTCGAAGGGGACGGCTTCGAAGGAGACGGTGACGTCGTCCTGGTCGGTGGCGCACTTCTCGGCCTGTCGCTGCACGGCGGCGGCCTGGGTGTTGACCGTCAGGTTGGTCCAGAAGGTCAGGGTGATGGGGCCGCCGTCGTCGCCGCGGGTGTTCTGGCCACCTGCGGTGGGTGGGCTACAGGCGGCGAGCAGCGCGAGCCCTCCGGCCATCGCTGCGGCGGTGACGGCAAGCCTCGCTCGGTGGTGATTGCGGCTCATGGTCGTCCTCGGGGGTTCGGGGTGGATGAGCGGATATCCGGGGAACCGATGCGTCGGTGAGCAGGAGTGTTATCGGTTACACGATCACGTCAGGTTCCGGCGGATGTCAAGAGCAGACGCGAAAAGAGCACGTCATGAGCCCTTAACGCGGTGGTTGACATCCGCGCTCGGATGGATAAGGCTCCCATTGCTGTAACCGGTAACATCGCTCGCTGAGAGAGGTCGCACATGGCTCAGGCCGCCACCCCCCGCTTCACCGGGATCATCCCGCCGCTCGTGACACCGTTCGACGCGGACGAGAACATCGATGTCGAGGCACTGCGCGGGGAGATCCGCTTCCACCTGACCGTTGGCGTACACGGACTGTGCGTGACCGGCTCCACCGGCGACGGGCAGATGCTCTCCATCGACCAGTCGGTCACCGTCGCCCGGATCGCCGTCGAGGAGACCGCCGGTGCCGTACCGGTCATCGCGGGCATCATCCGCGACTCGACCGCCGAGGTGATCCGTTACGGTCTCGCGCTGAAAGAGGTCGGGGTCGACGCCCTGCAGGTCACCCCGGTGCACTACCTGTTCCAGCCCGACGAGGACACCACCGTCGAGTACTACCGGCGGATCAGCGAGCAGACCGGACTGCCGGTCATCATCTACAACGTGATCCCGTACGCACTGATCCCGGCCACCACGGTCTACCGGGTCATCCAGGAGGTCCCCGGGGTCGTCGGCGTCAAGCAGTCCGGTGGAGACATCCACCAGCTCGCCGACCTGCTCAAGGCGGCGCCGACCGAGGGCGTCGTCTTCACCGCCGTCGACGACCTGCTCTATCCGGCCTACCTGCTCGGTGCCGGCGGAGCGATCAGCGCGACGTTGACGGTCGTCCCGCAGCTCTGCGTCGAACAGTGGAACGCGGTGCGGGCCGGCGACCACAAGACGGCACTGGACATCCACAACAAGCTGCTGCCGATCTGGCGGGCCGTCGACGGTCCGAACATGACCGTACGCATCAAGGCCGCACTACGGATGCAGGGACGCGACGGTGGCCTGGGCGCACACCCCCTCACGCCGGTCAGCGCGGCGGAGGAGACTGCGGTCCGGGGCGCGCTGGTAGAAGCCGGTGTCCTCGCCGAGTGATTGACGGGCGTCGCCCGCACGTTGTACCTGTGGGAACTCCCCACAGACTGGAACAAGGAGCCTTCTGGTGGCAGGAATCCGGGACGTGGCCAGATTGGCCGGCGTCTCCACCGCGACCGTGACCCGCGCCCTGCGGGACGAAGTGTCGGTGACCGACGCGACGAAGGCCAAGGTCAGGGAGGCGGCGCGACGCCTGGACTACGTACCCAGCGCCGCCGCCCGTGCCCTGTCGCGCGGCCACTCCAATCTGCTCGGCCTCTTCGTCCCGGACATCACCAACCCGTTCTACGCCCAGGTCGCGCAAGGGCTTGAGGACCGTGCCGCGCAGGCGCGCTATCACTGCGTCATCGCCAGTTCGCACCTCAATCCGGAACGGGAACGCCACCTGCTCACCTCGTTCCAGGACGGGACCCTCGCCGGTCTTGCCGCCACGACCGTCGGCACCGACGAGCGGTTCACCGCAGCGCTCGGCGCCACCCAGGGGCCGCTGGTTCTCGTCGACCGGCGGCCCCGGGGCATCAAGGCCCCGCTGGTCCGCACCGACAACCGTAAGGTGACCCGGGGCGCCATCGGGGAACTCCTCGACATGGGGCACCAACGGGTCGCGATGATCTCCGGTCCGCGTGACTTCGACACCGCCTGCCAGCGCCTGTCCGGGTTCCGGTTGGCATACCGCGACGCCGGGCTGAGCCTGCCCGACGAGTACATCCGGCACGGCCACCTCGGCGAGGAGGGTGGGCTCCGGGCCATGGACGAACTGCTCGCGCTCGACCCACGGCCGACCGCCGTGTTCTGCTTCAACAACCTCGTCACCGTCGGCGCGCTCAAGGCGATCCGGCGGGCCGGACTGCGCATCCCCACCGACATCAGCCTGCTGGCGTTCGACGACATGACCCTCTTCCCTCTGGTGGACCCGCCGATCAGCGCCATCGACCAGCCCGCATACGAGATGGGCCGATACGCCGCCGACCTGTTGTTGCGGATGCTCGACGGCGAACAGGACCTCGGCGACGTCGTGTTGCCGGCCAAGATGATCATTCGCGGGTCGATGGCCCCTCCGGGCACCCCGCCGAACCCCACCCCGCCGAACGACGGCCGCGCCGTCCCGTCGTCACGACGGGCCGACACGGCGCAGCCGGCGGGCCGGAACTGAGAGACCAGGACATGGCCGAAGCCTTCTTCACCTCCAGGGCGGACTACGTCGACCGAGCGCTGCTCGGCTTCGCCCACGCCCACCGCGACATCGTCACACTCCACCCAGAGCCCGGGTACGTGGTCGCGGTCAACCGCGACCCACGCCGCCGAGTCGGCATCGTCTCCGGCGGCGGTTCCGGTCACGAACCCCTGCACGTCGGACTCGTCGGCACCGGAATGCTCGACGCCGCCGTGCCCGGCAAGGTGTTCGCCTCGCCGCACAACCGGCAGATCTACGAGGCGAGCCGAGCGGTGGCCGGTCCCGACGGTGTGTTGCACGTGGTCAAGAACTACACCGGTGACCGGATCAACTTCGGCATCGCCGCCGAGCGGCTGCGGCACGATGGCATCCGGGTCGAGCGGGTGCTCGTCGACGACGACGTGGCCACCGACAGTGACCAGACCGGTACGGGCCGGCGCGGCACCGGTGCGACGGTGCTGACCGAGAAACTACTCGGTGCCGCCGCCGACCAGGGTCTCGGCCTCGATGCGCTGACCCGGCTCGGACGCGCCGTCGTGGCCCGCTCGCGCAGCATCGCCGTCGCCTCCGCCGCGCACACCTCCCACGTCACCGGCGAACCCGGCTTCGTCCTGCCACCCGGTCAGGTCGAGTACGGCGTCGGCATCCACGGCGAACGCGCCCGACGCAGCATCGCCCGACCACCGCTGGAGGAACTGGTCGATCGCATGGTCGACGACGTGCTCGCCGGCCTCCCGGCGGGGGACCGAGCCCTCGTCCTGGTCAACGGGCTCGGCGGCACCACCGCCATCGAGCTCTACAACGTCTTCGCGCGCACCGTCGACACCCTCGCCGACCGCGGCGTCTCCACCACCGGCAGCCTCGTCGGCACCTGGTCGCCGGCGTTGGACATGCGCGGCTTCTCCATCACCGTCACGCTGCTGGACGACGACTGGGCCGAACTCTGGAACGCCCCAGCGTGGACCGCCGCCCTCCGGAAATGAGACCGACGATGCTGATGCGGACCTACCTCGACGCGGCCGAGGCCGCACACGCCGAGCTGACCCGAATCGACCAGGTCGCCGGCGACGGCGACTTCGGTGACAACCTCCGCGACGGGCTGCGCGGCGCCGTCGCCCGGATACCCGACGACGCGGACCTCGCCACCGAGGTCAGCATCGCCGCCACCTGGTTCCTCGACCACGTGGGTGGCACCAGTGGTCCACTCATCGGGCTGCTGCTACAGGCGATCGCCCCCCACCTCGCCGAACACGGCGACACCGACACCGCGCTCCGCGACGGCCTGGCCGACGGGCTCGCCGCGATCGAGCGTGTCGGTGAGGCCAAGGTCGGCGACCGCACCATGGTCGACTGCCTCGCGCCGACCCTCGCCGATATCCGCGACAAGCCCGTACCGCTGGACTGGCCCGCCGTCGCCAGGTCGGCGGCGCGGCACGCCCACGCCACCGCGGACTTGCAGCCCCGGATGGGACGCGCCAGCTACGTGGGGGACCGCGCCGTCGGCACCCCGGACGCCGGAGCCGTCGGGATCGCCCTGCTGTTCTGGGCGCTCGCCGTGCACCGCGACCCCGGAGAGCGCGAGCTGCTGCCCGACCCGGCCCGCCTCGCCGAGGGCAAGGAGCAGCCGTGACCGCACCCGGGAAGATTCAGCTGACCGGCGAGATGTTCATCGGTGCCGACCGCGTCCGGGGCCAGGCACCGCCCCGCCGCTCGCGCAACCCGCACAACGGCGAGGAACTCGACCCGCCGTACGGCATGGACGACGGCACCGCCGTGACGGAGGCATGCCGGCGGGCGGAGGCGGCCTTCGACGCCTACCGCGCCAGACCTGACCGGCACCGGGCCGCCTTCCTCACCGGCATCGCCACCAACCTGGAGGAGCACAGCGCACAGATCGTCAGCGCCGTCGTCCTGGAGACCGGCCTCGCCGAGGCACGTGCCCGCACCGAACTGGCCCGCACCGCCGGCCAGCTACGCATGTTCGCCAGCCTGCTCGGCACGCCCGAATGGCGCGACCCCCGACACGTTCCGGCCCAGCCAGACCGGACCCCGCTGCCCCGACCGGAGCTGCGGTCGCGGCTCATACCGCTCGGCCCGGTCGCGGTCTTCGGCGCCTCCAACTTCCCGCTGGCGTTCTCCGTCGCGGGCGGTGACACCGCATCGGCGTTGGCTGCCGGTTGCCCTGTGGTGGTCAAGGGACACCTCGCCCACCTACGCACCAGTGAGCTGGTCGGCGCCTGTGTCGCCGACGCCGCGCGGCAGGCCGACCTGCCCGACGGCGTGTTCTCTCTGGTGTTCGGTGACGGCAACGAGACCGGCGCGCAGTTGGTCGGCGACCCACGGATCGCCGCTGTCGGGTTCACCGGATCCCGTGCCGGTGGCACCGCCCTGACCAGCCTGGCCCAACGCCGTCCCATCCCCATCCCGGTCTACGCCGAGATGTCCGCCATCAACCCGGTCTTCCTCCTGCCGCACCGCCTCGCCGCCGCCACCGACCACATCGCCGCCGGATACGTCGCCTCGCTCACCGCCAGCGCCGGCCAGTTCTGCACCAATCCCGGCCTGGTGCTCGCCGTGGAAGGATCCGAACTCGACGCCTTCCGCGAGACGTTGGTCGAAATGCTGCGCGAGCAGCCCGCGCAGACCATGCTGACCAGCGCCATCGCCGAGGCGTACCGGGCCGGACAGACGGAACTGGCCGGAATCCCGGAAGTCAGTCTGCTCGCCCAGGGAACCGCGAACCCCACCCACGCCGCCGGCGTACCCGCCATCTATCACACCGACGCCAAGACGCTGCTCACCGAGCCGCGTCTGCAGGAAGAGGTCTTCGGCGCCACGTCCGTCCTCGTGAGCTGCGCCAACCCCGACGATCTGATCCAGGTGGCCCGGCACCTTGCCGGGCAGCTCACCGCCACCCTGCATGCCGACCCCGACGACCACGCGCTGGCCGCGAGCCTGCTGCCGGTACTCGAGCGCCGTGCCGGCCGCATCGTCTACAACGCCTGGCCGACCGGCGTCGAGGTGGGACCGGCGACGGTGCACGGCGGCCCGTACCCCGCCACCTCGGACGCGCGCTCCACCTCCGTCGGAACCATGGCGATCAACCGCTTCCTCCGCCCGGTCGCCTACCAGGACCTCCCCGAGAACCTGTTGCCGACCTGATGACAGCGGTCGGTGCCGTTGATGCCGCACCGACCGCCACCGCCGCCGTGGACGGGGCGACACGGCACCTGTCGCCCCGTCCCGGTGCCGGCTCAGACGACCGAGACCCCCAGAAGCGTGCCCGGCGGGTCATCCCGGAGCAACGGACTGAAGTGGTAGCGCCGTGGGTGGTGGCAGCAAGACGCGCCTGGCCGGCTCCTCCCGGCTCGAACGGTTCGCCCTTGGCTAGGGGGTGGCGAGACCTCTGACGAAGCGGGTCTTGGACGCGTGTCGGTCGGCTCGTGCTGTGGATCAGGGCTGGGACGCCGCGGTGAGCTTTGCGGTGTCTGGGGCGTAGACGGTCATCCAGTGCGGATGCAGCCGGTAGTAGACCACGTCGTTGTCCCAGTCGAAGAGGTCGTCGCCGTAGAAGTCCTTCAGGTACGCGAGTACGTCCGGCCAGTCCGTGGCCTGGTCGCCGTTGCGGGGGTTGAGGATCTCCACCGTGCCGTGCGTGAAGACGCCGAGGTCCTCACCGCGCATGTGTGCGGCGCTGACGGCGGGCCGCGCCGCGAGATGGCGCGCCTTGGCGGCGTCGGGCGCCGTGCCGAAGTGCCACCTGCCGCGCAGGAAGTGCCCGTCCACCCCGCTGATCCGTGGCTCGCCCTTCGCCGTCACGCTCGCCAGAGCGAGGGTGCACATGCCGGTGAGGACCTGGGTGAGCTGCTCCGCGTTCAGTGTGCGGGCGGTGTTGATGATCGAGCGGAGGTGGGCGGTGGAGGCGGCGAGGGAGGCGTCCAGGAGGGCTTGGAGCTTTTCGAGATCTTCTGGGGTTTCGCGCATGGAGGTCCTTGTCTCTCCGTATCTGTTCGGTGCCTGGTCCGCGCCTGTCACCGGCGCCGACCGATGAACCCATGCTCCACCCAAATCCTGACACCTTGTGTCATATTTCTTCTCCTGGCTCGCGCCCGCCTGCGGGTCACACGGCAGCCGACGCGACGTGAATGGCTCCCGGCCGGCGACGATCCGCCGGTGCGCCTGCGGACACGCGTCGCCTGAGGCCGGTGCCGGCGCCGGGCTCACCGCTGCGGCGGAATCCGGAGCCAAGGTTCAGTCCCTGCGCAACTGTCCGGCGGTGCGTCGTAGTCGCCGCTACACGACCTGCGTTGGTGACGCTGACGCCAACTGGCGGAAGGGCTGGGGTGATCCGGAGGAGTGTGCCCTTTCTGTTGGCTTTTGTCCCAGAGGGCGCGGCGGCGGCACGTATCGATCCATGGAAGCGACGAATCTCGTCGTTTCTGAACGGTTATCCGACGAAGGTCTTAGGTCTATAGACAGGAAGTGGCGTCACTCGTAGGGTCACAGCATCTTTTCGATGATCCTGGAGATGACGTGAACACTGCTGCCACGCACACTTCCGCAGTCTCGGCGACCGAGCTGCACGCCACTGCCACCGTGGTGGACGGCAGCACCGTCATCGAACTGAGCGACGCCCACCTCGACCGGATTCGGCGAGGCGGCGTCACCGCCGTCAACCACACCGTCACCAGGCCGTACGCCGACACGGTAACCGCGCTGCGGGAGGTGAACCGGTGTCGTCGGTGGATCGACGAACACCCCGACGACGTTCTGCTCGCACTGACCGTCGACGACATCCATCGGGCCAAGGCCGAAGGCAAGGAGGCCGTCATCTTCGGCCCGCAGGACACGGAGATGATCGGGGTCGACCTCGACCTGCTGGGCACCTTCTACGACCTGGGTGTCCGCATCCTGCAACTGACCTACCAGCGGCAGAACCTGCTCGGCGCGGGCTGTGGCGAGGAGACAGACGCGGGCCTGACGCACCGGGGTCGTCGCTTCGTCCAGGCCATGGACGAGCTGGGCATCCTGGTCGACGTCTCACACTGTGGCGAGCGCACCGGCCTGGACGCCATGGAGACGTCCAGCAAGCCGGTGGTGGTCACCCACTCCTTCTGTGACGCCATGTCGCCGCACATCCGGGCCAAGTCCGACGACTATCTGCGCACCCTCGGGCAGCAGGGCGGCGTCATGGGAATCACCACCTTGTCAGGGTTCCTGTACTACCCGGAGGCCCCGTCCCGGCGTCCGGATCTGGTCCGCTTCGTCGAGCACGTCAGCCGCGTGGTGGAGGTGGCGGGCGTGGACCACGTCGCCATCGCCACCGACTACGACGAGACGTGGACCGAGCCGATGCGGATCGCACAGTTGAAAGCCATCGCGCAGTCGAACTCCAGGGAGCAGCAGAACCTCCTCGGCGACTTCGGATGGAACGAGCGGCGTGCGATCGGCATGGACGACGCCGGTGACTTCCCGAACTTCACCACCGCGTTGCTCGACGGCGGCTTCTCGCCGGAGGACGTGACCAAGATCCTCGGCGGCAACTGGCTTCGGGTCTACGGGGAGACGTGGAAGCCGGCCTGACCTTGAGCGCTGATTGTGATACCAGCGAAGGAGACTCATGCGTACTCGAATTTTGACCAAGGTGCTGGCAGTGGGCGTCATCTCGGCGCTCGCCGCCGGCTGCGGGGGTGGTGAGCCTCCGTCCACCAACGGTGACAGCGGATCCAACGACGGTCTGACCGCCAACGTGCGCCTGGAGGATGACTCTCAGCCGTCCGGTACACCGAAGTCCGGTGGCCGGCTGCGGGTCATGATCCGGCTGGACGCCAACGAACTCGACCCGCACCGGATGTCGGAGACCTCGGCCTTCGTCATCAACGAGCAGATCTACGAGTCACTGGTGCAGTCCTACCGGGGCGAGATCAAGCCGGCTATCGCCGAGTCGTGGGAGCAGAGCGCCGACGGCCTGACGGTGACGTTCAAGCTGCGCGACAACGCGTTCTTCCACAGCGGGCGCAAGGTCACCGCGGCGGATGTGAAGTACTCGATCGAACGGATCAAGGACCCGGCGACCCGGGCGCCTCGCGCCCGAAGCTACGAGAGCATCGCCTCGGTGCAGGCGCCCGACGAGCGCACCGTCGAGATGAAGCTGTCGGCGCCGAACGCCGCCATCCTGACCCTGCTCTCCACGGCGGCGTCCTCCATCGTTGACCGCACCGTGGTCGAGGCCGGTGGCCTCAACGGCAGCGTCGACGGCGGTAGCGGGCCGTTCAAGCTCGCCTCGCGGGTCACGGGCCAGGCGATCAAGCTCGACAAGCACACCCAGTACTGGGAGCAGGGTGTTCCGTACCTCGACGGGATCGACTTCACCTTCAACCCGGACGACAACGCCCGGGCGGCGGCGGTCCGCAGCGGGACGGTCGACTTCCTCTGGCGTCCGGCGCCCGAGTTCATCGACGCGCTCAAGAGCGACGAGAAGCTCAAGTGGTACGGCGGCTCCGGCTCGCTCTCCCTGCACCTGCGGCTCAACACCTCCAAGGCGCCGTACGACAACGTGAAGGTCCGGCAGGCCATCTTCCTGGCCCTCGACCGGCAGGAGATCCTGAACGTGGCCAACTCCGGCTACGGCACCCCGCTGAACGCGGGCTACCTGCCGCCGGACCGCTTCGGCGCCGTGCAGGACCCGATCTACGGCCAGGCCGATGTGGAGAAGGCAAAGGCCCTGCTGGCCGAGGCGGGCTACCCGGACGGCTTCGAGGCCAAGCTCATGGTGATCGCCACCTCGGCGTTCCAGGTGCGCTCGGCAGAGGTCGAGCAGCAGCAACTCGCCAAGATCGGGATCAAGGTGACCATCGAGTCGGTCGAGTCGACCATCGCCGACACGAAGACGAAGTCCGCCGACTTCGACATGTACCAGTCCGGCTTCGGCCTGACCTATGACCCGGATGAGCGCTTCACCGCCAGCTTCCTGAAGGGCGGCGGCCTCAACTACGGCAACTGGAGCGACGACGAGTACGAGGCCCTGGTCGTCCAGGCCCGCTCGGAACTGGACAAGGACAAGCGCGCGGCGCTCTACCAGCAGGCCGAGAAGATCCTGGCCGAGCGTGGGCCGGTCGCGATGACCTTCCTGAACGCGGACTTCGACGTGGTGCAGGCCGACGTCATGGGCTACAAGGGCGACCCGACCCCGACGTACCGCTTCTACCGCAACATCTGGCTCGACCGCTGACGGGTCGTGGCGGGGGTGCCGGCACACCGACGCCCCCGCCACCCCCTGTGACGAAAGGCAGCTCATGACGTCCGTACCACTGACCGACCGCTACATCATCGCCGCCCGACTCAAGGGCTACCTCAACAAGCACGAGGAATCGGTGGCTCTGCTCACCGAGGCGCTCGCACAGGAGCCGGGCAGCGCACGACTGCTGCGCTTCCGGGGACACCGCCGCATCTCGATCGGCGACTACGCCGGGGCCATCGAGGACCTGCGCGCTGCGGCCGATCAGCTCCCCGGCGTCGAGGACGAGTACGAGATGTACCAGCCCGAGGTCGAGAAGGACGTCGTCAGCCTGATTCTCGGCCGACCCGAGCAGGTACGCCCGCAGCACCTCACCGACACCATGGCCGCCCGGAACCCCGACGTGCTCGACCGGTACAACACCACACTGCACGCCGGCATCTGGTATCACCTCGGCGTCGCCCAGTACCTGATCGGCGACTTCGAGGGCTGCCTGTCCAGCTTCCGGGCCGCCGAGGAGTCATCGCGCCACCAGGAGGGCATCGTCGCGTCGCAGGACTGGCAGTACATGGCCCTGCGTCGCCTCGGCCGGCCGGCCGAGGCCGAGGAGGTCCTCGACCGTTTCCGGGCGATCTCCCTGGTCCAGGAGGACCACCTCGTCGGCTACGAGGGCCGGATGCAGCTCTACACCGGGGACGTCACCCCCGACCAACTCTGGGCGATGTGCGACGGCAACGACCTGAAGACCGTGACCCAGGGTTACGGTCTCGGTAACTGGTACTACCACGAGGGCGATATCGACAAGGCCCGTGAGGTGTTCGACGGTGTCCTGCGCACCGGCGTCACGCACGCCTTCGCCTACCTGGCGGTCAAGTCCGAGTACGCCAACAACCCCGACTTCGCCAGCGCGGCGTCCGCGGCGACGACAAAGGAGAACTGAGATGGCCATCATCCGTGCCGAGATCGGCAAGCGTGACCAGGAGACCAAGGACGCGATCATCGCCGAGCTGACCGACGTGCTGGTCAAGTACGGTTCGCCGCGCGAGAACACCCACGTCCTGCTCTACGAGGTCTCGTACGACAACTGGGCCAAGGGCGGCCTGACCTACAACGAGCGGAAGAAGCGGGCGCAGGAGTCGTCATGACCGTCGCCACGCCGGGACCGCACGTCCTGATCACCCCCAACCTGGACACCTTGCTGCCGCAGCTCCGCGAGCGGTACCCGCAGTGCCGGTTCACGCCGGTGCCGGAGGACGAGCCGGTGCGCGAGGAGTACCTCGACGCCGAGGTGATCCTGCGCAGCGCGATGAACGAGGACACCTTCGACGAGTTGCTGAGCAAGTGCGACGGGCTGCGCTGGATCCAGATCACCGCCGCCGGGTTCGACTGGGTGGGCGGCGACATCATGCGCCGCCGCCTGGCGGAAGGGCTCGTCTACACCCGCTCGGGGAACTCCTACAACGTGCCGATCGCCGAGTACATCATCGGTGCGGTGCTGCTGCACCAGCGCGGATTCCCGGCGCTGCGTGAGGCGCAGGAGCGTCAGGAGTGGGTACGACTCGTTGGCCGGGACCTGATCGGCAGCACCATGCTGGTCTTCGGTACCGGCGGGATCGGGCGTGAGGTCGCCTGGCGGGCGCGGGCACTGGGTGTCACCGTGATCGGGGTCAACCGTGCCGGCACCCCGGCCGAGGGCTTCGACCGGGTGGAGCCGTACGCCGATCACCTGGCGCTGCTGCCGGGGGCCGACTCGGTGGTGCTGGCCATGCCGCTGACCGAGGAGAACCGGTACTTCTTCGACGCCGAGCGATTCGCGGCGATGAAGGAGACCGCGATCCTGGTCAACGTCGGGCGGGGCGCGCTCGTCGTCGAGGACGCGCTCGTCGACGCGATGCGGCAGGCCCGGATCGCCGGTGCGGTGCTCGACGTGTTCGAGGAGGAGCCGCTTCCCGCCGAGCACCGGTTGTGGAGCCTGCCGAACACCACGGTCACCCCGCACACGTCGTTTCGTGGTTCGGGCAATCTGCAACGGCTCTACGCCGACTTCTGCGACAACTTCGATCGGTATCTCGCCGGGGAGCCGCTGACCGGCCAGAAACGCCAGCCGGCGTTGGGGTACTGACCCGCACCATCCACGACGCGACGGCGGTCCCCCAGCACGGGCGGACCGCCGTCGCGTCGTGCTGGTGTGCCAGGGACGGCGGGTCGGATGGGGCGGCAACCAGGACGCCGGCAGTGGACGCCAAGGGTGCGGCCCACCCGTCCCGGACCGGGTGGGCCGCCGTCGTGACGGTGCGGCCGGGAGGTCAGGCCCGGCCGAGCAGTGCGCGGGCCGCCGCCAGCACGTCGTCCTCGCCGAGCAGGACCGCGTCGGCGGCCGGACCCAGCGGGACGTAGCTGTCGACGCTGTTGACCCGGGAGATCGCGCCGGTGAAGCCGCCGTCGACCAGCGCGGCCACCACGGCCTCGGACACGCCGCCACTGGTGCGGGTCTCGTCGACGACGAGGACCCGAGGGATGCCGTCGAGGGCGGCGCGCAGGCTGGCGGCCGGCAGCGGCGACAGCCACTGGAGGTCGATGACCCGTGTGCCGGCCTGCTGGTCGCGGGCGAGCCGGTCGGCGACTCGCAGGCTCATCGGCAGGCCGTTGCCGAAGGTCACCATCGCCAGGTCGGTGCCCGGGCGGACGGTGCGAACCTGACCCAGCGCGGTGTCCGTCGTCGCCCACTGCGTCGGCGTCGGATAGCCGGCGAGCCAGCCGCCGTCGCCATCGACATGCAGGTCACGCCGGTGATAGAGGGCGATCGGCTCCAGGAAGACGCAGACCCGGCCCTCCTGCTCGGCCAGAGCGAGGCACTGGCGCAGCAGATCGGGTGCGGTGGCCGGGTGCGAGGCGACCGCCAAGGCCAGACCGGGGATGTCACGCAGCACCGCCACCGAGTTGTCGTTGTGGAAGTGCCCGCCGAACCCCTTCTGGTAGGCCAGGCCGGCGATCCGGACCACCATGCCGTTGGCGTACTGCCCGTTGGAGAAGAAGCGCAGCGACGCGGCCTCGCCGCGGAGCTGGTCCTCGGCGTTGTGCAGATAGGCCAGGTACTGGATCTCCGGGATCGGCAGTGTACCGGCCAATGCTCCGCCGAGCGCCACCCCGAGGATGGCCTGCTCATCGAGGAGCGTGTCGAAGACCCGCCTGGCGCCGAAGACTTTGCGCAAGCCTCGGGTGGCACCGTAGACGCCGCCCTTGCGGGCCACGTCCTCACCGAAGACCTGGGCCTGCGGCCAGGTCAACAGGGCGTCGTGCAACGTCGCGTTGATCGTCTGAGCCAGGGTGAGTGGGCCACGCGACTCGGGAAGTCTGCCGCCGAAAGTCCGTTCGCGTTCGGTGCCGCCGCGGCAGGCGGCGGCACGGACCCGATCCACGTCGCGGGCGGTCAGCGGTGCGGTCACCGCCGCCGCGTCGGAGAGCCGCTCGATCCGGCCCGACATCAGGTTGGCCTGTTCCATCACCTGCTTGCGGGCGTGCTCGTAGCGGGTGAGGGTCTCCGTCGGACTGAGGATCTGCCGGTGCGCCAGCAAGGCGGCCGTCGCCAGGATCGGATCGCGGGCGTAGTCGGCGATGATCTCGGCCTGGGTCCGGTAGGCCAGTTCGGCGTCCGAGCCGGCGTGTCCCATGAACCGCACGGTGCCCAGGTGCAGCACTGCGGGCCGACGGTGGGTGCGTACCTGGTCCACCAGGTCGGCCGCAGTGGTCAGCAGGCCAGCAGGGTCGGTGCCGTCTGCGTATGCGTAGTCCACGCCGGGCAGGGCCGACAGCATCCGTCGTACCCAGCCGTGCGGGGAGCGGGTGCTGATTCCGATGCCATTGTCTTCGCACACGAACAGCAGAGGTACCGGAATGCGCTGGTGAGCGCTGTAGCCCACCGCATTGAGCGTGCCGGCGGCCGTGGAGTGGTTGGCCGAGGCGTCGCCGAAGCTGCAGACCACGACCGCGTCGGCAGGATAGTCGCTTGCCGCGCCAGCCCGGTCCAGTGCGAACGCCATGCCCATCGCCCGGGGAAGGTGCGAGGCGATCGTCGAGGTCTGCGGGATGATGTTCAGGGCCCGGTGACCGAAGACCTTGTGTCGACCGCCGGAGATCGGATCGTCCCGGGAGGCGGTCGCCGAGTGCAGGACGTCCGCGATCGGTGTGGAGCCGGTGACCTGACCGGCTCGTGCGGCGTAGAAGCCACCGGAGCGGTAGTGCAGCAGGGCGGGGTCGGTCGGCCGTAGCGCCAGTGCGACGGCGGCGTTGCTCTCGTGTCCACTGGAGCCGATGGTGTAGAAGCCCTCCCGCTGCGTCTGCAACCAGCGCAGCGCGAAGTCGAGGTGTCGACTCTGGATCTGAGCGTCGAGATAGTCGATCAGCAGGTCGGAGTCGACGTCGATGTCCGGAGAGGTCTGCGCGGGCGCGGGGTGTCCCTGCGACCACTCCGTGAGCCGGCGAACGACGTGGTCGTCGATGGATTCCACGCGGTTGTGCTCCTTGCGGGTCAGCGACTGGAGCGGCCCCGCAGCCGCGGGTCCAGGACGTCGCGGAGGGTGTCCCCCAGCAGGTTGAAGCCGAGTACGGCGATCACGATGCAGACCCCTGGCACCACCGAGGGCCAGATCGACAACTCCATGAACGACTTGCCGTTGGAGAGCATCGAGCCCCAGGACGGTTGTGGAGGCTGCACGCCGAGCCCGAGATAGCCCAGCGAAGCCTCGATCAGGATCGCGTAGGCGATGCTCGTGGTGAACTGCACCGCGATAGGTGCCACCGAGTTCGGCAGGATGTATTTGAGGATGAGTCTGGTGTTGCTCAGCCCGACCGCCTGACCGGACTCCACGTACGGCTCACGCCGCACCGACATCGCGGTGCCGCGCACGATCCGAGCGAAGCTGGGGATGAAGACGATGACCAGGGCGAGGATCAGGTTCTCGGTGCCCGGGCCTCGGGCGGCCACCACCGCGAGCGCCAGCAGCAGGGTGGGGAAGGAGAACATGATGTCGGTCGCCGGGGTGATGATCGCGTCGAGCACGCCCCGGTAGAAGCCGGCGAGCAGCCCGAGCAGTACGCCGATGGCACCGGCGCAGGTGACCACGATCAGGCTGACCGTCAGCGAGGTACGTGCGCCGTAGAGTGCCCGGCTGAGCAGGTCGCGACCGGCCTCGTCGGCGCCGAGTGGGAAGTCGCCGCCGGGCGGCGCGAGCCGCTGGTTGCTCATCGCGGTCGGGTCGTAGGGCGAGATCAGGGGAGCCAGCGCCGCGGCTGCCACCATCAGCACGACGATGACCAGTCCGACCAGTCCGACCTTGTCCCGCGTGATCAGCTTGAGCAGGTGACCACCGCGCCGACCCGTCGGCTTCGGCTTGGCGACGGGGGACTGCTGCTTGCTGCCCTCGGGGTGACCGTGCACGGCTTCAGTGACCACTGCGCAACCTCGGATCCAGGTAGGTGTAGAGCAGGTCGACGAGAAGGTTGACCACGACGTAGAAGAAGGCCAGGAAGAGCAGCGTGCCCTGGACGACGGGGTAGTCACGCTGGCTGATCCCGCGGATGACCATCGTGCCCAGCCCCGGCCAGGCGAAGACCTGCTCCACGATGACCGTGCCGCCGAGCAGCGCTCCGGCCTGGATGCCCAGCACGGTCACCACCGGGATCAGCGAGTTGCGCAGGGCGTGCCGCACCATGACTCCGCGTTCGCCCAGCCCTTTGGCTCGGGCGGTGCGGACGTAGTCCTGGTTCAGCACCTCCAACATGCTGGAACGGGTCATCCGCATACTGATCGCGGCGAGGCTGGCGCCGAGGGTGACCGAGGGCAGGACGAGGTATTTCAGGCTGCCCAGGAACCCCTCGCCCTCCCCGGCGCCCTGCGACGGGAGCCAGCCGAGCGCGACCGAGAAGACGTACACCAACAGGATGCCCAGCCAGAAGTTCGGCAGGGAGAGCCCGATCAGCGAGGCGACCCGGGTGCTTGCGTCGAGCAGGCCGTTGCGCTTGGTGGCGCTGAGCACCCCGAGCGGGATGGAGATGAGGATCGAGACCAGCAGCGCCGAGACCGCCAGCAGCAGTGTGGACGGGAAGCGCTGCATGATCTCCTGGAGAACCGGCTGGCCGGTACGCATCGAGGTGCCGAGGTCGCCTTGGACCAGCGCCCCCAGCCACCTCAGGAACTGTTCCCAGACGGGCATGTCGAGACCGAAGTAGCGGCGCATCTCCGCCTCGATCGCGGGGTCGCCGAAGTCCTGCCCCATGATCGAGCTGATCACGTCACCGGGGATCATGCGGATCACCAGGAACGAGATGACCGAGATCCCGAATAGGACCGGAATAACCGATATAAGGCGGATCAGCGTGATGCGCAGCATGGCGTGTCTCTCTCGGTCAGGTCAGGTTCAGGAGCCGGGTGTGTGTGGCTCCGAGTCCGCGTGGGCGGACTCGTCGTCGCCGGTGACGGCGATGTCGCGGGCCCATTCGTGGGCCCGTTTGGCGACCCGTAGCACCATCACCGAGCGACTCTCCATCACGCCGTCGAGGTGACCCAGTCGCTCGGTCCAGAACCGCCGCATGGCGTTGCTGGAGGCGAAGTAGCCGACGGCGATGACGTCGAACTGCCCGGTGACGTGATAGACGTAGGCGATCTCCGGCATGCCCGCGAGCTTGTCGATCAGTTGATCGGTGCTGCCGGGAGCGCTCTGGATCTCGAACAGGGTGTGCACCGGGCGCCCCATGAAGGCGGCGCTGGGGATCGCGGCGAACTGCAACAGGCCGCCGCTGACGAGCCGTTCCATCCGCCGTCGGACCGAACCTTCGGAGAGTCCGACCTTGACGGACAGCGCCACGTTTGTCTGCCGGGGGTCCTGGACGAGTTCCCGGATGATGCTGCGATCTTTTTCGATCGAGTCCTTGGATGCCAACGTTGCTCCAACTGGATTGGTGGCGGTATTCGTCGCAGACGGGAGCCTAGACGACGAACATCGTCTGTGCAACACTCCTGGTTGACGGATAGCGACGCTCTAGCGTCCCGAACTGCGGGGGGTCCGATGGCCTTGTTGGAGGTGCGCGACCTGCGTACCGAATTCCGTGCCGCGCGCGGCACGGTGACGGCGGTCGACGGCGTCTCGTTCACCGTCGACGCGGGCGAGACGGTGGCCCTGGTGGGGGAGTCCGGCTGCGGGAAGTCGGCCACCGCACAGTCCATCATGGGCCTGATCGTTCCCCCAGCCGGCGAGGTGACCGGGGGACAGGTGCTCTTCGAAGGGCGGGACCTGCTGCGGCTGCGCCCCCGCGAACTGCGGGCAGTCCGCGGCAAGGGCATCTCGATGATCTTTCAGGACCCGATGACCTCGCTGAACCCGGTGCTGACCGTGGGCAAGCAGCTCACCGAGACCCTGGAACTGCATCTCGATCTGAGCCGCCGCGCCGCGCGGACGCGAGCTGTGGAACTACTGGAGATGGTGCGCATTCCCGCCGCCGAGACCCGACTGAGCTCCTATCCCCACCAGCTCTCGGGTGGGATGCGGCAGCGCGTGATGATCGCGATGGCGCTCTCCTGCAACCCCCGACTGATCCTCGCCGACGAGATCACCACCGCGCTCGACGTGACCATCCAGGCGCAGGTCCTGGATCTGCTCCGCGAGCTGGCCCGGGAGACACGTACCGCAGTCCTGCTGATCACCCACGATCTCGGGGTCGTCGCGGGCATGGCCGAACGGGTCAACGTGATGTACGCCGGCCAGATCGTCGAACGGGCCGAGACGGTCGACCTGTTCCACCGTCCGCAGATGCCCTACACCTGGGGGCTGCTCGGCTCGGTGCCCCGGCTCGACCTGGTCCGCGGCGGCAAGCTCCGCCCGATCGCCGGCCGCCCGCCGGAGCTGTCGGAGATGCCGGACGGCTGCCGGTTCGCACCGCGCTGCGCACACGTGCGCGAGACCTGCCGGGGTCGCGCACCCGATCTCGTCACCACCTGGGAGACGCCCGACCGGGGTCAGTTGACCCGCTGCTGGGGAATGCGGTCCGTCGACGAGGGCGGCTGGCTCACCACCAAGGACCGGCACCCCTACCTCTCGACGAAGGAGAGCTGATGTCGCAGGCTGCTGCCACCACACCCGAACGGCCCCTGCTGCAGGTGCGTGACCTGGCGGTCGACTTCAAGGTGCCGGTGCGCGGCAAGCTGCGACCGGCCCGCCTGCGGGCGGTGTCCGGAGTGGACCTCGACGTCCGGCGAGGCGAGATCATCGGTGTGGTCGGCGAGTCCGGCTGTGGCAAATCCACCACCGGACGCGCCATCCTCCAACTCCTCAAGCCCAGCAGCGGCACGGTGACCTTCGACGACACCGAGCTGACCACCCTGAGCCGAAGCCGGATGCGGGCGATGCGCCGCCGGATGCAGATGATCTTCCAAGATCCCTACGCCTCGCTGAACCCGCGCATGACCATCGGCGAACTCATCGAGGAACCGCTCCTGGTACACACCGAGCTCTCCGCAGCCGGGCGGCGGGCCAAGGCGGTCGACACCATGCAACTGGTCGGGCTCAGTGAGCAGTGGCACGACCGCTACCCGCATGAGTTCTCCGGTGGTCAGCGCCAGCGGGTGGGCATCGCCCGGGCGCTGGTCAGCAACCCGGACTTCATCGTGGCCGACGAGCCGGTCTCCGCGCTGGACGTCTCCGTGCAGGCGCAGATCGTCAATCTGTTGGAGCAGTTGCAGGACGATCTGGGCCTCACGATGATGTTCATCGCGCACGACCTGGCCGTCGTACGGCACCTCTGTGACCGGATCGCCGTGATGTACCTCGGCACCGTCGTCGAGGTGGGCGAGTGCGAGGACATGTACCGCCGGCCGCAGCACCCGTACACCAAGGCGCTGCTCTCGGCGGTCCCGATTCCCGACCCGCTGGTCGAGACCGAGCGCAAGCGCCTCATTCTCACCGGAGACGTGCCGAGCCCACTCAGCCCGCCCAGCGGATGCCGCTTCCGGACCCGATGCTGGAAGGCACAGGAGATCTGCGCGACGCAGGAGCCCGCGCTGGCCACTGCGGTGGGCAGCGGTCACCAGGTGGCCTGCCACTTCCCCGAGGCGGCCGGCCCGACCGACCAGGCCCTCGTCACCGTGACCGGTGGCGACCAGTGACCGGGACGATGCCGCACCATCTCAACCTCGTCGACGGGGAGTGGGTCGACGGCGAACGCCGTGCCAACCACAACCCGGCGCGTCCCGGCGAGGTGGTCAGCGAGTACGCCCTGGCCGCCCGGGACACCGCGCGCGCGGCTATCGAGGCCGCCCGTCGGGCCCAGCCCGGCTGGGCCCGGCAGCCGGTCGCGGCCCGGATGGAGATCCTGGACCGGATCGGTGCCACCCTGCTGCGCCGGACCGAGGAACTCGCCGTCCTGCTCGCCCGGGAGGAGGGCAAGCTCCTCGCCGAGGCCCGGGGAGAGGTCGTCCGGGCCGGCCAGACCTTCCGGTACTACGCCCACCAACTCCTGCAACCGCAGGGCGAGGTCTACTCGTCCACCCGTCCGAACGTGCACGCCGAGGTCCGGCGTCGGCCACTCGGCGTGGTCGGGATCATCACGCCGTGGAACTACCCGCTCGCCATCCCGGCGTGGAAGGTCGCACCCGCGCTCGCCCACGGCAACACGGTGGTGCTCAAACCGGCCGAGCTGGTGACCGCCTCGGCCGGGGAACTCGCCCGGATCGTCGCCGAGGCCGGAACGCCACCCGGCGTGTTCAACCTCGTCATGGGTGCAGGCCGGGTGGTCGGCGAGGAACTGCTGACCTCGACCGCAGTCGACGGTGTCTCGTTCACCGGCGGCACCGGCACCGGCGCACACGTCGCGCGGCAGTGCATCGCCCACGGCAACAAGCGGTTCCAGCTCGAGATGGGCGGCAAGAACCCGTTGGTGGTGCTCGACGACGCCGACCTCAAGGTGGCGGTCCGCTGTGCGTTGGACGGCAGCTTCTTCAGTACCGGCCAGCGCTGCACGGCGTCGAGCCGACTGATCGTGCAGGCGAACATCCACGACCGGTTCGTGGCGGCGCTGGCCACAGCGGTCAGCGCACTACGGGTCGGCGACCCGCTCGACCCGCGCAGCGACCTCGGTCCGGTGGTGAGTCCCGAACAACTCGCCCAGAACCTCGACTACGTCCGGATCGGACGGGACGAGGGCGCCACGGTGGTGGCGGGCGGGGAGCACCACCCGGACGAGGGGCAGTTCATGCGCCCCACCCTCTTCACCGACGCTCGCAACACCATGCGCCTGGCCCGGGAGGAGATCTTCGGTCCGGTCTCCTGCGTCATCCGCGTCAACGATCTCGACGAGGCGATCGACGTGGCCGGGGACACCGACTTCGGGCTGTCCGCCGGGATCGTCACCACGTCCCTGTCTGCGGCCGAGCGGTTCAAGCGGGACGCCCGCGCCGGCATCGTCACCGTCAACCTGCCCACCGCCGGCACCGAGTTGCACCTGCCCTTCGGCGGCACCGGCGCCTCCAACCACGGCCCACGGGAGCAGGGTGGCTACGCGCGCGACTTCTACAGCGTGCCGGTGACCTGCTACACCGGCTGGTGAGGACACCTCAATGACACCGAAGATCCTGCTCACCGAGCCGATCGCCGCAGCCGGAATGGAACTGCTGCACGCCGCGGGCGAGGTGCACGTCGCCCACGCCACCGACCCGGAGACCCTCGCCGGACCCCTGGTCACGGCCGACGCCCTGATAGTGCGCTCCTCGGCCGTGACCGCCGGGATGCTCAAGGCCGCCAGGCGGCTGAAGGTCGTCGGCCGGCACGGCGCCGGCGTGGACGGCATCGACCTGGCCGCCGCCGAACGCCTCGGCATACCGGTGGTCAGCACACCGGGCGCCAACGCCGAGTCGGTGGCCGAGTTCGTCGTCCTGGCCGCCCTCACCCTGGCCCGCCAAGCACCGGCGGCGGCATCCTCGTTGGCCGGCGGTGTCTTTCCGGCCGGCCGCTCACTGCCGTCGGCGGTCGTCGCGGCCGGGCTGACCGGGACCATGCTCGCTGGCCGCACGCTGGGCCTGATCGGGCTCGGCGCGATCGGCCGGGGCGTCGCCATCCGCGCTCAGGGACTGGGCATGACCGTCATCGGCTACGACGTCGCCACCACCACCCCACCACCTGGGGTACGCCTGGTCGGGCTGGAAGACCTGCTGCGCGAAGCCGACGTGGTCAGCCTGCACGTACCGCAGACTCCGCAGACGACCGAGCTGATCGACGCCGCCGCGCTCACCCGGATGCGGCCGGACACCCTGCTGGTCAACACCGCACGGGCGGGTGTCGTGGACAGCGCAGCCGTGCTGGCCGCACTCGACGCCGGGCGGTTACGCGGCTACGCCGTCGACGTGTTCGCGCCCGAACCACCCGCTCCCGACGACCCGTTGCTGCACCATCCCAGGGTCTTCGCGACCCCGCACATGGCGGCGATGACCTACGACGCGCTCGATGCGATGGCCGTCGCCGTGGCACGTGGCGTGATCGAGCACCTGCAAGCCTCGGAAGGAACCGAACCGTGACCCTGTCTGCCCCCGTGTCCGCGCTCGCGTCCGTCGGCGTCGACACCCTCGTCGACGACGACAGTCGGGACCTCCAGGCCGCCGTCCGTGGCTTCGTCGACCGGCGGATCCGTCCGCACATCGCCACCTGGTACGAACAGGGCGGCCTGCCCGTCCAGGAACTGGCCCGCGAACTCGGCGACCTGGGCGTGCTCGGTATGCACCTGAGCGGCTACGGCTGCGCCGGCACCTCCGCCGTGGCGTACGGATTGGCCTGCTTCGAACTGGAGGCGGGTGACTCCGGGCTCCGCTCGTTGGTCTCGGTGCAGGGCTCGCTGGCCATGTTCGCCATCTGGCGATTCGGCTCCGAGGAGCAGAAGCAGCAGTGGCTGCCCCGAATGGCCGCGGGCGAGGCGATCGGCTGCTTCGGGCTGACCGAGCCGGACTTCGGCTCCGACCCGGGTGGTATGCGGACCCGGGCCCGCCGCGACGGCGACGACTGGGTGCTCAACGGCACCAAGATGTGGATCACCAACGGATCGGTGGCGGACGTCGCCGTGGTCTGGGCACACACCGACGAGGGAGTGCGGGGCTTCCTCGTGCCCGCCGGCACCCCCGGTTTCACCGCCCCGGAGATCAAGCGCAAGCTCTCCCTGCGCGCCTCGGTCACCTCGGAACTCGTCCTCGACGACGTGCGGCTTCCCGCCGACGCGATGCTGCCCCAGGCTGCCGGCCTCTCCGGGCCGTTGTCCTGCCTCAACGAGGCCCGCTTCGGCATCGTCTTCGGAGCGCTCGGCGCGGCGCACGACTGCCTGGAGACGACCATCGCGTACTCCCGTAGCCGGCAGATCTTCGACAAGCCGCTCGCCGCCTATCAGGCCACCCAGCTCAAACTCGCCGACATGGGTCTCGAACTGGGCAAGGGCATGCTCCTGGCGTTGCAGCTCGGCGCGCTCAAGGACGCCGGGACTCTCGACCACCGGCAGATCAGCCTGGGCAAACTCAACAGCGTGCGGGAGGCGATCGCGATCGCCCGGGAATGCCGGGCGATCCTCGGCGCGGCCGGAATCACCCTCGACTATCCGATCATCCGACACGCAGCGAACCTCGAATCGGTGCTCACCTACGAGGGCACCTCCGAAGTGCACCAACTGATCATCGGGCAGATGCTGACCGGACACGCCGCCTTCAAGTGAGGGCCGCCACCTGTCTGCTCGCCCCGAGCCGCACTGCTGATTCTCCCGGCGAGCGCGACCGTCACCCGGGCGTCGAGGCCCGTACGCGAGGGTGTGCGGGCGGAGTGCCCGCTGCCCGGCCGGGCCCCCCGTCGGGGCCCGGCCGGGAGGGGATCAGCTGGTGGCCGCCTCCCAGACCCAGGTCTGGATCGGTCCCGGGCCGGAGGGGTCGACGGTGAGCTGCTGGCCGTACCCGTGCTCGGTGAGGTACAGGTCGGTGGGCACTCCGTTGACCTCGGTCCGGTTGGCCAGGGTGAAGGAGGCCCCCTGCTGCCGCACGCACCACAGGTACTCGTCGGTGTCCGGGCGGAAGTCCTCCAGGGTCACCCCCGCCCCGAAGGTGGCGTTCCCGGTCGGCGAGGAGCTGAGGTACCGGCCGCCGTTGACCAGGTAGTAACAGGGGGTGTCCCCGGTGGACCCGGCGGGGATCCGGGTGAACCGCTGGTTGGGGCCGTCGGTCTCCTGGTACAGGATGATCGGGGTGCCGACGCTGGTGCTCTCCCCGGAGACGTCGGCGACCAGGTCGTGGGTGCCCTCCACCGGGTAGTGGGTGATCTCCTGCAGGTCGGTCATCTCGGGCTCGGACTGGAGGAAGAAGCGTTGCCGCGCCGACCCGTCGGGGTCCCGGCCGGCGAGCAGCCCCAGCTCCGGCACGACGGTCAGCAGTTGGTCGGTGACCCGGTTACGCAGGGTCCAGGTGCCGTCCTCCTGCGGATCGGGCCACCACAGTTGGTCCAGGGCCTCCTGGTGCCACTGGACCACCCAGCCGTCCCGGGCCCCCTCCGCCTGCCCCATCAGGCTGCCGGTCAGCAGGTTCATGATCTGGTAGTACCCGGGGTGCTCCCCGCTGCGGATCAGGGACCACTTCTGCTGGAAGCCACTGTGGTACGGGGCGTCCACCAGGAAGTGGCTGCTGCCGCCGTGGACGATGTCGACGACGTTGGTGGTGCCCGCGCTGCGCAGCAGGATCCCCTGCCCGGAGGGGGGCTCGGCCACCGGGGGTCGGGGCTCGGCTGCGGCCTGGAGCACCAGGTCGAACCGCACCGGTAGGTGGTCGGAGGTGCGGATCTCGGTCACTACCGTGCTGCCCGTGACCCGGGGCGCCCCCACCCCGCGGGGTACCACCGCGTAGTCCAGCAGTGCGGTCGGGTTCGTGCTGGGGTGGGTCGCGGCTGCGGGGGTGTGGACCGCGAAGTGGGCCGCGTCCAGCACGGCGGCGAGGGTGTCCGGGTGCCGGTTGAAGTCCCCCATGGCCACCCAGTCCCGGGGGGTGTTGTTCGGCCCGGCGGTCAGCATCCGGACCCGGATGGCCTCCAGCAGCCCCGGCACGTCGTTGCCGCCGCCGGAGAATCCGTGCAGGCTGAAGAAGACCGTCCCGCCGACGGTGACTCCCAGGGCGGGGCGTCCCCCCAGCGGGTTGGCCACCACGACGATCCCCGCCGGGTCGACCTGCTGCCGGGTGGCGATCGCCATGTTCACCCGGCCCTCGTTGACCTGGCTGGTGTCGGTGTGCAGCCAGTAGAGGTACCCCCCGGGGCGGGTGACCGTGCCGCCGTACCTGTACTCCACGACGTCGGGGGCGACGAGGCCCTGCGGGCTCTGGCGCACGAAGTCGTTCTGCGGGTGGTCGGCGAGGTGGGTCGCTCCCCCCGGTGGGGTGCCGGCCTCCTGCAACGCCACCACCTCCGCGTCGCGCAGTAGGGGCAGCAGGCCGCTGGTGTACTTGTTGTCGTACGAGCCGCCGGCGTTCGACCCGGCGCCCTGCATGTTCCAGGTGGCCGCCCGGTGGGCCTCGTCCTGCCGGGGGTCGAGCTGCCCGGCGTCGCGCAGGAACAGGGAGGGGCGGCGGGCGTCCGCCAGGCGGACCACCCCCTGGCCCCCGGAGTAGTCCAGGGTCTCCCGGCCGGACCAGTCGGGGATGACCGCACCGGACTGGGTCAGGTGCCGGAACCGGGCGGGGTGCGCCGGGTCCGAGCCGAACTGGTGCACCGCGTCGGCGGGCACTCCGGGGCTCTGCGCCGAGTAGGGGGTGTAGGGCGCGAAGGGCCCCCCGGGGGTGGCCTGCTTGGTCAGGGTGTTGCCGTGGAAGACGTTCTGCGGACCGGTGGAGCCCGACCACTTGATCGCCTTCGGCCCGGCCCCCCACCAGATCGGATACCAGGTGCCGTCGTCGAGTTCACCCCCCTCCCCGCCGCAGTTGGCGGTGCAACTGCCGGAGCGGTGCTCGTAGGGCACCCGCACGGTGTTGCCCTCGAAGAGGTTGTACCGTTCCCAGCCGCCGTGCAGGTTGAGGTCGGAGTCCAGGTCGTTGCGGAAGGCGACGTTCCGGCTGGCCGACCACTGGAAGGTGAAGTGCCGCAGGTTGCGGCTGGTGTTGTACGCGTACAGGGAGTCCCAGACCCGGCTGCCGCGCAGGTACCCGTTGCCGCCCTTGCCCTTGTTCCAGGCCCCGTCGAAGGTGTTCCCCTCGATGTGCAGGTTCCGGGCGACCTCGGTGACCAGGGGGTGGGAGCCGGTCATGGTGCCGTTGAGGCCCCGGGCCCAACTGTTGGCCGCCCACTTGAACAGGACGCCGTGCATGGCGTACTCGGGTGCCAGGTTGCCGTAGTTGTGCACCGCGTCGGCGGGGGAGAGGGCGTAGCTGCCGCCGCCGACCTTGGGCAGCCCGGTCATGTCCTGGGTGAAGGCGAAGTCCTCGAACCCGACCCCCTCGACCACCTTCAGGGGGGTCACCTTGCTCTGGAAGGGGGTCTCGGTCAGCAGCGGGGCGGAGCCGTCGGAGACCGAGTCCACCGGCAGGTCGAACTCCAGGGGCCGGTCCAGGGTGATGGTCTTCGCGCTGCCGGAGACACCGACCACCCGGAACATCTGCTGGCGCATGTGCAGGTTCTCGAACATGCTGCCGTGCTCGGCGTAGCTGAGCCCCTGCTCCTCGTAGAACTTGATGCTGTTGGCCGCTCCCACCCAGACGTGCCCGCCCAGGCTGAACTTGCCCATGTCGGCGTTGCTCACCAGTTGGATCACGCTCTGCCCGGCCCGGGCGGAGAACCCGGGGTCGGTGGAGCGGGCGGCGACCCGGATCCCGGAGACCCAGTGCTGGTTGACCGAGCCCTCGAAGAGGTCCTTGCGGTTGGCCGGGGCGGACTGCCACTCGTCGACGTACCGGGTGGCCACCTCCCGGTTCTGCACCTTGAACAGGGCCCGGCCCGGCCAGATCCAGCCGCCCCGACCGGTGTCGTTGCCGCTGCCCCAGGTCATGGTGGTCGGTTCCCAGCGGCTGCCGTCGGAGCTGAGGGTGTCGTACCGGGTGTTGGTGTCCGGGCGGAACACCACCCGGGTGCCTCCGGTGCCCGAGCCCTGCCCCTTGAGCAGCAGGAAGCTCGCGTCGACGGAGATCTGCCGGGAGACGTCGATCCGGCCGGCGGGTAGCTCGATCAGGGAGAGCCGGTAGTGGCTGGCGGTGGGGGAGCAGTCCGAGCGGATCGTGTCGATGGCCTGTTGCAGGCCGGCGCTGTCGTCCACTCCGTCGTCGGGGACCACCCCGAACTGGCTGGCCAGTCGGGCCGGTTCGATGCGGCAGGGGGCCGCCCCGGTGACGTATCCGGCGGACGGGACCTGGCCGCCCAGGTATCCGGCTCGGGACCAGTCGGGCAGCCCCTCCCCGGCGACGAACCGGTTGGCCACCCCCAGGTCCGGCTGGCCGGGTGGGTCGGCCGTCGCGGCCGAGGGCAACGTCCGGGTCGGGGTGCGGGCCTCGGCGGCGGAGGCCGGGGTCGCCACCCACGGCGGTACGAGCATCGCGACGGTCAGGACCGCGGCGAGCGTGGTGCGATCGATTGTCACCCATGAAGGATCGGGCAGTCGGGACTGATTGTGAAGGGTCGGCGACTATGGGTGATCCCACAGCCGGATCGGTGGGCTCCCGGGTGCGAAGCGCGATGGCGAACGTCGCCCCCAGTGCCCTCGCCGGGGCCGGGTCGCTCATGTGGAGCACAAGGCGGGGCCGTTGGTGCGACGTGCTTGCGATCCACGCCGGTTTCAGCGCGTCGGCGAGTGCCCTGCCCGGCAGGTCAGGCCGGAAGCACCGTTAGATCCACACTCCCGGCCGTTGTGCGGTCGTGGTTCCGAGGATGTGTTGATGACAGCTTGCGAGGGTGTGGCTGGCCAGGACCTGCAGGATCGCCTCTTCGGCCTGGTCGTGTACCTGGGTGAGGAACTCGCGGCCGTGGCCGGTGTTGAGGTAGCTCTGGCACTCGGTTCGCCGGTTGTCCCACAACGGTTTGTCGCCCACGGCGGCGAGGTAGATGTCGCGCAGCGTGATGCGGTCGGGGGGTGTGGCCAGGTGTAGGCCGCCGTTTCGGCCATGGGTCGAGGTGAGCAGTCCGGCGCGGATCAGCGGGGCGGTGAGGCGTCGGACCAGTACGGGATTGATGTCCAGTGCCTCGGCGAGTTCGGCGGAGCTGCGCACCGGGCGAGTGTCCTGATCGGCGGCGGCGAGCGCCATCATGACGTCGAGTAGTGCGGGAAACCGCAGGTCCGGCAATGTCTGGCCTCCCTCCTACCGTCCGTGCGAAGTGTAATCCATGGAGTAGCGGTTTGTGGGTTTATATGTCACTCTTGGAGTGTCATATTGGTGGTGGCTCGCTCGGCGCCACGGTGCGAGCACGGGAGGAACTATGCGAGCGGTCGGTTTCACGGACTTCGGCGGGCCCGAGGTGATGCAGATCTTAGAGTTGCCGCAGCCGCAGCCAGGTCCAGGTCAGGTGCGGATCAAGGTCGCTGCCGCCGCCGTCAACCCGGCGGATCTGAACATTCGGTCCGGCGTCGCCCGCCGGAAGTATCCGAATGCGTTCCCGCTCTCCGATGGCTACGTGGTGGGCGGCGACGCCGCTGGTGTGGTGGACGCGGTGGGCGAGGGTGTGCGGCCCGAGCTGGCTGTGGGCACGGAGGTGATCGCGGTCCTGCCCACACGCAAGACCGAAGGGGCTCAGGCCGAGTACGTCGTCGCCCCGGCGGAATCGGTGGTGCGCGCCCCGGCGGGGGCGGATCCGATCGCGGCGTCCACGCTGTTGATGAACGCGTTGACCGCCCGGATGGCCCTGGACGCGCTGCACCTCGCACCCGGCCAGACGGTCGCGGTCACCGGCGCGGCCGGTGCCGTCGGCGGCTATGCCGTGCAGCTTGCCCGGGCCGACGGTGTGACGGTGATCGCAGACGCCTCCGACCGTGACCGCGACCTGGTGGCCGGTTTCGGCGCCGACCACATCGTGGCCCGCGGCGCCGGGTTCGCCGACCACGTGCGCCGCATCCGGCCGGACGGGGCTGACGGTGTGATCGACGCGGCAGGGCTCGACGGCGCGGTCGCACCGGCCGTACGGGACGGCGGCACCATCGCCTCGGTCACCCTGCACAGTGGCACCACCGAACGGGGCCTGCGCTGGTCACCCGTCGTGGTCTCCACCCGGTTCACCGACACCGAGACTCTCACCCGGCTGCGCGATCAAGCCGAGTCGGGCGTGCTCAGCCTGCGGGTCGCCAAAACCTTCCCCGCCGAACACGCCGCCGAGGCGCACCGCTATCTCGCCGCTGGCGGCGTCCGTGGACGCCCCGTCCTCACCTTCTGATCGCTTACGGACAGTCGGGCCGGGCACGTCCCGGGTCGTGCCTGATGAGGCTCGGCGGCCGGTGGCTGTGCGGACGAGGTCGGCGAGTGCCCGGGAGCGGCTGTGTGGCGGCCAGGCGATGACGGTCGTCACGGTCGGCGCGTCGAGAACCGGTACGGCGGCCAGGCCCTCGAGCAGGTTGGGGCGACAGGACTCGGGCAGGACCACGGTGGTGCGGCCAAGCGCGATCAGATGGAAGAGCTGTGTCAAATTGCGTACCTCTGCGCCAGTGCCCTCGGGATAGGCGCCGCCGGGGCCGGGCCAGCGGGCACCTGAGGACGGCCGCTGTCCACGAGGGCCTGTCTCACCTTCGGCGGTGACGGAGGGTCCAGGCCGAGGCCGCGGGTGAAGGTGTGCAGGTGGGGCAGGTCCGTGGTCAGCCGGGTGGATCGATGTTGCCCAGTTCGGCGCTGATCGCCGCTGCGGTCCGCTTGAGCTGCTGTGCCAGCGGCGAGTCCGTGCCTTCGGGTACGGACGTGGTGGTGCCCACGATGGCGATGGCGGCCACGAGCGTGGCTCCCCGGAACACGGGGGCGGCGATGCTGCGTACGCCGTTGGTGGAGGGGGTGTTCGCGGAGATCCCCTCGTGCCGGATCTTCTTGATCTCCTGGCGCAGTTCCTCGGAGCTCTGTAGGTCGGCGTCCAGTCCCGGGATCTCCTCGGAGGGGAGGTGGGCGCAGAAGACCCGGCCCTGGGCGGACTCGGTGCGTGACAGCCGTGAGCCGGTGCGGACGCTGACCCGGATCACCCGGTCGGTGTTGTCGTCGGCGCGGACCACCACGGCGGTGTCGCCGTCCCAGACGCTGAGTACGACGGTCTCGTCAACCGCGCGAACCAGTGCCTGCATGTACGGGCCGGCGATAGTGATCACCGGCAGGCCGGCGCGGGCGGCGGCCGACAGGGTGAGAATCTGCGGCCCCAAGGAGTAGAGCCCTTCGCGGTCGTCGTAACGCAGCAAGTTGCTCTCGCGTAGCGCCTTGGTGTAACGGTGGGCCGTGGCCTTGCTGGTGCCGAGGCTGGCGGTGAGTTCGTTCAGGGTGAGTCTGGGGCGGCTGGCGGTGAACGCACTGAGGATCATCGCGGCGCGTTGTACGGTCTGGATTGCCGGCGTACCCGGCTCGGTCGGGCCGGGGCCGGGAGTGGCCACCACGTCGTCGGCCATGCAGGGCCCTTTCTCTCGTCGGACCGCAGCCTGCCGCCCCACTGTTTCGTTCTGCGAGACATCATTCTGGCATGTAATACGCTAGCGGTCGACTGCCGTGCGTCCGGCAGTCGCGTGCCGCAGCAAGATGTGAGCGTAGAGACGGGCAAAACGCACGAGATCCGACACGGCGAGCACGTCGACGCGAGGGTCTTGCGGGTCGGTTCCGGGGCGGGGACCCACCCGGGCCGTGTCGATCCCGGCCGCGCGCAGGGCCGCGCCGTCGGTGGAGCCCTTCCAGCCGGAGATCGGCGCGGGTGGGGTCTGCTGGGTGAGCCGCCAGGCGGCGTGCGCGTGCCTGACCACGGGGCGATCCGGTGCGGTGCGGCCGGCAGTCTGCACGACGTGTCCGTCAACCGTGATCGCGCAATCGGCCAGCGGCCCGTTGGCGAGCCCCCGGACGAGTCGGGTGTGGATGTCGCGGCGGATGCGATCGGGATCGTCGCCGCTTGCGGTGATCACGTAGAGGTGCAGTTCGACGATGCCGGGCAGGATGTCCGGCTTGCCGGCCAGTCCGGAGTGCACCGCGCCCACCGCCGCCTCGGCGGCCATCTGCCGGTCGCCCGGTCGCCGGGTTCGGACGTGGTCGATCCGCCACCGCTCCAGGATGCGAAGCACCGCGCCGAGGTGGGCGAGCGGACCCCCGGCGGGCGCTGCCTGGTCGCGGGCGAGCACCGGCCGCATGCGGGTGCGAAGCGTGACCCGCACGAACATGGCTCCGGGCTCCTCGTGCAGGATTCCCGCCGGGCCGCTCTTGGCCACCACCGCGGCTGCCGGGCGGTCGGTGTCGAGGTAGTGCGCCAGGCCCGACGGCGGGACATCGGATCCCTGCGGGCCGTAGGGCGAACCGTGTGTCCCGGCGCTGGCCAGCAGGAGAGTGAGCTGGTGCGGCAGGCGGGCCTGGCGGACCGCTCCGCTGGCCGCCGCGAAACCGACCAGCGCGGCGGCTGCCGGGCCGCGTGCCACGCCGAGGCCGAAGCCGGCCAACCGGTCCCCACGCCGGTCGACGACCAGGCGGGGTGGTGGGGTGTCGATGCCGGTCACTGCCCGGTCCGTCGCGCCCTCGCCGGTCAGGGACGTGTCGAGGTGGGAGTAGATCAGTAGTTCGTCGGCGACGTCGCGCACCGAGCGGCAGCGCAGGTTCGCGCCGGTACGACCGACGGGATCAACCTGCCAGTCGAGATCCGGCCACCGCAGTCGCGACCAGCGGGCCAGCCGTTCGGCCAGGGCGCGTTCCCGGCCGCGAGGGCTGGCCCGCCAGGACATGGCGCGGAGCGCGGCAACGACCGATCGGGCATCGATCGTTCGGTCGGCGCTGCGTTGGAGCGACGTCAGGTTCGGGTCCGCCACCCGACTAGCGTAACCTATGCGAGATGCCATCTCGCATGTTGACATGGTTCGGTGATCTGCGGTTGGCTACGACGAGACGGCCCACGCGTGGCTGAACAGGGAGGAACCATGGTCTACGTCGTGACCGACGCCTGTCTTGACATTCAGGACCGGTCCTGCGTCGAGGAGTGCCCGGTCGACTGCATCTACGAGGGCGACCGGATGATGTACATCAATCCGGACGAGTGCGTGGACTGTGGCCGCTGTGAGCCGGTCTGCCCGGTCACCTCGATCTTTCACGACGGGGACCTGCCGGCTACGGCCAGCCGGTTCGCCCGCGTCAACGCCGAGTTCTTCGGTGACATCGGTTCGCCCGGCGGGGCGCGGAAGATCGGCCGGATCGGCCACGACCATCCGGACGTCGTGGCCGATGGTGGCGTGTGAGCACCGCAGCCGGGCGGTACGAGGTCGACCTGGCGATCGTCGGCGCCGGCCCGACCGGTCTGTACGGCGCGTACTACGCCGGGTTCCGGGCGATGACGGTGGCGGTCATCGACTCCCTTCCACTGCCGGGTGGGCAGATCGCCGCCCTGTACCCGGAGAAGGAGATCTTCGACATCGCCGGGATTCCGGCGGTACGTGGACAGAGCCTGGTCGACGCCCTGGTGGCGCAGGCCGGCACTGCCGATCCGCACTGGGTGCTGGGCGAGAGCGTGGTCACCTTGCGGACCGGTCCGGACGGGGTGGAGTTGGGGACCGACGCGGGAACCGTGGTACGGGCCAGGGCGGTGCTGCTCACCGCTGGCATCGGTACGTTCACACCTCGCGAGTTGCCGGTCGGGTCTGACTACGCCGGTCGGGGACTGCGCTACTTCGTACCCCGGCCGGACGAACTGTCCGGCGCCGACGTCGTCGTGGTGGGCGGCGGGGACTCCGCCGTGGACTGGGCGTTGGCGCTGCACCCGATCGCCCGATCGGTGACCCTGGTGCACCGTCGTCCGTCCTTTCGCGCCCATGAGCGCAGCGTCGCCATGCTGAAAGCGTCCCCGGTGCGGGTACTCACCCCGTTCGAGGTGGTGGGACTGGCCGGCGATGATCGGGTGACCGGGGTCGCCCTCGCCGAGACGGGTGCCGGGCGACAGATCACGGTCGAGGCCCAGGAGGTGGTGGCGGCGCTCGGCTTCATCGCCGATCTAGGGCCGATGCGCGACTGGGGCCTGGAGTTGGGGCGCCGGCACATCCTGGTGGATCGGTCGATGCGCACCAACCTCGACCGGGTGTACGCGGCCGGTGACATCGCCGACTACGAGGGGAAGGTGCGGCTGATATCGGTGGGCTTCGGGGAGGCGGCGACCGCGGTGAACAACCTCGTCCCGCTGATCGACCCGACGAAGAGCACCGTCCCCGGACACTCCTCGGACGCCTGATCCGTCGGCCCGCAAGGAAGCCGCAACGGTGTCGCGGCGCCGTGGTCGGCCGGGAGTAGAGTCATGGCGACGACGATTGCGCGGAGGCGGTGCATGGCACGGCGACGAGCCGACGACCCGACTGCGGACGGGCCGGCCATCCAGACCGTGCAACGGGCCGCGCTCATCCTCGGTGCGTTCACCCCGGCCCGGCCTCGACTGAGCCTGGCCGAGATCACGGAGGCGATGGCGGTCAGCAAGGCGACCGCCCACCGGTACGCCCGCGCCCTGCGGGCCGCGAGCCTGCTGCGGTACGACCCGGCCGAGTCGCGCTACTCGCTCGGTCCGCAACTGCTCGCGCTGGAAGCTGCGGCGCGGGCGGCGTTGCCGATCGTCACCGCCGCCGAACCGCACATGCAACGGCTGCTGGCCGAGGCCGACCACACCGTCGTGCTCAGCGTCTGGAACGGGGAGAGCCCGGTGGTGGTCCGGTGCGTCGACAACACCTCCGGTGACGTGCGGCTCAGTGTGCGGACCGGCGTGCAACTGGACCTGCTCCGTTCCGCCCAGGGTCGGGTGTTCACCACCTTCCTGCCCGGTGCGGAGCTTCCGGCGTCGGTCCGACGGCTGCGGCCGTCGGCGCAGGCGCGCCAGGTGGCAGAGGAGATTCGGCGGGCCGGTGTGGCCGAGAACTCGCCGGAGGACTTCGGGGTCCGGGTCTTCGCCGCCCCCGTCTTCGAGCGGGGCCAGGTCGTCGCCGCGATGGCTGTGCTGGGCACGACGGTCAGCCTGGAGGGCGGCGCGCTCAGTGCGCCCGTCGAGG
The DNA here is from genome assembly GCF_044461025.1 of Micromonospora sp. NPDC049900. Classification (NCBI taxonomy): domain Bacteria; kingdom Bacillati; phylum Actinomycetota; class Actinomycetes; order Micromonosporales; family Micromonosporaceae; genus Micromonospora; species Micromonospora sp. NPDC049900. The sequence goes on from NZ_JBITKM010000012.1 coordinate 54,972, forward strand.
CGTTGCGGCGGGCGGCTGCGGCGCTGTCCCGCGAACTCGGCGACCTTTCCGACTGACAAGGTTCCGGCACACCGGCCGGTCCGCCGGTGTCGGCGGTCGTGCGTACCGACGATGCGGGCCAGCCGGCGAGGCTGGCTGCCCGGGTGCCCTTCCGTGCCTGCTCCGGCTGCGCCGCCCCCGGGTCTGAGCCCTGCCGGTGGCCGTCCAGCACGTTGCCATCGTTTCACTTGACAAGATGGCATCTCGAATAAAAAGATCCCTGGCATGAACCTGGTAGCGACCGGACACGGTCTCGGCCTGCTGGAAGGTGCCGAGGTGGCCCTTCTCGATCTGCCCTACCCCGACGTGGCGGCCATGCTCGCGATCGGGGAGGGGTGGGCCCCGGTACGGGCGGCCCGGGTGCGCGAGCGGTGGCCGTTCGACGGGCTCGGGTCGGCACTGAGCTGTCCGCTGGCCAGTGCTCGGGCCTTCTGGGGGGTGGGGCTCAACTACCACTCCAAGGTCGCGCAGACCGGTCGGGCCGTACCCGAGAGTCCGGTGCTCTTCCTGCGGTCCCCGGCTGCGGTGTCGGGACCGGGCGCCACCGTGACGCTGCCCGCGGCCAGTCGGCAGGTGGACTACGAGGGTGAACTGGCCGTCGTGGTCGGACGCCGGATGTCCGGTGTTCCGGCGGCTGACGTCTGGTCCTACCTCGCCGGAGTGACCGCGGCGAACGACCTGACCGCCCGCGACGTCATGGCGGTCACCGGCAACCCGAGCCTGGCCAAGAGCTTCGCCGGCTTCGGCGCGCTGGGCAGCTCCGTTCGAGAGCTGACCGGCCCGCTTCCCGGCGCGAGCACCAGCGTGTCGACGTGGGTCAACGGCGTGCTCCGGCAGCACTCCCGCATCGACGACCAGATCTTCCGGGTGCCCGAACTGCTCGCGCGGATCTCCCACTACAGCGTCCTGGAGCCGGGCGACGTGGTGCTCACCGGTACGCCGGCCGGCACCGGACAAGACCGGTCCGACTTCCTGCGCGACGGGGACGTCGTGGAGGTGTCGGTCACCGGTGTGCTACCGCTGCGCACCTTGTTCGCCGCCGGCGACGCCGACCAGGGGAGCGGTCCCGTCGTGCGGTAACCACGGCGAGGCGCATCGGGCCTTCGGCGACCGGCCGCCGGGTCCCCCATTCCGGCCGGTCCGACGGCCACTCACAGCGAAAGACGGGACTAACCCATGAAACCCGAACCCGACCTGTTCGATCTCGTTCTCGCCGGCGGCACGGTCCTCGACCCGGCGACCGGCGGCCGGCAGGTCGCCGACGTCGCGGTCTCCGGCGACCGTGTCGAACGGATCGCCGTCGGCCTGGACCGCAGCCGTGCGACGCAGGTGATCGACTGCACCGGCCACTGGGTGCTGCCCGGACTGGTCGAGGCGCACACCCACATCTTCGCCCACGTGTCGAAGGTGGGCGCGCCGCCGGACGAGGCGCACCTGCGGAGGGGCGTGGTCGCCGCAGCCGACGCCGGTACGGTCGGCGCGTCGACCTTCGCCGCGTTCTCCCGGTTCGTCGTCGCGCCCGCCGAGATGCGGCTGGTCAACTTCCTCAACGTCTCCGTGCTCGGCCTGATCGACTTCCGTTTCGGTGAGCTGCTCAATCCGGACACACTCGTGCCGGAGGACGCGCTGGACGTGGCCCGCGCGAACCCGCAGACGGTCCGCGGTTTCAAGATCAGGCTGTCCGAGGACGTCCTTGGCGGTGCGTGGCGGCGCCTGCTGAAGATGTCCCTGGAACTGGCCGCGGAGGCCGGGCTGCCGTTGATGGTGCACATCGGCGAGACCGAGGAGCCGCTGCCGGCCGTGCTCGACCTGTTGCGCGCGGGTGACATCGTGGCCCACTGCTACACCGGCAAGCCGCACGGCATCCTGCAGGACGGCCGGGTGCTGCCCGAGGTCCGGCGGGCCCGGGAGCGCGGCGTGCTCTTCGACTCCGCGCACGGCCGCAGCAACCTCAGCTTCGACGTGGCCCGGGTCGCCATAGCCGAGGGGTTCCTGCCCGACCTGCTCACTTCGGACACCAGTGCCCGCAACTGGCAGGGGCCGGTATTCGACCTCGTCACCAGCGCCGCCAAGCTGCGGGCACTGGGCATGAGCATGGAGGAGATCGCGCCGCGGATGACGCTGCGTCCCGCCCGCCTGCTCGGCCTGGACACCGAGGGGTACGGCACGCTGGTGGAGGGCGGTCCGGCACACGTGACAGTGCTGGCCGACACCGAGGAGACGGTGCTTCCGGACGCGGCCGGAAACCAGCTGTCCGCGCCACGCCTGGAGCCGGTCGTCGTGCTGCACCACGGGCGTCAGGTCGAACCGGCGCCCTGGCGTGGGTCGCGGCGGCAGGTCTGAGGCCGGGATGTCCGCCCTGGGCGTCTGGGAGTGGCGCCGCCGACTGCGTGACCGACTGGCTACCGGGGACCGGGTCGTGGGCACCTTCGTCAAGCTGCCCACCGTCGACTCCGTCGAGTTGGCCCGCCTGGCCGGCTTCGACGTGGTGGTGATCGACGCCGAACACTCGTCGCTGTCCGACCGGGACGTGCTCGGACTGGTCCGCCACGCCGCCGGCATCGGGCTGCCCGCGTTGGTGCGGGTCGCCGCCCTCGACGCCGGTGAGATCAACCGGCTGCTCGAAGCGGGTGCCGTCGGACTGCACCTGCCGATGCTGCGCACCGGGGCCGAGATGCAAGGTCTGCGGGCGGCCACCGCCTACCCGCCGGTCGGGGAGCGCAGCCTGAGCCTCGCCCATCCGGCGGCGGCGTACGGCATGGTCGGTCTGGACGAATACCTGCGCCGGGAGGCGGCGGACCCGCCGGTGCTGGTCGGTCAGATCGAGACGGCGACCACCGTCGACCCGCTGGACGAGATCGTGGCCGGACTCGACGTCGTGTTCGCCGGTACCACCGACCTCGCCGCGAGTCTGCGGGCCGGCGGGCAGGACCGGACCGCGCTGCCGGGGCGGCTGGCGGAGATCGCGTCCGCCGCCACCCGGGCGGGCGCCGCGTTCGGCGCGTGGTCGGCCACCGCCGAGCCGGACCAGTTGCGCCGGCTCGGTCCGGCCCCGGTCCGCTACCTCGTCGTCGGCTCCGACCTGCAGGCACTGGGGTCGTCGCTGCGTCATCTCGCCGAGCCGCTGTACGCCGACCGGCCGGTCACCCTCGACGGCGCCGCGCCGTCCCGGCCGGACGAACCTCGATGACTGTCGGCCCCGGCCGACTGGAAGGAGCACGATGCGCAACGACCCGCTCTATCACGTCGCGGTCAACTGGGACGACATACCGGCGACCGACCTGCGACCCGGGGTGCGACGAAAGATCTACGCCACCGACGAGGTGCTGTTGTCCTGGCATGAACTACAGGTGGGCATGCAGGCGAATCCGCACCGCCACGAGGACTTCGACCAACTCGTGTTGATCCTGCGGGGCAGGTGCAACTACCACGTCGATGGGGTCGCACATCCGTTGGGACCGGGTGGGATCCTGCTGGTCCCACGAGGGGCGCTGCACCACATCGAGCCGACCGAGGGGCCGTGCGTCAACGTCGACGTGTTCGCGCCACCCCGTGGCGACCTCGCCGACGCCGCCTGGCGGCCGGGCTCGTGACGTCGGAGTCCGCCGAGATCGTCGTGGTCGGCAGCCTGAACCTCGACGTCGTGGTGCCGGTCCGGCACCTGCCGGCGCACGGACAGACGGTCACCGGTGGTGAGTCGACCCGCGGATGTGGGGGTAAAGGCGGCAATCAGGCCGTCGCCGCGTCCCGGCTGGGCCGTTCGGTGGCGATGGTGGCGGCGGTCGGCGAAGACCCGGACGGTGACTGGTTGCGTACGGTGCTCGACCGGGAGGGAGTCGACATCTCGGCGGTGCACCGCACGGCGGAACGCCGTACAGGGCAGGCGGTGGTCCTGGTCACCGCAGACGGCGACAGCACGATCGTGGTGAGCCCCGGGGCGAACGGCTGGCTGTCGCCCGGACACGTCGCGGCGGCGTCGCGGCTGTTCGTCGGTGCTCGGTGTCTCCTGCTGCAGCACGAGGTGTCCACCGAGGTCGTCGCGGCGGCGGTCGGCCTGGCCGAGGGGCTGGTGCTGCTCAACCCGGCGCCGGCCCGGCCGGTCGACGCCGCCATCCTGCGGCGGGTGGACCTGCTCGTGCCGAACCGGGGCGAGTTGGTGCAGTTGGTCGGTGCCGGGCGGCCGGACGGGGCCGGCTGGGAGGGTGCGCCCGGATTCGACGCCCTCGCGGCGATGGCACGATCCCTCGGCGTACGCGGCCAGGTCGTGGTGACGCTCGGCGCGGACGGTGCCCTGGTCGTGAACGATTACCGGTACGAGTTGGTGCCGGCGGAACCGGTCGAGGCGGCGGACACCACAGCGGCCGGGGACGCGTTCTGTGCGGCGTTGGCCGATGCGGTACTCGACGGCGCGTCGGTGGTGGAGGCGGCGCGCTTCGCCAACCGGGTGGCCGCGCTGACGGTGACCCGACCTGGGGCGATGGACAGTCTGCCGCACCGGCGGCGGCTGTTCCCCGGCGAGCCCGACCGTCTCATTGGGCAAAACGTCATCTCTCTTGACGAGACAGATGGCCATTGTTATGGTCCGCGTTAAGCGGTACCTCCAGTCCTCGGCCGTAGCTGAACCCGCACCCGCTGCCCTGGTGGCAGCGCTGCGGTCGGCGACAACTGAAAGGGCGCCCCGTAGGGCGCCGGAAGCGAGGCGAGTAATCATGCCAACTCATGTGGACCTCCCGCCCGTGGCCGGGCCTGCCGCCTGGCGCGGTGACGAACTGGAAAACGACACGAGCTGGATCTACCAGCTCTCCGCCGCCGAGATCGCCGAACTCGAGGAGGTGGGGCGGCGCTTCGTGGCCGAGAACCCCGATCTGCGTACGGTGACCGCAGCCGAGTACCCGCTGCCGGTTTCGGCTGCCGGACTCGCCCGGGTCGGCCGGGACCTCGACGCCGGTCGGGGCTTCACGCTGGTGCGGGGCATCCCGGTGCAGGACTATCCCGACGAGTTGTCCGGAGCGATCTTCTACCTGATGGGGTTGCACCTGGGCGTGCCGATGCGGCAGAACGAACTCGGCGACGTCCTCGACCACATCCGGGCCACCTCGGACAAGACCCGTAAGGAGGACCCGACCGCGCTCGGCTCGCGGATTCGCGACGGTCTGCGGTTCCACTCCGACAGTTCCGACGTGGTCGCGCTGATGTGCCTGCGGGCGGCGAAGGAAGGTGGTGCGAGCAGTCTGGTCAGTGGTGCCACCCTCTATCGCGAGGTCGCCCGCCGCCGGCCGGATCTCGCGCCACTGCTGTTCGAGCCCTTCTATTTCGACTGGTACAAGCAGGACCACGACGCACCGGAGAAGTTCTACACGTCTCCGATCTGCAGCTACGTCGACGGGGTCTTCAGCATGTACGCCGGCAGCCCGATGATCTTCTCGGCGCAGGACTATCCCGAGGTCCCGCGTCTCACGCCCGAGCAGATCGAGTTGCTGCACCTGCTCGACGCGATCACCCTGGAGCCGGGAATCGCCCTGCACATGGACTTCCAGCCGGGCGACGTGCAGTGGCTGCTCAACTATGCCGCCCTGCACTCCCGGACGGAGTTCGTGGACCATCCCGAGCCGGAACGCCGCCGACACCTGCTGCGGCTGTGGCTGCAGCGTGACGTCGGACGCCCCCTGGCCCCGCAGTTCGGTCGGCATGTGGTGGTGTCGCGGGACGCCACGCGGGACGGCAGTGCGCTCGACGACCTCGGCCACTTTCGTATCGGCCAGGCGACCACCCCGCGACTTGACTGGGGGAACTGACCCCGGTCAACCGGGTGAAAGCGCGCGGATGATCTGTCGAACAGCAGGCCAGGCGCGGTTTCAGGTTGGTTAAACCTGCTCTGCTCCCCAGTGCGAGCGTTGACCCAGCGTTCCGCATGTCGCTACGTTGTATCGCATTACGAGAGAGGCGGCCGTGGTCAACATTCCGGATCCGCCTGCCGGCCATGTCGGCCGTGCAATCAGACACCACCACCACTGAGCACCATCCCACGCGGTTCCGGTGACGGCGGGGCGAATCCCGCCGCCGGACGTCCGCGTTTCGGCAAATGCCTATAAAGAGGAGAATTCAGTGATAAAGAATCGCATTCTGCTCGCTGGTGGTGTCGCGGCTGCGCTGCTTGCCGTCACCGCCTGCGGATCGTCCGAGCCGGACGCCGCGACGGGCGACGGGCCGGTCCCGCTGCGGCTCACCACACTGTCGCTGTGTAACGAGATCGCCCAGTACGCGCTGGACACCGGACTGTTCGCCGAGCACGGGTTGGCGGTCGAACTCATCAAGACCAACGGCGGCTCGGCCGGTCTCGCCGCCGTCCAGTCGGGCTCCGCGGACATCGCCTTCGTCAATCCCGTCACCACCCTCACCGCCATAGCCAAGGGCGTACCGGTGCAGGTCGTCTCCGGCAGCGGCCTGACCACCGCCGACACCCACGGCGTCATCGTCGCCAACGACTCGGGCATCAACGGCCCCGCTGACCTGCAGGGCAAGCGGGTCGCGGTGAACGAGTTGGGCGGCTCCGGCCAGTTCCTCACCACCAAGTGGATCGAACGGCACGCGGGCGCGAAGGTCACCGCCGAGTTCGTCGCGCTGCCCTTCCCCGAACTGGTGGCAGCCGTCGAGGGGGGACAGGTCGACGCGGCGCAGGTCTCCGCGACCCAGGTCGCGCAGATCGTCGGCAGTGGCAAGGGCCGCTCGATCGGCAACCCGATCTTCGACGGCACCGGCCCCACCCCGACCGCGGTCTACCTGGCCACCAGCGATTTCATCGGTAAGAACGAGCAGACCGTACGGTCCTTCGTCGCGGCGATGGAACAGGCCGCGGTGGCCGGCAACGATCCCGCCAACGACACCGAGAAGTTCCAGATCATGGAGAAGTACTGCAAGACCCCGGCCGGGACCCTGGCCAGCATCCCGGAGCAGGAGTACGAGGGCCTGGTCAACATGGACGCCATGGCGACCATCGCCCGGGTGTCGCACGAGGGCGGCCTGCTGGACAAGGGCATCGACGTGACGACCATCGTCCCGGAGTTCTCCCGGCGGACGGCCACCGCTGCCACACCGGCCACCTCGCCGAGCGCCGGCTGACCGATGCGGCGAGCAGGTCGCGTGGGAGGGAAGTGAATGGTGTCGACGATGGTCTACCGGATCCGGTCGATCTGGCCGGCGGTGCTCGGGGTCGGCAGCCTGGTGTTGCTCTGGGCGGTGGCGAGCTATCCCGAGCTGATCAATCCGACTGCGCTGCCCCGGCCCGAACTGGTGGTGGCCGCGATCGCCGACGTGCTCGGCGACGGTGACTACCTGAGCGGGCTGGGCGACACGCTCTGGACGTGGTTGCTCGTCCTCACCCTCACCACCGCGGTCGCCGTACCGATCGGGGTCCTGATCAGCGCGACGCCGGCGCTGTCCCGGGCGGCGATGGTCTGCGTCGACGCCGCGCGGTCGGTGCCGTCGACCGCGATGATCCCCATCGCCATCCTGATCTTCGGGCTCGGCCAGCAGATGAAGCTGGCGGTGGCGTTCTACGCGATCCTCTGGCCACTACTGATCAACACCGTCTACGGCCTGGCCAGCACCGATCCGAAACGGATCGACGCGGCCCGGTCGTTGCGCTGGGGGTGGGCGCGCCGGCAGGTCTACGTGACCGTGCCGAGCGCGCTGCCCTCCATCCTCACCGGCATCCGGGTGGCGTCCGGCATCGCCCTCGTGGTGATCGTCAGCGCCGAGTTCCTGGGCGCGAGCACCGGTGTGGGAGTGGTCATCGTCCAGTACCAGCAGGCACACCGTGCCGACATCGTGTACGCCGGCGTGCTGCTCGTCGCCGCGATCGGTGCGCTGCTGCATGCGGCCCTGATCAGGGCCGAGCGCCGGATCGTGAGGTGGATCCCCGTTGAGTAGCCTGACCGTACCGCAGCAGACCCCCACCGGCCTGCCCCTGCCGGGGCGGCCCGCCCCGGCCTCCGCGCCGCCACCGGGGGATCCGGGGAGGCGGTGGCGGTGGGTGGGCCGGGCGGCCCGCCGGATCGCCGATCTGTGGCTGTTGCTGCTCCTGCTGCTGCTCTGGGAGGTTGTCGCCCGAGCCGATCCGACGCTGTTCTTTCCCCCGCTGTCGGCCGTGCTGAGCCGGTCGGTCGAGTTGTTCCTGGTCGCCGAGCCCGGCCAACTGCTGCTTTCGGACCTCCTCTGGAGCAACGCGTCCGCAAGCCTGTCCCGGTTCCTGCGCGGCTGGGGTGCGGCGATCGTGCTGGGCGTCGCGTTCGGCGTCCTGCTGGGTCGGGTCCGGCTGGCCAACCGGATGTACGGCCCGATCGTGCGGTTCTTCATGTCGCTGCCCAAGGTCGCACTGCTGCCGATCGCGGTACAGATCTTCGGCGTGACCGACTCGATGAACATCTTCCTGATCTTCATCGGCACCATCTGGATCATCACCATCAACACCTGCGACGGCATCCGCAACGTCGACGAGGCGTGGTTGCGCAGCGCACGTAGCCTGCGGCTGCGCCGCATCGACCTGTACCGCCGAGTGTTGCTGCCCGCAGCCAGCCCGCAGATTCTGGCCGGCATCCGGGTGAGCCTCGGCACCGCACTGATCCTGATGGTCGTCTCCGAGCTGTACGCCACCACGAGCGGGGTCGGCTACCAGATCGTCTACACCGAGCGCACATTCTCCTATGTGGACATGTGGGCCTGGTTCCTCGTGGTGGGTGTCATCGGCATCATCCTCAACCGCCTGTTCGTCTTCGTCGAGGCGCGCCTGCTGCGCTGGGAGCGCCGTGCCGGGCTCGGCGAACTCTAACCCGTCATCGGGAGGTCAGATGGAACTACGACTGGAGTCGGTGACCAAGACCTACGGCAGCGGCACCGCCGCCCGCCAGGCCTTGACCGAAACCTCGCTCACGGTCGGCGGACGTGAGTTCGTGACGGTGGTCGGGCCGTCGGGCTGTGGCAAGTCCACGCTGCTGATGATGGCGACCGGGTTGCTCCCGCCGACCAGCGGACAGGTGCTGCTCGACGGTAACCGGGTCACCGGCCCACCACGGGGATTGTCGGTGGTCTTCCAGGACTACAGCCGCTCGCTGTTTCCGTGGCTGACGGTTCGCAAGAACCTGACCCTCGGGGCCGCCGCCTACAAGCTGCCCAAGGCGGAACTGTCCAAGCGGGTCGAGCACGCGCTCGCGGCGGTGGGACTGGCCGGCAGCGCCGCGCTCTATCCCTGGCAGATGTCCGGCGGCATGCAGCAACGCGTGGCTATCGCGCGGGCCCTCGTGGTCGAGCCGGAGGTGATGCTCATGGACGAGCCGTTCGCGGCGGTCGACGCGCAAACCCGGGCTGACCTGGAGGACCTGGTGTTGCGGGTCCGCGACGAGTACCGGATGACGGTGGTGTTCGTGACCCACGACATCGACGAGGCTGTCTATCTGGGGGATCGGGTAGTGGTGATGGCAGCCAACCCCGGCCGGATCATCGCCGACATCCCGGTTGTTCTGCCGGGACCCCGTGACCAGGTCGGGACCAAGATGGAGGCACGCTTCACGGAACTGCGTGGTGAGGTGTTCGGTCTCGTCATGCGCCCCAGAGCCAGCCAGGAGGACGAGCCGGCCGTCGCTGGAGCGCCACCCGCGACAGACAGTTCCACCCCGGCCCCGTCGACGGTGGGTACGAGCCGATGAGCATCATCGATCTGGCCGGACTGAGCCCGGAACGCCGGCAGGGCCTGCTCTCCCAACTGGTCGTGCCGCGGCCGATCGCCATGGTGACCACCGTCGACCGGTCGGGCGCCGTGAACGTGGCACCGTTCAGCTACTTCATGCCACTTACCGGAGAACCGCCGTTGCTCGCCATCACGATCGGTGGCGCCCGCGCGGCCGACGGTCTACCCAAGCACACCTGGCTCAACATCGAGGCCACCGGTGAGTTGGTGGTCAACCTGACCACCCGGGCGCTCGCCCCGCACATCGAGACCGTCGCCCGTGAGTATCCGCCGGGCTCCGGAGAACTCGACGCGACGGGATGGCGGTGCCGCCCGTCGCACGTGGTAGCTCCGCCGTCGCTGGTGGAGAGCCCGGCGCAGATGGAGTGCCGGGTCACCGAGGTGATCGAACGTGGTCAACGGGCCGACGGGACGGCGGTGTTCCGCATCGTGCTCGTCGAGGTGGTCTGCGTCGATGTCGACGACGCGTTGCAGACCTCACCGGGGCGGATCGATCCGACCCGGGTCGACGCGGTGGGCCGGCTGGGTTTCCCCTGGTTCGTGGTGGCCACCGCCGAGTCGATGTTTCCGCTGGAACGGGTGCCGTACCAGGCGTAGCGAGGCTGGCCGAGGCGGCGGGCGGACCCTCGGGTCCGCCCGCCGTCGTCACACCTGGGCCGCGAAGTCCGCCTTGCGGATCATGCAATGCACTCCCTTGACCGCATCGACTACCTGGCTGATCTCGAAGTCGGCCGCGGCGCTGAGATAGGCCATGGCGGCGGCCCGGTCCATGCCCTGGGTCTGCGCCAGGAACTCCACCGCCGCGCGTACCGCCCGGCGGGCCGCCTCGTTCAGGTCCTCGTGCAGCCCGATCGGCAGCCAGTGGGTGGCCGTCTCGGCGAACGGCCCGCCGAGCGTGCCGAGTACGCCGCCGGTCTGAGCCCGGGGCACCACGGTCAGCCGCAGGGTGGCGCGCAGGGGTGCCTCCAGAGCGGTCAGGGCGACTTCCCCGTCCCCCTGGGCGTAGTGCGGGTCACCGGCGTAGAAGCCGGCCCCGGGCAACTGCACCGGCAGGTACAGCGCGGACCCCACCTGGAGTTCGTTGATGTCGAGGTTGCCGCCGAAACCACCCGGTGGCACGGAGTGCACCGGCTCGTCGGTGTCGACCGCGACACCCATCAGACCGAGGAACGGGGCCAGCGGAAAGTAGGCGGCCCGCTCGCCGTTGTCGAACGGTATGGCGCCGTGGAGCCGGCCGGCCCGCTCGGTCACCCGAGTGAAGGTGAAGACGCTGTGGTAGTCGCGGGAGCCGTCGGGGCGGACGCCGCTGTCCGGCGGGGTCTGCGGGAACTCGCCGGGTAGCGCGCCGTAGCCGTGCCGGCTGCTGACGAACCCGTACGGCGCCCGGGTCAGCAAGCTGAGCACCTCGACCCGGAGTACGTCGCCCGGCTCCGCGCCGGCGACCCGGATCGGGCCGGTCACCACGTGCGGGCCGTCCCTGTCGTAGTCGTGAGCCACGCCGGACGCGGCGAGGTCCCGGGAGTCGTCGAGGACCTGGCTCCCGTCGACCCCGTACCCGGCGAGGAAGGCGAGCGGGTCACGACCCTGGTCCTCCAGGATGCCTTCGTGACTGAGCGTATCGATGGTCACCGTATCGCCGGAGGCGACCTCAAGCACCGGGGAGTGCGTCCGGTTCGGTAGGTAGCCCCACAGACAGGTCTCCGGGGTGGTCTGCAGGTAGTGCGCGCCATCGATGCGCCCCTGCTTGGGCTGCAGCATTGTGCCTCCGGTTGCGATTCGGGGGTTGGCCACGTGAGTGGTCCGCAGTCACTGGAAACAAGCCCAGCCGGCCTCGTTGCCGGACGGGCAGGCGGGACGGTGTCACGCGGCTGTTAACCACGCGTAACTGGGGCGATGGATGGTGGGGTAGCTCTTGACACCCGCGAGCGCACCGTAGCAGCATCACATGGCGAGACGCTATCTCGAATAGAGAACCAAGATCTGTGGAACAGAAGGGCCCGGCGAGATCTATGACTCTTCCCGCGCAGATGCCCGCCGCCGGCGCCCTCGGCCATCTGGTCGACGAGGACCCGGCCGCGCTGACCTTCCGGGTGCACCGCTCGGCGTACCGCTCCGCAGAGGTCTTCCAGCGCGAGCGGGAGCGGATCTGGGCACACACCTGGCTCTACCTGGGGCACGAGTCGGAACTGTCCCGCCCCGGTGACTTCAAGACGCGATCGCTCGGCGGACGCCCGCTCATCTTCTGCCGGGACTCCGCCGGGCAGATCCAGGTGTTCCTCAACGCCTGCACCCATCGCGGCACCATCCTGTGCCGGCACCCGGAGGGCAACAGCAAGTTCTTCCAGTGCTTCTACCACGCCTGGGCGTTCAGCAACTCCGGCGAACTCGCCGCCCTACCCGGCGACGACGCGTACGCCGACGTCGAGGCGTTCAAGGAGCGGATGCGCCTACGATCGGTGCCCCGGGTCCAGAGCCACGAGGGCTTCGTCTTCGTCGCCTTCGACCCGGACGTGCCGGACCTGATGACGCACCTCGGCCGCGCCGCACACTACATGTCGCTCACCGCCCAGATCGGTGCCGACGGACTGGAGACCCTGCCCGGCGTGCAGCTCTACGGAGTGAAGGGAAACTGGAAGCTGGCGGTCGAGAACGCCATGGACGGCTACCACTTCGCGCCGACGCACAACACATTCGTCGGGTACCTACGCGAGACGGGCTTCGCCGTCACCGACGACGACCAGTACGCCTACGACCTCGGCGATGGCCACGGTCTGCTCGTCCTCACCGGCCACAACGGTAGGATCGGAATGGTCTGGGAGCCGCGCTTCGGCCCCCAGGAGAAGGAGCGTACGACAGCCAAGCGGCGCGAGATGGTCGACCGGCTCGGCGCCGAGCGCGCGGCCGAGGTCGCCGACGCCAGCCGCATCCTGTTCGTCTTCCCGAACCTGCTGCTGTTCGATCTTGAGGCGCTCACCATCCGCCAGCTCGAACCCGTCGAGGCCGGCCGGACCGACGTACGGGCGTGGCAGCTCGTCGAGGTCGGCGAACCGCAGGTCACTCGGGAACTGAGAGTCCGGACGATGGTCAGTTTCGTGGGTCCGGGCGGCCTTGCCACCCCCGACGACATCGAGGCGTACGAGGCGGTGCAGCGCGGCATCGAGGCCACCGCCGGCGCGGCCGACCCCCGCCACGACTGGAGCGACATGTCTCGCGGAATGGACAACGAGCGGCTGGGAAACCAGGGCCGCTCGATCGACGAAGGCGCGATGCGCAGCTTCTGGCGGCACTGGGCCGGACTGGTCGACGAGCCGTCCCCACCGGAGACAGGGTCCTGGTGAGAGCGCAAGGCAGGGAAGGAGTGCCCACGGTGAAGGGCCGGACGGTAGGCCGGGCGGAGGTCGAGGACTTCCTCTACGGCGAGGCGCTGCTGCTGGACGAGTGGCGATTGGACGAGTGGCTGCAACTGTTCGAGGAGGGTGCCCAGTACGAGGTCCCGACCACCGACAACGCAAGCGGTGCGATCGCCTCGTCCGGCTTCTTCGTCTGTGACGACCATGCGCTGCTGCGGGCCCGGGTCAAACGCCTCAAGAGCCGGATGGCACACGCCGAGAACCCGCACTCACGGACGCACCGGATCGTCTCGAACGTCGTCATTCTCGAGCACGGCGACGAAACCGTGTGGGTGACGGCCAACTTCCTCGTCACCCGCTTCCGCGACGGTGGCACGTACACCTACGCCGGCCGCTACGAACACGTCCTCGTCGTCGACGAGGACAGTCTGCGGTTCCGGATCCGGCGTGCCGTGCCGGTGATGGAGTCGATGGCCCCCGGTGCCCGGCTGAGCTTCATCCTCTGAGGTCGTGATGATCCGCCATACCGTACTGTTCCGCTTCCGCCCCGACGTGCCGCCGGAGACGGTGACCGCGGTCCTGGCCGAACTGGAGACCTTCCCCACCCGCTACCCGGCGATGCGCAACTGGGTCAGTGGTCCCAACGTCAGCAGCCGCGACGACTCCATGTCGCACGGGTTCGCCGTCGACTTCGACACCGAGCAGGATCTACTGGACTACCTGGGCAGTCCGTCGCATGAAGAGTTCGTGCGCACCCGCTGGCGGCCGGTCATCCTGCGACAGGCCATCGCCAGCCTGCACCGCTGATCCGTCACGCACACCGACAGAGACGAGGCCCGCCATGGACCAGCAGACCGGCAGCGTACGCAGCCGAGCGCCGTACGGCATGGAGTACGCCCGAATCGTCGTCCCGGACATGGCGGCGACCATCGAGTTCCTGCAGTACCACGTCGGGCTCCAACTCGAGCAGCACACCGAGGATCACGCCTACCTGCGGGCCGACATCGAACACCACAGCATCGAGCTGATCCACGATCCCACCCGCAGCACGGCAGAGACCGTCGCGGTCGGCTTCAGCGTCGAGTCCGACGCCATCCTCGACGACCTGAGCGCGCGGGTCAGCGCGGCTGGCCACGAGATCCTCCCCTTGGACGAGCGGATGAAGGGGTTGTGCAGTCGGGGTTTTGCCGTACGCGACCCTAACGGGCTCGTCGTCGAACTCTTCACCGAGTTCCTGGAGTACGCCGAGCCGCCGCTGCTGGAACTGCGCCCACGCGACCTGGTTCATCCCTTCCTCGCCACCGACCGGTACGACGAGTGTCTGGAGTTCTACACCGCGGTGCTCGGCTTCCAGGTATCCGACCACGTCGGCGACGTGACGGTCTTCCTTCGTTCCGAGGACCGGTACCACCACAGCCTCGCCCTACAGCGCAACAAGGAGTACTACGTCGCCCACCTGTGCTTCATGATGAAGAACTTCGACCACGTGATGCGGGCCCGCGCCCGGGCCCAGTACCGCAACGTGCCCATCGCCTCGGACCTGGTCAACCACTCGGCGTCGACGTCGATCGCGTTCTACCTGTTCGATCAGCGGCACGGTCCACGATTCGAACTGTGCGACGGACATCGGGTCCTGACCCCCGAGGAGCAGGAGAACCACCGGCCGAGGCGGATGGCCGTAGACCCGCGCAACATCGACGTGTGGCGCCCGGCCGCCGACGACTGGGGCCGTTTCTGACGTTCTCGCAGGGCGAAGCCCCAGCCGCCCGACCAGCGCGTCGGTCGGACCGATACTCGCCCGGCCCCGCAGGACCCGATGGACGATGCGCCACCGCCGGCCGTCCGCCGTCGCCGTGACATCGGCCTGGATAGCCATGCCTGTTGCCGTCGTGACGAGTTCAACGATCTCCAGTTCGAAGCGCGACCGGGCTGGGACGCCGACGGGCCGGGCCCTGCGGCCCGGCCCATCGGGGTCGCGCGTCAGATCGACGCGCTGACCTGTTCGGTCAGCTCAGCCGGTGAGCGAGGCCGGTGGTGGCGCCGCCGTGCTCGTACGAGACGAGCAGCGACGTGCCGGCCGGCAGGCGCCCGGTCAGCGGCAGGACCAGGGTGTGGCTCTTGCCCAGGGTGGCCGTGGTCTGTGCCAGGACCCGCTCCCCGTCCCAGATGAAGGCCCGGGCGGTGCCGCGCTGCTTCACCTGGAGGTCCACCGAGACCTTCGAGGAGGTTCGGACGACCTTCTTGATCTTGACCGGGTTGCCCGGTAGTGCCGTGTAACCACCCGGCGCCACTCCGTCCGAGACGGACTGCAGGATCGTCTGCGGTGATTCGACGCTCAGCGCCGCGGTGTCGGGCATGACCGGAGCCTTCGGCGCCGACGGCAGCACCGGCAGACCCGGCAGGGTCGCGACGCCCCAGCGCCATGGGTCGGCCCGCACGCCGCTCCAGGTCGACCAGCCGACCCGGGTCTGCGCGGTCAGGTCCTGCGTGTCCGAGTCGTTGACCAGGATGTTCAGGCCCATCCGCGCCGGGTCGACGGTGTCCGGCAGCACGTCGAACGGCACCTTGGCCTCGATCCGGTAGCCGGTGTACGGGTTGTTGGTGACGACAGAGGCGATCTCAAGACCCGGTGCGGTTTCCGGGCCACCCTGGTGGTTGTCCCGCTCCCGGGCGAAGCACGGCGGGTTGCCGTTGGCCGGGTCGTCGGTCGCCGGGAAGAGTGCCACGTTGAACACCGTGGAGGTGTTCGCCGAGTTGCCTCGCGGGTCGATGCCGAACTCGATGTTGTCGTTGCGGCGCGGACGCTTGCAGTCCTCGGGAGGCAGCACGGTGCCGAGTACGTCGTCGGTGATGGTGAAGATGGCGTACAGGGCGTCGTCGGTGTAGGTGAGCTGCGCGGTGCCGGAGATGTCCTGCGGCGGTGCGTCGGTGCCCTCCCAGCGGGTGGAGATGTCGATGACCTCACCGGTGTACTCGCCCGGTGCGGCCGTGCCGTCGACGGACGGCGCGGTGGAGGCCCGCGGGATCGTGGTGACCGGCACCAGGTTGAACGCCCCCGGCTCGGTGGCGCTGCCACCGTTGTAGCTGGTCTCGATCCGCACCCGGTACGCGCCGTTGTCCGGCGCCCGGTTGGCGGTCGGCAGCGACGTGTCGGTGTTGGTGACCGTGAAGGTCACCGAACCGCGGGCGCCCGGCCGCAGCCCGGTGTACGGCAGTTGCTGCTCCGCCACCGAGAAGCCGGCCGGTACCTGTAGCTTGACGGTCCCGGACTGGACCTGGTCGCTGTGGTTGGTCAGGTCGACCCGGACGCTGCGGGTGGCACCACTGGGGATGTTCAGCAGGGACTCGATGAGCGCGTCGAGCTGCTGGGTCTTGTTGCGCAGGGTCCACGCCCGGAAGTCGGCGATCTCCGGCAGCGGCTCAAGGGTGCCCCGGACCGGAGCGGTCGCCTGCACCCGTGCGCTGCTGGTGCCGCTGCCGTCCTTCCGGCTGGTCATCGTGGCCTCGATGCGGAACCGCGTACCCACCTCGAGCCGCGCGGGCGGGGTGACCGTGAAGCTCTTCACGACCTGCTTGCGCGGGGTGAGCGTGCCGACGTCGCCGTTGCCGCTCACCTTCCAGCCGGCCGGAACCTTCAGGGCGACCTTGGCGCCCGGGACGGCCCGCTCGGCGTACAGGACCGTGTCCACGCGGATGGGCTGTCCGGCGAGGACCTCCCAGTTCTGCGGCCGTACGTGGACCTCGGTGCCGAGTGGCAGCCCACCGGGCGCACGCAGGGTGGCGCCCTGCAGCGCCCCGATGCCAGCACCCACGTTGGGGTCTGGATAAGGGGTGCGGCTGTCGATCAGGTTCAGCCGGTTGCAGCCGATGCTGGCCGGGTCGGTCGTCGGAAAGGAGCTGTTGCCCCAGCCCTGCGACACGTACTCCCGGCGGGCGAAGGTCTGGACCGTGTTCCACCGCTTGCCGTCGTGACGCGCCGACTCGTAGCCCTGCCAGGTGCCGAAGATGACGTCGCTGGCCTCGGTCGGCGTGAAGGTGGTCTCGCAGGCGGGGCCGCTGCTGCCGGAGCCGCTGCCGCCGGTCTGGAAGATCCGGGAGACCCGCCAGGGCTTGAGCCCTTCCTTGGTGATCTGTTCCGGGAATGCCTTCGGGTCGGCGGCGGCGTAGAAGGCCTCCACGGCCAGCATGGCGGCCTTCTGGTGGTTGCCGTGGTTGCCCTGGGTGGCCGAGGGGTTCATCGTGAGGATGACCTCGGGTTTGGTGGTGCGCAGGACGCGCACGATCCGGGACAGCGTCTCCTCGTAGCCCCAGACCTCCTCGGTCAGGGGAGCGCTGGCGGTGTACCAGAAGTCGAGCGCGTCCAGGTTGTAGATGTGGTCGATACCGGACCAGGCCACCGCCCGCCGCTCCTCAGCCTCCCGCAGGATGCCGAGTGCAGGGCCTTCCTCGAGGCCGACGGCGTTCCCGCCGCCCTCGCCGCGGGTGGTGGTGATGACGCCGGCCTTCATCCCCCGGTACTCGTTCCAGTACCCGAGCATGCCGAGCTGGCTGGCCTCGTCGTCGGGGTGCGCGCCGATGAACATGATGTCCAGGTCGACCGGCTTGTCGGACTTCTTGGACGGGCTCTTCACTGTGGACTCGGGCGATGAGCCCTCGGAATGGGCCTGAACCGGACTGGCCAGGCCCAGCGACAGCAGACCGCACATGGCGATCGTCGCTGTGGTGCGCCATCTCATGGGCATACCTCTCCCTGTGGGGACGAGTACTGCGTCTGGGGCGGGCTACCGGCGGGCCGAAGGTCGACAGACGCTTGACTCGCGCCGGGCCTCGATCGCGGACCGCTGTCCGCTGGAGACCGGAAACGGCCTCCGTGCGTCGTGGTTGCTAGACGGTGGTGGTGCGCGTGCCGTCGCGGACCGGACGGTACGCACGATGGGGATAGCGGCTGATCCACCGTAGAGGTTGATCAACCGGAAGGCCTTCGGGCGGTAACGCTAGGGATGCGTCAGATGCATAGTCAAGAGTTTCCAGCGACTTTCTTCCTTCTCTGAAGAAACGATCGCAATGGGGGCGACGCCTGCGGCGGCCCAGCCACACGAGTTGATAAGCAAGCTTTGCCGGTATTTAACCCTTTTGATGTCGAGGGTGATCCCCGATGCGCCGGTCAGGCTGGCGCGCGTCGAGACAACCCCGTTACTTGACGCCGCCTTTTCTTCTCAGTAAGAAGTAAGGCGTGTCCAAGGTAGCGCCGACCAGCCCGGTCAGCCGCGAACGCTCCCGGGAGATCAAACGCCTCTCGGTGATCGTGGCCGCCCGGCAGGCGCGGCTGCTGTCCCGAGTGGACCTGGCCGAGACGACCGGTCTCTCCGCGGCCACGGTGACCGCCCTCGTGCGGGAACTCATCGCCGAGGGTTACCTCATCGAACGGGGGCCGGGTGCTTCCACCACCGGGCGGCCCCGGGAGATGCTGGAGTTCAACCCACGCGCCGAACTCGTCGCCGCGGTCTCGCTCGAACCTCCGCGGATCAGTTGCGAGATCGCCGACAGCGAAGGCGTCCTCATCGCGCACCGCACCGCGCGGCTCGGTGGTGACGTGGTCGACACCATCTGCGCGTTCGTCCTCGAACTGGTCGGCAGCAACCTGCCGGCGCTGCGCGGGGTCGCGATCGCCGTGCCCGGAGTCTCCACGAACGGTGCGGTACGCCTCGCGCCATCGGTGGGACTGGTCGAGGCGTGGCCGATCGGCGAGTCGGTGCAGCGGCGGCTCGGCGTACCCGTCGTCGTCGACAACGACGTCAACCTCATGGCTGCCGGCGAGTGCCTTGCCGGCGCCGGGGCGGACGTCACCGACCTGCTGCTGATCCACGTGGCCGACGGCATCGGCGCGGGGCTCGTCCTCGACGGCAGGGTCCGCCGGGGCGCCAGCGGCGCGGCGGGCGAGGTCGGCTTCCTGCCCCTGGACGGCGCACCGAGACGCAGTCACCGCGGTGTCGGCGAGTTCGAAGCCCGGTGGTCGGCGAACGCCATCGCGGAACGGGTGGTCGCCCTGCATCCGGGACACCGACCAGACTCGCCGGTACGGGAACTGATCAAGCTGGCCGCCGCGTCCGAACCGGCCCGCGACTATCTCGACGAGGTCCTCGACGCCTGGGCCCGGCTCATCCTCTCCTGTGCCTGTGTGGTCGATCCGGGGCTGGTGCTGCTCAGCGGTGCCGCCGCCGAGCTTGACGACGCGCGGCTCGCACAGATGCAGAGCCTCGTCTCCGCCGGCACCCCGGCGCCCACCCAGGTACGCCGAGCCACCCTCGGCGACCAGGCCGTGCTGCATGGAGCGATCAGCTACGCGCTGTCGGCCGCGCTTCCCGTGCCCGCGCGGCCGTGACTGTGGGCCGCGAAAGCGGAGCGGCAGGTGTTCACACCGGTGCCGAGTTCGGTCTACGCCGACGTCTCGCAGTCTCGCCTGGTGGCGATCCTCAGTCGGTGTCGTGGTGCGACGAGTGTTGCCGGGCCTAGCCGTTCCCCGCGGGCACGGATCTACCTGAGCGCGGCGGTCGGTGGTGTGCGGGCTGCTCGCAGCGCGGGGTACAGGCCAGCGATGGTGCCGACCGCGAGAGTGGCCCCGATGGCGACAACGATGGCGATCGGGGGGAGAGCGAACGGCCACCCGTTGATAGTCGCCATGATGATCGTTGCGCTGGTGCCGACGGCGCTGCCGAAGATTCCGCCGAGGGCGGACAGGAGCAGCGCTTCGCCGAGGAACTGGACGAGGATGTGGCGGCGGGTGGCGCCGAGGGCTCGTCGCAGTCCGATTTCCCGACGGCGTTCCAGGACGGAGATGATCATAGTGTTGGCCACGCCGATGCCGCCCACCAGGAGTGCGATGGAGCCGATGCCGAGCAGCAGACCGGTGAAGGCCTGGTTCGCGGCGTGGCGCGCCGCGAGCGCGTCCGAAGGGCGGGAGACCTTCACTTCCTCGGGTGCCTGAGGGGAGATGGTCGGGGCGAGGAGGTCGCGGATGCGGTCGACGGACGCGTCATCGGAGCGTTCGTACACCGTCGTCGGGCTGCCGTCGAAGCCGAACAGGGAGGTCGCGACGGCTTCTCCGACAAGCGCGGCGGTGTCCAGTTCGGGCGCGAGAGCGACGGGTTCGAGGATGCCGACGACGGTGAAGTAGCTGCCGCCGAGCCAGACTTGTGTGCCGGGAGTGACGATGCCGAGCCGCTTGGCGGCGGTATCGCCGAGGGCAACGGTCGGGAAGCTCCCGGTGGCGGGATTGAGCCAGGTGCCGGACCGCACTCCTCCCGAGACGACGGTGAGGAGATTCTGCTCGGCCACCATGGCGGAGATCCCGCCGGTGGCCGCAGGGTCGGATAGTTCGCTTCGGTAGACGGACTCGGTAAGAAGAGCGGTCGAGCTCGCGTCCAGGACGTCGTCGATGAGACGGAGCTTGTCGACGGTGTCCACGGGGAGCCTCGACTGCTCTCCGGTCAAGCTCGTCCCGGCCGTGGCGGTGAGCAGGTTGGTACCGAGGCGGTTGAGTTCGTGGTTCAAGCGGGCCTGGCTCGAGGAGGAGATGCCGACCACGGCGATCATCGCTGCGATGCCGATCGCGATCCCCAGCGCGGACAGGATGGCTCGGGTCGGCCGGGCCCGGAGGCCCGTCGCGGCCAGCGAGAGGATGTCACGGCCGCGCAGGGCAGAGCGTGGCGGACCCGGGTCGCCGGGCGGGGCAGGTGGCCGCTGTGTCACGGTGGTGGTCATGAGGTGAGTTCCTTCTGTTCGTCGCGGAGAATCCGTCCGTCGCGAATGGCGATCCGGCGGGGGAACTCCGCGGCGAGTTCGCTGTCGTGGGTGATGACGACGACGGTCGTGCCTTGCTGGTTCAGTTCATGGAGGAGTTCGACGATCGCGGCGCCGGACGCGGTGTCGAGGTTTCCGGTGGGTTCGTCGGCGAGCAGCAGCGGGGGCTCTCCAACAACGGCGCGGGCGATGGCGACGCGCTGCCTTTCGCCGCCGGAGAGCTGGTGCGGACGATGATCCAGACGGTGCCCCAGTCCCACGCGTTTCAGTGCGACGACGGCGCGTCGGCGGCGTTCGGCTTTGGGGACACCGACGTAGAGAAGTCCATCTGCGACGTTGTCGACCGTGGTGGTGCCCTCCGCGAGATGGAACTGCTGGAAGACGAATCCGATACGGTGCGCACGCAGTGCCGACAGGGAACGGTCATCGAGTTCGTTGACGTCGATCCCGTCGATACGGGCGATTCCCGAGGTGGGTGTGTCGAGCGTGCCGATGAGGTTCAGCAACGTTGACTTGCCCGATCCGCTGGGACCGACGATGGCGACGAGTTCGCCGCGATGGATGTCGACGGTGACGCCGGCGCACGCCTGTACGGGCGGGCTGCCGTAGGAGCGATGGACATCAGTGAGCGACACGAGCGGGTTCATCGCCGCGGCACCACGACACGCTGACCGGCCTCGATACTGTCCCCGCTGATCTCGACCCGGCCGCCCGCGAACAGTCCCGTCGTGACCGGGGCCTTCGTCGTCGATCCGTCGGGGTCGACGATCTCGACACCGAACTGCTGCGGGGTGATCGCGATGAGAGCCTCGACCGGCACCGACAGTACAGCTTCTCGCCTCTCGCTGGGGATGCTCACCGACACGGACGCCTGCTGGAACGCTGCGGCCTTGGCCGGGTCATCCAGCGAGACCACGATCGGGATGACCGTCTGTCTCTGCCCGTTCGCCCCGTCGATCTCGGTGGGGGTACGCACGGAGGTGATCTTCCCCGTCGTGCTTCCCCCTCCGGGCAGCCGCACGGTCACGGGGGTGGCCGGCGCCGCGAGCTGCTGATCGCCAAGCTTGACGTTCGCCTCGACCACCTGGCTGGTGGCCGTGGCGTCGTACAGCGTCGTGCCCGGCCCCACGCGCGTTCCTGTGCCGCTGCTGATCTCGCCTACTCGCAGGTCACCCCTGGTGAAGACCACGGAGCCCAGCGGGAGCGTGCCCGTTCTGGGCAGTCCGTTCGCCTCCTGCCAGTTCATGATCGCCTCGGCCGTGGCCCATCTGAAATGCTTGTCCGGTTCGTCGCTGAAGTGGCCCAGGTCGCGGAGGTTCTGTTCGAGCTGTGTCACGTCGGGCCCGTCCTCCATGCCGCTGGCGAAGTCACGCCAGGCCGGTAGCGCGCCGCTCAGGAGAAAGGACGGCACGTCGTCGACGGCGTACAGGCGGTCGCCGCGTTTCAGCACCGAGCCCGGCTCGGGAAGGGCGGTCACCGTCCCGTCGGCGTTCGCCTGAATCGCACGCGAGCCGGAGAACTTCAGCGTGCCGGTGACCGTGGTGTCGCCCTGCAGGTCGCCCAGGACGATCTCGTCGGTGGTGCGGGTGGAGGCGCGACCGTTCGAACTGTCCTCGTTCGCGGTCGCGTTGGCGGAGTACATCCAGAAGACGCCTGCGGCGATCAACGCGACGATCGTGACCAGGCCGAGGGAGACGAGGACGCACCGACGTCGTGAGGGAGGCGGAGCGTGTTCGGTCGGAGTATCGGTTGCGGCGCTGCTCATCGTCAGTTGCTTCCGGTCGCGGCGCCGCCAACGCCGTTAGGCGCGCAGGTCTCGAACGCGTCCACGGGCACATCGCTCGGGATCGCGAGATCCTCGCCGGGCGCGGGGTCGGGAACGTCCACGCCGTGCTCGCGCAGGCACTTGGCGATCTTCAGGTGTTCTTCGCGCAGCCTGTCCGCCGAGTCGCCCCCGAGGCCGGGGTCGCCCTCGCGGGCCGGCGGCCGGCCGATCTCCGACTGGCAGGCCTTCGCAGCTTCCATGAACCCATCGTCGGCTTGACTGATCGACTGGCCGCCGTTGTTCGGGTCTGCCATGTCGATGCCTTTGCCACGCATGCACTTCGAGAACGCCAGCTGGTACTCCTCGAACGACTCGAACGACTGAGTCTGGTTTCCCCCTGTGGCGGGAGCCGACCCGGTGTCGGCAGTGCTGCAGGCGGTCAGCCCTGCGATCAGCGGCGCGGCCAGCAGCATGGCGGCGATGTGACGGGACTTCTTCGAGGTCAGCATGGGTGGCCCCTTGCGGTGTGGCGCCACGGACTCTCCGTGGGTGAACACCAGTGCACCGGTCCCGCCGTTGTCAGCGCGTTCAAGGTTTCTTTTACCTTTTCTCAACGCTCGGTGTGCTTCCCTGGACGGCAGGTCGGCGACGAGAGGAGCACACGTGCGCGTCCTGATCGTCGAGGACGATCCGTACATGGCCGATGCCGTCCAGACCGGTCTGCGGCGGGAGGCGATGGCCGTCGACCTCGCTTCGACGGGCGAGGAAGCACTCGAACTGATCGCCGGGAACGGGTACGATCTGGTGGTCTTGGACCGAGACCTTCCCGGCATCCACGGCGACGAAGTCTGCAGGGTCATCGCCGCAGATCATCCCCGCGTGCGGGTCCTGATGCTCACTGCGGCCCGGACCCTTGATGAACGTGTGACAGGGTTCGAGACCGGCGCAGACGACTATCTCTCCAAACCGTTCGAGTTCCCCGAACTCGTCGTGCGCATCCGGGCTCTGGAACGTCGGACCGAGCCGGCGCGCCCGCCCGTCCTCGAAGCGCACGGGGTGCGGCTCGACCCGTTTCGGCGAGAGGTCTACCGCAACGGACGCCTGGTTCGCCTCTCCCCGAAGGAGTTCGCCGTCCTGCACCTCCTGATGGCCGCCCAGGGCGGCGTGCTGAGTGCGGAGACTCTGCTGGAGAAGGCGTGGGACGCCAACGCAGATCCATTCACCAACACCATCCGCGTCACCATCTCCAACCTCCGCAAGCGGCTCGGCCGCCCCTGGATCATTCAGACCGTCCCCGGTGCCGGCTATCGATTCGGCGACTGACATGCGTGGCAGGAAGACCGTTCGCAACGGGGCCGGGCGGCGGCTCACCCTCCGAACCCGCCTCACCCTCAGCTACGCCGGACTCATCACCGGCTCCGGCGCCGTACTGATCACGCTCGTGTACCTGTACATGAGGTTCGTGCCGAGCTACCACATCGTCAACGACCGTGCCCCGACTCTTCCCGAGCAAGGGCCCACCGGTGCTTCCCAGCCGACCAGCGGGATCGCCGTCGCCACCGCCGACGACTTCCTCGACAACCTCCTCATCGCGTCGGTCCTCGCGCTCCTCGTGATGGCGGTGATCGGGGGCATCGTCGGATGGCTGATCGCCCGACGCATCGTCAAGCCGCTCAGCGAAATCGGAGACGCCGCACGACGCGCGACAGAAGGATCACTCGATCATCGTGTCGGACTCAGCGGTCCGCCGGACGAGATTCAGAATCTGGCGGACACGTTCGACCAGATGCTCGCCTCACTCGAACGTTCCTTCGCGGCCCAGCGCCGATTCACCGCCAACGCCTCCCACGAATTGCAGAGTCCGCTGGCGGCGATCAAGACGATGATCGATGTCGTTCTGTCCGGGCCGGCGCCTGACGTCGACGATCTCCGCACCGTGATCGCTCGCATCGGCGAGGTGAATCAGAGCAGTATCGAGACCGTCGATGCGCTGCTGGATCTCGCGACGGCAGAACACGCAACCGTCCTGCCAGAGGCCGTCGACCTCCGTGCGGTCGCGTCGGAGATCGTGGCCGACCTGCGCGAGGATGCCGCCCGCGCCGGAGTCGAGATCACCGGCCCGGATGGACAAGCCGTGGCGTGGGGGAGCCGCGTCCTCGTACGACAGGCCGCATCGAATCTCATACGCAACGCGATCCACCACAACCATGAAGGCGGGCGAGTGTCGTTGACTCTCTCGTCGACGGAGAAGCACGCCTCCCTGACCATCATCAACAGCGGCACCGTTCTGTCGCCGGCCGATACGCCCATGCTCACCGAGCCCTTCACCCGCGGCACGGGGCGCTCCTTGACGCGGGGTAGCGGTCACGGCCTCGGCCTCGCCATCGCTCGGGCGGCTGTCGAAGCTCACAGCGGCGACCTGGGGCTCGCACCGAACGCCGAAGGCGGACTCACCGTGCGGGTGGAGCTGCCAGCCACATCCGACCCGGACCGCGACAGACCGTCTTCGTGACCACGATTCACTGCAAGTCGGTCCGTCCGATGCCGATAGCCGGCTGCAACTCACCGGATTCGGTGGTAGCCGTCCCGACGGACACGCACCAGCCCCGCTGGCGCACGGATGAGATCGAGGCGTAGCTACGGCACGTCGCGGCTGGCGCCTACGGAAGTGACGACCCGCCACAGTCCAAGGCGCTCGTACACAAGGTGATCGTGACGGAGGACGCGGAAGCCGCCGCCGCAGGAATCCGTGCCGAACTCGGCATGACCTTGGCCGAACTACTGGCCACGCCCTTATGTTGATCGGCGCCGAGGCAGAGATCAGGTCCGCTTGCGGCTCGCGATCTCGTCAGCGAGCTGCTGCACGCGGGCGGGGTCCGCGTCCCGGGCGAGGGCGACGTAGTGGTCCATGACGGCCGGCCGGTAGCGCACGGGCAACGTCTGCCCTGGGGCGAGTCGGGTCAGCTCGGTGATCGTCAGGTCTTCGTCTGCGATCCCGCGGAACGAGACGCCGTCAGCGGTCTCCACGTCGAGCTCAGGAGCGGGTTCGGTGCGATGCCCGGGAAGTCGGGCCCGACGCCGAGCGATTCCCGACTCACCGCGATCATGGGTCGCCGGCCATTCTCGTCCGGCCCGATCGGGCGTCGGCAGTAGTAGACCATCGCCGGCGGCACGTTGGCCCAGACCGTGCGGCCGACGACGACCTCCTCGAATCGAGATCGCAGTGATCGCAGCATCCGCAGGGCCGGCGGAGCCCACCGGGCGTGGACATAGGCGAAGGTGGTGAAGACCGCACCCGGATGCATGACCGCGAGCACCTCTGACAGAACGTCGTGCTGGGACTTCTCGTCGAACGCCGCCCAGGGAAGACCACTGACGACGACGTCGACCTGGTCGACGCTACGCTGCGTGAGCACTTCCCGGAGCGAGATGGCATCCGCGATCGCGACGTCGACCGCCGGGTAGAGGGCGGCCAACTGTCGGGCGAACCGAGGGTTGACCTCGACGGCGATATGCCGGCCAGAGCCGGCCAGGCGCTGCTGGATGGTCCGGGTGAACGCGCCGGTACCAGGGCCGAGTTCGAGGACGGTGGGACAGCCGGTCAGCGGCACTGCTGCCGTGGCTGCCTTCCCCAATGCCGACCCGCTCGGTAGGACGGCGCCGACCGTCATGGGGTTACGCACGAACTCAAGGAAGAACGACACAGTTCAGATCTCCTGTCCCACCGCGCTGCACGCGGTCGCGGAAACGGCCGTCGTCGATCAGCGGATGCGGATCCGCTGGTACGGCGCGCGCTACTGAGAATCGGGCATCACCGAAAGGTCATCCAGGCTCTGCTGATCCGGGGATCGGCAGAGGCTCCGCCAACGCCGTGGTGCAGGGCGGTGACGTGGCCGCCGGGTACGACACCGACGCGCGATGAGACCCCGCGTGGCGAGACCTGTCGTCCCAGCCTGGGATCGACAGACCCTGGTTGCCATCACCTGCGGTCGTCAGGGTGAGGGAGTACGTCCCACCCGACGTCTATCCGGGGAGGTCCGATGAATTCAAGCGACGACGATGGCGAGTGCCGGTCGGGTGTGTCCCGGCGAAGTGTTCTGGGTGGCGGTGTCGTGGCGGCGGTGGCGATACCGCTGCTGGAAGGAGGGGCGCAGGCCGCGCCGGCAGCCGAGGTGGCGAACGCGGATCTCGTGACCGTCCAGGCCGAGGTCAACGGCAGGCCGGTCTCGGTACGGGTCGACCCGCGACTCACGCTGCTCGACACGTTGCGGGAGGAGTTGGGGCTCACCGGTACGAAGAAGGGGTGCGACCGTGGTCAGTGCGGGGCCTGCACTGTGCACGTCGACGGCCGGCGGGTGCTGTCCTGTCTGACGCTGGCGGCCACGGTCCATGAGCGTGAGGTCACCACGATCGAGGGTCTGGCCCGGGGCGATCTGCTGCACCCCATGCAGCAGGCGTTCATCGAGCGCGACGGCCTACAGTGCGGCTTCTGCACGCCGGGGCAGATCATGTCGGCGGTCGGCATGGTCCAGGAGGGCCATGCGCGCTCCGACGAGGAGATCCGCGAGCGCATGTCGGGCAACATCTGTCGGTGCAGTTGCTATCCGTCGATCGTGGACGCGATCCGGGACGCGCAGAGGGTGATGCGCTGATGCGGCCCTACACGTTCACCCAGCCGCGCGCTGTTCGAGAGGCCCTCGCGAACGCCGGCACGGACACGGCCTTCCTGGCTGGCGGCACGACCCTGGTGGACCTGATGAAGCTCGAGGTGATGGCGCCGACTCGGGTCGTGGACATCAACCGGTTGCCGCTGCGGGGCATCAAACTCGACCGGGACGGGCTGCACATCGGTGCGCTGGAGCGGATGAGCGATGTCGCCGCTGACCGTAACGTGCGCCGGGACTATCCGATGATCGCTCGGGCGTTGGAGTTGAGCGCCTCCGCTCAGCTCCGCAACATGGCGAGCGTCGGCGGGAACCTGTTGCAGCGCACCCGGTGCGGTTACTTCCGTGACGTGAGCACCGGCTGCAACAAGCGGAATCCCGGCAGCGGCTGCTCGGCGCTGGCCGGGATCAACCGCACGCATGCGATCCTCGGCACCAGCGACGCCTGCGTGGCGACGCATCCCAGCGATCTGGCTGTCGCGCTGGTGGCACTCGGCACCGACGTGCATCTGGCCACTGAGCAGGGCACTCGTACAGTGCCACTCGACAGGTTCTACGCCCTGCCCGGCGACACTCCTCACGTCGAGAACGTGCTGCGACCGGGTGAACTCGTCACCGGCATCACCGTTGCGCGTTCCATGTGGGCACCGAACTCGGTCTACCTGAAGATCCGAGACCGGCAGTCGTACGAGTTCGCCCTCACCTCCGCGGCCGTCGCCATCGAGTGGCGTGGCCGCACCATCAGGCAGGCCCGGATCGCCGTCGGCGGGGTCGGCACCAGACCCTGGCGGCTGCCGACGGTCGAGAGCGCCCTGGCCGGTCGGCGGGCCACCGCCGACGTCTTCGAGGCCGCGGTACGCACCGCCGCGGACGGCGCCCGACCGCTGACGCACAACGCGTTCAAGCCCGCGCTGCTGCGACGGACGCTGCTCCGAGCCCTCACCGATCTGGCGGAGCGCCGATGAACAACCAGCCCAAGGCTTCGACGGCACCGGCGTGCGGCGGTGGTGCTCATGCTTGAACTCGCCAATGAACTCCTCGAACGGTTCCGCAGCCGGACACCCTTCGTGACCGCCACCGTCACCCGTGTGGACGGCAGCGCACCCCGCCAGCCCGGCGCGTCACTGGTCGTCGACGCGGACGGAACCGTGCTGGGCAACGTCTCCGGTGGCTGCGTCGACTCCGCCGTCTACCAGGCCTGCCAGGACATGCTGCTCGGGGATCACGACCCGAAGACCCTGCGGTTCGGTTACACCGACGACGACGCCATCGGCGTCGGCCTCACCTGCGGCGGAACGATCGAGCTGTTCCTGCGCCACCACGACCCGAGCATCGAGAGCGCTCTGGAAGCGGCGTACGTCGACGCGGCCCAAGACGAGCCGGTCGCCGTCGCCACCGTAGTCTGCGGCCCGGACACCCATCTCGGACGGGTCATCGTGGTGCGCCCCGTCCGTGATCGCGAGGGAACCCTCGGCGACGAACGGCTCGACGAGATAGCCGCCGCCCACGCGACCGGTGTCCTGCACGCCGGAACGAGCCGCACCGTGGACATCGGGGTGGCCGACGGCTACTGCCAGGAGTCGATGACCCTGTTGGTCGAATGCACCACCCCCGCACCACGGATGCTCATCTTCGGAGCGATCGACCATGCGGCGGCACTGGCCCGCCTGGGCACCTTCCTCGACTACCGGGTGACCGTTTGCGACGCGCGCGCCACGTTCGCCACACCCGACCGATTCCCGTACGCCGACGAGGTCGTCGTCGACTGGCCGCACCGCTATCTACGGGCACAGCGCCTCGACGGCAACACGGTCATCTGCGTACTGACCCACGACCCGAAGGTCGACGTACCGTTGCTCACCGCGGCCCTGCGACTGCCGGTCGGCTACGTGGGGGCGATGGGATCACGGCGCACCCACGAGCAACGCCGGGCGCGGCTGCGCGAGGCCGGCCTGACCGACCAGGAACTCGACCGTCTGCACTCGCCGATCGGGCTCGACATCGGCGCCCGTACTCCACAGGAGACGGCACTGTCGATCGCGGCGGAGATCGTCGCCCACCGCCACGGCGGCACCGGCGTGCCGCTACGCACCGGGGTGCCCATCCACCGTCGCGCCGTCCGCTCACCCTCCACCGTCCCGCCGGCCTGGACGGCGGACCACCTCGGCCACAGCGCTGGCATCACCCGGCCACGGTCCTCTTCCCACAACTAGGAGTCACGATGACCGTCTCCCCACTCGGGCGCGACATCGATCGCGTCGACGGCCGGGCGAAAGTCACCGGCACCGCCCGGTACTCGGCCGACTATCCGGCCTCGGAGCCTCGCGCGAAGGTGGCGCACGCCCACCTGGTCGTCAGCACCATCGCGCGGGGTTCGATCTCCGCGATGGACACCGTCGCGGCGCAGAACGCGCCGGGCGTCATCGGCGTCTACAGTCCGTTCCACAAACTCGGGCTCCAGCCGGTGCCCGGCGCCGGGGAGAACTACGCGCCCCTGCAGGATACCCGAGTGCGGTTCCGGGGGCAGATCATCGGCATGGTCGTCGCCGAGACCTCCTGGCAGGCGCGGGAGGCCGCAGGGCTGATCACGACAACCTACGACGAGCAGCAGCCCCGTACGTCGCTCGCCGACGAGCCTCGCGTACCGGCCGCCGTGGCGCCCGGCCAACCCCCGGCGAGCGCCACCGTCCTCGCCCCGGGTGTCGCCTCGATCGAGGCGGCGTTCGCCGCCAGTGACGTCGTGGTGGAGGCGTCCTTCCATCAGCCGACGCAGCATGCCGTCCCGATGGAGCCCCATGCCGTTCTCGCCGAGTGGAACAGCGACCACACCCAGTTGACGTTGTACAGCGGCGCTCAGTTGCCTCACATCGCCGCCTTGGGGGCAGCTATCCGACTCGGCATCCCGCCGACCGGGGTGCGGGTGATCACCCCGTACGTCGGCGGTGGGTTCGGCAGCCGCGTGATTCCGTGGTACGACGTCCCCCTGGCCGCGGCCGCGGCCCGTGAGCTGAACCGTCCGGTCCGGCTGGTCCTGCCCCGGGAGCAGGTCTTCACCGTGATCGGCCACCGCAGTGCGGTCGACCAGACCGTCAAGCTGGGCGCCTCCCGGGACGGCGTGCTCAACGTGGTGAGTCACGCCAGCGACGCCGTGATGCCGTTCGTCGGCTACTGGTCGATGCGGCCGGCCATCGAGACCTCGGCCGTGCTGTACAAGACTCCGAACCTGCATTTCGACGAGCGGCAGGTCCTGCTCGACGTGCCCCCCACCTGCGCCATGCGGGCACCCAACGAGGCTCCGGGCGCCTTCGCGCTGGAGACCGCGATGGACGAACTCGCCGTCGCCACCGGCATCGACCCGGTCGAGCTACGGCTGCGCAACTACGCCACCACCGTGCCCGGCACGGGCGCACGTTGGTCGAGCAAACATCTCGACGACTGTTACCGCGTCGGCGCCCGCCGATTCGGCTGGTCGGCCCGACGCGCCAGGCCGGGCAGCCGGGTCGACGGGCAGTGGCTGGTCGGGATGGGGATGGCCACGGCCATCTACCCGGGACGCCGGATCCCGGATCCCGTCCAGGCCCGGGTCCGGCTGCTCGACGACGGCACCGCCCTGGTCTCCTCCGCAACCGCTGATCTGGGCACCGGCGCGACGACTCTGCTGGCGATCACCGGAGCCCACGAGCTGGGCATCCCGCTGCGTCGGGTCAAGCCCGAACTGGGTGACACCGCCCTGCCCCAGGGGGCACCGGCTGTGGGTTCCATGGCCACCGCCAGTACCGTGCCGGCGGTCGAAGCCGCCGTCCACGCTGCGGTCGCCGAACTCGTACAGGTCGCTGTCACGGATCCGCGGTCACCGTGGCACGGTGCGAACAGCGAGGAACTGGCGTACGAGAAGGGCCAACTGCGGGGGAGGGGCCGTTCGATGCCCTTCGAGCGTCTGCTGCGGACGGTCGGTCGTCGAAGCGTCGAGGCAACCTCGACGGTTCAGCCCGGCTCGGAAGCGACCGAGTACATGTACCACAGCTTCGGCGCGCACTTCTGTGAGGTCAGAGTCAACAGGTACACCGGGGAGCCCCGCGTCACCCGCTTCACCACGGCGGTGGACGCGGGCCGGATCGTGAACGCCCAGGCCGCCCGGAGTCAGCTCGTCGGAGGCGTCATCTTCGGCATCGGTCACGCGCTGCTGGAGGACAACCCGCTCGAACTCGACACCGGGCGGTTGGCCGGCAGCAACCTGGCGGACTACATGGTCCCCGTCAACGCCGACATCCCCGCCATCGACGTCCACTTTCTCGACCGTCCCGACCCCGTCATCAACCACCTTGGCGCTCGGGGTCTCGGCGAGCTCGGCACCGTCGGCTCCGCAGCCGCTGTGGGCAACGCGATCTACAACGCCACCGGCAAGCGGATCCGCAGTCTGCCCATCACCCTCGACAAGCTGCTGTGAGGCACTCAGGAAACCCAAAGCGAGGCGCCATTGCAGAACGATACGGATCAAGCTTTGGCCTCGCTGCGGACAAACGTGTGGTGGGCTGGGGGCCTTGTCGGGCACACTCGTGATCATGCTGGCGTCAGGTCGTAGCGTCACGGATCTGGTCACTGCGTACGCGCGGGGAGAGCGGAGCAGGCTGCTGTTCTTCTGGGGGCACCAGCCGGAGCGCGACGGCCGCGTCGGCGCTGGATGCCTGAGCCAGTGGTGGCCATCGCCTTTCACCGTCGACGGGATCGCATTCGCGACCGCTGAGCACTACATGATGTGGCGCAAGGCCACCTTGTTCGGTGATGAGGGGATAGCCGAGCGGGTACTCGCCGCGCCGCACCCGCACGCGGCCAAGTCGCTCGGCGGCCGGGTCGCCGGCTTCGATCAACGGACCTGGGACGAGCACCGCTTCGACATCGTGGTAGCCGGCAACCTGGCCAAGTTCCGGCAGCACGCAGCACTGCGCACATTCCTGCTCGCAACCGGACGACGGGTGCTCGTCGAGACCAGCCCGGTGGACCGGATCTGGGGCATCGGGCTGACTCGAGACCACCCTGCCGCCGCCGATCCTGCCCGGTGGCAGGGCCTCAACCTGCTCGGGTTCGCGCTCATGCACGTGCGCGACGCCCTCCACGAGGAGTCGCGGCGGTAATCGTCGACCGCCGTCGTCCCGGCCAGAGCGGCGACGAGATGCCGCACCCAAGGCCCGTTGGTGGCCCCGAGGGAGGAAACCTACCGGTACGCCGCAGCCAGCCGAACGAAGCCTTCATCGAGCGTCACCTGCGGTGACCAGCGCAGTGCCTCGCGGGTCCGGCGTTGGTCGAACCAGTGTGCGGTGGACAACTGCTCGGCCAGAAACCGGGTCATGGGCGGTTCGTCGGTGCGCCCAAGCGCCGACCACAGCCACTCCACTGCGGAGCCGCCGGCCTTGGCTGCCGCCACCGGCACCCGAAGTCTCGGTGGCGTCGTCCCGGCGGCGACGCAGATCCGCTCGACGAGTTCGTGCACCGTCCGTGGCTCGCCGTTGGTCACGACGAAGGCCCGCCCGTGTACGTCCGCCTCGGGCACCCGGTCGAGTGCGGCGACGAGGGCGTCGACGGCGTTGTCCACGTACGTCGTGTCGATCATTGCGGTTCCCTGACCGACCAGCGCCAGCCGGCCGGCCCGGGCCCGCTCGACGATGCGGCCCACCAACTGGGTGTCACCCGGTCCCCAGACCAGGTGGGGGCGGACCGCGACCACGGCGAAGTCGGGCGAGTCGGCGGCCAGCGCGAGCAACTCCGCCGAGGCCTTGCTGCGGGCGTAGTTTCCCCGGGCCCGCTCGGGGTCGGCTGCGCCGGCGTCGACGCCGACCAGACCGGTGCCATGATGAGCGACCGACGGCGAGGACACGTACACGAATCGCGTCACTCCGGCTGCCCGGGCGGCGGCGAGCACGGTGGCGGTACCACTGATGTTGATGTGCTCGAACTGTCGCCACGGGCCGGTCATCGACACCTTCGCGGCCAGGTGGACCACGGCGTCGACCCCCTCCGTGGCCGCCCGTACGGCCTCTGGATCGGTGATGTCGCCGCAGCGCTCGTCGACCCCGACCAGGCCGCTGGGTCGACGTTGCAGGACGCGCACCTCGTCGCCGCGCATCCGCAACGCGGTGGCAGTGGTGCCGCCGAGCATGCCGCTGGCACCGGTGACCAGGATTCTCACAGCCCGGTGACCCTTCCGCCGGCGAGCACTCGTTCCGCCCAGCCCCGTAGCCGCGTGCGGTCGATCTTCGAGTTGTGGCGGATGTCGGTGGGCAGGGACGGGACCACCAACACGGCCGCGACCGGCGGCACGGCCGCGGCACGTACCGCGTCGGTCAGTTCCCGGCTCGCCAGTCGGGCATGGCGGGTCCCGGGCAGAGTCTCGGCGATGACCACGACCTTCGCCACACCGGGCGGCCCCACACCGACCACTGCGGCCCGCGCGATCTGCGGCACCGATTCGACCTGCTGCTCGATCCCGACCGGGGCGAGCACGCCGTCGGAGGTGAGCAGGATGTGGGCCAGCCGACCCTGCACCCACAGCCGGCCTTCGGGATCCAGGTAGCCCACGTCGCCCGTGCGGTGCCAGCCGGGATTGCGGGAGCTGTCCCGCTCGGTCAGCCAGAGCCCGTCGTACCGATCCTTCACATGCCCGGCCCTGACGAGGATCTCGCCGGTCAGCCCAGGAGCGCAACCGGCGTGCTCGGAAGGCGTACCGGTCGAGTCCAGGGCCGCGATCGCCACCTGAACGCCCGGCAACGGCCGGCCGACGCACACACCGTCACCCGGCTCGGCATCGACGATCTCGTCCAGGGTGATGTCGGTGACCGGGAGGACCTCGGTCATCCCGTAGGGCGTGTGCGGCTGGGCCTTGGGCATCAAGGCCCGCATCTGTGTGAGCAGCGCGGCGGGCACCGGCGCGCCCGCGCTCAGCAGCAACGTCACCTCCTCCAACGCGGCGCGCTGGCGATCGTCCACCACGTCGCCGGTGTCGACCACGTTGCGTAGCGCGGCCGGTGAGGCGAACACCGCCGTCGCGTCGACTGCGGCCACCGCCTCGGCCAGAGCGGCGGCGGTCAACGTCCGTGGGGCGGTGACCCTCATGTCCGGAATCGCCGACGGGGCACCGAGAGCCGGCCCGAAGAGTGCGAACGGCGCGAAAGCCGCCACGATTCCGGCGTCGGCGTTCACGCCAAGGCCGAACAGCGCGTCACGCATCGCGGCAAGCTGGCGGTGGGTGTAGACCACACCCTTCGCCGGCCCGGTAGAACCGGACGTGAACAGCACGGCCGCGTCGTCGTCCGGCTCTGGCGCGGCCGGCAGGTCCCGGACATCGGCACCGAGGCGGGCGAGCTTGCCCAGGGTGAGCGCGCCCAGCACGGCGGCGCCAGGTCCGGCCCCGAGTGGCCTTCCGGGCCAGCGCAGGGCGCGGGCGAGAGCGAGTCCGGGGCCGACGGCCACGAGGTGCGAGGGGTCCGCGCTGCGCAGCGCTCGGCTCATGCCGCCCAGTCCCAGCCCCGGATCGGCCACCACGATCACCGCACCGATGCGAAGGCACGCGTAGACGGCGGCGGTCAGATCGGCGCCGGGCGGTACGAGCAGTGCCACCCGATCGCCGCGACGCACGCCGGAGGCGGACAACCCGGCCGCGATCTCCCGAATGCGTCGCCACAGCAAGGACCAGCTTATCTGCCGGCCGTTGTTCGCCAGCTCGACCAGAGCGACCGACCGGTCCTCGGCACGCTCTGCCAGTGCCGCCCACAGCGGGCGGCACGGCACCGCCGGTTCCGGCGTCGCGATCGGCTCGGCAGGCCGGCGGTCCAGGTCGCCCAGCCACTGCACGACCGCACCGGCGACATCGGCGTCCTCGGTGAGCAGGTGACCCGCGCCTTCGAATCGGTGTACCTGTGCATGCGGCAGCCGGTCGCGCAGGTCGCGCAGGTGCACCTCGCCGAAGACCGGGTCGCGTGGTCCCCACAGCAGCAGTGTCGGTATCCCCGCCAGCGTGTGCAGACGCTGCGCGACTCCTTGCAGTGCCCGCCAGCTCGGGTGCTCGGGACCGAGTGGGATGTCCGCGACGAAGCCGCCGATCGCCGCCCGTCGCTCCACCCCGCGGTACGGAGCGAGATAGCCCTCTCGGACAGGCTTCGGCAGCCACGGGTTCGCCAATGCGAGGGTGGCCTGCAGGAACGTCTGCGTCCGCACGGTCACCGCCGGCAACACGCCGGGCAGCCGGGCCAGGCGAATCAGGGCGGGCGCCGGCGACCCACTCGGCTGGTGCACCGCGGTGTTGGTCAGCACGACACCACGTAGCTGATCACGGTGACGCAGCGCCCAACCCAACGAGATGGACCCGCCCCAGTCGTGCCCGACTGTGACGACCGGCCCGGTGATGCCGAGCGCGTCGGTGACCGTGGTGAGGTCGTCGATCCGCTGCGCCAGCCCGCGTACGGTGCCAGTCCGCTCCGAGAACCCCATGTCCAGGTGGTCCACGGCGACCACCCGCCATGACGGAGCGTCAGCCCGTTGGAACCGGGCCAGCAGGTGCCGCCACAGGTATGACCAGGTGGGATTGCCGTGCACGCACAGCAGCGTGCCGATGGGCGGGATCTCGCTACCCGAGTCCGTAGCGGCGGTGTCCAGGACATGCCAGGTGCGCTGCACGCCCTGACTGTCCGTCGCAGTGACCCACCGGGACCAGGCACTGTCCAGACCGGGTAACCCGAGCGGCGGCGCTGCCCGTCGACTGCTCACCACACGACCTCCAGCGCGCACGTGTTCAGGCCGGAGCCGACCCCCATGCACAGCACCCGGTCACCGGAGTGGAGCGATCCGGCGTGGTGGGCCAGGGTCATCGGTAGCGACGCCGGGCCGACGTTTCCCCACAGCGGGAACGTCGCCGGGACCCGCCGCGGGTCAAGGCCGAGCCGCCTGACGACGCCATGCGTGTGGGCTGCCGAAACCTGATGCATGACGTAGAGGTCCATGTCCTGCCAGTCCCACGACCCGGCATGTGCCCAGGTCGCCTCCGCGAGGTCCACACCCGCGTCGAGGAGCCCCTTCGCATCGGTGCGCATCCGCGTGTTGTCCCCGACGCACAGCTCGTGATGCTGGGTGGCAGCCCTGCTCACACCGCCGATCAGCCGGTGCTCCTGTTGATGGCTGCCAGCGGCGGCCAACACCATCGCGGCCGCGCCCGAACCGAGGGTCAACGTGGCGAACTGCTCCCGGACGTCGTCGCGGGTGGAGTCGGATCTCCGTAACCGCTCGATGGTCACCTGTTGGGCCTCGCGGGAACTCTCGCCGGCCACGACCAGCGCGTACCGGATCTGCCCGGCGTCGATCATGTTGGCAGCGACCTGGATCCCGTTGACGAATCCGAGGCAGGCGTTGGCGATGTCGAAGTTCAAGGCCGACGGCGGCAGGTCCAGAGCGTGATGGATCGAGACCGCCGTCGATGGCTCCAGATGTGCGCGGGACACCGACGTGTTGATCAACAGGCCGACGTCACGCGCGTCGACACCCGCCTCGGACAGCGCCTTGGCCCCGGCTGTCGCCGCCGCCTCGGCGAATCCGTAGCCCTCCGGCCACCAGCGCCGCTCCTGCACCCCGGCGATCCGCTGAAGCATCCCTGGGCGCAGTCTCAGCCGCCGGAAGGTCTCGCTCAGCTGCTCATCGAACTGATCAGAGGTGACGATGACCGGCGCCTCCAAAGCCGTAACCGACAGTATCGCCGTGTTCGCGTAGCGATACTCAGCGTTGCCATGCGTCATCCAGCCTCCGCCCGTCGCTCACCCTGAGGGCTCGAAGCTATCCACTCGGCCCCCCGCGCACCAACGGTCAGTCGGCATCGCGGCGAACGTCACTCACCGCCGCGCACCGTCGACAGGACGCGGTCCGCCCGTTCGCCCGCGAGGGGCGACTGCGACCCGCAGGTGCACGCGCTGCGTCCGGCCATTGCGCCCGTCGTCGAGGATCTCGCGGCAGTTTGGCGCGCACCGGCCGGTGTTGTGGCGGGGGCAGCGGGTGTGGGCGTCCCCCAACAGCGGATCGACCGAGCGGCGTCCGCCGACATCGGCCCGGTGCACGCCGCCGAAGGCCCCGTGGCGGGACCTGCCGCAGCGTTACGGGCCGTGGAAGACCGCGCATGAACGACTGCGGTAGCTCGCGCCCATTCTGTTGACGGTGCCCGGGAACTCGGTAAGCGGGTCGGCGGGTTTCAGGTGATGGTGACGCTGATGCTGTGCCAGCCTGTGGCGCCGTCGGGGTATGGCGTCCTGCGTCGCTCCGGCTGGGTGGCGCCGGTGCTGTCGGATGCGCGGACGCGGATGGTGTGACTACCGGGTGTGGCTGGCCAGCGGTACGCCCATTGCCGCCACAGGTCCGGTGACGGTCCTGCGGCGAGGCGTGCGGCCTGCCACGGCCCGTCGTCGACCTGCACCTGCACGGCGGTGATGCCGCGACGTTGGGCCCAGGCGACCCCGGCGATCATGACCGGTCCGGCGGGGCGTCGGGCGAAGGGTTTGGGGGTGTCGATGCGGGAGGCGGTCTTGACCGGTGCGTCGTGTGCCCAGCCGCGTTCGACCCAGTACGTGTCGAAGGCGTCGAACGTGGTGACGGTCATCGCGGTGAGCCACTTGCAGGCGCCGACATAGCCGTAGAGGCCGGGGACGAGCATGCGTACCGGGAATCCGTTCTCCAGGGGGAGAGGTTCGCCGTTCATGGCGACGGCGAGCATGGCGTCGCGGCCGTCGAGGATCGCCACGAGTGGGGTGCCGATGGTCATGCCGTCGACGGACCGGCTGACGAGTTGGTCCTGGCCGGGTCGGATGCCGGCCTCCCGGAGCAGGGGAGCCAGCGGCACTCCGCTCCAGCGGGCGGTACCGATGTAGGGACCACCGACCTCGTTGGAGACGCAGTTGAGGGTCAAGTCACGTTCCATCAGTCCCCGGGCCAGCAGCTCGTCGAAACGCCACGTCCGAGGCCGATCGACGGCGCCGTCCAGGGTCAACCGCCAGCGGTCGACGTCGACTTGCGGGACGGCGAGGGCGGTGTCGACGCGATAGAAGTCCCGGTTCGCGGTGATGAACGGTGCCACGCCGTTCACCCCGGCGGACGTGTCGGCGGGCAGCCTCGCCGCGGGCTGGATCGGTGCGGGAAGGACGACGGTGGCGCGGGAGCGGCTGCCGGCGGCGTTGCGGGCGGCGAGCGTCGTCCCGGCGGTGGCCGCGCCGGCCGCGGTCGCGGTGGTGCCGGCGGCTGTGGCGAGGAACTGACGGCGGTTGAGCAGCCGGGGTCGTCCGACGGTGCCGGGGGAACTGGTCGTGGCGGTGCGGAGCAGCAACAGCATCGCGGCGGCGGCGACGGCCGCGCCGCCGAGTGTCGGCAGGGTGTCCAGTGCGGTGGCGGTGGGGCGGGTGAGGATCGCGGTGACGCCGATGCCGGTGAACGCGGCCAGTCCGAGCAGGCCGTAGCGGCGCCTCTGGAACGCCGCCACCCCGATCGCCGCCGCCGCGGCGGTCAGCACGGTGTAGACACCAGTCAGAAGGACGAGCTTGTCGGCGGTGCCGAAGGTGCGGATCGCCCAGGCCTTGACGGGTTGGGGGGCGGTGTCGACGGCGGTGGCGCCGACGGCCAGCACCGGATCGGAGGCCGGGCCGAGGAACGCGGCGGCCAGCCGGGCGACGCCCAGTGCGACGGCGGCGGCCAGCACGCCGACCAGGACGGCGCGGGGATGCCACCGGTGGGGTCTGGGGCGCGGCCCCGACCGGCGGTCCACCGGTCGGGGCCCGGTCTGTGTGGACATCGTCAGCTCGTCGGCATCAGGACGGTGTCGACGATGTACACGGTGGCGTTGGCGGTGGAGACGTTGCCGCAGACCACCGTCGAGGTGTCGTTGACGGTGAACGAGGTGCCGCTGCCGGTCACCGTGATCTCTCCGCCCTGCATGGTCTCGTGTGTGCCGGCGATGGTGTCCGGGGACAACTGACCTTCCACCACGTGGTACGTCAGCACGTCCTTCAGGGTCGCGTCGTCGGCGAGGACCTTGTCCAGGTCGGCCTTGGGGATCTTGCCGAACGCGTCGTTGGTCGGCGCGAACACCGTGATGCCCTGCGCACTGTTGAGCGAGTCGACCAGGTTGGCCTTGTCCACTGCGGTCACCAGCGTCGACAACAGAGGGTTACCCGAGGCGGCGGTCGCGACCGGCACCTTGGCCATGGCCTCGAAGCTGCCCGGGTTCGCCGTGTCGGTGGGCACGGCGGCGCAGCCGGGACCGAACTGCGCCGCCGCCGCCGACGGTGACGCCATGGGGGCACTGGCCGACATGCTCGGGGCGGTGCCGGTGTCGGCGGTGTCGGTACCGCTGTCGCCGTCACCGCAGGCGGACAGGGCAAGAACGGCGATCGCGCCGACGGCGACGAACGTACGCCGAGACATATGAGCTCCTCACATCCGGGGTTGGTGGTGCGTTCACCGGTGCTTCGGAGCCCGACGCCGAGCGGATGGCCGCCGAACGCCAATTTCTTCCTGCCGGCTCGTCCACGGAGTCTCAGGCCAGTGCCGCCCCGATCACCGCAGCGCCACCTGGACGACGACGTCTGTCGGTGCGGGCGAGCCGGATGCGGGCTCGTTGGACACGCCGAACGCCGCGACGTCGGTCAGCGGGCCGACGAGGGTGGTCGTGGCCGTGCTTCCGGCGGGGAGCAGGCCGACCTCACGCGGTGCTCCGGCCGACGGGATCAGCCACAGTTGATAGGCCCGGCCGGCACCCGGATCGGGTAGCTCCCGCAGCACGGCAACTGCCTGGTCTCGCTGCGCGGACGACACCACGGTGGCGCTGCCGCCGCCGTCGACGGCCTCCTGGTGGACACGCGCGTCGCCGGCAGCGACCACCTCGGCGATCTGGCGGGTACGGTCGTCGACCGGCTGTTCCTGCCGATCGCGGTCGTCGACGACCGTCCAGGTGACGATGCTCGCGCCGGTCGCTGCGACGGCGGCAATCGAGGCGGCGGCGACCCACTGCCGCCATCGCGGCGTCGACGCGGTGCGGCGGCTCTCGACGGCGGTGACGCGTTCCTGCGGAGTCCGGGCCACCTGCGCCAGGGTCCGCTCTCTGAGTCCTGCGGGCAGCGCCGTGCCGTCGGGTGTGTCGTCGGCGAGTCGGGCGGCGGTCTCCCGCAGTTCGGCCACCTCCAGGCGGCAGGTGTCGCATTCGCTGAGGTGCCGCTCGAACCCGGCCCGTTCCACCTCGTCGACGGCATCGAGGGCGTACGCGCCGGCGAGGGTGTGGATGTCGCTGTTCATGCCCGCTCTCCCATCGTGACGCCGAGGCAGTCGCGCATCCGGATCAGTCCGTCCCGCATGCGTGTCTTCACCGTGGGTAGTGGTGTGTCCAGCCGCTCCGCGACCTCCCGGTAGGTGTAGCCGCCGTAGTAGGCCAGCGTCACCGCCTCGCGCTGCAGGTCGGTCAACCGCCCCAGGCACCGGCGGACCTGTTCCCGGTCCAGCCGGGCGCTGACCGCCTCGGCCACCTGGTCGTGTGGCACCTCCACGTCGGTCGCCGCGACGCGCTGCGTCCGGTCGGCCAGCGCCTGCTCCGAACGGACCCGGTCCACCGCCCGCCGGTGCGTCAGCGTCAACACCCAGGCCAGCCCGGATCCCCGTTCGGCGTCGAAGCGGGCTGCGGTACGCCACACCTGCACCATGACCTCCTGC
Organism: Micromonospora sp. NPDC049900; assembly: GCF_044461025.1. Lineage (NCBI taxonomy): Bacteria > Bacillati > Actinomycetota > Actinomycetes > Micromonosporales > Micromonosporaceae > Micromonospora > Micromonospora sp. NPDC049900. The sequence continues at coordinate 96,051 of NZ_JBITKM010000012.1, forward strand.
GCGACCTCCTCGGCGAGCTGCGGGTCGCGCAGGATGCGGCGGGCCAGGCCGAGAACTCTGCCCGCCACCGCGTCGAACAAGTGGGCGAAGGCCGTCTCGTCGCCTCGCCCGACCTGTCGCAGCAGGTCTTCCACGCTCGGGGCTTGTGGCGGAGTCACCGACACCGGTCGCCATCGCCGAACCCGTTCAGGGCCCGATTCCGCCATCGTCTGTCCCCTCTCCGTGCGCGCATACCGCTCCCGTCTTGTTCGAGGCGGCATGCCCGATCGGATGGGTCGCCACCACATGCCGCACCATCGGTCGCGGCAGGGTCACTCTCCGCCACATTCTTCCTGATGGGCTCGACGTGACCTCGACACCCATCCGGCTGGCCACCGGCTACGAAGACGTCTCGTGATGGAGGATGCGCAGCTTATCGGGCGGTACCGGCTGATCCGATGCATCAGCCGGGGTGTCGCGGGCCGGTTGTGGCTGGCCCGGGACGAGTTGTTGGACCGCGACGTCGCGGTCAAGGAGGTGCTGTTCCGCGTCGGGCTGACCGAGCGGGAGGGTGCGGAGCTGCGGGAGCGGACCCTGCGGGAGGCGCAGGCGGCGGCCCAGTTGGTGCACCCGAACGTGGTGTGGGTCTACGACGTGATCACGGTCGAGGACCGGCCGTGGATCGTGATGCAGCACGTACCCTCACGATCCCTGCATCGGGTGCTCACCGACGACGGGCCGCTGCCGGTCGACGCCGTGGCGCGGATCGGCATCGAGTTGGTGGGGGCGTTGGGCGCCGCGCATCGGGCGGGGGTGCTGCACCGCGACGTCACCCCCCGCAACGTGCTCATCGCCCGCGACGGGCGGGCCCTGCTGGGAGGCTTCGGGTCCGCGGTGATCGAGGGCGAGGCGGCGGTCAGCCAGTCGTGGGGGATCACCACCTCGCCGCAGTACGTGGCACCGGAGCGGGTCCGCGACGGCGTCTCCTCGCCGGGGGCGGACCTGTGGGCGCTCGGAGCGACCCTGTACGCCGCCGTGGAGGGCCGCCCGCCCTACCGCCGATCCGGGCTGGTGCAGACGCTGATGGCGCTGGCCACCGATCCGCCGGACCGGATGCAGCGGGCCGGACCGCTCGCGCGGGTCATCGAGGGACTACTCGAACGGGACGTACGCCAGCGGATGGGTGCCGCCGAGGTGACCCGCAGGTTGCGGAAGATCACTGGGCCGATGGTGGCGCCGTCGTACCCGCACGCGAGAGGCGTCGCACCCGCCGGTGACCCTGGCCGCCAGCGGGGGCTGCCGGACGCCGCCCACGACGCGACCCGCACCCTGCCCACCACGTGGCCGGCCGACCGCACCCGGGTACTTGGTGCCGACACCGGGTCCGGCGACACGACGCAGGTGCCACCCGCGAGCGACACTCCGGCCGACCGAAGGACACCGGCGGCGCGGCTGCGAGCACTCGCCACGGCCGACGGTCGGACGGGCCTGCGCAGCGCGATGACCCTCGTGGCCGCGGTCGCGGCCCTGGCGGCGGGTAGCGGCCTGGCCGTGGTCGGTGCGCAGCGCACCCTCGACGGCTTCCACGGTGCCGTCACCGGAACCGGCGGCGGCACACCCGTCGGCGGCGGGCAGCCACCGGTCGGCACCTCGGCGAGCACGATCCCGGCGGCAGCGTGTCTGGCCCCACCTCAGCAACCACCTCGCGTGGTGTCCGAGGATGCGTCCGCACGCGGCGACCGTTCCGTGCCGCCGGACTGGTCGTGGCACGCCGACGAGGAGGGCTTCGGCATCGCGGTGCCACCAGGGTGGCTCCGCTTCACCGACGGTGACGTCGTCTGCCTCCAGGATCCACACCAGGACCGACTGCTGGCCGTGGACCTCACGGTGCGGAGACGGACGATCCCGAGCGATCACTGGAGCGCCGAGGCCGACCGCCTGACCGAGGCCGGCGCGCTGCCCGGCTACCTGAAGATCAGCATCGGCCCGCTGATCCGGCCCGGCGGCGCCGCCGAGTGGGAATACACCTGGGACAGCCCCGACGGCCAGCGGCAACACGCCCGCCGGCTGCTCGTCAACGGCACCGACCCAGGACAGGCGTACGCACTGACCTGGACAACCCCCGACGCCACCTGGACCGACAGCGAATCCGTCTACCGCGTCCTGTCCGGCAGCTTCCGCCGCTCCGCGTGAATGCCGGGCGGGATCGGACCCATCCGACCCTCGCGTCGCATCGAATACCCGCCGACGACATCCCGGTGCCGCCTCCGGGACCACCTGATAGGAGATCTGCCGTGAGACTGTCCCGTAGCCTGCTCGCCCTGCCCACGGTGGCACTGATCCTCGCCTTCCCCGGGACGGCGTATGCCGACGAAAGCGTCCAGGTGAAGCTGCTGGACCTCAACGAAACCGGCGCCACCGGCACCGCGACGCTGACCGCCACCAGCGGCGGCGACCTGAAGGTCCAGATCAGATCGCAGGGCATGACACCGAACTCGCCACACGCGCAGCACATCCACGGCGCGGCCAACGGCATGGACTTCCACTGCCCCGACAAGTCCGCCGACGCCGACGGCAACGGGTACGTCAGCACCGAGGAGGGCCTGAAGATGTACGGAGACATCTTCATCTCCCTCACCACCACCGGAGACACGACCAAGGCCAGCGGCCTGGCCGTGGACCGCATGCCCACCGCCGACGCCGACGGCAACCTGACCTACGAACGCACCATCCCGGCGGCGGAACTGCCCGCCGGGACCATCGAGCACCTCAAGGACCTGCACATCGTGCAGCACGGCATCGACGCCAACGGCAACGGCAAGTACGACATGGAGGCCCTCGGCGAGTCGACCTTCGCCAAATCGGTCGGAGTCGACGGCATCCCGGCCGAGGCCACCGACCCGGCCACCTGCGGCATGGTCAGCGGGGCCGCCGCCGGTTCCGTGCCCGCCGGCGGCGTCGCCACCGGCGACGGCAGCACCGGCCTCAGCACCGGAGCCCTCGGCCTGTACACGGCCGGCGGTATGGCGCTACTCGGCCTGACCGGCGTGGCCGTGACGCGTCGCCGCCTGGCCCGGCAGCGCTGACCCGGCAGACACGATGACCATCACCCGACCCGCGACACGTGGCAGTGGCCGCCGGAAACGCACGTCTCCGGCGGTCGCCGCCATCGTCACCGCGATCGCCGCCCTCGGCGCCGGCGCCTGCGCGTCCGGCGGTCAATCCACCGATGTCCCGCCGCCGACCGCCGACACCCCCGCCTCATCCGGCGGTCAGCGCGACGAACTCACCACCGGTCCACTGATGCCCAGCTCACCACCAACCCGGGTGTCCATCCCGTCGCTGAAGGTCAGCGCCCCGACCGTGCCGCTCGGCCTGCAAGCTGACGGCACCATGCAGGTGCCCGACAGCGCCACCGACGTCGGCTGGTACACCCGGGCACCCACTCCCGGCGCCCTCGGGCCCGCCGTACTCGCCGGCCACGTCGACTGGAGAGGCCACGACGGCAGCTTCCACGACCTCGCAGACCTCGTGCCGGGCGCCACCCTCACCGTCGACCGCGAAGACGGCAGCCGAGCCACGTTCACCGTCACCAAGAACCAACGGCACCCCAAGGACGACTTCCCCACCGAAGCCGTCTACGGACCCGTGGACCACGCCGCACTGCGGCTGATCACCTGCGGCGGCCCGTTCGACACCGAACGCGACAGTTACCGCGACAACATCATCGTCTACGCCACACTCACCCGCGCACACCCCGCATAGCCACCCCCGACCCTGACGCGCGCCGTGCTCCGGCCGCCTCCGCGCAGACGCGCGTCTGGGCACCACGGGACAGGCCGTGGTGCCCGGACGCGGCTCGTGGTCAGGGTTTGAGGACGACCTTCTCGCAGTTGTCCTGCTTGTTCTTGAAGATCTCGAAGCCGCGTTCCGCCTCGTCGAGCGGCAGGGTGTGGGTGATGACCCGGGCCGGATCGAGCTGGCCGCGTTCGATGCGCTCCAGCAGCGGCTTCATGTAGCGCTGCACGTGGCACTGACCGGTGCGCAGGGTCAGCGCCCGATTCATCCAGGCGCCGGCGGGGAACTTGTCGAGGAAGCCGCCGTACACGCCGATCACCGACACGATGCCGCCGCTGCGGCACGACGTGATCGCCTGCCGCAGCGCGTGCGGGCGCTCGGTCTCCGCACGGACTGCCTGCTTGACCCGGTCGTAGGCGTGGACGTGCGCGGCACCGTGGCTGGCCTCCATGCCGACCGCGTCGATGCACTTGTCCGGTCCCCGCCCGCCGGTCAGTTCCAACAGCCGCGACCGCACGTCGACCTCGTCGAAATTGATCGTCGTGTGGCCCGCCCGCTCGGCCATCTGTAGCCGGTACGGCTCCTTGTCGATGGCGATGACCTTCGCGGCGCCGAGCACCCGGGCGCTGTCCATGGCGAACTGGCCGACCGGGCCGGCACCCCACACCGCCACCACGTCGGTGGGCTGGATGTCACACATCTCGGCACCCATGTAGCCGGTGGGCAGGATGTCCGAGAGGAACAGCACCTGCTCGTCGGTCAGATCGGACTCGATCTTCAGTGGACCGACGTCGGCGAACGGCACCCGCGCGTACTGTGCCTGACCGCCGGCGAATCCGCCGGTCAGATGCGAGTAGCCGAAGATCCCGGCGACGGGGTGACCGAACATCTTCTCCGCGATCCCGGCATTCGGGTTGGAATTCTCGCAGCAGGAGTACAGCTCGGCGGCGCAGGCGCCGCACGCGCCGCAGGCGATCGGGAAGGGAACGACGACCCGGTCCCCGACGCGCAGCCGAGCGGGGTCGACGCCCCGGCCGACCTCGATCACTTCGCCCATGAACTCGTGCCCCATGACGTCGCCGTTCTGCATCGTGGGCACGTAACCATCGACCAGATGCAGGTCGGAGCCACAGATCGCGGTGGAGGTGATCCGTACGATGGCGTCGCGCTCGTTCAGGAGCCTGGGATCCGGTACGTCACGGACCTTCACCTTGTTTCGGCCCACCCAGGTGTTCGCCCTCACGCGTCCGCTCCCTTCGCGAGGTCGGAATCCGACGGCGGTTGCGCCGGACGCTGCGGGAACTCCTTGCGGGCCCGCTTGCCCCACGGGGCGCCCTCGGATCGGACCACCTGGCCGGTCTCCAGGGCCTGCTTGAGTCGGCGCAGGTCGTCGTCGAGCTGCTGGTGTGGCTCCTCGCCGAAGTACCTGGCCACCGCCTTGCCGACCGCGCCGCCCGGGATGTCGTACGACATGACGATGTGCACCTCGGTGCTGACACCGTCCGGGGCGGGCATGAACCGGACCGTGCCGGAGTTCGGCACGTCGGCGTCGCCGGTCGACCGCCACGCGATCTTCTCACCGGCCACCTCGTCGACGATCTCCGCGTCCCACTGGACGTTCTTGCCGAACGGCGCACTGGCGGACCAATGGCTCGTACGGTCACCGGTGGTGCGGATCTCCTCCAGGTGGGCCATGAACGTCGGGAGGTTGTCGAGGTCGCGCCAGTACGCGTAGACCTCCGGCGGAGGTTTGCGGATGGTCGTCGTGGCTGTCAGCTCCATGAATCCTCCTTCGCGCGAGCCCCGTGCCGGCCGCCCTGACGACCGGGTCGCCTGCGCGGCTGTCAGCAGGTCGACCACCGTGATTCCGACTATCGCGCCCGTGACACCGATGAGGCGGCGCCGGCGGCGCCCGTCGCGGTGAGCGATGGCAATTCCGAGCGCGGCCAGGTCCATCGCATCGCCCATGACCCGCGTCCACGCCCAGATTCCCTTTCGCCGGCTCGTCAGGAGCCCGGCCGCGTGTACCAGCTCCCGCGCCCCGACCAGCCGCACCACCGCCCGGGACGTCGAGGAGTCGTCCACGCCGCTGATCCGGCGCACCGTCTCCGGCGCCGCCAGCTGAGCCACGCCCAAACCCAGACTCACCCAGCCGAGCCCGCGTCCCCGCCGTTGGACCTCGTCCTGCCTGGTCTTGATTGCCTCTCCGGTTGCTGGTCGCGTCACCGGTAGCCTCCGCATCCGGTCGTACCCCGGCCGAGCATTCGACGACGGTCCGGGGCACGACCCGTAGGGGCGGGGGATACCCCTCGGAAACCACCTCACGCCGCTCATCGGCCGCTGCGTGGTACGGCGGCGATCCGGTGCCGCTGCTCGACACGATGCCGTGGCCGCGATGGCCATGATGGGTGTGGGGATCTGCGTCGACCAGCCGCGCCCCGGCCAAGCGGTGGCACACCGGCCGGCGGGTGACCGCCGCAGGGCTCAGGTCCGGCCTGGCTCTCTCGACCCTGAGCCCCACCGGGTCAGGCCGTCGCCATGTGGCGGACGTCTTCGCCTTGGGCGAACTGCTCGACCATCGTGGCGCAGAAGGCCGGAAGGTCGCTGGGATTGCGGCTGGTGACCAGTCCGCTGTCGACCTGGACCTGCTTATCCACCCAGGTCCCGCCGGCGTTGCGGATGTCGGTGCGCAGGCTGGGAAACGAGGTGACGGTCCGGCCGTTGACCATTCCGGTCTCGACCAACGACCAGGGTCCGTGGCAGATCGCTGCCACCGGCTTCTGTTGCTGGAAGAACGCCCGGACGAAGTCCATCGCCGGTGGGCTCATCCGGAGCCGGTCGGGGTTGACCGTCCCGCCCGGCAGCAACAGGGCGTCGTAGTCGGCCGGATCGGCCTCGTCCACGGTCCGGTCCACCCGATAGCGGTTGGCCGGATCGATGTCCTGGTTCATCGACTGGATCTCGCCGGACTGCAACGAGATCAGGTGGACCTCGGCCCCGGCCTGCTCCGCGGCGGCCCGGGACTGGGCGTACTCCACATCCTCCACCCCATCGGCGGCGAGGCACGCGACCCGCTTGCCAGCCAGTGGCTGCTGACCCTGCGCCATCTCTGCGGCCCTCCCTTCGCGGCACCGCCCCTCGGCGGCGCATCGATCGAACGTCGTCGCCTTCCCGGTGCGGGCATGGGCAAACGGACCAGCGAACGTCAGTCGAGGCCGCAAGTGCGTCCCCCTGCGCCCTCTGCACAGCGGAGAAGGTCCGCGCCACGAGGTGTGCTGCCTGCCGCAGCGGGTAACGCAGGCAACCCACTGGTACCCATGCTCCGGGAAGGTCACGACATGACCCTCGCTGCCGACGCGATCGAGTTGCCGTCCGGCCAGACGATGCCCGTGCTCGGCCAGGGCACCTGGTACCTGGGCGAGCACCCCGAGAGGCGACAGGACGAGATAGCCGCCCTACGCACCGGGCTCGACCTGGGCATGACAATGATCGACACTGCCGAGATGTACGGTGACGGCGCCGCCGAGGAACTCGTCGGCGAGGCGATCGTCGGACGACGCGCCGACGTCTTCCTGGTCGACAAGGTGCTTCCGTCCCACGCCAGCCGACGGGGTACCGTGCAGGCCTGCCGCCGTAGCATGCAACGACTCGGCGTCGACCACATCGACCTCTACCTGCTGCACTGGCGTGGCACGAATCCACTCGCGGAGACGATCGAGGCGTTCGCCGAACTCGTCGACGCCGGCGACATCGGGCAGTGGGGCGTGAGCAACTTCGATCTCTCCGACATGACGGAGCTCTTCGAAGCAGGTGGCAGCGCCTGCGCGACCAACCAGATCCTGTACAACCTCACCCGGCGCGGTCCCGAGTACGACCTGCTGCCGTGGCTACGTGAGCACCACATCCCGGTGATGGCGTACTCGCCGATCGAGCAGGGCCGACTACTCGGCCACCCTCAAGTCGCCGAGACCGCCGCCCGGCACGGGGTCACCCCCGCTCAGGTGGCGCTGGCCTGGCTGTTGCGGCAGGCGAGGGTCGCGGCCATCCCTCGGTCGTCCAAGCCCGCACACACCCGGGAGAACGCGGAAGCGCGCGACCTGCGACTGAGCGAGGAGGACGTGGCGGCACTCGACACGGCGTTCCCGCCGCCGGCCGAACCGCAGCCGCTGGAGATGTTGTAGCGTCGCCGACCGTTTCGGTGGACGGCGCTGGTCGAGGTCGGCGGCCCGCTGTCCTTCTCCACCACCACGGGTGTCGAGGCCACCCGGCGGTGACGGGGGAGGGGTCGGAGATGGCGAGGTCAGCAGATGTCCGCGATGAGAGTCATCCGGTCGACCGCCGTTGCCCGGTGGGCGGTCAGGCCGTTTCCGTCAGTTCCGCGAGCGTGTCGGCGATGGCATGCTGATAGTCGGACATGGCCTGTCGGCACTGTGGCGTATCCGCGATGATCCGGTTCAGATGGATGCCGGAGGAGTTTCGATAGAACCACATGTTGCCGGTGTTGGTGTGGGACGCCTGTGGGATCGTGGTGGGTCGCCAGACGTCGTACTCGGACGCGTTCGGCATCTTCCGGTAGTCGATGAAAGAGAAGAAGTTGACCGGAAACGGCCATGTGCGCAGATGGTAGTACTGCGGTGCGAGTAACTCCCACGCCTTGACGAATGGCACGTCCACATGCCTGATCAAGGAGTGGAAACCGGTGCGTACGGAGTCGAGTATCTCCGGGAAGGAGAGCGATTCTGAGATCGGGAAGGTGATCGGCATGGTGTTGACGAACCAGCCGAAAGACTCGCGCCACCGGGGGTCGCGCCGTTCGCTGATCGGCAGAAAACCGTGGTACGTCGTCGCGCCGGACACCCGTCGTAATGCGATTCCCACCGCCGCCAGAAGTCCCATGAAGAGCTTTCCGCCGTGTTGTGCGCACAGGTGCTCGAACGCCGTCGCATCCTCGTCGTCCAGCAGACGGACCGTGAGGTTTCGGGCCGGATACATGCGACCAGGCTCGACGCCTAGGTCAAGGGGGATCGGGGGAAACAGTCCGCCGGACTCGTCGATGAAGGATCTCCAGTACGCCAACTCCGGACCATCCGCTGCTATCCCGGAATATCGCCCTCGTTGTGACTCGGCGAAATCCAGATAGCTGCCTGCGGGCTCGGTAGGGAGCTGTTCACCTGCGGCGAGGGCAGCGTACGACCGCTGAATGTCGTCGACCGCGACCGTGAGGGATATCCCGTCACACACGATGTGATCGAACGCCAGGAAGACGGTGGAGTGATCACCGCCGACCACGACACCCATGCGGAAGAGCGGCCACGTCAGGGTGTTGATCGTCTCGTTGAACGTCGTCTCCAGGTGGCTGAGCGCGGCAGCCGCTGTCCTCTCGCCCACGTCGGTGTGCTCCAACACGATGTCAGCCGGTGACATGACGTCGCACCGCAGGCCGCCGACCAGGTGCTCGAAGCCGCACCGCAGAACCTCGTGGCGTTCGACGAAGCGGTGCAGGGCAGCCTCCAGCGTGGTCAGGTCGACCTGACCGGGAATCTGGAAGGTCATCGCTACCCAGTAGTCCTCGGAAGCGTGCTCCCGGCGGGCGGAGACCGCTGCCATGAAGTGCTTCTCTTGATTGAAGGAGGCAGCTTTCGTGCCAAGGGTGACGGGGTCGAGCGTTTCCGGTGCACGCAACCGCCACTCATGAATGTGTCCGGGCGTCAAGTCGAGATCCGAGAGTGGGATTTGCCGCACCTCAGTCCACCAATCTGGGTCGAAGAAACAGGTAGGAAACATCCGACCGGAGATTGCCCTTGCAGCGTCCGACTGACTTTCAGTCACTAGCGCCGAGTGTATCCGCGAGCCGTCCGTATGCCTCCTTCCTCGCCGCCGGTTTCGGACGATAAGACCGGGTTCGCACAATTGGCGGGTGACGGGCTGTGGAAATTCCATCAAAAGAAGAGTGGTGGGCCGGTTGTTGCCGGATGAGAGGGTGGAAGTCGTAACGTGGAAACCGGTTGCGAGTCAAGCAGAGAGCCGGACGATGATATTGGTATTGGTGACACTCGGGTCACGGGGAGATGTGGCTCCCTTCGTCGCACTCGGGCAGGCGCTCGTCGAAGCAGGACACGAAGTCCGGCTGGTCACCCAGAGCGAGTTCGGCAGCCTCGGCCGGAACACGGGTGTCGGCCTGCGGCTGATCGACATGGACGACAGCCGAGAGCTCCTCGGCCTGCCCGCAGCTCGCGCGGCCCTACGAAGAAACTACGACCCACTGGCGATAGCACGACTGATGTCGGCGCTGGCACCGCAGTTCGAGCGCGTCTACCGAGTCACGCTCGCCGCCGCAAGAGACGCGGACGCGGTGCTCTGCCACCCGATGACGTTCCCCGCCCTCGACGTGGCCGACCGGCTGCGGCTGCCCGTCATCCAAGTGCACCATGTGCCCGCAGTTCCGACCCGCGCGTTCCCCTGCGCCCTCGGGCATCGTATCGGCCACACGCTGGGGCCCGTCGCCAACCGGCTTTCGTACTCCGCCGACGGCTGGCTCGCGTGGGGTCTGACCGGAAGGATCATGAACCGGCTCGGCGGCGACATCCTCAACCGTCCGCCGATCTCCACCCGGCAGGCCCTGACCCTCCGGCGCCGACGAGCTGGAGTGGTCGTCGGCGTGAGCCCGCAGGTCCTGCCGCGCCCCGCAGACTGGCCGGCCGACGTGGTGACCACCGGCTACCTACGGACCGCCGCCCGAGAAGGCGTCCCGCTGGACTCCGCAACCCGTCGGTTCCTGGCAGACGGTGCTCCGCCGGTGCTGGTCACACTCGGCTCGACGCCGGTGCCGAACCCGGAAAGGACCAGTCGGATCATGGTTTCTGCCGCTCGCGCTGCGGGACTACGGATCATCCTGCAGCGCGGCGTCGCAGGGCTCGACCACACCGATGATCCCCATTCCCTTCACGTGGTCGACCAACTCGACTACGACCAGATCCTCCGTCAGGTCGCGGCAGTCGTGCATCACGGTGGGGCAGGCACCCTCGCCCAGGTCCTGACCCATGGCAAACCGTCACTCGTCCTGCCCAGCTTCGCCGACCAGTTCTTCTGGGCACACCGCGTGCCCGCCATCGGCGCCGGCCCCCGGCCGCTGCCCCTGAAGTCGCTCACCGAGGTCACACTGACGCGACGACTCCGGGAACTGGCTGACGATCCCCGCTACGCATCCCGCGCTCAAGCGATCGGCGCAAGGATCAGCGAAGAGGACGGTCCGCGCAACGCCACCACGGCGATCAACGGCTTCCTGGCGTGACGCCGACACCGCGCCCACGACGACGGCGCAAACGTCCACCACGGCGAGCTGCTCACGACCCACGGCCGCAAAGGCAAAGGCGAGGTCGGCGTGTCGGCCTTGGCGAGGCCCGATCCGCGTCACGGTCGCACCGGCCCGGTGCGGGCCAGGGAGTACGTCAGAAGCTGCTGACCAGCTTCACGAACGCCTCGTCGATCGTGGCGGGATCGGTGGCGTCGTAGGCCTTGCCCGACGATGCCTTGGCGATCTTGTCCAGGGTGGCGAAGTCCGACTCCCGGTCGAAGGCGATGCAGAACACCTTCACCGGACGCTGCGGATCCAGGGCGACCTCGTCGAGCAGGCGGGCCAGGTCGTTGTCCTTGGTGTACTCGTTCTTGCCGTCGGTCAGCACGACGATCGCGTTGATCCGCTGCGGGTCGTACCGGTCGAGCAGCTCCCGGTGGGCGGCCCGGACCGTCGCGTAGAGCGCGGTGCCGCCCTCGACGTGCAAGTCGTCGATCTTGCGGGTGAGCCGCTTCTGGTCGAACGCGCCGAGCGGAACCTCCTCGCGGTAGGGGCTCTGCGGCCGTTTCGAGGTCTCCGAGGAGAAAGACCAGAGCCCCACCCGGTCTTCGCTGTTGAGCAACGCGAGGCCCTTGCCCGCCGCCGCCGAGGCGACCTGGAAACGGGTACGCGTGCCGATCATGGCCTGCATCGACCCCGACGTGTCCAGGGCGATCAGGATGTTGGCCTTCTTGCGGAGGGTGCGCCAACCGTCCAACATCGCACCGACCACCTGCGGGTCCGGGGGCTCGAAGTACGTCAGCCCGCCGGTCGGCTCGTCGCCGACGCTGGCAAGCAGCTCCGCCGAGGCGCGGCGTTCGTGGTCCCGGAAACCGAGGCGGGTGAAGCTCTCCTGCTGGGCGTCCTCGGTCAGAAAGGCATGGAAGTCGGCTGCTGCCGCGCGCTGCCGCTCATCGGCGGAGGGCAGCACCACGAATGGATGGTCCAGGTTGAACGTGCCCTCCTTGGGGTGGACGGCGACCAGTGGGACGTTCGGACGGCGGCCCCGCTCCTGCCCGTCCTGCCGAGGGCTCAACGCACCCGTGTTGTAGAGGTCCACCAGTTCCTCCTGCAGGACGATGGCACTCATGTCGTCCGTACGGCCTGCCAGGTCCGCCTCGGCGAGGCTGCGCAGCAGGTCCACCGAGTCGTCGCTGTAGTGCGCCACGTTGGCCTCGATCCGCCGCACGAACTGGGTGACAGCGGGTTTGGCCAGGTCGGATCGGGTCAGGTCGCTGGACCGTTGCACCGCCGCGTAGTAGGTGGCGATGGTCGCCGCCAGCCCGGAGGTGGACAGGTTCGGGTTGTCCTTGCCGAACGTGAACCGGCCCCATTCCGGCTTGCCGAAGCCCGCCCACCCGTCCCGCCCGGACAGGCCCAGGATCTCTCCCCAACCCAGCGGCCCGCGCTGGCGTACCAGCTCGGCCTTGGGCTGCGGCATCGCGATCACCAGCGGGCTGTTGGCGATCGACGGGTAGCGGTCCGGTGTCTGCGGTGCCCGCCCGGCGGCCTGGTCGAGCAGCCGGAGCTGACCGGTCCACAGACTCGACGTCGGCAGCCAGACCTGCGGTTGCGGCAGGCCGGTGTCAGCCCATCCGGTGGCCAGCGCCTCGGTGGCCTTCCCCGAGTTCAACGCGCTGACGTGCACCTGGGCGCAACCGCCGTCGACCGACCGGGTGCTGCGGTTGTAGCGCTCGGCCAGGTCGACCAGCAGCGCCGCCTTCTCCGTGGAGGAGTTGACCTGGAGGGCAATGTCGCAGTCGGTACGGGGTCCGTCGTCGCCCGCCTCGCGCTGTTGCACGAACACGAACGCCCCGACGATGACCACCAGCCCGGCAGTGAAGGCGGCGGTGTAGGGCAACCACTGCCGCGTACGCGTAGCGGATGGGGTCATCGGGACGTCCTCCTCAGCATGCGGCTGGTGGCAGTCAACCTATCGATCCGGCGCCAGCCGGCCTCCCAGGCACCCCACACCGTAGCGAGTCACCCGTGGTCGGACCGTCCCCCGACCGCCACGGCGACGAGTAGCCGCACCAGGTAGACCACGACGAAGGTGACCGCCCCGGCCGCGGCGGCCGGACCGATCGCGCTCGACGCGATGTAGCCGGCGGCGGCGCCCACCGCACCGAGGAAGAGTGCGGTCGAGATGCCCCAGGCGTCCGAAGCCTCGTGACGCAGCCGCCGTAACGCGCCCTCAGGCTCGGCACCGACGCCGGGCTCCCGCACCGGAAGGTGTGCCGGCTGCGACGGCCGGGCCTGGGCCGGCACCGTCGGCTGGGTCGGAGTCTGCGGCAACGTCGGGCGTGGCTGCGGTGTCGTCGGCGTGATGTGGGGGAGCGGGTGGTTCGGTGTCGGCGCGCCCGCTGTCTCGTTGCCGACCTCGAGCAGGTTCTCCCGACGTAGTGGTGTGGTGATTGTGGCGTCCTGTCGGAGCAGCCGCACCAGCACACGTTCGGCATCCGGCCGATCCGCCGGATCCTTGGCCAGGCACTCCCGAATCAGCTCCTCCAGCGCGGCCGGAAACGTGGGCAGCTCGGGTGGGTCGTGCAGCACTCGGTGCATCACCGCGAAGAGCGAATCGTTGCCGAACGGCGGCTGACCGCCGGCAGCGAAGGCGATCGTGGCCGCCCAGGCGAAGACGTCGCAGGGCGGACCGACCGCGTCGTTGCGGAACCGCTCCGGCGCCATGTACGCGGTGGTCCCCATGACTCGGCTGGACGCGGTCTCGGTGACTCCCAACGCGCGTGCGATGCCGAAGTCGATCACCCGAGGACCGTCCTTGCCGAGCACGACATTGTCCGGCTTCAGATCGCAGTGCACCACGCCGGCACCGTGGATCGCGGCGAGCGCGGTGACCGTGCCGACCGCGAGCCGGTGCAGGGCGTTACCGGTCACCGGGCCGTGCTCTCGGACGTGTCGGTGCAGGGTGGGACCCTCGATGAACTCACTGACCACATAGGGCTGCTCGCCGTCCAGTTCGGCGAAGAGAACCTGCGCGGTGCAGAACGGAGCGACCCGGCGTGCGGCGGCGATCTCCTTCACGAACTGCGACCGCGCCCGTGGATCGCTCAGATCGACGTTGATCATCTTGACCGCGACCCGGTCACCGGCGTCGTCCTCACCGAGATAGACGACCCCCTGTCCACCCGCGCCCAGCCGGCCGACCAGGCGATACGGGCCGGCGGTGACCGGATCGTGGGTCCACAGCTTCGTCAAGCCCGGCACCGGGGTGCCGGCCAGTTCTGACATCCCGACTCCATCAGCGTCGTGCCCGGCCACTGGCGGCGCAGGACACGGGTATCGTGCCATGCCCGCCGTCGGTGACCGAGAACGTCGGACCACGGGCTTCGGTTGATCGGCAGACTCCGGTTCGGTGTCGGCGTCGCGAAGTGCGACCAGCGCCATCGACCGGAATGAGCAGCGCCCGCTCGGCTGTCGACCCCGCACACTTGACGCCGCCGAGTGTCTGCGGGATGGCGGCTCGTGCGCGTCGCGGCGGCGTGCCGGACTTGGGCGTGGCTCGGTGTCGCTCACCCGCTCACACTGCGTCTACCAGGGGATTCGCGTCCAGAAACAGCCTGCGCCGGGCCTCTTGACGGGTCATTCATGTTACGGCTACGTTTCCGTCTACCGTACACCGTCGACGATAAGTCGCCGGACTTCATCGAGTCCGGGCCCCCTCCGGAAGGTTGTCGCATGGTCAACTCGGCCGAATCCGCATCGTCCGTCGCCGCGCTGCGCGTGCCCCAGAAGGTCGTGCTCAGCGAGTCGACCTACGACGTGCTGCGGACGGCGATTCTGGACGGCACACTGCCGCCGGGCACCCGGATCGTGGAAGAGTCACTGGCCCGGCGACTCGGCGTCAGCCGTGCACCACTGCGCGAGGCCATCTGGCTGCTCAAGCGGGACGGCCTGCTCGTCGAGGAGTCCGCGCGTACCACCCGCGTCGTCCAGTTGACCGAGGACGACGTTCATGAACTGCACATGGTCCGTACCGTGCTGGAGACCCTGGCCTACCAGCAGGCGTCACCACGGCTGCAACCGTCCGACGTCTCCGACCTCGAGGATCTGATCTCTCAGATGCACGAGGCATCCGCGGCCGGTGACACCCGCCGGATCGCCGACCTGGACTACCGGTTCCACCGCACCCTCTGCGCGCCGTGCGGCCTGCCCCGGATCATGAAGGCCTGGGACGAGCAGCACGTGCTTTTCCGACTGTGGCTCAACATGGTCGGTCCGACGCTGGGCGTGCAGGACATCGCGGAGTCGCACCGGATCCTGCTCGACGTGGTGCGCGGCGGTGACGCCGAAGCCATCTCCGAGCAGGTGATCCACCACGTCTACCTGGTCGGCGGCGTGATGGCCGACCAGCGCAGCCGCTGGGCGGCCGCCCAGCCCCGTCTCTACTTCCCCCAGGGCGTCCCGGGCGCCTGAGCCCTGCGCCGGACCCCGGCCGCCGGACCGACGCCCGGACCGCACCGAGAGATAGCGAGGCCCGATGAAGACTGTCAACCTGACGCTGCCGCTCTATCCGTTCATGCCGGTCGGAAACGTCTGGGCCTGGGACTCCCCCTTCCAGCTCACGCCGGTGACGACGCACGGACGGCAGGGTGTCGCGACGCACCACATGAGCTTCCACAGCGAGGCCGGGACCCGGCTCATGCTCGGTGCCTGCTACGACGACGACGCGCCCAGGATCCACGAACTCGACTACGGCACGCTGGTCGACCGCGAGACGGTCGTCATCGACATCCCGAAACAGGCCGGCGAGGAGATCGAGGCCGACGACATCGAGCGCGCCGTCGTGGGCGATCCCGACTACCGCGACGGTGACGCCGTGTTGCTGCGCACCGGATGGGGCGACGACGAACGCTACCGCACGCTCGGTGACGAGTACGCGACCACCACTCCGCACTTCTCGCTGGACGGCGCGAAACGACTGGCGGAGGTGATGACCGAACGCGGCAGCGACCTGATGCTGACCGACTGCGCGTACATCGGCAATCTCGGTGAGGGCTTCATGTTTCCGGAATGGGCCTCCCGCAAGCCGTGGGATCGCCCGCCGTTCCCCTCCCCGCAGGCCCGCACCTACATGCGGCACTACACACCGGAACGCGGCGCCGGTGGCGGCGCTCCGGACTGGGGGTCGTCGGTCGTCCTGCATCTCGCGATGTCACCGGTCGCCGCGGTGGCCAACTGCGGCGCGCTGCGCAGCAAGCGTGTCCGGGTCACCGTCCTGCCCCTGTTCCTCGCGGGAGCCGAAGGAGCCCCGTGCACCGTGCTGGCTGTGGACGGCGACGAGGCGGGAGAGGCCCGATGACCCTGCGCACCATCAACCTGACCCGCCCGATCACCACCGAGTCACCGGCCGGCAGCTTCTTTCCCTGGGAGGCGCCGTACCGGACCGAGGAGATCGCGACGCTGACCCACAACGGCGCGAACCTCTTCCACATCACCATGGGCAGCGGTTCCGCGACCCGATTGCTGGGTCCCGCGCTCGGTTCACCCACCGGAGCCACCGTCGACCAGTTGCCGCCGCAGCGGCTGCTCGGTCGGTCGGCGGTCGTGCTGTCGTGCCAGGCCGGACCGGGCGGCGAGATCGCCGCCGACACCGTCCGTGCCGCGCTTGACGACGCCGACCTGCGTACCGGTGACGCGGTGGTCCTGGCGACGGGCTGGGGTGACGAGCCGGATCGCTTCGGAGAAGCGGCGTACTACCTCGACGGGCCCTACCTGAGTGTCGCGGCGGCACAGCTCTTGGTCGAGCGGCTCGGCGCCAACTCGTCGGATCTGCTGCTCACCGACTGCCTCTACCTCGACCGGCCGGGTGGCGACCACGCCCGGACCGAGTGGACCGCACTACAGCCCTGGCTTCGCCCGTCGTACCCGTCGGACGCCGCCACGATCTATCTCACGCACTACCGGCCGGAGAAGGTGCGGCACGACTGGGCCGCCACCCTGACTCTGACCGAGTCCATCTGGACCGTGGCCGGACTGGTCGGATGTGGTGCCCTCGCCGGGCACCGGATCCGGCTCACCCTCGCCCCGCTCAATGTGCAGGGCGTCGGCGAGGTGCCCTGCACCGTGGTCGCTCAGATGTCCGGCGACGACGGTGCGCCCGACACACCGGTCTTCTCGTCAGGAGAACCGACATGAAGCAATCCTTTCGATCGATAACACGGACCCTCGCGATAGCCCTGACCGCGACGCTGGCCGTCACCGCCTGCGGCGGGGGCGGCGCCGGGAACCAGGGCCCGGAATACACCGGCGACACCTTCGACTGGAAGCGCTACGACGGCCAGTCGATCAAGGTCTACGTGGCCGACACCGGTCAGGTGGAGAGCTTGCGGGCCGGGCTCGCCGAGTTCACCGACCTCACCGGCATCACCGTCGAGATCGAGGGGTCCGACGTCACCAGCTACCGGCAGAACCTGCCGGTACGGCTCACCTCGCGGGCCTCGGACTTCGACGTCATGGCGACCTTTCCCGAGGTCGACGGCCTGCAGTTCGCCAAGAACGGCTGGTACACCGACCTCGGCCCGTACCTGACCAACCCGGGGACCACCAACCCGGAGTACGACTTCGAGGACTTCGGGGCCGGCATCCGCAAGGCGATGACCGTGGAGGAACAGACCGTCACCGTCCTCTGGGAGATGCAGACCGATCTGGTCTACTACCGCAAGGACCTGCTGGAGAAGGCCGGTCTGGAGGTGCCGACCACGTTCGCCGAGTGGGACGCCGCCGCAGCGGCCGTACACGACCCCGGCAACCGGGTGTTCGGTTTCGCACTGCGCGGGATCCCGTACCAGACCACCACACCGTTCTCGTCCTTCCTCTACGCACACTGCGGCGAGTGGGTGACCGACGGCAAGGCGGCGATCAACACGCCGGAGGCGCTCAAGGCGTACGAGGCGTACGGACGACTCGGCACGAAGTACGGTCCGCCGGGCATCGCCGGATTCGACTGGCCGGTGCCCTCCCAGCAGTTCGCGCAGGGCAACGTCTTCGCCTTCCTGGACGTGAACCTGTTCGTCAAGGACCTGGAGGATCCGACGAAGTCCCGGGTGGCCGGCAACGTCGGATACACCACCGTCCCCCGCGCCGACTGCGACGCCGCGCCGTTCATCGGCGGCTGGGGCTACGGGATCAACCCCTTCTCCGAGAAGGGTGACGCCGCCTGGTACTTCATCCAGTGGGCCACCAGCAAGCAGATGAACCTCGACCTGAAACTCACCGGCTGGCCCAGCCCGCGCGCGTCGGCCTGGGAGTCGCCGGAGTTCAAGCAGGCCGACAAGACGCCCGAGTTCACCCAGGTGGTGCTGAGCAGCACCCAGACGGCACGGGCCCGGATGAACCCGCCGGTGACCCCGGGCGTCGAGGCCCGCGAGATCGCCGGACTGGTCGCCAACAAGGGTCTGGAGGGTCAGACCGGCGACGCCCTGAAGCGGACGGCCGACCAGCAGAACGACAAGCTGCAGGGCCTGCTCGACGCGATGCGCTAGTGATCGGCCGCGGCCGGAGGCCACTCCTCCGGCCGCGGACCTCGCAAGGGAGGACCTGGTCCCGATGGCTCCGCTCACCCAAAGCCCCCCACGGGCTGCGCGCAAGCCCCCGCAGCCCGCACCACGCCGCACCTTGCTCGACGTTCTCGACCGATACGACCGGTACATCCTGCCGGCCCCGGCACTGATCGTCGTCGTCGCGATGTTGGCGTTCCCGATCGGATACACCGTCTATCTCAGCTTCCACGAGTGGTCCGGCGGGCTACGGCCACCGGAGTTCGTCGGTCTGGACAACCTGACCCGCTCGCTGACTGACGGCCAGTTCTGGGGCAGCATCTGGCGCACCATCTACTTCGTCACCCTGTCGGTGGGGCTGCAGGTCGTCCTCGGCGTCGGGGCGGCCCTGCTGTTCCACCAGCGCTTCCCCGGCCGAGGCGTGGCCCGCACCCTGTTCATGTTCCCCATGATCGCGACACCGGCCGCAGTCGCCCTGGTATGGAAGATGATGTTCGACCCGACCATCGGCATCCTCAACTACCTCGTGCAATCCGTCGGTGGACCGACCCTGCTCTGGATCAGTGACGCCAACCTCGTCATCCCGGCGCTGGCGATCGTGGACACCTGGATGTGGACGCCGTTGGTGATGCTGATCGTGCTGGCCGGGCTGGCCGCGCTTCCGCAGGAACCGTTCGAGGCGGCCAAGGTCGACGGCGCGGGGCCGGTGCGTACCTTCGTCAGCGTCACGCTGCCGTTGTTGAGCCCGGTCATCCTCGTCGCCGCACTGTTCCGACTCATCGACGCCATCAAGACGTTCGACATCATCAAAGTCATCACGGACGGCGGTCCCGGAACCGCCTCGGAGACCCTCAACCTGTACGCCTTCAAGCAGGGCCTGTCGTACCTGCACTTCGGGTACGGGTCGATGCTGCTGGTCTGGCTGACCCTACTGGTCTTCGTCGTGGCGATCGTCTTCACCCGCCTCCGGGCGCGGACCGACCAGGGGTGAACCGATGTCCGAGACCCTGACCGCCACCCGAGCCACCGCGACACCGCCGACCCGACCGGCGGCCAGACCTCGCCGACGGCGATCGATCCTCGGTCGGATCGCGCTCGCCGTCACCGTCACCGTCGCGCTCGCCCCGGCCCTGTTCGTGTTCTTCTGGATGCTGACCTCGTCGTTCAAGCAGCAGGTCGACATCTACACGATCCCGCCGAAGTGGTTCGACTTCACTCCCACCCTGGACAACTACCAGGCGGCATTGACCCGCACCCCGTTCGCGCGCTACATGACGAACAGCCTGATCGTCGCCGCCTCCTCCAGCCTGCTCGGGCTGCTCATCGGTGTGCCTGCGGCCTACAGCATCGCCCGCTACCGGCAGACGAAGCTCTCGCTGTCGCTGTTGACCGCCCGGCTGCTGCCCGGAGTGGCCTACCTGGTGCCGTTCTTCGTCGCGTTCACCGCGCTGCGAATGGTCGGCACCTACCCGGCACTGGTCCTGTCGCACGTCATCATCACGTTCCCGCTCACCGTCTTCATCATGGTGAACTTCTTCGCCGCCCTGCCCGACGAGGTCCACGACGCGGCCCAGGTCGACGGATGCGGGAAACTGGAGACGTTCTGGCGGATCGCCGTACCACTGACCCGGCCCGGCATGCTCACCGCCGGGATCCTCGCGTTCATCTTCAGTTGGAACGACTTCAAGATGGCGCTGATCCTCTCCGACGGCGACAGCCGCACCCTGCCGGTAGCCGTCTTCAACTTCGTCCACGAGGCGTCCCTGGACTGGGGGCCGATGATGGCCTACGCCTCGATCATCATGCTGCCCGTCTTCCTCCTCACCCTCGCCGCGCAGCGGCACATCGTGACCGGAATGACGATGGGCAGCGTCAAGTGACCAGCACCTCGGGAGGCACCATGACCAGCACCGTCCCCGCCGTCGTCAGCCGCGCCGCCGGCAACGGCCGCGTGATCGCCGCGAGCATCAAGCCCGGCGCCCAGTTGACCGACTCGATCGAGCAGGTGTGCCGCGATCACGGCGTGCACACCGCCGTCATCCTCTCGGTGATCGGCACCATCCAGGAGGTCTACCTGCGCAACCCGCGAGACATCACCACGCTGCCGATCCACCGCGAGCACGAGTTCGCCGACGAGATCGACACCGTCGTGCTGCAACGCCCGATGGAGATCCTCTCCATCCAGGGCAACGTCACCACCCTCGACGGCAAGCTGTGGGCGCACTGCCACGCCCTGTTCTCCGAGGCGGGTGGCAACGTCCGTGGCGGACACGTCTTCCGGGCCACCGTCTGGAGCCAGGGTGAGGTCTTCCTCCAGGAACTGACCGACATCCGCATCGACCGCGAGTACGACCGGGAGGTCACCGGCCTGCCGCAGATCCGTCTGCACGGGTGCGACGCAGGACCAGCCGATGACCGGTGACCCCTGCCTGCTCGGCGTCGACATCGGCACGTCGAGCAGCAAGGGCGTCCTCACCGACCCGGCCGGGGCCGTACTGGCCACCGCGATCCGCCCGCACCGGGTGTCGCGGCCCCGGCCGGGCCACGTGGAGCACGACGCCGAGACGGTCTGGTGGTCGGAGTTCGTCGCCATCGTGCGGGACCTGCTCGCGGCGGCTCCCGGGCCGGTCGCCGCCGTCGCGGTCAGCGGCATCGGTCCGTGCGTCCTGCCGACCACCGAGGAGGGACGGCCGCTGCGGCCCGCGATCCTGTACGGCGTCGACACCCGGGCGACAGCGGAGATCGCCGAACTGACCGACGTCATCGGCGCCGACGAGATCGTTCGGCGCGGCGGCAACCGGTTGACCAGTCAGGCCGCCGGTCCGAAGCTGCGGTGGGTCCGGCGACACGAGCCGGAGGTCTGGGCCGACACCCGTCGGTTCTTCATGGCCAGCTCGTTCCTGGTGTTCCGGCTCACCGGCGAGTACGTCCTCGACCACCACTCGGCCAGCCAGAGCGACCCGCTCTACGACCTGCACCGGCAGTCCTGGATCGACGACCTGG
This sequence comes from Micromonospora sp. NPDC049900, assembly GCF_044461025.1. Taxonomy (NCBI): domain Bacteria; kingdom Bacillati; phylum Actinomycetota; class Actinomycetes; order Micromonosporales; family Micromonosporaceae; genus Micromonospora; species Micromonospora sp. NPDC049900. The sequence goes on from NZ_JBITKM010000012.1 coordinate 117,681, forward strand.
CCACGCAGATCGCCCCGGGGCTGGAGTTGCCGAGGCTGCTGTGGCCTACCGAGATCGCCGGCCGGGTCTCGCGGGACGCCGCACGGATCACCGGCCTGCCCGAGGGCGTCCCGGTCACTGCCGGCACGGTCGACGCCTGGGCCGAGGCCGCCAGCGTGGGTGCCACTCGCCCCGGCGACCTGATGCTGATGTACGGCACCACCATGTTCCTCACCCAGGTGGTGACCGCGCCGGTCGTCCACCCCAGGATGTGGGCGACCACCGGCCTCTTTCCGGGCAGCTTCTGCGTCGCGGGAGGCACCGCCACATCGGGTGCCGTGGTCGAGTGGCTGCGAGAGCTGGTCGGCGGAACCGACTACGCGCGGCTGACGGACGAGGCCGCAGCGGTTTCCGCAGGCGCGGACGGCCTGGTGATGCTGCCGTACTTCGCGGGCGAGCGGACTCCGCTGTTCGACGAGAAGGCGCGCGGTGTCGTCGCCGGCCTGACCCTCGACCACGGGCGCGGGCATCTCTATCGGGCGGTGCTGGAAGCGACCGGCTACGCGGTGCGGCACCACCTCGACGAGATGTCCGGTCTCCTGACGCCACCGGAGCGGGTCATCGCGGTGGGCGGAGGCGCCCGATCGTTGTGGACACGGATCGTCTCCGACGTCACCGGTCAGCCGCAACTGATCCCCGAGCAGACGATCGGGGCCAGCTACGGCGACGCGTACCTTGCGGGCCTCGCGGTCGGGCTGGTCGACCGTGAGGACGAGTGGACACGGTGGGCTGCCCGGGTCGAACCGGATCCGTCGACCACCGACGCCTACGACCGTGGCTACACGGCGTACCGCTCCCTGTATCCGGCGACCCGGACGATCATCCACGACATGACGTCACCGTTCAGATAGGGGCTCGCCGGACCGAACCGGAGGCCGGACTCTTGCCTGCCCGCAAGGTAGGTGGCGGGCGGGGTTCGCTCGGTTTCCCCAGTACCGACGCCCGGTTCCTGGTCTCCTGCCGTGCTCAGGGCCGGTACCGGGCGATCATGGTCTGCACCGCCTCCTCCACGGCCCGCTCGATCGCGGAGCGTTCGGGTGCCCAGTCGGTGAGCAGGAGAGTGGGCCAGAAGACGAAGTTGGAGATCATGCCGAGGAACTGGGTCGCCGCGAGGGTGGGGTCCTCGACCTTCGCGGAGCCGGCGGCGTGTGCGGCGGCCAGGTATCGGCTGACCGACTCGAAGTAAGGCATCTTCCCCTGGCTGAACTGGGCTTCCCCGAGTTCGGGGAAGCGCGGCAGCTCGGCGATGACGATGCGGAACAGGGCGGTCATCCCCGGACGGGTGAGCAGTTCGACGTAACGGTGGCCGATCGCGGTCAGGCCGGTCCGGAGGTCGGTGGCGGACGGGTCCGGGCCACCGGAGTCCTCGACCTTCCAGGAATCGGTCACGATGGCGTCGAAGAGGGCCGCCTTCGTGGGGAACTGCTTGAAGAGGGTCGCCTTCGAGACCCCCGCCGCCTCCGCGATCCTGGCGAGCGAGGTGCTGTCGTAGCCGGAGGCCAGGAACAGGTCGGTGGCGGCCGTGAGGATGGCCGCGCGCTTCTCCTCTGCCACCCGTCGGTGGTACGCCGAGGGTTCGGTGCTCATGGTCCCAGTATGCCTGATGGCGAGGTGAGTCACTTGACTCGGCATGCCGGGCCTCGGTAGCGTCCAGTGGTGAGGTGAGTCGGTCAGCTCACCCAGCCAGCCTTCTCAAGGAGTGCACATGCCACGCTTCGCGCACCAGACCGCCCTGATCACCGGCGGCACCGGCGGACTCGGCGAAAGCCACGTACGCGCCTACCACGCCGAAGGCGCCAACGTCGTCATCGGCAGCACGACGGGTGGTCTGAGCAAGGCCACGGAGCTCGCCACGGAACTGGGTGAACGTGCCCTCGCGGTCCACCTCGACGTCACCAGCGAGGACGACTGGGCCGCCGCCGTCGCCGCCACCGAGCAGACCTTCGGCGCGTTGACGATCCTGGTGAACAACGCCGGTGTCCAGAACTCCGCCGTCACCATCGACGCCACCGACCAGGCCCGCTGGGACCGCACCTTCGCGATCAACGTGACCGGCCAGTTCCTCGGCATCAAGACCGTCGCCCCGGCGATGCGGCGGGCCGGCGGCGGCTCCATCGTCAACATCGGATCGACCATGGCGTACGGGGGGACCGCGCTCTACGCCTCGTACGTCGCCAGCAAGTGGGCGACCAGAGGCTTGACGCTGAGCGCCGCCCTCGAACTGGGCCGCGACAACATCCGGGTGAACACCATCCACCCCGGCGTCATCTCGACCAAGCTGATCCACGAACCGGCCGCACCGGGTGAGCGGCCCATCTCGGACTTCTACGACCCGAAGCCGTTCGCGATCCCCCGACTCGGCGCCCCGGCGGACGTGAGCGCGGCACTGCTCTACCTGACCTCACCGGAGGCATCCTTCGCCACCGGCACCGAGCTGGTGCTCGACGGTGGCCTGCTGCTCGGCCCGGCGCTGCCGGTGGGTGTCGCCGGAGCCGCCTGAAGACATCCGCACGTACGGCCCGTGTCGCGATCACGCAGGGCTGGCCCTTGGTGGTGACGGCTGAGCAGCGTGCGGTCGGCCGCGCCGGTCCCGATAAATGACTGTGATCGATGTCGATGCGCCTTCTAGGGTGAGGCCACTGGGTATATCGCCGCCGTTCTCGCTGCTGCGGGCAGTCGCCGTATGGGCGGGGACGACCACGAGACAGGGAGTGGCAGATGAAACTGACCACAGCCGCACGCCTGACCGCGTGCGCCGTGGCCCTCGGCCTGCCGGTCGTGACCGCCGGCCCGGCGATCGCGCAGGCCGCCCCGCAGACCGCGACAGAATCGACCACGGCGATGGCACCGCGCTGCGGCTGGCTACCCGGCGCCAACGAGCCGTACAGCGTCGGTTTCTCGGGCGCCGGAATCCGCCTGCGCAGCGGCCCGTCGACGACCTGCACCGTGCTGGGCCTGGGCTACGTGGGCCAGAGCGTGACCCTGCGGTGCGGCGCGGTGGGCGACGACGGATGGGGCTGGTACTACGTCAGGAACAACAGCACCGGCGTCACCGGCTTCGTCCGCGGTGACGGCCTGACGGGCGTACCGATCTCCACCCTGGCCTGCTGACCACGGCGGAGGCCGGTACCGGCCTCCGGGCTGCGGCGGACACCTGCCCGCCGCAGCCCGCCGCCTGCCTGATCCGGCGACCAGAGTCCGGCAGGTCGGGCTTCGCGTCAGGGCCTCGGAAGATTGAGCCGGTGCAGTCTCGCCCGGTCGGCGAGGGAGAAACCATGGATCGAGGGCATGGAGGAGGTGCTCGGCAGCGACTTCTACTTCGTCCACTTCAACCGGCAGCCGGGCGTCGCGGACGCCGTGTTCGAGGAGAACACGTACCAGTTCCTCCGGAACCTGTACCGCAAGGACGTGCCCCTCGCGGAGCCACCACCCGGCACCACGTTGATCGACCTTGCCCGGATGGAGACCCCGCCGGGTGAGCCTGTCATGAGCGACAGCGAACTGGCGGCCTTCGTCTCCGCCTTCGAATCGACAGGCTTCACCGGCGGTGTGAACTGGTACCGGAACCTGGACCGCAACTGGCACCTGCTGGCGGACGTGGATCCCGTCATCCGCCAGCCCACCCTCATGATCTACGGCGATCGCGACACGGTGGCACGGTCTGAGAGCCTGGCAGAGTACGTGCCGAACGTGAAGGTGGTCAGCCTGGACTGCGGTCATTGGATCCAGCAGGAGAAGCCGCAGGAGACGAACCAGGTGATTCTCGCCTGGCTCGGCCGGCCGGATGAGCCGCCCACTACCTGCGGAGTGTCACTCTCTCGTCACCGTGGACCGGCCGACTGACGGCAGAACGCAACACGGCCACCGCTGTGCCGCCTTCGAATCGAATTCGGTGGACCGTGAGTGACGGCGCTGGCGGTGGTTCGGTGGGCTGCCCTGGCGGCCAGCGGCCTGTCGAGCAGGCGGTCGGTCAGCGGCGACCGGTGGCCAAGGCGACGAGGTACTGCCCGCCGCCCGCGTCGACGCTCGCGGTCACCGGCAGTCCGGGCACCAGCCGGGAGAACCGGTCGACCAGCCATTCCGCCGCCTCCTCGGCATCCTCTCGACGTGGACAGCGGGCGACCAGTTCGCGGCCACCCTTGCGTTCGAGTCGCTCGGCGACGGCGATCAGCGATGCCGGTTCCACCACGTGCAGACGCTCCGGCCAGGCAATGACCACCTTGACCGCGCCTTTGCGGGTGTTGCAGGCACGATGCGCGAGCCGCTCGGCGACCCGGGCCTTCTTGTCGGCGGTACGGCTGTCGACGCTGGGACCACGCGGGTCATTCACCGACATGTGGGGGTCGACCGACTCGTCGCAGACCCAGCATCGCCAACCGTCACGCCTCGCGACGTCATCGAGGGAACTCATCCGAGCAAACTAGCCTGGCAGCCCTCGGCGAACGGCAGCACGGGCCACGGCGAGCACCAGGTGGGGCCGGCCTGTCGCGGCTTGTCCGCCGTGACCTGGTGCTCGCCGTCAGTCGGATGCCGTCCGGCCTACAGGAAGCGCTCCGGGTCGAAGTCGTCGAGGTCGATGATGCGAACCCGAGGAAGCACGTTGGTGAAGCAGCCCGCGTCCTCCTCGAGGTCGAACACCTGCAGGCCCGGCAGCTCGGCGAAGCCGGCGTTGAGGAACTCCTTGAACCCGACGACCGCGACCTGATGGTCACCGTGCAGGAGCTCCCCGATCTGCGGTAGGAAGTCGCCGTCGTGGCTGGCGAGCATCACGTTGCCAGGGCGTCGGGCGATAGCGTCCAGCGTTCGCTGGATGCCGATGTCCACCACCTTCTGCTCCGACGATCCGGCGAGCGGGATGGGCCGGTATTCCATGCTCAGGAGGGCCCGGACGAAGGGCATCGGCAGACCGCCACCCGAGGCGTTGAGGAAGAACAGCCCCTTCACCGGCCGCTGCCACGTGTCCCGCGCGAAGTCCCGCAGACGCTCCCACCGCGGTCGCTCCGCAGGTGCCGGTCGGCGCTCCAGAACACTGTTGCCGAGAGTGGCATCGATGTTCTCCCCGTCCACGATGAGGTACGTGACGGGCTCCGTCGTATCGGGCATAGGAGTACCTCTCGGGTCGAGCAGCGGGCGCGGGCCGGTCGAGCCCGAGCGTTGACGTGCCTGCGGAAGCTGTGCTCGTGGTCAGGGTATGCCTACCAGCGAGGGGGGACGGCATCGGCGTGGATGCGGCGGGGTCCTCGCGGGGCTTCAGACGGCCTTCTTCCACGTCACCAGGACGCTGACGATGACGTCGAGCACCAAGGCGAGGAGACGATGTACGCGGTGAGGACTCGTTCCTCTCAGCCGGCCTGGGGGCCGGAGGCGTCGGGTGACCGGAACCTGACGTCGGCGCCGCCACCCGGCGGGCGGCTGGCCGCCGGGTGGGGGAGGGCATGGGCGGGGTGCCGCGCTGTGCGGCCGGGCCTTCGAGCTGCTTGGCGGAGGTTGTCCCCGGGGTCAGCGCCGATCACCAGGCGCAGGGCGCGTAGTCCTTGAGGAAGCAGCCGTACAGGTCCTCGCCCTGTTCGCCGCGGACGATCGGGTCGTAGACCCGGGCCGCGCCGTCGACCAGGTCCAGCGGGGCGTGGAAGCCGTCCTCGGCCAGCCGCATCTTCGTCGGGTGAGGCCGTTCGTCGGTGATCCAGCCGGTGTCGACGCTGGTCATGAGGATGCCGTCGGCCAACATCTCCTGGGCACTGGTCCGGGTCAGCATGTTCAGCGCGGCCTTGGCCATGTTGGTGTGCGGGTGACCTGCCCCCTTGTAGCCGCGGCCGAACTGGCCCTCCATCGCCGACACGTTCACCACGTACTTGCGGCGGGCGGTCGCTGCGGCCATCGCCGGTCGCAGTCGGCTGACCAGTACGAACGGCGCGGTCACGTTGCACAGTTGCACTTCGAGCAGTTCGACCGGGTCCACCTCGTGCACCCGCTGCACCCAACTGTTGACCGGGTCGAGGTCGGGCACCAGACCGCCGGCGTCGATGGCGTTGGCTGCCGCGATCCGTTCCGGTGAGGCGGAGCCACTGGTCAGCGCCAGCGCGGTGAGCGCGTGTGGCGTGATGGTGGGCGAGGTCGGTGCCGCGATCAGGCTACCCGCCGGTTCGCTCCGGCCGGCAGGTTTGGCGAAGGTGATCATCTCCGGTAGCGGACCGTCCGGCAGGGCCGCCGCCTCTGCGGCGACGAGATGCGCGTACGCCGCGGGCGTGCGGCGGACGGTCTGCGCCGCGTTGTTGATCAGGATGTCGAGTGGTCCCTGGTCGCTGACCGAGTCAGCGAGGGCGATCACCTGGGCGGGGTCGCGCAGATCGATCCCGACGATCCGGAGGCGGTGGAGCCAGTCCCCGCTGTCGGGCATCGCGGCGAATCGACGGACCGCGTCGTGGGGAAATCGGGTGGTCACCGTGGTGTGCGCGCCGTCGCGCAACAGCCGCAGTGCGATGTACATGCCGATCTTCGCCCGGCCGCCGGTGAGCAGCGCGCGCCGACCGGTCAGGTCGGTACGGGCGTCGCGGCGCTCCCGGTTCAGGGTGGCGCAGGTCGGGCAGAGCTGGTGGTAGAAGGCGTCCACCTCGCGGTAGCGCTGCTTGCAGATGTAGCAACCACGCGGCTTGTGCAGGACGCCGGCGGTGGCACCCACGGTGGGGGAGACGAGCGGGTTGCCCTGGGTCTCGTCGTCGATGCGGCCCGGGGCACCGGTGGCGGTGGCTGCTGTCACCGCGCGATCGGCTGCCGCGATGGCATCCCGTCGGTCCTCACGTCGCCGTTGCTTGATCATTTTGTAGAGCTTCGCGGTGGCCCGCTGCACCCGCACCACGTCGGGATGATCGGGAGGCAGATCCTCCAACGCCTCGAAGACGCTGAGACAGGTCTCCAGTTGGGTCGGGTCAATGCGGTATTGACCGTTCTTCGCAATCTTGTCCGCCGTCATGCCGTCGATGTCCCGTTCCCTGCGCCGGATCCGTCCGGTCGACCCCACGTCCGACCCGGAACTGTACGCACCGGGCGGGCTCCGACGCATCCCGCGCCTGTTCGCCGGCCCGAAGACCGTCGCCACCCGTGACCCTCCGCGATGGAGGCACCGGCGACGCAGTCGCGCAGCGCGACGATGAGCGCCTCGATGTCGTCTGCGCCGAGCCCGGTGTCGCACCGCAGGCGGAGGTACTTGCCTGCCTCCGAGGAGTTCACGACTCCCCCCGGCGGGGGTACGGCGATGTCCGGTGGCGGGCAGCCGCACGAACTCCGGGTGATCCTGCCCTCGTTCACCAGCGGATCGACGGGGTGTGCTGCAACGATGCAAGGCGTGGGAACTGTGAAGACTGCGCCGCCCGCCATCTCGCCCCTCGCCGGCGAGCCGATCAAGCGTGCCGACGCCGAACGGCTCGCGGGGGTGCTGAAGGCGTTCGCCGACCCGGCCCGGCTACGACTGCTCAGCCTGATCCAGTCGGCTCCCGAGGGAGAGGCGTCGGTCAGCGACCTCACCGAGCCGCTCGGACTCTCCCAGCCGACCGTCAGTCACCACCTGCGGATCCTCACCGAGGCCGGCCTGCTCGAACGTGACAAGCGCGGCGTCTGGGCGTACTACCGCCTGGTGCCGTCCGCGATCGCCGCGGTCGCCGACCTGTTGACCCCACCGCGCAAGCGAGCAGCGAAGAAGTCTCGCTGAGTTCGTCTCTGATCCAGGCGGTGCCGGCACCCCACCACCGCTGTGACACCGGGACCCCAGACGTTTCGAGGCGTCCTGGTGCGACACCGACGCTCGGTTGCACCGTCCGCCTGAACCCACGTGCACTCCCGACCATGATCTAGGCCACGGTGACGGTGCTGCCTGCTTTGGTTAGGGTGGCCTCGCCGTGGTGTTCGGGAAGCCGGTGTGAGACCGGTGCGGCCCTCGCCACTGTGATCGGGATGCTGGAGGCCACGCAAGGTCACTGGGCGTAAGCCTGGGAAGGCCGGCCACCGGCGCACCACCCGTCAGCCAGGAGACCGGCCACGGCACCCGTACGACCGTCCACGAGGTGCTGGAAGGTGGTCCCGCTATGCGGTTCCCTGCGTCCTGGCGCGTTGCCGCGCCGCTCTCCATCGTGCTCGCCCTGCTCGGCGGATGCGCCACGACCGGCGACAGCGAGCCGGCTGCCACGGCCTCCGCCGCCGGGCCCGTCACACTCACCAACTGCGGCACCCCGGTCACGGTCCCGGGCCCTCCGGCGCGGGCGGTGACGATGAACCAGTCCGCCACCGAGATCATGCTGGCGCTCGGCCTGCATGACCGGATGGCCGGCACCGCCTACCTCGACGACGAGGTGCTGCCCGAGTACGCCGCCGCGTACGCGCAGGTGCCCGTGCTGGCCAAGGAGTACCCGTCGAAGGAGAAGCTGCTCGACCTCGCCCCGGACTTCGTCTACGCCTCCTTCTCCAGCGCGTTCGGCGACGAGGGAGCAGGTGACCGCGCCGATTGGCAGAAACTCGGCGTGACCACGTACCTCTCCACCGCCGGCTGCCCGAAGGACACCCGGCCGGCGAAGCTGGCGATGGACGACGTGTTCACCGAGATCCGGGAGATCGCCGCGATCTTCGGCGTCGCGGAGCGGGCCGAGACGCTGATCGCCGACCAGAAGCAACGCATCGCGGACGTGTCGGCGGGTGCGAAGGGCACGCGGGTGCTGTGGTGGGACGGCGGCAACGACGCGCCCAGTGCCGGCGCCTGCTGCGGCGGCCCGGCCATGATCATGTCTGCGGCCGGGGTCACCAACATCTTCGACGACCTGACCGGCAGTTGGGCCGACACCAACTGGGAGGCCGTCATCGAGCGCGACCCGGACGTCATCGTGCTCGTCGACGCGAGCTGGGACACCGCCGCCGCCAAGCAGGCGTTCCTCGAGAAGCACCCGGCGCTCAAGGACCTGCCCGCCGTCAGGGACAAGCGGTACGTCACCGTACCCTTCTCCGCCACCTCCGCCGGCGTGCGCAACGTGCTCGCCGTGGAGGCACTGGCCCGGGGCGTCGGCGGGATGAGCAACTGACCACCGTCACCACCCGGCCGGCACCGACCCCGCCCAAACCGACCCGGACGGTGCGACCGGCCGCCGCCGTGGTCGTACTCGCGGGTGTCCTGCTGTTGTCGGTGGCCGCGGCCGTGACGGTGGGGCCGGCAGACCTCTCACTGGGCACCGTGTGGCGGGTCGTCACCGGTCATCTCGGCCTGGCCAGTTCCGACGTGCCGCTGCTGCGCGACCACATCGTGTGGGAACTGCGGCTGCCGAGGGTCCTGGGCGCCGCCATGGTCGGGGCCGGCCTCGCCGCCTGCGGCGCCGTCATGCAGACCGTCACCCGCAACCCGCTCGCCGACCCGTACCTGTTGGGTGTCTCCTCCGGCGCGTCGCTGGGGGCCGTCGCCGTCCTCGTCCTGGGACTCGGCGCGGGCGCGGCGGCGCTCACCGGGGGAGCGTTCGTGGGGGCGCTCGCCGCGTTCGCCGTCGTGGTCGCCGCCGCCGGCCGGCGAGCGGTGCTGCGACCCACCCGGGTGGTGCTGGCCGGCGTCGCCGTCGCGCAGATGTGCGCCGCGCTGACGACGTTCGTGATCATCTGGGCGGCCCAGCCGCACGCGACCCAGAGCATCACCTTCTGGCTGTCCGGCTCGCTCGCCCGCGTGGACTGGACCGCCCTGGCGTGGGCGACGCCGCTGCTCGCGACGGGGTTCGCCGTGATCCTCCGGTTCGCCCGCGCGCTCAACGCGTTCGCGTTCGGCGAGGAGGCCGCCGCCGCCCTCGGCGTGGACGTGCGGCGTGTCCGATGGCTGCTCCTGGTCACCACGGCGCTGCTGACCGCCGTGCTGGTCTCGATCAGCGGCGCGATCGGGTTCGTCGGGCTGATCCTGCCGCACGCCGTGCGGCGGTTCACCGGCCCCGATCACCGGCGGCTGCTGCCGGTCGTCGTCCTCGCCGGAGCGATCTTCCTGATCTGGGTGGACACCGCGGCCCGGACCCTGTTCGACCCCCGCGAGCTACCGGTGGGCGTGCTGACCGCCCTGATCGGGGTGCCCGCGTTCGTGCTACTGCTGCGCCGAGGGGACCGGAGCACCTGATGCTGGAGATCCACGACGTCTCGTGGTCGGTGCCGGCCGCTCGACTCCTCGACGGGGTGACCTGCTCGGCGCCGCGCGGCACCCTGGTCGGACTGCTCGGCCCCAACGGGTCCGGCAAGACCACCCTGCTGCGGGTCGTCGCCGGGTTGATCGCCCCCGGATCCGGAACCGTGACCGTCGCCGGCGACGACGTGGCCGGGCTGCCGCGTGCCACCGCCGCACGACGGATGGCCCTGCTCGCCCAGTACGCCGAGACCGACCTCGACCTGACCGCACTCGACGTGGTACTGCTCGGCCGCACTCCGCACCGCCGCTCCCGCTGGTCGGACACCGACACCGACCGGGCCGCCGCCGCCGACGCCCTCGACCGCGTCGACATGACCGGCTACGCCCACCGCCGGTGGCAGACGCTCTCCGGTGGGGAACGCCAGCGGGTCCAACTCGCCCGGGCACTGGCCCAGGAACCGCAACTGCTCCTGCTCGACGAACCCACCAACCACCTCGACATCGGCCACCAGCTCCAGTTGCTGGGCCTGGTCCGGCGCAGCGGCGTCACCACCCTCGCCGCACTGCACGACCTCAACCTGGCCGCGATGTTCTGCGACCTCGTGGTGGTGCTGCGCCAGGGCCGGGTCGTCGCCTCCGGACCCCCTGCCGAGGTGCTGACGCCCGCGCTGCTCGCCGACGTGTACGCCGTGGACGCCGACGTCGCCCTGCACGACGGACGCCCGGTCATCACCTACCGGGCACCGGTGGCATGAACGTCCTGCTCGTCTCGCGCGGAGCGACGCACCACGGCGGCCACGACGCGATCCACCACCTCGCCGCGCAGGTCGCCGAGGCCACCGGCGTGCCGGTGCGGGCCTGCTTCCTCGACGGCGCCGAACCATCGCTGCACACCGCCCTCGACGCCGTACCGGAGCACGGAGAAGTCCTGCTCGTGGCCGCGCACCTACCGCCCGACCGGTACCTCGACACCTGGCTGCGCCGCGCGGTCGCCCACTGGCGTACCACCCGGAGTCGGCAGGTACGAGTCCTCCTCGCCCCACCACTGGCGACACGCCCCGCGCTGGTCACCGCCGTCAGCGACGCCATCACCGGCGAACACGCCACGCTCGACGGCAACCCCGGACCGTTCCGCAGCCCGGCCTGGTCACAGATCACCCGACACCGCCGACACGTACTGCTCTGCCGTGGGCCCCGCTGCACCGCGTACGGCGCCGGCCAGGTCGCCGCCGCCCTCGGCAACCGCCTCAAGGAGCACGGCCTCGGCGACGACGACGTCCTGGTCACCCCGACCGGCTGTCTGTTCCCCTGCAACCTCGGCCCGCTCGTCGTCGTCTATCCCGACGACACCTGGTACGAGCACGTCGACGCGGACCTCGCCGTCCTCATCGCCGACGGACACCTGCGCGACGGCGCACCGATCGACGGCGGACGCCGCCGCGACTCGTGACCGCGAAGCCACGGCCCACCCGCCCGCAGGCCTGCTCCGGCACTCAGATCAGCAGCAGGGTCTTCCCCACGGCGGTACGGTTCTCGATCGCGGCGTGCGCGTCGGCGGCACGGTCCAACGGGAAGGTCTGCCCGATGACCGGCCGGACGACCCCCGCCGCCTGGGCGATCATCTGCTCGACCCACCGCACCATCTCCGACCTGAAGCCGGACAACTGCGCGATGCCGATCACCTCGATGCCCCTACGGTGTGCCTCGGCGGGCTCGACGAGCGTGCCCCCCGCCGCTGGCGGCGCCGTGCATCGAGAAACGGCCGCCGCGGGCCGTCCCCTCGAACGCGGCCCGCCCGATCTGACCGCCGACACCGTCGAACACCACATCCGGTCCGGCACCGCCGGTCGCTTCGCGTGGTCCAGTCCGGTTCGGAGTAGTCGACCACCACGTCGGCGCCCAGTTCCCGGACCACGTCGAGCTTCCGCGAGCCGCGGGCGGCTCCGACCACCCGCGCCCCGGCCGCACGAGCGAGTTGCACCAGCAGACTCCCCACCCCACCCGCCGCCTCGACGAGGACCCAGTCGCCGGCGTCGATCCTGGCGTGCTCGGTCAGCCCCTGCGCCGTGCTGCCGTCGCTGAACAGGGCGGTCGCCTCCGGCAGACCCAGGCCGTCCGGTACCGGAAACAGGACTCCGACCGGTGCCACCGCCCGCTCGGCGAAACCGCCGGGGCCAGGACTCGCCGCCCCCGCCAAGCCGGATCCACCTGCGCTCCGACCGCGCTCACCAGCCCGGCCACCAGACCCGGTGACGTGGTGGCGCTGTCCGCGGCCTGACGCCTCTCATTCGTTCGAGGGCTGTCGATCAATCGTATGACCGTCCACAATGGTGCAACGTGTCGATCCCGAACCGGTCGTCGGTCCGCTCGTCGAGAGGTGATCCGTTGTCTGATCTTGTGCTTACCGAGAAGCGTGGTCTGACCACCGGCCCGGAACCGATCGGCGCCGCACTCCAGCGACAACGGGCGAACTTCCTGCGCCTCGTCATGCGCCTCGATCCGGCGGGCTGGACGGCGAGAACCCGCTGCACCGAGTGGTCGGTGCACGACGTGGTCCGACACGTGGTCAACGTGGCAGAGCTGCACGTCGCGCTGCTCAGCGGCAGCCCGGAGATCGCACGGTTCCTGCGTCACGGGCCCATCCACCCCGCCCGCACACCGGCGCTGTGGCTGGCGGACTCGCCGAAGCAGAGCCCGGACCAGACCCTGCGGACCCTGGGGGAGTTGGTCCAGCGGGAAGGGGAACTGTTCCAGGCGCGGGCCGCCGGACCGGAGGGTCCCTTGCTGCCGGCACCGAGCGGACGCCACGTGCACTGGTCGACGCTCTCCCTGCACATGCTCTGGGACGCGTGGATCCACGAGCGGGACGTGGCGCTGGCGCTCGGGTCGGAGCCGGAGTCGAGGATCGAGGACTTCCCGCTGGTCACCATGTACGGTCTGCTGATCGCCGGGGGGATCGGCGTGCTCACCGGCAACCCGCCGGCCACCACGCTCGCGCTGCGGGCCAGTATCGAGTCGCGGTACGAGATCGGTGTCGCCGAGGACGACGTGTTCGTCGCAGCGGGTGGTGTCGACGATGTGCAGGGGCACGGTACGGCCGACGATGTGCTGGACAGCCTCACCGGTCGTGAGCCGGATCTCGCCCTGGCGCTGACGGCCCCGGCCCCGGTCCTCGCCTCCCTGGGTGGACTTCGCCAGGTGATGTGACGGCGTGCCGTGTGGTGCGAACACTCTCACCTCCTGATCAGCGGTAGCGGCCTGCGCGGCGGCCCGGTCTTCCGCCCAGCACAAGGTGTACCGCCAGCCGATCTTCGGGAGCTGACGGACGGGACGTCGTGGTGAGTGGCGCCCCGAGCGGTG
>NZ_JBITKM010000012.1:131218-145832 GCF_044461025.1 Micromonospora sp. NPDC049900
CGGGGGGTGTGGTCCTCTTTTGGTGGGGGGGGGGGGGGGGGTGCCCCCCCCCCCACCCCCCCCCCCCCCGCGGGGGGGGGGGGGGGGCCGCCGCCGCGGCCCCCCCCCCCCCCGCGCCGGCTTTCCGGTAGTCGGTGTGCCCGGCGGAGACGGGTGTCGTCACCGCGAGGGCTGCGCCTCGACCACTGGGCGCAACTCGATCGGATGGTTGAGGGGATGCGCCGAGGTGCCGGGTGCGGCGGAGAGGAGAGCGGCGATCTCGATGGCGCGCCGGGGCCCCGTGCAGTCGATCAGCCAGTAGCCGGCCAGAGCGCGGGCGCCGAAGGAGCCCACCACCGCCGACGACCCTCCGGTGTCGGCGCGGACGATCAGCGACCGTCGGTGATGGGCCAGGGTGTGGCTGCTCACCAGTTCCCCGGTCGTGGTCAGGGTCTGGTGCAGGTCGTCGAGGTACCGGAAGTGCGTACGGAGGTCTTCTGCGCTCCAGTTCCTGGTGCCGGGTACGGCGATGCTGTCGTGGTCGAGCCAACTGAGCATGATGAACCGCACGGTGACCTCCCTGACGGTGGTGGCAGCGGACCTCGCATGATGGGTCGAAGCTCGCCGTGCGGTTCTCGACATCCACCATCGTGGAACGGCTGCGGTATCGGCGGCCGACGCGGCGGCGGTTATCGCAGACTGCCGTACCTGGCGGGGATAGGCGGGGCAAAAGCGGCATACCTCGTTTGTTGCCGTACGAGGGTTCACTGTCTGATGCACGATCGAGCGATGACTGGCCTCAGAGATGTGTGTGCCCGCGCGCGGGACCGGCTGCCGTGGATGACCACTCGACTTCGTGACCTTGTCGCCTGCGAGTCGCCACCGGGAGCCGCCGACGAGTTGACCGCGTGCGCGGATCTCCTTGAGGACTGGGGCACCGCTGCCCTCGGCAGGCCGGCGCGACGGATCTGGCTCGACGGTCTGCCCCATCTGTTGTGGCCTGCCGAGCGGCAACGGGTCCTGCTGCTCGGGCACTACGACACGGTGTGGCCCGCCGGCACCGTACGAGACTGGCCGTTCGCGATCACCGGGACCGTCGCCACCGGCCCAGGGGTCTGCGACATGAAGGCCGGCATCGTGCAGATGCTCGCCGCCGTGGAGCTGCTGCCCGACCCGTCACCGGTGGGGCTCCTGCTCACCTGCGACGAGGAGAGCGGCTCGCCGGCCTCGCGTCCACTTATCGAACAACAGGCGGCCCGCTCCGGTGCGGTCCTGGTGGGCGAGCCGAGCACCGAGTCCGGTAAAGTCAAGATCGCGCGTAAGGGCGGATCGGTGTACCAGTTGACGGTGCGGGGCCGAGCGGCACACGCGGGCGTCGAGCCGCATCGCGGCGTCAACGCGGGTGTCGAACTGGCCCACCAACTGCTGAACGTGGGGACGTTGGCCGGTGACGGCACGAGCGTCACGCCGACCGTACTGACCGCCGGCACGATGACCAACGTGGTGCCCGAGGCGGCCGTGATGCACGTCGACGTCCGGGCGTGGAGCCGCGACGAGCTGCACCGAGTCGACGAGGCGCTGCGGAGCCTCGTACCGCGGCTGCCCGGCGCGACGCTCGTCATCGAGGGCGGTGTCAACCGCTACCCGATGCCCGAGGCGATGGGTCGTCCGTTGCTCTGGCAGGCCCAGGCTGTCGCTGCCGAACTGGGGTTACCGGCCGTCGACGGCGCGTACGCCGCCGGCGCGTCGGACGCCAACTTCACCGCCGCACTCGGCGTACCCACCCTCGACGGGCTCGGCGGTGTCGGTGGGCACCCGCACGCCCGAGGCGAGTACGTCGATCTGGCGCGGGCGCCCGAACGGGTCGCACTGCTCGCCGGGCTGATCACGCGGCTTCTCGCCGCGCGTGACACGCCCCTGACGACCGTCGGACCGTAGCCTGACGGCGGGCCGCGACGACGTGGCACCGCCAGGTGACGGGAAGGCGGCACAGGCGTGTCTCACCAGCGGAGCAACGGCTCGGACGACGCACCCGGCGTCCGGATCGGGGTGGAGGAGGAGTTCTTCCTGGTGGACGGGGAGAGCCGGGCGGTGGCCCCGGGCGCCGCCCGCGTCGTGGCGCGGGCCCGCGAACAGCTCGGCGATCGGGTCTGTGGGGAGATCACCACCGTGCACGTGGAGACCCGGACCCGCCCGGTCACCTCCATGCGTGACCTGATCGACGATCTGGTCGAGGCACGCCGGGTGGTCGCCGGCTGCGCGGTCGACGCCGGGCTCCGTCTCGTCGCTGCCGGCACGCCGGTCATCCAGCCTGACGGCCCGGTACCGATCGTCGAGGGTCCGCGGCCGGCCAGGGGCACCGCGATGTTCCGTGGCCTGCACGACGATCTGGCCGTCTGCGCCCTGCACGTGCACGTCGAGATGCCCGACCGCGAGTATGCGGTGCAGGTCAGCAACCATCTGCGGGCACACCTTCCGTTGCTGATCGCGCTGACCGCGAACTCGCCGTACTGGCGTGGTCGGGACACCGGTTACGCGAGCTGGCGGACCGTGATGTGGTCTCGCTGGCCGGTCGCCGGGCCGCCGCCCCGGTTCACCTCCGCCGCGCACTACGCGCAGACCGTGGAGGCCGCCACCGCCGCCGGTGCCACCGTCGACTCCGGCACGCTGTTCTGGGACGTACGTCCCTCGGTCACCCACCCGACGCTGGAGATCCGGGTCGCGGACGTGCCGGTGACGGCGGAGGAGTCGGCGCTGTACGCGGCGCTGGTCCGGGCGCTCGTGGTCCGCGCCGTGGCGTCGGTCGAGCGGGGTGAGGCGGACCACGACGTACCGGCGGAGCTGTTGCGTCTCGCGTACTGGCGTGCTGCCCGAGACGGGCTCGACGGTGACCTGATCGATCTCCGTACCGGGCGCCTGATGCCCGCGACCGCCCTGATCACGGGGCTGGTCGGGGCGTTGCAGCCGGTGCTGGAGCAACTCGGTGACCGCGGGTTGCTGGACCGACGGCTGCGCCGCCTGCTGGCGGCCGGCAGCGGTGCCCACCGGCAGCGCCGCGCGGGCCGTCGCCGGGACCGGCCCGCCGACGCCGTGGACTACCTGATCGCCCAGACGGTGCGCGGCACCGCCCTCGACGAACCCGTCGAAGAAGGCTCTCTGCCGTAAGCGGCGACCGGCTCGGACGGGGATGCTGGGTTGGTACCCGAGGGCAGGAGAGGGTCGATGGACGCGACAGGCATGGGTCAGCAGCCGGTGAGACGTGACGAGACGGAGACGGTCGGGGTGAGCCGAGCCTTCGCGGACCGGATGGCCACGAGACGGTCGGTGCGGCACTTCTCCCCGAGGCCGGTGCCGATGGAGGCCGTCGAGCAGGCCGTCCGGGCGGCGGCCACCGCTCCGAGCGGTGCCAACGTGCAGCCGTGGCGGTTCGTCGTGGTCGCCGATCCGGACCGCAAACGACGGTTGCGCGCCGCCGCCGAGGCCGAGGAACGGGAGTTCTACGAACGACGGGCCACCGCCGAGTGGCTCGCCGCGATCGCGCCGCTGGGCACCGACTGGCGCAAGCCGTTCCTCACGGACGCTCCCGTGGTGATCGTCGTCTTCGAGGTGCACCAGGGACCGAACTCACCCAAGCCGTATTACGTCAAGGAGTCCGTCGGGATCGCCGTCGGTGTGCTCATCACGGCCCTGCACCACGCCGGACTGGCCACGCTGACCCACACACCCTCTCCGATGCGCTTCCTCAACGAGGTCTGTGACCGTCCCGCCGAGGAGCGGCCGTACGTGGTGATGCCGGTCGGTTACCCGGCACCGGGGGCCACCGTGCCGCACCTGGACCGCAAATCACTGCGGGAGGTCCTGGTCCGGCTCTGACCCGCCGCGGCGGGACCGACCGAGTTCCCGGGTGAAGTACCGGTGCAGCGGCTCGATGTGCCGGTCGGGGCGGCGCCACTGCGCGAGCAGATCCTCCAGCAGGTGGAGTTCGTCCACCTGCGTCCGGCCGTGGTAGCGGCGGATGACGGGGTGGATGAAGGCGCTCTCCGCGGCGCGGTCCGGCTGTGGGTGCCGTTCGATGGCGAAGACGTCGCGGTAGTCCTCGCGTCCCCACCGCAGGCCGAAGGTGTAGTAGTGCGGCTGGTCGTGGAAGCGCTCCCGGGCGTAGTCCTCCGGCAGGTCGGTGTAGTGCCGCACGCTGCCGGCGACGTCGTCGACGACCAGGGCGTCGCAGAGGTACTCGAACTGGGTCCACAGGGCCGAGCTCCAGTTCACCCGGTCCAGCACCAGCGAGGTCAGCGCGTCGGGAGTGCGCAGGACGGTGCGGTGCGGAAGGGGGACTCCCTCGTACCGCTCGCGGAGCAGCGCCGTCAGCGTCCGCAGATTGTAGCGAAATCCATCTATGAAAGCCGACGATGCCCGCTTGAAGTCACGGGCCTGGGCGATGGTCCCGGCGAAGTAGAGCCCGTCGACGTTCGTCGACTGCCAGTCCGGCCGGGTCGCCGGCATGCGACCGCTGGGCACCAACTCGGGGCGACATCCGTCGGTGAACAGGCTGGTGTCCATGGCGAAGCCGGTGCACCTCAGCACCGACTCGTACGGCAGCACCGCCGTCTCGCCGTCGGCGTGGGTGTAGGTCAGCCGGACCTCGTACCGGGAACCGTCGCGCCGGATCTCGTCGATGACGCAGTCGAGCACCGCGTGCAGCGTCTTGAACTGGTAGCTGTCCAACACCGCCCCGTGATGGCCGCGGACGTCTCCCGGATGCTTGGTGTTCCAGGCCAGCCGAATCGACCGAGGACTGGCCAGGTGCACCATCGCGGCGTGGCCGAGGATGGCCGAGGCGGTCTCGAACGCGGAATTGCCCTTGCCGATGATCAAGACCCGTTGACCCGCATAGCGACTCGGGTCGACGTCCAACTCCTCGTAGCCGACGGCGTGCTCGATCCCCGGTATCGGCGGGACGTTCGGCCGACCCCAGCCGATCGCCACGACGACGCAGCGGGCACCGATCGGGCCGGCGGTGGTGTGCACGACGAATCCGTCCCCGGTCGCCTCGATCCGCTCGACCGCGGTGTCGAACCGGATCCGCAGCTCGTGGTGGCGGTGGAAGTCGTCCAGGTAGCGCACCATGTCGTCAGCGTGCGGAAAGTACTCCTGGCTGTACTTCGGAAAGGGCAGCTCAGCCGGCTCCTGAAGCAGCGAGTTCCAGTCCCACCGCAGCCGGATCTCCGGGTCGTCGCTGACCGCGTGCACCTTGTTCAGGGAGATCAACCGGCGGTGCCGCGGATAGTGGCGGAAGAAGGCCGCCGGTGCGGACTCCCGCTCCACCGTCAGGTAGTCGCAGCCGGCCCGGTGTAGATAGTAGCTGAGCTGCAGGCCCGCCGGCCCTCCACCGATGATCACATAGCGGTGCTGCGCGCTGACGCCGGAACCGGTGTCGTCCATCCGCCACGCCTCCACTTCGCCGGTGCCGAGAACACGACGGTCCCGATCCGGACGGGGTGCTGTCAACGGCCTCGGACACGCCAGAGCCGGGCCGATGGGCCCGATACTCGGAGAACGGCGATGGACGGCGGGGAATTGAGCACGTTCGAAGAAGTCCACGACCGCTGCGCGTGCCACCATCCGATGACCGCAGGCGTCCGAAGGCCGCCGGAGAGCCACACCGTCCACCTGAGAGGTGACCTCATCGCGCACATCGATCTCGGCCTCGACGAGGCGAAGCACCCCGGCATCGTCGGCCTGATGCGGTACCGCCCCGAGACCGCCAAACCCCTCAACGAACTCGCCGAGGTGCTGCTGCGCGGCCCCAGCTCACTGAGCCGGGGAGAGCGGGAGCTGATCGCCGCGTACGTCTCCGGCCGCAACGAGTGCGAATTCTGCTGTACCTCGCACTCGTTGTTCGCCGCCGCCCAACTGGACGAGGGCCTGCCGCTGGTGGAGCAGGTCCGCGCCGACCCCGAGTCCGCGCCGATCTCGGCCAAGCTCAAGGCCCTGCTGGGCATCGCCGCGGCGGTGCAGCGGTCGGGCCGTGACGTCAGCGGCGAACTGGTGCGGGCCGCCCGCGAACAGGACGCCACCGACGTCGAGATCCACGACACGGTGTTGATCGCCGCCGCATTCTGCATGTTCAACCGATACGTCGACGGACTGGGCACGGTGGCACCGGAGAGCCACGACGGATACGGCGACTCGGTACGTCGGGTGGTGACGGAGGGCTACGGCACCTGAGGCCGTCCGGAGGCTAGGCGGCCTTCCTGGCGCGAGGCCGGCGCGGCGCGGGTTGCGCCGGCACGACCTCCGACGGCGACGCTGACGTTGCTGCGGCGTCAGCGGCCGGAACCGACGCCACCGCGCCCTCCGGGGTGGCGTCGACCTTCGTGGCCACCAACGCCAGCACCGCGGCCCGGTGTTCGTCCCGCTCGTCGTCGGGATCGAACCGGTCGGTCATCGCGTCGACGAGCGAGGTCGTGCGGGCGAGTTCCGGCGCCGGCACCACGACCGGGGAGGACAGGAAGGGAAACTCCGGGACGCGCAACTCGTCCGGCCAGACCATCGTGTGCATGACGAGCATGTCCTCGCGTACCCGGATCGCCGCCAGACGCTCCACCTGACGCAACGTCACCCGCGCGAGGGCCGCACGACCACTGCCGCGCAACGCGTCACGCAACAGCGTGTACGGCAGCACCGCGATGTCGTCCGGCTCCAGGAAGTACGTCCGGTCGTAGAGGATGGGGTCGATCTCGTCGACGCGGACGAACCGGCCCACCTCGATGGCGCGCGGTGCCGGCGGACGCAGCGCGGCCAATTCCTCGTCGCCGACGACGACCAGCAGCCCGTCGTCGGTCTCGTACCCCTTGGCGACGTCCTCGTAGGCCACCTCACGGTCGCAGTCGTCACAGAACCGGCGAATGCCGATCCGGCCGCCGTCGTCGCGGTGCACCTGCCGAAACCGTACGGTCTTCTCCTCCGTGGCGGCATGTACCCGCACGGCGATCGACACGAGACCGAAGGAGATGGCGCCTTTCCACATTGCCCGCATTACCGCTCCCTGGCTGGTCGTGATCCCTGGCGTCAGCGTGGCACGGCGTCACGGGCGGTCGCTTCCTCAGCCGTGCGCGACCCGCGCCGACCCCGAGACGCCGCCTCGGCACGGTGGAGGATGCGCCTGCCGGGACCGCACGACGACGATCGGACCGAGATCCAGACCCGTGCCCGCCAGCTCGGGGCACCGGCCCAGCGACCAGGGAGGACAGACGCGGTGGGAGACGGCACAGCCGCCAAACACGTACCGGTCAACCAGGTGCTGCGCGAATACCTGCTCGCCTCGACCTCGGCGCCGGATGAGACGGTACGCGACCTGGTCGCCGCCACGGCACGGCTCGGCGATGTCGCCGGGATGATGGTGCCGACGGAACAGGTCGCGCTGCTGACCCTGCTGGCCCGGCTTGTGCACGCCCGTACGGTGATCGACCTCGGTACCTTCACCGGGCTGTCGGCCCTCGCCTTCGCACGCGGTCTCGCCCCCGGAGGCACGGTGATCACCTGCGACAACAGTGACCGGTGGCACGACCTTGCCCGGACCCACTGGCAGCAGGCCGGGATGGCGGACCGGATCGAGTTCCGGCTCGGACCGGCTGCCCGCAGCCTCCGGGCGATGCCACGCCAGGCCGCGGTGGACGTCGTCTTCGTCGACGCCGACAAGCTGAACTACCCGACCTACTACGAGCTGGCGGTGCCGCTACTCCGCCCGGGTGGCCTGTTGTTGCTGGACAACGTGTTGCTGGACGGCTTCGTGACCGCACCCGATCTGGCCACCGACCCCATGCAACGGCGCTGTGCCGGCGTACTGCGTGCGGTCAATGCCGCCGTGGCGGCCGACGACCGGCTGGAGACCGTGATGTTGCCGATCGCCGACGGCCTCACCGTCGCACGGCGGCGCTGACCGACACCGCCGCCGTCCGGCCGCTCACAACTGCTCCGGTAGGTCGAAGGCGGAGAAGACCTCCGGCGGGAACGCGGTGATCTCCGTGATCGTGCCGCCCTCCACCCGGAAGACGTTCAGCACCTGCGGGCGGTACAGCGACTCGCCCGGCCGCCGGACGTACCCGGCGACCGCCGGTTGCCGATTCGCGCGTGTCCCCAGCGCGCGCCACTCGCCGAAGTAGGCCGGCGAGGTCGGGTCGAACTGGGCGAGCAGCCCGGCGGTGAAGGCCTCCCGGCCGACGATCCAGAACGGGTCCGGCGGCATGGTGACGCGGACGTCCTCGCGCAGCAGCTTGGCGAAGCTCGCCGCGTCGGCCTTCTCCAACGCCTCGATACACCGATGGACGAGGGCCCGCTCCGCCTCCGCCGGGTCCGTGGTCGGACCCCACTCGATCGGACGCCGCGGCAGCCGATCCTTGAGGGTGGCGCGGGCGCGCTGGAGTGCGCTGTTCGCGGAGGGGACGCTGATGTCGAGCATCGCGGCGGTCTCGTTCGCCGTCCAGGCGAGCACGTCACGCAGGATCAGCACGGCCCGCTGCTGAGCCGGCAGATGCTGGATCGCGACGAGGAAGGCGAGCTCGATCGTCTCCCGGGCCACGACCTGCGAGTCGGGCTGACTGTCCGGCGACGCGACGACGTCGAGCAGTCGGTCCGGGTACGGCTGAAGCCAGGGCACCTCGTCGGTGGGACCGCCCGGGGCGTCCGGATCCGCGCCGAGCGCCGGCTGCCGGTACGGCATCGGTGTACGCGCGTTGGCCCGCAGGAAGTCCAGGCACACGTTCGTGGCGATGCGGTACAGCCAGGCGCGGACTGCCGATCGCCCCTCGAACGTCTCGCGCTTGCGCCACGCCCGTAGGTAGGTCTCCTGGACCAGGTCCTCGGCATCCTCGAAGGACCCCAGCATCCGATAGCAGTGGACCTGCAACTCGCGCCGGTGCCGGTCGACAAGTGCGGCGAAGGCGGTCTCGTCGATGATGGCGGGCTTCTGCGCGGTGTCGTGCGCGGGCGCGTCCGCGCCGAGGTCGGCCATCGAAGCCTCTTCCCCTCCATCGTGGATCAAGCATCCACGGCTCACTATACCGATGCGGTCGCCGGGCGGTTGCTGTCAGTGTCGACGGGCGGCGTCCGGCAACACGGGAGATGAGTGGCCCCGATGTGGATGTGAGGGTGATTAGCGATCGGAGCGGCGCGACACCGAAACGAGGAGCGATGGACCGAACGACCCCCAGCACCGACGAGCTCAGCCGGCTCTACGACTCCACCGCCGCGCTGTCGCAGGTCTTCATCGACGGTCAGGAACACCTGTCCTACTGGTACGACGACCGTGACGACACCCCCGTCGTCGAGGCGGCCCGCCGGATCACCCGCAAGGTCGGCGACGCGATCGACCTGCGTCCCGGCGAGCACGTCCTGGATGCGGGCTGCGGCGTCGGGGCCCCGGCGGTACAACTCGCCGAGGAGTACGGAGTCCGGGTCACCGGTGTGACCGTGAGTCCGGTCCAGGTGCAGGAGGCACGCGGCCGGGCCGAGCGGGCCGGACTCGGCGCGCGGGTCGACTTCGCCCTCGGTGACTACCACCAACTCGCCCTGGCCGACGGCTCGGTCGACGCCGTGGTGGCCGTCGAGGCCATGGTGCACGCCGTCGACGTGGCGGTGGCACTGGCCGAGTTCCACCGCGTGCTGCGCCCCGGCGGTCGGCTGGCCATCACCGACTGCACCCGTGAGTCGCACGTGAGCGCGGCACAGGTGGCGCCTTTCATGGCGCTCTTCAGCATCAACCAGTTGCACTCCGTGGCGGAGTGGACCTCGCTGCTCGGCGCGGCGGGCTTCGACGTCGAGGAGTACACCCAGTGCGGACCGCGGGTGTACGGCATGGGACTGCGGTATCTCGACCGGATCGAGGAGCTGCGCGACGAGCTCACCGCACGCTTCGGAGCGGAGACGGTGGCCACTCTGGCGGCGTCCTACCGGGACTATTTCGGGAGGCGGACCGAGATCGGGTACGCGATCGTCGCCGCCCGCAAGCCGTATCTCTGACCTGTGCCTGCTCCGGCGCAGCAGACCCGGGTGTCAGGGCCCGCTCGTCGTCGCCGATGGCCCCGGCGACGAGTCGGGGCCGGTACCGATGCCTCGCCTCACCGGCGGGATCGAGGCTCGTGCCGGTCAATCCGACGACGGACGGTGGACCCGCCGATGGCGAGCGGACCGGAGCGGGCGCGAACGGGGCGGGCACCGCGCGACCTCCTCGTGGGGTCAACGATCGCGCGGTGCCCGCCCGGCGTGGGGTACCGGATCCACCACGCCTGAAACGCCGATCCGGTCGGCGACGGTGGCCTCCTCCCGTCGGAGGGCCACCAGGTATCAGTTCGGCACCGAGGTGATCAGGCCGCCGTCGACCAGCAGTTCCTGACCGGTGATGTAGGAGGCGCGGTCGGAGAGCAGGAAGGCCACGGCCTGCGCCACGTCCGCCGGGCGCCCCAGCCGCCCCAACGGCACCTGACGGCGGGCACCCTCCCGGGCCTGCGCCGTATCGGCGATGCCGAGGAACATGTCCGTCACGATGTAACCGGGGCTCACCGCGTTCACCCGGGTGCCGCGGGTGCCCAGGTCGGCGGCGAGGGAACGCGCGAGGTTCACCACCGCGGCCTTGCCCGCCGCGTACAGGGGCGTGGTCGCCAGGCCGCGGTGCACCAGCCAACTGCCGTTGACCACGATCGCCGCCCGGTCGGCCAACAACGGCAGTGACTTCTGAATCGTCTGGAAGACCCCCCGCACGTTGGTGTCCAGCAGGTCGGTGTACTCGTCCCCGGTCACCGCAGCACAGGGGTTGAAGCGGGCGACGCCGGCGTTGGCGAACACCCCGTGCAACCGGCCGACGCGGTCTGCCACGACCGCCATCAGACGGTCGAGGTCGGACTCCCTCGACACGTCGGTGGGGACCGCGGTCACACGTGCGGGAGCGTCGAGGGTCTCGACCGCACCCCGCAGTCGCGCGGCGTCACGGCCGGCGAGCACCACCTGCGCCCCCGCGTCCAGCAAGGTACGCGCGGTGGCCAGGCCGATGCCGCTGCCGCCGCCGGTGATCAGGACGGCCCTGCCGTCGAACTCCGCCATGTGCCCAGCGTGGCAGCGACGGGCGGACCGAGCACCTTCGTGCGTGCTCGGTCACGCGGCGGCAGTGTCGACTGGTCGCACGTCCGAAGGTGCGGGATGACGACGACGGTTGGCAGGGTCGAGCCCGGACAGGTCGTCCGTCCCACGTCACCAGGGAGATCGCGATGGTTCGCAGCCCGCAGCCCGACAGTTCCTCCGGTTCCGCCGGAGTCCTGCGCTCGGTGGGTGTCGCCTACGACACCGGCACCAACTTCGCCACCGGGCAGGGCGAGCTGTCCCGGGTGCTCTGGAGCACCGACCGGATGGTGGACGAGATCGGCGCGATCCGCCGGCGGCTGCACTGCAACTCGGTGACCGTCTACGGCAGCGACCTCGGACGCCTGGACGACACCGCGCGGGCAGCCGCCGAGGTCGGGTTGCACGTCTGGTGGCAGCCACGACTCGTCGACCGGCCGCAGTCGGAGGTCGTCGACCACCTGGCCGAGGCGGCCCGTCTCGCCGAGCGACTGCGTCGCGACGGGGCGGCCGTGAGCTTCTCCGCGGGCTGTGTCCACTCGGTGTTCACCCCGGGCCTGCTACCCGGTGGGCGCTACCACGAGCGGATGGCCAACGTCTTCGCCGACGCCGACCACCACCTCCTGCGGCCGACCGATCCGGTCGACCTGGTCGACGGCAATCAGCGGCTCAACCAGTTCCTCGACGGGATGCTGGGGGTCGTGCGGTCCCACTTCTCCGGCGAGGTCGGCTACGCGGCGGCACCGTTCGAGGACGTCGACTGGCGGCTGTGCGACGTGATCCGGTTGATGCACTTCTACACGCTCGGCTATCCGGCCCGGGACGAGGACCGCGTCGCGGAGATCACGCGGTACCACCGGTGGGGCAAGCCGGTGATGATCGCGGAGTTCGGCACCGCGACGCACACGCGAGCGGCCGAGCAGGCATTCCTCTCCTTCGACGTGGTCGACCGCAGCGGCGCCGTGCCGACCGTCCGGCCCGGCGTGCGGCGCGACGAGCCTGCTCAGGCAGAGTTCCATCAGCGGATGCTGGACGTCTTCGTCCGGGCCGGGGTGCACGGCGTGGCGGTCAGTGAATTCATCCATCCGACCCACCCGTTCTCCGTCGATCCCCGCGTCGACCTCGACGTGGCGAGCATGGCGCTGGTCCGGACGATCCGGGAGTACCACGACGATCCGGCGTCGCCCTACCGGTGGGAGCCCAAGCAGTCCTTCCATGCCCTCGCCGCGCGCTACGCCGCACTGGGTGGAGCGGCACCGCGCACCGACCGAACCTGCTGACCCGACGGCCCGCCTCCGATGGAGTCGGCGGCGGGCCGTCGGGTGCCGGTCCCGATGAACGCGCCTCGCCGCCACGGGGCGGCCGGTCGCCTCCATGGCGGCCAGGCGCGGCCGACGTCACGGCCCGACACGCCGGCCGGACGTCCCGGACCGGGCGGCTCTACCAGGCCACCGGCAGGGTGGTCAGCCGTTCCATCGGACCGGTGACGTTGCTGCGGATCTCCTGCGCCGGCACGGCGAGACGAAGACCCGGCAGCCGCTGGGTCAGCGCGCGGAAGGTCAGCTCCAGCTCGATGCGGGCCAGGTTCTGCCCGATGCACTGGTGGATGCCGAACCCGAAACCGAGATGATGGCGCGGCGACCGAGTCACGTCGAACTCGTCCGGAGTGGGCACCAGCGCGGTGGAGAAGTTGGCGGCGGCGGCACCGATCAGCACGCCCTCGCCGGCCTTGATGCGACGTCCGGCGATCTCGATGTCCTCCACCGCCACCCGGGAGATCGCCTCGACCAGGGAGACGTACCGCATGATCTCCTCGACCGCACCGGTCACCAGCTCCGGGTCGGCCCGGAGCGTGGCGAACTGGTCGGGATGCTCCAGCAACGCCAGACTCCCCAGGGAGATCACGTTGGCGGTGGTGTCCTGCCCGGCGATCAGCATGAGCATCGCGTAGATGACCAGCTCGTCACGGCTGAGGCGCCCCCTGCGTACCTGATCGGCGATGAGGTCGTCGAGCAGCCCGGTACCCGGATCACGCTCCTTGGCCGCGATCAGCCGACCGAAGTAGTCGGTCAGAGCGGTCATCGCCGCGGCGGCCCGGCCCGGGTCGGCGTCGAACAGCTCCCTGGCCGGGCGGGCAAAGGCCACCCGGTCCTCGTACGGGACGCCGAGCAGCACGCAGACCGCCATGGACGGCACCGGCAGCGCGAACTCGGCCACCAGATCCGCTGGCGAACCCGCCGCCAGCATGGCGTCGATCCGCTGGTCGACGATGTCCTGGATGGCCGGACGCAACGCGTTCATCCGCCGGACCGAGAAGCTCGGGATCAGCATCGTGCGCTGCCGGGTGTGCAGCGGCGGGTCGACACCGATCAGGACATCCGTGTAGCCGGTGTTCGCCAGTTCCGCCATCTCCGCGCTGAGTGCGGGGAAGCCCTCTGCGCGGGCGTTGATCGACAGACGACGGTCGGCCAACAGCGATCGAGCCTCCGCATGCCCGGTCACCAGCCACGCCTCTCGTCCGTCGTAGAGACGCACCCGGGACAGGGGTCCCTCGGCCCGGAACGCCGCATAGTCGCTGGACGGTCGGTACGGACACTGGCGTCCGATCGGGAAGGCCGGGCGCTCGTCGGGCGTCGTCGTGGGGGTCGACATCGGTTCTCCTCCTGGTCGCAACTCCCGTCGCCGGGCGCCACGGGCGTCTGGGCCCATTCAGCCTGACCGGGAGGCCGCAGGGTGTCTTCTTGTCGCGTGCGCATCGGCACCACGGCCGGCGCAGGACGAAAGACGTCAGCCACCTCGAATCGCCACGACGTCGCCTTCGTCAACCTTCTTGTTCAGCATCGACGGAGATGTTTGCGAAAATAGGTTCGGTCAGCCCTCCCGGTATGGGTTGGTCGACGGTAGGATCCGGGTCACCCGAATTGTTCGTCAGATGTGCCGGGCACCCGTGTCGCGAATCCACTCACACGATTGGGGAAAGGCCATGGATTCTGCCGTTTCATCGGCAACCGGAGATTCGACGGAAAGGAGCAGGCCGCGCTGGCGTCAGCGCGCGATCGGCGTTCTGGCGGCCGTGCTGGCGGCGGTGGTGATCTGGGTGGTGGCGGTGCCGCTGGCCGGGGTGGACCTGATGGCCACGGTGGCCTCGGGCGAACCGCCGATGGAGATCGGTGTGGGCGCGGTGATCGCCTCTTCGCTGATCACCTCGTTGCTCGGCTGGGGCCTGCTCGCGTTGCTGGAGCGGGTCACCCGACACGGCCTGCGGATCTGGGTGATCGTGGCGGTGCTCTTCACGCTGCTCTCCCTCGCCGGGCCGTTCATGGCGGAGACCGGTGCCGCGACGGCCGTGCTCCTACTGATGCACCTCGCCGTCGGAGGGGTCCTCATCGCGGCGATGCTGCGCAGCGTCCGCCGCTGAGAACCGCGATCGTCGACCCGAAAAGGGTCGTGGGGGGGGGGGGGGGGGGGGGGGGCGCCCGCCCCGCGGGGGGGGGGGGGCGGCGGGGGGCGCGGGGGGGCGGGG
>NZ_JBITKM010000012.1:145842-177626 GCF_044461025.1 Micromonospora sp. NPDC049900
CCGCGGGCGGTGGGCGCCGCCCTCGGGGGCGCGGTCGGCGCCCGGGCGCCCGTCTGCCCCGCCCGCCCCCCCCCCCGCCCCGCGGGGCGGGGGGGGGGGGGGCCCCCCCCACGACCTGGGAGGGCGACGGTGGGATCAGCGCAGGGCCAGGGCCCGCTGGTGGACGGTGCTGACCGAGTTGACGGCGAGCTGCTTGGTCGGCTCGACCGACCAGATCAGCAGGTCACCGTTGGCGGCCAGGGTGAGCTGGGCGTCGCACTCGGCGACCGACTGCACCGACTTGTCCGACGACGACGGGTTGGACCAGGGCAGGACGGTGGTGAGGGTCGAGGCGAAGGTGCGGGCACCGCGCAGCGCCGGCGCCTCGTGCTCCGCGTAGGAGATGGTGCCGTTCAGCGGCGTACCGTTGCCGGTGTCCAGCTTGATGGTGCCGGCGCTGCAGGTACGCAGCACCTTCGCCACCTTGTCGATCGCCGCGCTGGCACCGCCGGGGATCTGGAAGACGGCGGTCATGAAGTACCGCTGGAGGCTCTCCGGCGCGGCGGCCTGCGACCGCTCGCCAGCGTGCATGTACCCCTCGATCCCGCGCAGATCGCCCAGGGCGCTGGTCATCTCCAGGCAGGCACGGGGCTCGGAGGTCATGCCGGGCCCGGTGCCGAACTGCCCGGTGGCGACTGCCTCCGCGATGGTGACCGTGGGGTGAACGATGGATGCGGTCTTGCGCTGTTCGCTCTCCGGCACCAGGATCTGCCGGAGATCTTCGTTGCTGAACTCGGTCTGGGCGACCACGGCCTGCTGGGAGCCGGCGGTGGCTGCCCCGTTCCCCGCGAGGAACAGCGCGGTCAGGGCGGCCAGTGCCACCGCGGTGAGGGTGACTACGGTTCGCTTCTTACGCATGTTGTTCTCCATGTCGAAATGGTGGTTCGTGATCTCGGAAATACTCCTCGATCACCGAGGCGTAACGTCGCCCTCCCCTTTCTGGCGCCTCGTGAAATCAGTATGTCGGAACCCGAGACACGCTCCGCCTCCCGTAGTGCGGAGCGGTCGAGACCGGCAAATGCAGGTGATACGAAACGGTCGTGTATCGGGTTCGCCACCGCACCACCGATGCGCTACCGGCTAGGGACGGTCGATCGAGTGCTCCCCGGCCCGACCCAGAACGTCGGCGAGCCGGTCGGCGAACTCGTACGGGTGGGTGACGTGTCCGACGTGACCGCCGGGGAAGTCGATCAGCGCGAGACCGAGCAGCCGGGCCAGAGCCTGGTTCGGGCGGTAGGCGAACTGCTCCCGCGACGTACTGCCGCCGGCCAGCACCAACCGCGCCGCGTACCGGCGCAGCAGCTCCAGGTCGGGCCGGTACGCCGGAAAGCTGCGGGTCTCGTGTTCGAACCAGAACACCTGGTTGCGGTGGAGCCGGGCCTGGAGCTGCGCGAGCTGATCCGGTGGGAGCCGGGCGTCCTCCGGCGGCCGTGTCTCGCCCGCCAGGCCCACGTGGTCGCGGAACAACTCCCGGGCGGCCTCGCCGCCACGCTCGCGATAGGTGAGGTACAGGTCGTCGTAGAACCCGAGCCAGTGCGCGGCGTCGGGCAGGATCGACACGAGTGGCGGTTCGTGCACGACCACGGTGCGCAGGCGGTGCGGGTGGGCCTGCAGCAGAGCCAGCCCCACGATGCCTCCCGAGCAGGTGCCGAACACGTCCGCCGGTCCGTCGGCGAGATGGTCCAACAGATGGCGGGCATCCCGGGCGTCCACCTCGACACGACGATCGTCGACGACCGGATCGAAGACCGGGCTTCGGGAGAAACCCCGCCGGTCGTAGGTGATCACCGTGTACCGCGTCGCCAGGCTGCCCGCCAAGGGGCCGAACGGGGTGGCGTCGCCGTTGCCGGTGGGGATGCAGAGCAGCGGCGGACCGTCGCCGCGGACCTCGAAGTACAACTGGGCGCCGGGGACCTCGAGGGTGCCGTACCGGACCGGACGCATGTGGACCTCCTGAGTCGGACGCCGGGCGCGCCTGCACCGGTTGCGTCGGCGAGCCACGACGCCCGCACCGAGCGGCAGCGGTACGGGCCTGGTCGTCCATCTCGCAGGAGGGGTGACGCCGGCCTCGGGTGGTCCGTCCGCGCAGGCGCGGATCCGGCGGGGTGACGTCGACGCGCGCGACGAGTCGTGGGTCCGACGGTAGGGCGCACCGCCGTGGCCGGCATCTCCGTGCGTGCGGCCGGTCGCAGATCGGTCGGCGGCCTCAATGGTCCGCTCGAATGACCCGACGCAGCTTCCGATCTGATGAAAGGTGCGCCAAGAACTGTCATACGGGGTGCGTGGACTGATTAGACGGAAGGTCGAATGGGACTGTTCCGGATCGCGCTCGAAGCGCGATCCGGAACAATCTGCGTGTGACTACTGGAATGAGATCTCGGCGCCCGCGCCCTCGCCGAAGTCATTGAACATCCCGATGCCGCACGGCGCCTTGTTGCAGTCGACGACCCCCCACGGCGTGCCGTCCGGGCCGAGCGTGCCCTGGTAGATGTGGCGCACCGCCAGCCTGGCGGAGAGCGTGCCGGACGTGGTCGTGCTGACGTCGATGGTCTCGCCCCCGTTGCAGGGCATGGCGTCGTCGACGATCGCGCACTGGCCGATGTGGAAGACGCTGCTCGGGCGCAGGCCGGTGGCGTTGACGGTGACCACCTGGCCGTCGGCGAGGCCGGTTGCCGGGGTGACGGTGACCGTCGGGACGGCGGGTGCGGGGGCCTCGCCGGGCGTGGTCGGGGCGCCGACGGCCGGCACCGGCCCGGCGACGGAGAAGGCGAGGGCCGCCACCGCGCCGGCGCCGAGGAGGGACAGGGTGCGTTTCCGGTCTCTGGCGAACACGTGATGCTCCATTTCTTGAATGCGGGCACAATTCTGCGGGGACCGGTCGTTTCCGTTCCCGAGGGAACGGGTGACGTGACTCGACAGAACATGGGCACCCGTGTCGTGATGCATCGTCGTCCGTCGAGCCGCTTCAAGAGCGCTCTGACAGTTATGACGATGCATCTACCCGCGACTGAGCGGTCCCGGGCGGGAAATTCCAGCGATCATGCGCGAGGCGTCAACATCAGCCGCAGCGCCTTCTTGTCCGGCTTGCCGACCGGAGTGTGCGGCAGCTCGTCCACCACGACGAGGCGCTCCGGCACCTTGAACGCGGCGAGGCCGCGAACGGTCAGCGCCCCGGCCAACTGGCGCAGTGTCAGCCTGCGCCCGGGATGCAGCCGGACGAAGAGACAGAGCCGTTCGCCGACCGCCGGATCGGGCATCGCCACGGCCGCGACCTCGGCGATCTCCGGCAGTTCCAGCGCGAGGGCCTCGACCTCACCGGCGGAGATCTTCTCGCCCGCCCGGTTGATCATGTCCTTGATCCGTCCGCAGACGACGACATCGCCGTCCCCGGTGAGCCGGACCAGATCGCCGGTGCGGTACCAGCCCGTGGCGGTGTAGGAGACGGCGTTCTGCTCGGGTGCCCGGTAGTAACCGCGCGGCGTGTACGGGCCACGGGTGAGCAGCTCACCGCAGACACCGGGGTCGACCGGTCGTTCGGTGTCGGGCTCCACCACCAACAACTCGTCGAAGGGGCTGAGCGGTCGACCCTGCGTGTGGTGCGCGATCTCGGGCGGCGCGCCGATCGGTGTGTAGCAGACCAGACCCTCCGCCATGCCGTAGACCTGCTGCACCTCACACCCGAGGGCGGAACCGAGCGCCGAGGCGAGTTCGGGAGCGAACATCGCCCCACCGACGTGGACGTGCCGCAGGCTGGACAGGTCCCGGCCGCAGTCGGCCGCAGCCGTCCAGGAGATCGCCACCGCCGGTACCAGTGAGGTCGCCGTGACCCGCTCCGCCTCGATGGCGGCGAACGCCGGTCCCGGACGGGGAGACGGCAACAGGACCACCCGCCCTCCGCTGTACAGCGTCCCGAGCACCCCCGGGTTCGCCAGCGGAAAGTTGTGCCCCACCGGCAGCACCGCCAGGTAGACGGTGTCCCGCCCGAAGCGGCACACGTCGGCGCACCGCCGCAGGTTGTACTCGTAGTCGTCGTGGGTGCGGGCGATCACCTTCGGCACCGCCGTGGTGCCGCCGGAGAGCAGGAACAGCGCCACGTCGCCACCGGCCGGCGCGCACGCGTCCAGCCGGCGACGTCGTGCCTCGACGTCGCCGTCGGCCCGCAACAGCGCCCGCCCGTCGACCCCGAGCGTGCGGACATCGTCACCGAAGACGAACACGGAGGTCGGGCCGGGCAACCCCGCCACCACCCGGTACGCGAGCGCCTGGTGGTCGTAGTCGCGCCAACGGTCGGGCACCACCAACGCCCGGACGTCGACGTGCGCGGCGATCGCGGACAGCTCGTGCTCGCGGTGCTGCGGCAGCATCATCACCGGAGCCACCCCGAGCCGGAAGCAGGCGAGCATGACGACCACCAGTTCCCAGCAGTTCGGTAGCTGCAGCAGCACCCGGTGACCCTGGCGCAGCCCGTGCTCGCTGAGGTGCTCGGCCAGCCCATCGGCCAACTCGGCCAGCTCCCGGTAGGTCACCCGGCGGGGGCCGTCGACGACCGCGACCTGATCACCCCACCGGTCCGCCCACTCCCACAGGTGGGCACCGAGCGGGCGGCCACGCCAGCACTCCGCCATCCGATAGGCGTACGCCAGATCCTCCGGCCAGGGTACGAGCCCGTCGTCGGTCGTCATCGCGTGCTCCTCCAAGCGGTGGTGTTCGAAAGTCGATCCGCCAGGTACTCCGCCATCGCCTCGACCGTCGGCCGGTCCCACAGCAGGGTGGCCGGCAGCGCGAGGTGGAACTCCCGCTCCAGGGCCGCCCGGACCCGGGTGGTCATCACCGAGTCCAGGCCCATCTCCGACAGCGGGCGGAGCGGGTCGATCTCACTGCGAGGCAGCCGTGTCTCGTCGGCGACCTGGGCGCTGATCCGGTCCCGCAGATGTGCATGGAGCGCGGTGTCGTCCAGTCCGGCCCACGGCGGGCCGCCACCGTCCGACGCGCTGTGCGGTCCGTCCTCGCCGGACAGCTCGCCGAGCAGCGGCGGTCGGTGACCACCGGCGGTCGGCGGGAGCACCCGCAACACGACCGGCTCGCCCAGATCATGTCGGTGCGCCTGCTCCCACGCGGCGAACGCCTCGGCGACGCTGACGTCGGCAGCGCCTCGCGCGGCGAGTTCCGTGTCGATGACGGCGCTGGAGGTGGACATCCCGAGCCCACGCCAGGAGGTCCACCGAATGCTCCTCGTCCCGGTGTCACCAGCCGCACGCCGGTGGCGGGCGAGGCAGTCCAGGAAGGCGTTGCCCGCGGCGTAGCTGCCCTGACCGGGCAGGCCGAGAAGCTGGCCCACCGAGGAGAACGACACGAAGAAGTCGAGGCTGCCCGGCGGAAAGAGCGCATGCAGGGTCAGTGCGGCCACCTTGGGCCGCAGCACCCGTCGCAGCGAGGATTCGTCGAGAGTGTCGATGGTGCGGTCGTCCAGCACACCGGCCGCGTGCACCACCCCGCGAATCGGCGGCAGCCCGTACGCGGCGGGTCGCAGCAGCCGCACGGCCTCCTGCGCGTCGGCGATGTCGCACGGCACGACGACGACGGTCACCCCGGCCCGCTCCAGTGCCCGCACGGTCCGTACCGCCGCGCGTTGCCCCGGGTCGGTCAGCCCGTCCCACGTCTCGCGCGAGGGCAGGCCGCGCCGTCCGGTCAGGACGATGCGGCGGGCGCCCCGGTCGGCCAGCCACGCGGCCACCTCCAGCCCCAGCGCCCCCAGGCCACCGGTGATCAGGTACGTGCCGTCGGGACGGCAGGCCAACGACGGCGCGAGGGGTCCATCGGTGACCGCCCGCAGCCGGGGGACCAGCGCCTCGCCCCCGCCCACCGCCACCAGGTCCTCACCATGGCCGGCGCCGACCAGGGCGACGAGGGTGGACAGGTCGCGTCGGTCGGCACCGACGTCGATGACGCCACCCCAGCTCTCGGGCCGTTCGCTGCCGATCACCCGACCCAATCCCCACAGCGCGCCGTGACCGAGCGCGCTGTGCCGGTCGCCGGATCGGACACCCCGCGTCACACACCACAGGCGGGCACCCTGCCCGGTCGCGACCCGGCGCGCGGTCCGGGTCAGCAACCACGCGTTCGCCGCGACCAGCTCGGCCACGTCGTCGGTGGCCGCCTCGGCGGGTACCACCAGGACGGCCCGGCCGTCGAGCAGTTCGTCGCCGACGATCTGGTCCGGGTCGGTGACCTGCCGGCAGCGGACGCCGTGCGCGACCATCTGTGCGGCCAGATCGTCGCCGAGTGGGGACCTCGGGCCGACCAGGACCGCCCCGTCCGGCGGAGGGCCGAGTAGGTGCGGCGCCGGCCGCCAGGCGGTGTCGTAGAGCACCGGGGTGCGGTCGTCGAGTCGCGCCACGTCCTGGTCGAGCAGTCCGTAGCGCAGGCCGGTCAGCCGGCCGACCACCTCGTCGTGGACGTTGACCAGTTCCACGTCGACGACGTCCGCACCCCGACGCCGGACGGTGATCCGGGCCTGGGCGACCGCGGTCGGGCAGAGCGTGACCCGGGCGACGGACGCCGGCATCCGCAACACCGGCGGCCCGGGGAAGACCACCGACGCGATCGACAACGCGGCGTCCAGGATCGGTGCCCAGCCCGCAGCGTCGGGGGCATCGTCGACATCGACGACGCCGACCAGGCCGTCGGAGGTCTGGCCGAGACGGCGCACGGTCCACGAGAAACCCATCGCGGCGACGCCGAGGTCGGCCAGCCGCTCCACGACGTGCCTCTCGTCGAGGGGGCCGGTCACCGTGGACGGCGGCTCGGGGGGCCCCGGCAGACCGGCGTACGGGTCAGCGGCGGCGGAGGTGTGTGTCAGCCAGCCCGCGTCCTCATCCGGGTCCTCGCCGAGCACACGGGAGCTCAGCCGCAGTTCCTCGCCCTGCCGGACGACCTGCACCGCCCGGGGCCGGGTCACGCTGACCGGCGTCCGCAGGAGGACGTCCACCAGGTCCCACCAGCCTCGCCCGGTCGAGGCGGCGGCGAGGAGGGTGGTCAGCAGCACCGCGGCGGGCACGATCTCCACGCCACGGACCGGGTGCTCACCGGGGTACGGGCGGCTCCCCTGGTCCAGGCGCGTCAGCCAGACGTCGGCGGGGAAGGCGCCCCGGACCACCGTCCGCCTGCCGAGCAGCGTGTGACCGGCACGGTCGGGGCCGCTCCCGGCGGTGGGCGGCGGTGGCTCCACCGCCCAGTGCCGGCTGCGCTGCCAGGCCGGCGTGGGCAGGTCGGTCAGCCCACCGTCGGGCCACAACGCCGACCAGTCCACCTCCGCGCCACAACCGTAGAGCTCGCCCAGACCGGTCAGCAGCGCCTCCCGGCCGGCGCCGCCCCGACGCAGCGAGTACACCACCCGGGTGTCGGCGACCGGCAACGACGCCAGCGTGTCGTCGATCGAGTGAGCCACGACCGGGTGCCCGGAGATCTCCAGGAACAGGCGGTGACCGTCCTCGGTGGCGGCGGTCACCGCCGGGGCGAAGCGGACGGCGTCCCGCAGGTTGCGTGCCCAGTAGCCGCCGTCCCGAGGTGCGGCCGAGCGGGCGTCCGCGAGCGCGGTCGTGTAGACCGGTGTGTGGGCGCCGGTGGGGCGCAGGTCGGCCGCCGCGGCCCGCAGCCGGTCCAGCAGCGGGTCCATCTGCGGACTGTGGAAGGCCACGTCGGACCTGATCGGCCTGACCCGCGCCCCGGCGTCCCGCCAACGCTCGGCGACGTCGTGGACCGCCGCGACGTCGCCGGAGAGAACACACGCGCGGGGTGCGGCGTCGATCGCCACGACCACGTCGCAGCGCCCCCGCAGCCGTCGCCGTGCCTCGTCGGCCGGGACGTCGACGAGCACCATCGCGCCGGCCCCGGCGACGTCGCGCAACAGCGTGGAGCGGCGGCAGACGAGCCGGGCACCCTGGTCGAGGGTGAGCATCCCGGCGGTCACCGCCGCCGCGATCTCGCCGACGGAGTGACCGATCACGGCGGCGGGCCGCAGCCCGAGCGACCGCCAGGTGGCAGCCAGTGCGACCTGCACGGCGAAGATCATCGGCTGGACCACGTCCACCGGCTGGGCCCGGTCGTCGAACAGCGCGGACCGGGGCGTCCACCCGACCTCGGACCGGAAGACCGGGTCGAGCCGGTCCAGGACATCGGCGAACGCCGGGGTGTCCTCGACCAGGTCGCGGCCGACCCCGGTCCAGTGCGAGCCGTGCCCGGAGAAGACCCAGACGGCTCCCCGGTCGCCGCCCGGTGCGGGGTCGGCGACACCCCTGCGTCCGGCCGGCGTGATCTCCCGGAGCCGGTCGACCAGCGCGGACCGCCCGGCGGCGACGACCGCGGCACGGTAGGGCAGATGCCCGCGCCGCCGGGCGAGGGTGTGCCCGACGTCGACGATGGACGGCGCCGGACCCGTCTCGAGGCGGGTGGCCAGGCGCTCGGCGTACTGCCGCAGGGCGGCGGGGGACGCGCCGGACAACGGGTACAGGCGGGGACCGCCCGGCCCCGGTCGCCCGGTCTGTTCGGGTGCCGCGTCGGATTCCTCGATGACCAGGTGGGCGATGGTGCCGCCGTACCCGTATCCGGAGACCGCCGCCCGCCGCGGGTGCGCCCGACGCTGCCAGGGCGTCACCTCCCGGACCACCCGCATTCCGCAGGACTCCCAGTCCACGGCCGGGTTGGGGTGGGTGACCCCCAGGCTCGGCGGCAGGTGTCCGTGCCGCAGGGCGAGCACCGTCTTGATGACGCCGGCGACGCCCGCGCCGGCCTCCAGGTGGCCGATGTTCGGCTTCACCGAACCGATCAGCAGCGGTCGGGCGGCTTCCCGCCCGACGCCGTAGACCTGCGCCAGCGCCGCAGCCTCCAGCGGATCGCCCACCGGCGTGCCCGTGCCGTGCGCCTCGACGTAGTCGACGGTGTGCGGGTCCACACCGGCGTCGCGGCAGGCCCGGCGCATCAGCTCGGCCTGGGCTGCCCCGTTCGGGGCCATGATGCCGTTCGTCCGACCGTCCTGGCGGACGGCGCTGCCGCGCAGCACCGCCAGAATCCGATCTCCGTCACGGCGGGCGTCGGCGAGGCGCTTGAGCACCACCACACCTCCGCCCTCGCCCCGGCCGTAGCCGTCCGCACCGGCGTCGAAGGACTTGCATCGCCCGTTCGGCGCGGTCGCCCCGGCCGCGTCGAGGACCAGGGTGAGACCGGGGGCAGCCATCACCAGCACCCCTCCGGCCAGGGCGAGGTCACACTCGCGGGCACGCAGGGCCTGCGCCGCCAGGTGGATGGCGACCAGCGAGGAGGAACAGGCGGTGTCCACGGTCATGCTCGGTCCGTGCAGGTCCAGCACGTAGGAGACCCGGTTGGCCACCGCGCAGTACGCGCCGCCGATCCCGGTCCACGCCTCGATGCGGGGCAGGTCCTCCAGCAGCCGCCGACCGTAGTCGTCCGCGCCCACCCCCATGAAGACGCCGGTGTCGCCACCGGCCAACCCGCGCGGCGGGATTCCGGCGTGCTCCAGCGCCTCCCAGGCCAGCTCCAGCACGATCCGTTGCTGCGGATCGATCAGCGCCGCCTCCCGAGGCGTGATGTCGAAGAAGTCGGCGTCGAAGCCGGCGATGTCGGTCAGGAAGGAGCCGTACCCCGTCGCCCTCGCGACCGCCTGCGCATGTTCGGGACCCTGACGGGCGTACCAACTCCAGCGGTCGGCGGGGATCGGCCCGGCGGTGTCGCGGCCGTCGCGCAGCAACGCCCAGAACCGTTCGGGTGAATCGACGTCACCGGCGAAGCGACATGCCATACCCACCAACGCGATGGGCTCGGACGAGGTCATAACAGCTCCTTGACGCGTGACGGGGCACCGGAAGCGGCGTACGGAGGTCGGCGCCTATCGGCGGCCGACGACGAGCGCGTGGCCGAACCCCATGTCCTCGTGCCGTTCGACCTCGGCGAAACCCGCGTCCAGGAGTGCCTGTTCCATGTCCGCGGCGGAGTAGGCCATCCCCTCGCCGGAGGCGAGAGTCAGGAAGTAGGGGGAGACCAGCCCGGCACTCATCGGGCCGGTTCCCGCGTCGTCGGAGACGAAGTTGTAGACGAGGCACACGCCCCCGTCCGGCAACGCGGCCCGGCACCGACGCAGCAACGCGGTGTTCCGCGCCCGGGACCAGATCTCGAAGATGTGGAAGACCAGGACGGCGTCCGCCCCGGCGGGCAGTGGCTCGGCCATGATGTCGCCGGTGTGGAAGCGGATCCGCCGCCGCAGATCCGGATCGTCGATGCGGTCGGCGGCGAGTCGGGTGACGCTCTCCTGGTCGAAGACGGTGATCGTGAGGTGCGGGTAGCGCTGCGCGAGGTGGATGGCGTTGGTCCCGTCGCCACCCCCGACGTCGATCGCGTGCCGGACCGCGCTGAGGTCGTAGCGGTCCAGCAGCGGGGTGATCGCCTTGCGTGAGGCGTCTCCCATGTTCGCGTAGAAGACCCGCTGCAGATCGGGGTGTGCGGTGAGTCGCTCGTAGACGGTGGCCCCGGGCCCGGTCAGGTGGCGCAGGCCGACGTTGGTGCCGCGCCGGACGGACTCGGCCAGGTCGGGCAGCGCCGGGTTGATCACCTTGGCCTGTACGTCGACCAGGGGGCCGAGGTAGCGGGGACCGGAGCGCAGCAGCTTGCGGCGGGTCATCCCGGCGTTGACGTACGCGTCGCCGCACTTGTCCACCAGGCGCAGCGCACAGAGTCCGAGCAGCATCACCCGGGCCGGCTGGACCTCGATGTCCAGCGCCTGCGCCAACCGGGCGGGATCGGCTCCACCGCAGTCCTCCAGGTGCTCGAAGATCCCCAACTCCAGCGCGGTACGGAGTAGCTCGAACGCGGTGCTGCCGTGTGCCAGCAGCCGGAGGTAGTCGGCCTCCGTCACTGCGACGTCTCGATCGGTGCCCATGGTTCTCCTCTCCGCCGACGCCGGGCGGTCCGACCGGACCTCCCGGTGATGCGGTGGCTGCGGGGACGCCCCGATCGTGGTCGCGGCGGCGACGGCCCGGCATCTCCGTGCGTGCGCGCCCGGCGCCGCGACGTGACCGCCGCCCACGGCGCGGGCCAGCGCACGACGGAAGGTGTGTCCCCACAGTCGGCACTGCCAGCATCGGGATCAGGCCGGGCCGCGCCTGTGCGGGAAGGGGAGGCGGCCCGGCCGTCTTCCCATCGGCACTGTGGAGGGACATGGGTACACGGCGGGTGGCGATAATCGGTGCCGGTCCGGCGGGACTCTTCCTCGGCCGGCTGCTGGGCCTGGCGATGCGAGCCACGGTGGTCGACGTCTACGAGCGTGCCGCCCCCGGAGGGGCCGGCGGCTTCGGCATCACCCTGTCGGATCGGACGATGCGGCAACTGGCGGCCGGCGACCGGACGGTGGCCGAGCAGATCGGGCGGGCCGCCCGGCCACTGTCCGGTATCGAGCTGCGGCTGCCGGGCCGACGGCTGCGCTACGACGGCTTCCCGGTCGTCACGGTCTCCCGCACCTCCCTGCTGGCCGTGCTCACCGAACAGGCACGGCAGGTCGGCGTGCGGGTGCACCACGGGTGTGACGTCGACGCCGACGACCTCGACGCCGACGTGGTCGTGCTCGCCGACGGGGCCCGCTCGGCGAACCGCGCGGCGCGGTCGGCGACTTTCGGCACGACCGTCCGGACCGGCCTCGCCCGCTTCATCTGGCTGGGCACCGACGCCGACCTCGGCGATGCCGCGACGATGTTCTTCGTGCCGACCGAGTACGGGTCGATGGCCGCGCACGCGTACTCCTGTGGCGGTGGCCCGAGCACCGTGGTGGTCGAGATGGACGAGGGCACCTGGCGCCGGGCCGGTCTGCACCAGCCGGGTCACGGCGGCGCGGTGCCCGGCGAACTGGGCGAGACCGGACTGGCGCTGCTCGACGGCGTCTTCGCCGAGCGACTGGGTGGCGCGCTGATCGGCGACCGCCGCCGGTGGTCGCGCTTCTCGGTGGTGACCAACCGGCGCTGGTCGCACGGGAACCAGGTGTTGATCGGCGACGCCGCGCACACCGCGCACTTCACCGTCGCCTCGGGCACCTCGATGGCGCTCGCCGACGCACTCGCCCTGGCCGCGGCACTACGCAACCGGGACACCGTGGCCGAGGCCCTCGCCGGGTACGAGCGCCAGCGACGCCCTGCGGCGGTACGGATGCAGCGTCTGGCGGGCCCCAGCATGCGGTGGTGGGAGACGTACGGTCGCCGGATGCACCTGCCGGCGGCCCAGTTCGGGCTGCACTTCATCACCCGCACCACCGCGCTCAGCTATCTGGGGCTGCGGCGGCGCTGCCCGGTCCCACTCGACGCGGCGGAGGCGGTGTTCCGACAGTCCGCCGCCGGGGCGTCGGCCGCCCCGAATCCGGTCGGCTCCGTCACGATCGGCAGCGATCGAGCCGGCGCCCCTGCTTCGCCGCCCTCACCTTCCGGCCGCAACGCCGTCGCCGAGCCGTTCACCGACCACGGGTTGCGGCTCGCGCACCGGCTGCTCGGTGTGGGCCCGTCTCGGCCCGGATGCACCAGCGTGGGCGGGCCGCATCCGATGCCGGCGGGCTGGCTGCAACCGTGCCACGTCGCCGCCAGGTCGCCCGGACCCGGCTGGGACGCGGGCATCGAGGGCCGGCTGCTGGCCCCGGGTCGCCGCGCCCTGCGGTTCGTCGTCGTGGCGGTGACCGATCCGTGGGCCGACGACGAGACGTTGCGTGAGCTGTCCGGGCACCAACGCCGGGGAGTGGACGGTGTGCTGCTGCTGCCCGGTGAGCCCGGCTGGTGGGACCGGGCGACGGAACTCGGCGGCCGGGTCCGTACCGAACTGGGCCTCGTGGTGGCCGGCTGTGTGCCGGCTGACTGGTCGAGCGACCTGTGTCGCAGCGCCGCGGTCGACGCCTGGCCGGCCCGGATCCACCTGGCTCTCGTCTCGGCCCGGCTGGACCTGGTCGCGCAGTTGCCTCAGTCGGCAGCGGACCTGGCCGCACCCACCGTGTCCGACGAGACGTGACCTCGACTCGGGTCGCACTCCGGCCGTCACGTGCCCGCGTGACGGCCGGAGTGGCGAGCGCTCAGGCGGCGCAGGCGGCCAGGGCGGGGGGCGGCGGGCCGGCCGTCGCGCCGGTGAAGAGGTTCACGCAGGAGATCAGGAACTGCGGGTTCTCCTCCGGAATGAAGTGGCCGGAGTCGGGGGCGACGACCTCGCGGACGTCGTCGGCCACCTGGCGGAACGACTCCGCGACC
Source organism: Micromonospora sp. NPDC049900 (assembly GCF_044461025.1). Lineage (NCBI taxonomy): Bacteria > Bacillati > Actinomycetota > Actinomycetes > Micromonosporales > Micromonosporaceae > Micromonospora > Micromonospora sp. NPDC049900. Next base: position 159,162 of record NZ_JBITKM010000012.1, read on the forward strand.
GCCGGGCCGAAGGTCGCCGCCGACCCCACCGCCAGCACCGGCATCGGTAGCCGGCGGTGGGCGTTGGCCCGGTTGTTCTCGGCGTCTCCGCTGTACGCGCGGTAGTAGTTGTAGCCGGCGGTGCGGTCGGCGGGGTCCCGGTAGTAGCGGTAGTAGACGGTGCGGTCGATGGCGTCGCGGTTGACGCTGAAGTCGAAGATCATGCCCAGGTAGGTGGGGACGTCGTCGTTGTCGAGGATCCGCTCGGGAATCGGCGCGGGCGCCGCGTTGAACAGGAAGTGGAAACTCAGCGTGTAGGCGTCTTCGAGGCCGTAGCCGGAGAGCGTGGAGTCGAGCACCGCGATCCGGGAGACCTCGGTGGGGAACTCGCGGGCGTACGGGTGAGCGACGAGGACGCCGACGTCGTGCGCCAGGATCGACACCGTGCGGTGTCCGAGGGCGTGGACCGCCTGGCGGATGCGCTTGGCGGTGGTCACCTTGTCGTACCCGTCGGCGAAGTGGCTGGAGTCGCCCAGACCGGGCAGGTCGAATGCGACGACGGTGTGGTTGCGGGCCAGGGCCGGCATCACGTCGTGCCAGGCCCACCAGGTCTGTGGCCAGCCGTGCAGCAGCACCAGGACGGGCCCGCTGCCGCCGGTGACGTAGTGCAGTCGGCCGCCGTCGACGGCCACGGTGCCGTGCCGGAAGGACGGGTCGAACTTCGCCCGACCGGTCAGCGGCTCGCGGTACGGGTCGGCGGCTGCGGAACTGGACGCGCCGAGGGCGAGCAGGACCACCGCGGCCGCGACGGACGCGAGCACGCGTCGCCGCAGTGTTCGTCTCCGGTCACCCGGACCGCCGTCGTCGCGTCGTTCACGCCGCAGCACGGACAGAGTCATGGTGGCCCTTTCGTTGGTCGTTGCCCGGGGGAGTGCCCGAGGTCGCGGGTCGACGTCGAGGTCGGGGGCGCGTCGATTCCTCGGATCTACCGGAAGAAATGTGCCCGATCAGCGGAATGATGTGTCAAAGCGACAAGTCAGGTCGATAAGGTTGATCTTAGACGCGTTGCGTGGCCATCAGCAATGATCTATCCGTCTATCCGTCGCTGCCCCACCGGGTCGACATGGCGATCACGGGAACAAAGATGCGCCCCGACCGATGATTTTCGGTCGGGGCGGACGTCTACGGGTGATGGGAGCGGCTCCGGTGGCCGGATCGACGCGACAGTCAGGCAGCGACCACGGAATCCGCCTCCGCACAGTCCACCGTGGCCGACGGCGACTCCACGACGTACACCACGTCGTTGGTGCCGATGCCGCCCACGGCGAACCGGTCGAGCCACCGGTCGGCGCTGACCAGGTCGGCCACCTCGGTGAGCGTCTGGACATGTCCGGTCTCGATGTCGTACAGCCTGATGGACAGCATTACCTGGATCCTCCTTCCGGTGGGACGCCGGCTCGGGTGAACCCGGACCCGCGTCGATCAGCGTTCGTTTCGGGCACCCGCGACAACCAGGTCCGTGAAGGTCGCCAGATCCGGGTCCTCGAACAGGACCGCGACGTCGACCTCGATGCCGAGTTCCTCCTCGATCCGCCCGGTGATCCGGACGGCGGATATCGACTGTCCCTGCAACTCGAGGAAGGTCGCATCGCTCGACGCATCGTCACCAACGGCGAGCACATCGCGCCAGATGGCGCCGATCCGTTCACGTAACTCGGCTTCGTCCAGGACGGGCGGCACGATTCCCGGGGTCTCGTTCATGGGCTCCACTTCCAGCTCGCGCGCGGCTCTGCCTCCCATCGTGCGGGCTCGGACAGTGGCGGGCATCTCTGCGAATGCGCACTCCGGAAGACCGCTGCGCGCCGTCGGGTCGTTCCGGACCCGCGCGGTCGGCACCGCGCACGCCCAGAGATGCCCGCCCGTCGGCGCTTACCGAGACTTGCTGCGTGACGATCAACGTCCCCGTGCCGGAACCGGCGTCGCGCATCGACCCGGACCCGCTCGCCGCGGAGGTCCCCACCGCAGTCCGGGTGCGCCCGGCCGGCCCGCCGGCGTCGCTGCGCCGTGCGTACTGGGTCCGTGGCCCGCTCGACATCCACGCCCTACGGACCGCCTGGGCGCTGGTGCTCGACCGGCACGCGGCGCTGCGGAGGCCGCCGGCCGACCCCGATTCGCTCGTCCGGCTGGACGTACGGCACATCGCACCTCGGCACCACCGCATCGTCCTGGACGCCCATCCGACGGTGGCCGACCCCCGGTCGATGTCGATCCTGGCCGCCGACCTGTCGACGGCCTACGCCGAGGTCGTCGGGGGCACGCCGGTCCACGCCGTCGCCGCTCCGTCCGTCCGTCGGCCGGATGCCGCCGTCTCCGCCCCCGACGGTGAGGTGAACTTCGACTGGGGGGAGGAACTCGGGCGGCCCCTGCGGGACCTCGCCGCACGGGAGGGCACCGACACCGGCACGGCGCTGCTGGCCGGCTACCACCTCGTGCTGGCCCGGCACGGCGGGGACCAGGCGGCACCCGTCGCCGTCGCCGACGACCTGCGTCGACCGGGGCAGGAACGACTCGTCGGGCCGATGACCACCCTGTTGCCGCTCGACGGTCGGCCCGCCGACGCCGACACCTTCCGAACCTACCTGCGGCGGATGGCGCGCCGCCGACACACGGCCCGACAATCCCTTTCGTCGCCCGTACGCTGGCTGAGCGACGCCACCGCACCGGACCACGGCGACGGGCCACGCGCCAGCGTCCTCGCCGTCGCGGATCCGCCGGCCCCGCTGCGCCTGGCCGGAGCCACGGTCCGGGCGCTGCCGTCCCCGCTCCGCGCCCTCCCCGTCGACCTGCTCCTCACCGTCTCGTCGGGCGTCGCGGGCCTCACCGGCACACTCGGATCCCCCACCGACCGGATCGGTCGTCGGTGGATCGAGGGCCTCCTCGGGCAACTGCGCACCCTGCTGACCGCCGCGCTGCACGACCCCGACCAGCCGCTCAGCGACCTCCCCCTGGAGGACGCCGTGGACCAGGCAGCGACCCTGCGCGACGCCGACGCCACCCTGACACCCACGCCCGAGCCCGTGACCGAGCTGATCCGCCGGTGCCGCGACCGCTATCCGGACGCGCTGGCGGTGCGGAGCGAGGCGGGGAACCTGACGTACGCGGAACTGCTCGCCGGGGCGTCGGAGTCGGCGGCCCGGCTGACCGCCCGGGTACCGGTCGCCGGGCGAGCCGTGGCACTGCGCCTACCGATGGGCCCGACGCTGGTCCAGGCCGGTCTGGCGGTCCTCCTCGCCGGCGGTCATGTCACCTGGCTGGACCCGGGCGACGCGGGGGACCCCGTCCGGACACTCCTGGCCGACCTGCGCCCCGCCGCCCTGCTGGTCGGCGTCGAGACGGCCGGTGACCCGCTGGCCGAATGGTTCCGCACCGCCCAGGGCGGCCCCGTGCTGACGGCGGACGAGACGACCCACCTGTCCGGGCCACCGCCACCCGCGCCCGAGCCGGCCTCCACCGCCTACGTCGCGTTCACCTCCGGGTCGACCGGACGACCGAAGGGCGTGCCGCAGACCCACGCCGCCCTGGCGCAGTTCGCCACCTGGCTGGCGCACACCGCGCAACTGGGGCCCGGCAGCCGCGTGGCGCAGTGGGCGGTCGTCACACACGACCCGGCGCTGTGCGAGGTGGTCGCGGCGCTCACCTCGGGTGCCACCGTGGTCGCGGTGCCACCGCGGGTCCGGGTGCACCCGGAACGCTTCCTGCGCTGGATGGACCACGAGGGCATCACCATGCTGCAGACCGTGCCCAGCTTCGCCCGGGAACTGATGGCCGCCATCGACCGGGGAGCCGAGGTTCCGGCCCGGCTGGCCCACCTGTTCCTGATCGGGGAGTCGCTCGCCGTGACCCTGGCGAACCGGCTGCGCCGGGCGCTCACCGGCGTCCGGCTGTGGAATCTCTACGGCCCGACCGAGACGATCGCGGCAAGCGTGTACGAGATCGTGGCGCCGCTGCGCGGGCGACGCGTCCCGATCGGCCGACCGATACCCGGCCGGCAGGTCCTGGTCGTCGACGAGGCGGACCGCCTCTGCCCGGCCGGTGTACCTGGCGAGATCGTCGTGCGCAGCCGCCACGCCGCGTCGGGCTACCTACCGGTCGGCACCGACGACACGCCGTTCCGGCCACTGCCGGGACTGCCCCCGCCCCAGGACCCGGCCATCCGCTGCTACCGCACCGGCGACCTCGGCCGACGCCGTTTCGACGGCGAACTCGAATATCTCGGCCGCCGGGACCACCAGGTCAAACTCGCCGGTCAACGGGTCGAACTCGCCGGCCTGGAGGCAGGGCTGGCAGAGCATCCACTGGTCGCCGACTGCGCAGTGTCGCCGGTGACCGACCCGGACGGCCTGGTGAGCCGGCTGGTCGTCTTCGTGGTGCCGCGCCCGCCCGCGTCGCCGCCGGTGGTGACGCGGGAACTGCGCGCGCTGCTGCGCCGCCGTCATGGGCCGGTGAGCCGCCGTACCTCCTTCGTGCCGCTCGACCGGATCCCGCGCAACCCCGCCGGCAAGGTCGATCGCGCCCGGCTACCCGATCCCCGCACCGCCGACCACCCACGACGAATGGAAGACGAGCATGGCTGACAACGACAACGGCGCGACGCCGGTGCTCCTCGACGGCGCCGGACTCACCGTCGACGGCGTCCGGCAGGTGGCCGAACGGGGTACGCCCTGCGTGGTGCCGGCCGCCGCGTTGGCCCGCGTGGTGGCCAGCCGGCAGCGGTTCGAGGACATCGTCCGGCAGGGCGTGCCGGTCTACGGCGTGACCACCGGATACGGCGAGATGATCTACATGTTGGTGGACCACCCCAAGGAGGTGGAACTCCAGACGAACCTGGTCCGCAGCCACAGTGCCGGAGTCGGACCGTGCTTCTCCGAGGTGGAGGCCCGCGCCATCCTCGCCACCCGACTCAACGCCCTCGCCAAGGGCTACTCCGCGGTCCGCTCGGAACTGATCACCCGACTGGAGATGTACCTGAACCTCGGCATCACCCCGGCGATCCCCGAGATCGGCTCGCTGGGTGCCAGCGGCGACCTGGCACCCCTGTCACACATCGCCAGCACCCTGCTCGGTGAGGGGTACGTGCTGCGGGACGGTCAACCGGTGCCGACCGCCGGTGTGCTGTGGGAATACGGCATCGAGCCGCTGGAACTGCGCTTCAAGGAGGGCCTCGCCCTCATCAACGGCACCTCCGCGATGACCGGACTCGGTGCGCTGGTGCTCGGGCGGGCGGCCGACCAGGTCCGTCAGGCCGAGATCGTCGCCGCCCTGGTGATCGAGACGCTGCGGGGGTCGACCGGCCCGTTCCTCGCCGAGGGACATGACCTGGCCCGACCGCATCCCGGCCAGATCGATTCCGCGGCCAACCTGCGGGCCCTGCTCGACGGCAGCACGCTCACCGTCTCCCACCCGGACCTGCGCCGGCAGGTCGCCGAGGAATGGCAGCACGACCAGGCAGTCCAGCGCACCGACATCTACCTGCAGAAGGCGTACTCCCTGCGGGCGGTCCCGCAGGTGCTGGGCGCGGTCCGGGACACCCTCGCCCAGGCCCGCGCGACCGTCGAGATCGAACTCAACTCCGCCAACGACAACCCGCTCTTCTTCGGCAGCGGAGAGGTCTTCCACGGCGCCAACTTCCACGGTCAGCCGGTCGCCTTCGCGATGGACTACGTGACCATCGCCCTGACGCAGCTCGGAGTGCTCTCCGAACGGCGGACGAACCGGCTGCTCAACCGACACCTCAACTACGGCCTGCCGGAGTTCCTGGTGCTGGGTGAACCGGGACTGCACAGTGGCTTCGCCGGCGCGCAGTACCCGGCCACGGCACTGGTCGCGGAGAACCGCACGATCGGCCCGGCCAGCATCCACAGCATCCCGTCCAACGGCGACAACCAGGACATCGTCAGCATGGGCCTGATCAGCGCCCGCAACGCCCGCCGGGTCCTGACGAACAACGACACCATCCTGGCGGTGGAGCTGCTGGCCGCCGCCCAGGCGGCCGACGTGGCCGGACGCGCCGACGGCCTGGGCCCGGCCGGTCGAGCCGCCTACGAGTTCACCCGCTCCCTCGCTCCCACCCTCCACCAGGACCGATACATGGCCGACGACCTCACCGCCGTGGCGTCCGCACTGAGCCGCGGTGAGCTGCTCGACGCCGTGCTGCGCAGCGAGGTGGCCCTGCGCTGACCCCTGCCACCACAGAGATCACGGAGGACTTCACATGACCGACGACGAGTTCGACTACGACCTGATCGTGGTCGGTGGTGGACCCGGCGGCGCCACCGTCGCCACCCTGGTCGCGATGCAGGGGCACCGGGTCCTGCTGCTGGAGCGGGAGAGCTTCCCCCGCTACCAGATCGGCGAGTCGCTGCTGCCCTCGACCGTGCACGGCGTATGCCGGTTGATCGGCGTCGCCGACGAACTCGCCCGCGCCGGCTTCCCCCTCAAGCGGGGCGGCACCTTCCGCTGGGGCCGCAACCCCGAGCCGTGGACGTTCGCCTTCGCGATCTCCCCACGCTTCGCCAGCGACGCCACCGCTTACCAGGTCGAACGCATGACGTTCGACCAGATCCTGCTCGACAACGCCCGCCGCCGCGGCGTCACGGTCCGCGAACGGTGCGCCGTGGTCGACGTGCTGGAGGAGGGGGATCGGGTCTGCGGCGTCCGCTTCGACGACGAGGACGGTGTACGCCGGGAACTGCGCAGCCGGTACGTCGTGGACGCCTCCGGCCACCGCAGCCGCATCCACCACCGCATCGGCGGCGAACGGCACTACTCGGAGTTCTTCCGCAACCTCGCCCTCTTCGGCTACTTCGAGGGCGGCAAGCGGCTCCCCGCGCCCAACAGCGGCAACATCCTCGCCGTCGCCTTCCCCGGCGGCTGGTTCTGGTACATCCCCCTCAACGACACCCTCACCAGCGTCGGAGCCGTACTCCGGCCGGAGGCGCTGGACCGGGTCCGCGAGGGCGACCGGGAGACGGTGCTGCGCCGGCTCATCAGCGAGTGCCCGCTGATCGCCGAGTACCTGGCCGAGGCGACCCGGGTCACCGACGGCCCGTACGGCGAGGTGCGGGTCCGTAAGGACTACTCGTACCTCCACGACAGCTTCACCCGACCCGGAATGCTGCTCGTCGGTGACGCGGCCTGCTTCATCGACCCGGTCTTCTCCTCCGGCGTGCACCTGGCCACCTTCAGCGCACTGCTCGCCGCCCGCTCGATCAACACCTGCCTGGCCGGAGAGTTGGACGAGGCGGGCACCCTCCAGGAGTTCGAGACGCGCTACCGCCGCGAGTACGCCCTGTTCCACGACTTCCTCGTCGCGTTCTACGACATGGACCAGGACGAGGACTCGTACTTCTGGACCGCCAAGCGCCTCACCGACGACGACGTCGCCAGCTCGGTGCAGGCCTTCGTCCAACTCGTCGGCGGCGGGGGCTCGGGAGAGAGCGCGCTGCTCGACCCCGGTGCCTACCGACAGAACCGCAAGGAGGCGTTCCAGGAGCTGGCCGACGTCGTACAGAGCCCCGTCGACGTGCCGGGGGAGGACCGTGACCTGCTCGGGTCGAGCCTGCTCAAAGGCGTCCTCAGAGAAGGCGTCCGCGTACAGACCCAGGCGGCGCTGGGCGGCAACGTCGACGACCGACGCCCGCTGCGCCCCGGCGGGCTCATCCCGTCCGCCGACGGGATGCGGTGGCGCCGACCCGAACCGGAGGCCACCGGCGGATCGGCACTGCGGGGAGCCGGACATGAGGCGGGATGAGACCGGCGCGTCGTCGTCACTGTGGACCCTCCCGACCGACCTGACCACCACCGAGCCACGACCGGAACCGCCGCCGGGGCGCGTCGCCCTCTCCCGGCAGCAGGAGTTCCTCCACATGGTCGACGACGGCAGCGGCTCCGGGCCGTTCGGCCCGCACTACACCATCGTCGGCGGGTGGCGGATCCGTGGGCCGCTCGACGTGGCGGTGCTACGGAGCGCGCTGGCCGACGTGGTCGCCCGGCACGAGTCGCTGCGGACGATGATCGTCCGCGGCCCCGGCCCGCACCAACTCGTCCGCCCCCCGCAGGAGCCACACCTGCACGTCGAGGAGCTGCCGACCACCGGCACCGACCGGGAGCACGACGCGGAGATCCTGCTCAACGAGGTGGAGTCCCGGCCGGTCCCCGCGACGGAGTGCCCGAGCCTGCGGGCGCACCTGGGACGATTCGACCGCGAGGACGCCGTCCTCGTGCTCGCCGCCCACCACACCGGTGTCGATGGCTGGTCGATCCAGGTGGTGCTGCGGGACCTGGCACACTGCTACCGGGCCCGGCTCGCCGGACGCCCGCCCGAACTGCCGAAGGTCCGCCAGTACCGGGACTACGTACGGTGGCAGCGGCAGGCGGCCGACGGACCCGCCGTCGCCGCCGCCCGTCGCTACTGGGCCGACCACCTGCGCGACGCCGTGCTCACCCCGGTCCGGATCGACTGGCCACGTGGGCGGCACCAGGCCGACGGCACCGCGTGGTACCGCTTCCGGTTCGACCAGGACCTGGGCCGGCGGGTGCGGGCGTACGCAGCCGAGCGGCGCTGCACGCCCTTCATGGTGTTGGCGGCGGCACACGTACGGCAGCTCGCCGACGCCACCGGCCTCGACGAGGTCGTCATGCCCACCTTCACCCCGGGCCGCCGTCCCGCATGGACGGTCGACATGGTCGGCTCGTTCTTCAACCTGCTGCCGCTGCGGATCGCCACGCCGCCCGGTGGGCGCTTCGCCGACCTCGTCGACCGGGTCAGAGCCACCTGCCTGGCCGCCATCCGCCACGAGATCCCCTTCGTCGACCTGCTGGGGGTCGCGCCAGACCTGATGCGCGCCGCAGCCGACCAGGAACACGCCTCCTGCGTGTTCCAACTGGTGCAGTCCCCGTTCATGGCCGTCGACGAGCGCATCGGTGACCTCACCTACCGCGCCATGCGGCGCCGACTGCGGTCGCAGGAGTTCGGCTCGCAGATCCCGGACGGCGCGCTGTGGGCGGTGGAGTTCGACGCCACCGGCGGCATCGTCGGCAGCATCGGCTACCGCCGCAGTCAGTTCCGGGCCGACACGGTGGCCGCTCTGGTCGACGGCCACCACGACGTCCTGGACCGCGTGCTACCCGCCTGAGCGACGACGACCCGCCCGTCCCGAACCTTCGACCACCCCGTTCGACCGATCCCCGTACGAGGAGACACATGCGCATCCTGTTCGCCATCGACCCGTCGATCGCCCATCTGTACCCCATGGTGCCCACGGCGTGGGCGTTGCAGAGTGCCGGCCACGAGGTCCGGCTGGCCTCCCTTGCCTCCTTCGCCGACCAGATCGCCGCCACCGGGTTGACCCCGGTGCCGCTGGGCGACGCGGCCTGGGCCGCGCGGACCAGCGACGACCCGCTGGAGCCGAAGGGACATGTCGAGGCGGAACGCTATGCCGAGGTGCTCGGCCTCGACGCGGAGGAACGTGAGTACTGGTACCTCTTCTTCCAGTACCTGCTCACCCCGACTGCGGACTACCTGCGCCCGGACCGACCGGAGGCGCACGCTCTGATCGACTTCGCCCGCGCCTGGCGTCCGGACCTGGTGATCTGGGACCTCACCCAGGCCGCCGGCGCGATCGCGGCCCGGGTCAGCGGCGCGGCACACGCCCGGCTCGTCTTCGCCTATGATCCGGCGGGCTGGAGCCTCGACCGGCTCGCCGCCGGTCGACAGGCGCTCGTCGCGGCGGGCCTGGACGAGAACCCGCTGGCCACCCTGCTGCGTCCGCTCGCCGTCCGGTACGGCGTCCAGGTCGACGACGAACTGCTGACCGGTCAGTGGACCCTGGACACCGCCCCGCCCGGTCTCGAACTGCCGACCCGCACCCGCAGGGTGCCGCTGCGGTACGTGCCCTACAACGGTGCCGCCCCGGTGCCGGACTGGTTGCGGGTGCCGGCCCGACGGCCGAGGATCTGCCTGACCCTCGGCGAGTCCTACCGACGGTTCATCCGAGGCGACTGGAACCGCACGCCGATGCTGCTGGAAGCCCTGGCCGACCTCGACGTCGAGGTGGTGGCCACGCTCAACGGCGTGCAGTTGGACGGGTACCCACCACCGCCCAACGTGCGCCTGATGGACTACCTGCCGCTCAACCAGATCCTGCCCACCTGCGCGGCGGTCATCCACCACGGCGGCCTGGGTACCTTCCAGGCGGCCGTCGCCGCCCGGGTACCGCAGCTCGTCTGCGACACCCGCGACTCGATCCTCCTGGTGCGCGTGGAGGAGAATCCGGCGGAGACGACGGACGACACCGGCATCTACCGCTCCGGTGTCGAGTACGGCGTACGTGAGCTGGGCGCCCGTACGCAGCGGCCCACCGTACGCTGGGTGATGCCACCGAAGAAGCTCGAAGCGACCCCGGTGGCGAACTATGTCGTGTCCCGGGGTGCCGGCCTGCGACTGGACCACCAGACCCAGTCGGTGACGGAGCTGCGCGAGGCGATCCGGGCGGTGCTCGACGATCCGTCCTACCGGCGTGGCGCCGCGGCGATCTACGATGTCTGGCGGGCCATGCCCAGTCCGAACGACGTCGTGCCGGTCCTCGAGGGCCTCGCTGCCCACGCGCGGATCCGACGGTAGGTCAGTTCAGCCACCGCCCTGCCTCGGCCCGCCCCCGGCAGCGTCGTCGCTGCGGGGGCGGGCCGGCGGCCGACACCGGAGGTATCCGCCCACCATGACCCAGATCCCCCACGTGCCGATCTCCGTGGCCGACACCCCGATCGTGGACCCCGAGGTGGCCGCCCCCTTCTCCGACCGGGCCGACTACGTCGAGGCCGTCGCCACCGCCCGGGCCGCTGCCGCGCAGTATCACAACGGCAGTGACCTGCGAATGGACGACGCGGCGTACGACGCCCTCCTGGCCCGCATCGCGGCCACCGAGACCCGCCGACCGCAGTGGAAGGTGCCGGACTCACCGGCGGATCTGGTCGCCGCGGGTGTCGCCGTCGGCGGCGAGATCGTGCACAGCGAACCGATGCTCGGCCTGGACAACGTCTTCGGCGAGGAGCCTCTGCGGCGCTGGGCGGGTCGGCTGGAACGCCTGCTCGGCCGGGCCGTCGAGGCGTTCGTCGTCGAGCCGAAGATCGACGGGCTGGCGATCGCGGCCTGGTACGTCGACGGCCGGCTGACCCGGGTCGCCACCCGCGGCGACGGTCGGGCCGGCGAGGACGTGACCGGGCAGGCCCAGCGGGCCGCCGGGTTGCCCATGCAGCTCAATCGGCCGTTGACCATCGAGATCCGTGGCGAGGTCTACATGACCGACGCGGACTTCGCGGTCGCCAACGAGTTGCGTACCGGGCACGGCGAGCCCGCGTTCGCGCATCCCCGTAGTGCCGCCGCCGGCACGTTGCGGGCGGAGGGACGCGCGTATGACGCGCCGTTGTCGTTCATCGCCTACGGAGTGCGTGGCGCGTTGTCCGTGGCGCCCGACGAACCGCCGCCGCACTCGGTGGAAATGGCCGGCCTGGCCGAACTGGGTGTCACCTCCACCGCCGCCACCGGCGGCATGACCGTCTGCGCCACCATCGACGAGGCGGTCGGCGCGGTCGAGGCGTTGCGGGTCGCCCGCGGCACCCTCGGGTACGGCGTCGACGGCGCGGTGGTCAAGGCCGATCGGCCGGCGGACCGGGAGTTGGCCGGCTCGTCGAGCCGTGCCCCACGCTGGGGCATCGCGTGCAAGTTCCCCGCGGACACCCGCACCACCAGACTGCTCGGCATCGAGGTGCAGGTCGGCCGCACCGGTGTGGTCACGCCGGTGGCCGTGCTCGCACCGGTGCAGATCAGCGGCGTCACCGTCACCTCGGCGACCCTGCACAACTTCGAGGACCTGGACCGGCGCAACGTCCGGGTGGGCGACGTCGTCTTCGTGCGCCGGGCCGGCGACGTCATCCCCGAGATCACCGGGGCGATGCTCGACCGACGGGACCCGACCTCCACGCCCTTCCCGCCCCCGACGCACTGCCCGCGCTGCGCCGGTCCACTGGACCGCTCGCAGAAGCGGTGGCGGTGTGTGGCGGGCCGGGCCTGCGGCGCCCACGAGGCGCTGGCACACTTCGTCTCCCGGGACGCGATGGATGTCGAAGGACTCGGCGGCAAGATCATCCAATCCCTGGTGGCCGCCGGGATGGTCACCGACGTGGCCGACCTGTACGACCTGGACCGATCCGCGTTGGTGACGCTGGAGCGGATGGGTGAGGTCTCGGCGGCCAAGCTCGTGGCCTCCATCCAGGCGTCGGCCCGGCGCCCGCTGTCCCGGGTCCTCATCGGGCTCGGCGTGCGAATGACCGGGCGGGCCCTGTCGCGGCGGATGGCCCGACACTTCGGCACGATGAGGGCACTGCTCGACGCCGGCGTGGACGAGTTGCAGCAGGTGGAGGGCATCGGCCCCGAGCGGGCTGCCACCATCGTCGCCGACCTCGGCGAACTCGAACCGCTGATCGACCGGCTTGCCGCACGTGGGGTCAACATGGTCGAGCCGGGTGCCGTGCCCACGGTGCGCAGCGCCGCCGCAGCCCCGGACGACCCGGCCGGTCCGCCGCTGCGTCGGACGAACGGCACCCCGATGCGGGTGGTGGTGACCGGGGCGGTGCCCGGGCTCAGCCGCACCGAGGGCAACGAGGCGGTGGAACGGCTCGGCGGTGTCGCCTCCTCGTCGGTCTCCGCGCGCACCGACCTGGTCGTGGTGGGGGAGGGAGCGCGAGGCAAGGCCGACAAGGCCGCCGCACTCGGTGTCCGGATCATGCCGGCCGCCCGCTTCGCGGCCCTGGTCGCCGCCCACGCCGCCGGGAAGACCGCCGAGGCCGCCGCACTGCTGGCCGAGCAGTAGGCGCGGGCGGTCAGCGCGGCGGACGCCGACCGTGGTGGGACGCCAGGTCGGAGACCCGCCAGCCGGTCAGGTCGTACTCGGCGAGGCACTCGTCGACCAGTGCCTTGCAACCGGCCAGGTCGCCGTCGGCGATCGCCGCGGAGAGCAGCTCGACCCGGGTGCTCTCGTGGTTGCCGGCGTAGTTGCGCTCGTACAGCTCATGCCGGCCGCCGAACTCCGACCCGACGGCGTCCCACAACAGCTTCATCACCTTGACCCGCTCGGTGGCCTCGACGCCCTGCGAACCACGCAGGTACCGGTCGAGGTAGGGGCGGATCTCGGCATTCGCGAAGTCCTCCGCACCCGAGGTGACGTAGATCAGGCCGCTCGCCACGTCCTGCAACACGATCTCCCGCACCCGGGGATAGCCCACCTGCATGAACCACCGGTACGCCGCCCCGTACCGCGGATTGGGCAGGACGGAACCATCGTGCCACGGCACCGGGTCACGGGCGGCGGCACCGGCGAGCCCCTGGAACAGGTTCCGCCACGCCAGCACCTCACCCAGTCTGCTCTGCACACCCCGGAAGTCGGCGGTGCCGGTCATCTCCAGCGCCTTGGCCAACAACCCCGCCAGGAACTCCAGCTTCACCGCGAGGCGTACGCAGCCGTGGAATGTGAAGCGCTCGGTGAATCCCGAGCGGCCGGCGAAGGTCTGCACCTTGGCGAGGTCGCCGTAGACGAAGACGTTCTCCCACGGGATGAGGACCTTGTCGAGCACCAGGATCGTGTCGTTCTCGTCCAACCGGGACGACAGCGGGTGGTCGAACGGAGTGCCCATCGCGTTCGCGGTGGCGGCGTAGGAGGGACGGCAGATCAGACGTACCCCCGGCGCGTCCGTCGGAATGGCCGCGACCAGCGCGAACTCCCGCCGGGCCACCGGCAGACCGTAGTGGGCGACGAAGGCGTGGTGCGTCAGGGCCGCCCCGGTCGCCACCACCTTCGCGCCACTGACCACGACCCCGGCGTCCGTCTCCCGCTCGACGTGTACGAAGACGTCGGCCACCTGGTCGGGACGGCGTGAACGGTCCACCGGCGGATGCACGATCGCGTGACTCCAGTAGAGCACCTGCTCCTGCGACCGCCGGTACCAGCGGCGCGCGTTGTCGTCGAACGGCTGATAGAAGTCGGCGTTGGCCCCCAACGTACCGAGGAAGGACGCCTTGTAGTCCGGGCCGCGTCCCATCCAGCCGTAACTCATCCGGGCCCAGGTGGCGATGGCCCGCTCGGCGGCGACCAGGTCGTCGGCGCTGCGTGGGGTGGTGAAGAAGCGGTGTGTGTAGCCGTGGGCGCCGGGCGCGTCGCAGGCGGTGGTGAGCACCGACCGGTGCGTCTCGGAGTGCAGCGCGTCGTACAGCCGGGCGGTCATCCGGATCGGATTGTGGAAGGCCGCATGTCGGGTGACGTCCCGGATCCGCTCGCCGTACAGGTAGACCGCGCGGCCGTCGCGCAGCGTCTCGACGTACTCGTCCCCGGTCAACGGCCGGGTCTGCGCGCTCACCGGCCGGCCCCGCTGTCCGGCAGGGCCAACCACCACGGGTTCTCCCTCGCCCACGCCACCGTCCGGCCCACCCCCGTCCGCAGGTCGGTCTCGGCGCTCCACCCCAGCAGCAGCCGGGCACGGCTGGCGTCCGGGATCCGCCGGGGCAGGTCCTGGTAGCCCGAGCCGAGATCGTCGGCGGTGTCCACCGCGACCGCGTCGCCACCGGCCCCGGCTGCCACACCCACCAGGGCGATCGCGTCGGCGACGGTGGTCTCGCGGGTGTTGCCGATGTTGACCGCGGTGCCGATCGTCTGTGCACTCGCACCGGCGAGGATGGTGCCCTCGACCGCGTCGGCCACGTAGGTGAAGCTTCGCGTCTGGCTGCCGTCGTCGTAGACGATCGGGGGACGTCCGTTCAACGCACGGTGCACGCTGCGGCTGATCACGTACGCCGGCCGCTGGCGGGGACCGTAGACGTTGAAGTAGCGCACCACCCCCGCGGCGAGTCCGTGTTGCTGCACGAAGGCGAAGGTGAGGTGCTCGGCGAGGGCCTTGCTGGTGGCGTAGCACCACCTCGGGGCGCTGGTCGGGCCGAGCAGCCGGTCGGCCTCCTCCCGCCACGGCACTGCGGGGTTCATGCCGAAGATCTCACTGGTGCTCGCCACGACCACTCGCGCGCCGACCGTGCTGGCACGCTCCAGCACCCGCTGCGTCCCGACGAAGTTGACGTCGATCACCTCCAGCGGACGTCGCAGGTACGTGTCCACCCCCACCGCCGCAGCGAGGTGGTAGACCACCTGCACGTCCGGCGTGATCACCTCCGCCAACCGGTCCGGATCCCGCACGTCACCCCGGACGTGTCGGGCGTGCAGCCGCAGCAGACCCAGGTGGGGCGGCGGGTCACCACTGTCCAGGACCGTCACGTCGGCCCCGGTCTTGACCAGGCGGTCGGCGAGGTGGCTGCCGATGAAACCATGGCCGCCGGTGACGACGACGCGGGCCGCGCTCACCGCCCGATCCCGCGATAGGTGTAGCCGAGGCGTTCCAGCATGGCGATCTTCTCCTTGGACAGGTAAGCGCGTCCGTCGAGGATCAGGCAGGACTCGGCGACCGGCAGCCGGGCGAAGTCCAGGTCCTCGAACTGGTGGTGCATGGCCAGTAGGGCGACACAGTGGGCATCACGCACCGCCTCCTCGACGGTGGTGGTGACCGGCAGGCCGAAGGTCTGGTGCGCGCTGGCCGGATCGACCAGCGGATCGTGCACGCGGACCCGCACACCGGTCGCCCGCAGCGCCGCCACGACCGGCTCGGTCGGGGTCGCCCGCAGGTCCCCGGTGTTGTTCTTGAAGGCGAGACCCAGCACCGCCACCGTCGCCTCGGCCGGCGGCACGCCACGGACGGCCAACTCGTCGAGGATCAGGCGGGCGGTGTAGCCGGGCATCCGCTGGTTGACCTCCCGGCCGACGGGAGCGGTGGTGATCCGCAACCCGTGTCGGCGAGCGGACTGCCACACCATCCAGGGGTCCTTGGTCAGGCAGGAGCCACCGACACCGACGCTGGGCCGCAGGATGTTGACGTGACCGTCGCCCTTCGGGATCGCGTTCGCGGCGCGGATCACGTCGAGCACGTCGACGCCGTACAGGTCGCAGAACATCGCCAACTCGTTGGCGAGGGCGATGTTCAGGTCGATCCACCAGTTGTCGGCCAGCTTGACGATCTCTGCGGCCTCCAGCGACTCCTGCGGCAACGTCGCGGCACCGAGCGCGCTGTGCAGGAAGTCCGCGGCGAGGCGGGTACTGCGCGGATCGATGCCCCCGACCACCACCGGCAGCGTACGCAGGTCGTGTAGCGCCGTACCCTCGGCGAGCCGCTCCGGCGCGTACGCCAGGGCGAAGTCCGCACCGGCCCGCAGGCCGCTCGCCTCCAGCAGCGGGCGGACGACGTCCCGGGTGGTACCGGGCGGCACCGTGCTCTTGAGGATCACCAACTGGCCGGTACGCAGGGTCGCGCACAACGCCGCACACGCCGTGCGCAGGTGCTCGTCCGCCAGCGACCCGTCCTGCCGGACCGGAGTGGCGACGGTCAGCAGGACCACGTCAGCGTCGGCGCAGGCATGCCCGGCCGTGGTGGCGCGGAGCCGGCCCGCACCGACCTCGGCGGCGATCAGATCCGCCAGGCCCGGTTCGGCGAGCGGGGTGCTGCCACGGTTGATCCGGTCCACCAGGTCCACGTCGGTGTCGATCCCGAGGACGGACAGGCCACGGTCGGCGAGCGTCCCCGCGATGCACGATCCGACGTATCCCATGCCGACGACCGCGACCACCGGTGGTTCGGTCGTCCTGCTCCGCCAGCCCGGCCTGAGGTCCGCCCGGTTCAGGTCCGGGCCGGGCACGGAGGATCCCGGACCACCCTGCGGCGTCGCACTCGACATGCCTTCTTCCTCACCCTCGTGACAAACGTCAACTCCCGGCCCGACGCTGTTGCCGCAGTGTCGGACCGGGAGGATCTCGGGGGATCACCAGCCGTCGGAGGCAGCCTGTGGACGGTGAGCCGGGCCGCGCTGGGTCCTACCGATGCCACAGATCCTGCTTGCCGACGGCCCGGGCGGCACCTTCCTGCGTGCCCTCCCGCCACCCCTGCTCTCGCCTGCCCGCAGGGCGTCGGACCCAGGTCGAGCACGCTCGGATGTGCCCCGGTCAGGCGGTGCTGGCGACGATGACGGTCGGCGGAAGGAGTACGACGACGTGTTTGGCCCCGAGCTGGTGTCAGTCGCCCCAACGTGCCGGCTCTGCGCCGGTCCCGTGCACCAATGGATGGATCTCGGCCGGCAACCGGCCTCGAACTCCTTCCCCCGGCCGGACGAGACCGGTGCGGAACGGTTCTTCCGACTGGCCGTCGGCATCTGCGCCGACTGCACGATGGTCCAGCAACTGGAGGCGATGCCGACCGACCACATGTTCCGTGCCGACTACCCGTACCGGTCGTCCACCTCCGACGGGCTGAGCCGGCACTTCGAGGAGGTCGCCGGGTGGCTGCGCCGCACCGAACTGACCGGTCACACCGATCTGGTCGTCGAGATCGGCTGCAACGACGGGGTCATGCTCGGTGCGCTCGGCGCGGCCGGTGTCCGCCACCTCGGCGTCGATCCCTCGGCGGGCGCCGCACGCGACGCCGCGCTCCGGGGCGCCGAGGTGCGGGTGAGCTTCTTCGACGAAGCCGCCGCCATCGCGATCCGCGCCGAACGAGGACCGGCCAGAGTCGTCTTCTCGGCCAACACCATCAGCCACGTCGCCGACATCGCCACCGTCTTCCGGGGCGTCGACCGGCTGCTCACACCGGACGGTGTCTTCGTCTTCGAGGACCGGTACGTCGGCGACATCGTGGAGTACGCCTACTTCGACCAGATCTACGACGAGCACTTCTACCTCTTCTCCGTGCGGGCGGTGGACGCCATGGCGACCCGATTCGGCTTCGAACTGGTCGACGTGGAACGCATCTCGATCCACGGCGGCTCGCTACGTTTCACCGTCGCGCGGCCCGGTGCCCGCCCGCGCCGCGACAGCGTCACCCGGATGATCGACGACGAGGCGCGGTACGCGATCGGCGAATACGAGACGTACCGCCGCTTCGCCCGGCAGATCGACCGCGTCGGCACCGACCTGGTCGCGCTGCTGACCGATCTGCGGGCGGCCGGCCGACGGGTGGTCGGCTACGGTGCCACGTCGAAGAGCGCCACCGTCACCAACTACTGCGGCATCGGACCCGACCTGGTGCCGTTCATCTGCGACACCACACCCGAGAAGCAGGGGCGGCTGTCACCGGGGATGCACATCCCGGTGCGTCCCCACGCGGCCTTCGTGGATCCGTATCCCGACTACGCCCTGCTCTTCGCCTGGAACCACGCAGAGGAGATCATGCTCAAGGAACGACGCTTCACGGCCCAGGTTACGTCCAGCTCTCCAGCACCGACCCGACCGGCTGGCGGGCCGCCGGCACCGCCTGGGCCGGTCTGTCCGGGTTCGCCCGGCGACGCGCCGA
>NZ_JBITKM010000013.1:0-166635 GCF_044461025.1 Micromonospora sp. NPDC049900
AACCGCAAGGCGGTGGCCCGACTGATGCGGCTGGCCGGTATCGAGGGCGCCCACCGCCGGCGGCGCGGCAAGCCCCGCCGCAAGGCCGCGTCCACAGCCACCGCACCGGACCTGGTCCAGCGGCAGTTCACTGCCACCGCACCGAACCGGCTGTGGGTCGCCGACATCTCCTACCTACGCACCTGGGAAGGGTTCCTCTACCTCGCCGTCGTCGTCGACGCCTACTCCCGCCGGGTCGTCGGATGGGCCATGGCCGATCACCTGCGCACCGAACTGATCCTCGACGCGGTCGGCATGGCCATCCAACATCGCCGCCCCGCCCGTGACCAGCTCATCCATCACTCGGATCGGGGGGCGCAGTACACGTCGTTCGAGTTCGGGCGGACCCTGCGCTCCTGCGGCGTCCTGGCCTCGATGGGCTCGGTCGCCGACTGCTACGACAACGCCATGGCCGAGACGTTCTTCGCCACCCTCAAGACCGAACTGGTCTACACCCGCGCCTGGCCCAGCCGACACGAACTGGAAATGGAGGTCTTCTCCTACATCGAAGGCTTCTACAACCCACGCCGCCGACACAGCCGACTGGGTAACGTCAGCCCCGACACCTACGAGAAGATCCACCGAAAGTCCCTGACAGACATCGAGGTGTCCGGCCGATAGGGGTCACTTCACAGGACAGGGCGGCTGACCTGCCCTGTGACACCGTGACAGTCCCTGTGAGAGCGCCCGCGTCGCGGTGCCCGTGTCACCGCGGTCCCCTGGTCGGCGAGGTCATGGCGGCGGCGCTCACCGCGCCGGTCCTGACGGACGCCGGTGACAGCCGGGTCCGCTCACAGCGCCTCTGTCAGCGCACACCCCCTCTGCGCACCCCTGTCACCGGCGCGACCTGTGACACTCACAGGCGGCTGTCACTACGCCCGAGACCGGCGGCTGTGCCAAGGCCTGTGACAGCAGGGCCTGTGACAGCACGAGGTGTCTCACCGCGCTGGCCACCGCCGTGAGCCCCGTCGGCCACGTCGCCCACGAGCGGTCTCACCGTGGCGGCGCTGTGAGCGGGCCGGCTGGTCCCCGCATGCGGTCACGACCTCGCGGTGCCCGACGGTATGCATCGGGCGGGCGTTCGGCGTGGCGTCGACGACGGGCGCCAACCCCACCCGGGGCATGCCCGACGTCCGGTCGGCGGCTGTGAGTGCCTGCGAGCGGAGCAAGTGTTCGTCACGGCTCACAAGGCGCGGTTCGGGGGTGTCAGCGCTTCACGGCGCGGCGCGGAGCCGACATCCACATGAGCCAGCACCCGCCGCACCCTCAGACCGGCCACCAGCCGCCGGTCGACCCCACCCTCATCGACCTGATCGCCGGCGACCCGCCGGTCCCGATCACGGTCTGGCGCACGGCCCGAACCGACGCCGACGCCCACACCAGCCTGCCCACCCGTCTCGCGTACCGCCTCGTCGCCGCCTACAGCCGGCCCGGCGAGGCGGTCGTCGACCTCACCAACGACCACGCCCTCACCGCGATCTGCGCCACGGGCGGTCGCCGCCACCACCGGGCCTGGTTCACCGACAGCTCCAGCCTGATCATCGGCCCCACCACCACCGAGCCGCCCCCGGCATCGGGGACCACCCCGGTCACCGGCACGCCGATGCCGGACACCGACGGAGGCGAGGACCCGCCTGAGCTCGGCGCGTGGTTCGGCGACGACCTCACCGACCTCGACCGCCCCGGCACCGACTCCCTCACGCCGCCGGACGACGGTCGGCGGGACGCGGCGACCAGCCTGGTGGTCGCGTGCTGGCCGCTCCACACAGCGGACACCACCGCGCGGGTCCGCCTCGCCTGGCTCCTCGCGGCCTGCGCGCGGCTGCTGCGCCCCGGGGGCTGCCTCGTCCTCGTCGTCGGTGTGCCCGCCGGGACGCAGCCCACGCCGGAGGACTTCGGTCCGCTGGTGGCCGCCGCGGCCGCCGCCGGCCTCGGCTACCTGCAGCACATCGTCGCGGTCGAGGCCGACACCGACGGCGACCAGTTCGTCTACCACGTCACCGACGAGGAACTGCTCACCCTCGCCCACGACACCGCGCGGTGGCAGGTCGCGCACCTGCGGGTCCACGCCGACCTGCTCGTCTTCACCCCCCACCCCGACCGTGCCGCCGAACCGCGATCCCGGCGAGCCCGCGTTGGAGGTGACGGCCGTGCCTGACACCACCACGCCGCCCTCCAGCCAGCACGACCCCGTCGTGGGCGGGAACGACTACGGCGGGCACCGCGAGTACGAGGGACGCCACCGCGCCGACCCGGACGGCCTGTCGGTCTGGGTCACCGCCCAGGCCACCGGCCCCGTTCAACGACGCGGCCGGTACGTGCCGGAGTCGGTCAAGCACCCGGCCCGGATGCTGCCCGCGATCGCCGCCCACGCCGTCGACGCCTACACCCGACCCGGCGACCTGGTCCTGGACCCCATGTGCGGCATCGGCACCACCCTCGTCGAAGCCGTCCACGCCGGCCGCGACGCCTTCGGCATCGAGTACGAGCCGCGCTGGTCGAACATCGCCGACGCCAACATCCGCCACGCCCACGACCACGGCGCCACCGGACGGGCCTCGGTCATCCGCGGCGACGCCACCCGCCTCACCGCCCTCGTCCCGGCCGCGCTGACCGGGCAGGTGGCGCTCGTGGTCACCTCCCCGCCCTACGGACCGACCGTGCACGGCCTCGTGCGGCCCGGCGAGCACGGGGTCGTCAAGTACGACGACCGGTACAACGACGGCCACGACCGCGGCAACCTCGCCTACCGCGACCTGACCGGCCTCGCCGACGGATTCACCCGCATCCTGGCCGGCTGCCACACCCTGCTCCGCCCCGGCGGGGTCGTCGTGGTGACCGCCCGACCCTGGCGTAAACGCGGCGAGCTGGTCGACCTGCCCAGCGCCGTCATCGCCGCCGGTATCCGCGCCGGGCTCGTCCCGACCGAACGGTGCGTCGCCCTGCTCGCCGCCGTCCGCGACGGGCACCTCGTCGCCCGACCGTCGTTCTTCCAACTCCAACAGGTCCGCAGGGCCAGGGCCGGCGGAACACCGATGCACCTCATCGCCCACGAAGACGTCCTGATCTTCACCAAGGCCGCCGAGGACGGGACCGGGGTGGTGCAGTGACCGCACCCGCCTACCGTTTCCTGTCCCTCGGCGCCGGGGTACAGAGCACCACGCTCCTGCTGCTGGCCGTCCACGGGACGATTCCCCGATTCGACGCGGCGATCTTCGCCGACACCCGGTGGGAACCACGATCGGTCTACCGGCACCTGCACCGCCTGAGCAGCATCGCCGCCCAGGCAGGCATCGACGTCGTACGCGTCGGCACCGGCGACATCCGCGCCGACGCCCTCGACCCCGCACACCGGTTCGCGAGCATGCCCCTGTTCACGCTCGGCCGCAACGGCGAGCGGGGAATGGCCCGACGGCAGTGCACCTCCGAATACAAGATCAAACCGATCAAGGCAGAAGTGCGGCGCCGTCTCGGTCATCCCCATCCCCGACGGGTGCCCGCCGGAGTCGTCGCCGAGATGGCCATCGGTATCTCGGTCGACGAGGTCCACCGCGCCCGCGACGCCGACGTCGGCTACATGCGTAACGTCTTCCCGCTGCTCGACCTGGGCTGGCGACGAACCGACTGCCTGCGTTTCCTGGCCCGGCACGGTCTCGCCGACACCCCGAAGTCGTCGTGTGTGGGGTGCCCGTTTCACGACGACGCCTTCTGGTTCGCGCTGCGTGAGCACAGCCCGCAGGAGTGGGCCGACGCGGTCGCCTTCGACCACGCCATCCGCGACGGCTCCGCCCGGGCCAACGCGGACGGGCATCCGCTGCGCGGGCAGTTCTTCCTGCACCGGCAGCGGGTGCCGCTCGACCAGGTAATCCTGCGCCCACGCACCCGGCCAGGGGACACGCCGGGCTGCGGGCCGTGGACCTGCCCCCACGACGCGACGACGACCGGCCACGGGCTCGGGGAGGTGGCGTGAGCGGTGCGCAGACCACCTCCCCACGAATCGGATCCCTGTGCAGCGGGTACGGCGGGCTCGACCTGGCCGTCGAGCTGGTGCTCGGCGGCCAGCTCGCCTGGTACGCCGAGACCGACCGGCACGCCGCCACCGTCCTGGCCCATCACTGGCCCGAGGTCGCCAACCTCGGCGACATCCGCACCGTCGACTGGACCCGGGTCGAGGCGGTCGACATCCTCACCGCCGGATTCCCGTGCCTCAATGTCAAGTTCGAGCGCCTCAATGTCAAGTTCGAGCGCCGCGATGTCGGCCGAGGGCGCCTTCCGACATCAAGGGTGCTCGGCACGTTCGTGTCTCGATGCACTTCGTTAGCCTGGTGGCTATGGATTTGCGTGCGTCGGCGATCGGTAGCCTACAATCCGCAGGCTGGCTGTTCTCCCCGGCGCCTGCGGGAGCATGGCTCGCCCCTGCCGCACTCGGACGAGCACACAGCTCCGTCGCTTCATGGGTCTCGTCCTTCTCTCGGCTGTCGAGCGCTGACGAAGCAACGTGGTTTCTCTCCACAGACGACTACGCAGGCACGACGACAGACGAATTCGCGTGGAATGAGTTCGAGACGATCAGTCTGGATGCAGCGTCGACCGATGAAGAGCGAGCCGCGGTCGCCGACTTCTGGACCGAACATTTCCCGATCCTGCTGTCGGCCCGAGGGCACTACGGCTATCTTGCCGTCCGACGAGATGGCGCAATCGTGCACGGCGAAGAGCCTGAGTTCGAGCAGACCAGAGTTGTCGCTTCGGACCTCGACAAGCTACTCGAGGTGATCAGTTTCCGCCCGACGCCCGGTGACGGACGGATCGAGTCGCTGATGTTCGACGTCGTCTAGAGACGCTGCCGTCCACCGAGCTGCGGCCAAGCCCGCGTCGGGACGTCCAGATGATTCAGGCAGCAAGGCCAGCGACTGGCCTGATCGCTGTTGTGGCTGCGTCACGATTCCGTAGCAGGGTGAACACTCGCCTGGCAAGGTGGCGCTTGAGTGCGCGGATCGCCTCGGTGTTCGGGTTACCGAGCGTTCGACGGGCGGCGAGGTAGTCCTGCGCGGGTGGGTGCATGCGCTTCTGAGTGATCGCGATCCGGTGGATCGCGGCGTTCATTCGCCGGTTGCCACCTCTGTTGAGCCTGACGCGTTGGCTGTTTCCCGAGGACGCCGGTATCGGAGCGCAGCCGGTGAACATCGCGAACGCTGCCGCTGACTTGAACCTCGCGGGGTCACCCGTCTCAGCAACGATCCGCGCCGCCGACATCGGCCCGCAACCCGGCAGCTCCAGCAGTTGCGGGGCCTCAACCTTGACCCGTTCTTCCAGTTCACGTTCCAGGCGTCCGGCGCGGTCGCCGAGATCCTTGATCCGCTCTATCAGGTCCAGACAGATCGAGACCGCGACACTACCCTCGCGCTCCCGCAGGAACGCGGTCACGAGCGCGTTCCACTTCGGCCGGTGCAGTTTGCGGGCCGGGATCGTCGCGGCGAAGTCCGGGTCGATGTCGTGCAGATGCCACCGCAGCCGGCAGCACATCCGCACCATCTCACCCACCAGGTCCTCGCGGTGATCAAGGAGCATCTTGATCTCCCGCACATCCGTCTCGGGCACCGCAACCGGTAGGTCCTCAGCCAACGCGGCGCGGGCGCAGGCGAGGGCGTCGATCGGGTCGGACTTCCCAACCGCACGCACCCGACGCCGGTGGTCGGCGCTCATATGCGTCGGCACCCACACGACATGCTCGTCTTCGGCGAGTAAGAACCGCACCAGCCCGCCGGCGACATGACGCACGTCCTCCACCGCCCAGCGGTGAGGTCCTAGCTTCCTCGACCAGACCAGCAGCGCCCGGTATCCGCGCGGCCTCGCAATCGCATCCTTCACGTCGAGCTGCCGGCCGTTGCCATCCACGGCGACAGCGACCAGAACATCCTTGTGTGGATCGAGCCCGATCACGACCTTCGCATCCATCTCCGTTCTCCTCTCGAATCAGGGGTCGACCGGCGGACATGCCTCAATCAAGAACCCCAGTGCGGGGTGTCACGCTTCAATGAAGTCACACCGGCCCTCAGCGAAGCGGCGACGGGCGACATGACAAGACCACGTCAACCACGAAAGCGACCTGAGGGAAGGAGCCAACCCGCCACCGCGCCTCCCATTCTCGAAGAACACACGGGTCGCTCCCTGTCATCGGTTGTCGTCGCGGTGACAGCACGGAAACGAGTCAGCCCACCGCCGCCTCACCGGCCACCGTCAACGAAGACGGCACCACCACAATGACATTGGAGCGACAGGACATCAGCAACGCCGGCCGACGCGCCGGCATCACCGGCGCACACTCCAGCGTCTGGAACCACGTCGCCGACGCCGTTCGCGTCCTTCGACCTCGGCTGCTGTTCGTGGAGAACGTCGCCGCCCTCCTGCGGCGAGGACTCGACGTCGTCCACCGTGACCTGGCCACGATCGGGTACGACACGAGCTGGCTATGCCTACGCGCATCCGACGTCGGTGCCGCCCACCGACGCGACCGGCTGTTCCTGCTGGCCGCTCCCGCCCCACCGCGGGGAGGAGGTGCCGACGTTGCCGACACCCTGTGCCCGTGACGGTAAGGGCCCCGGCCACCCCTACGGTCTGCCGGACCTGGTGGAGCCGACCGGCACCCGCCACGGCCTGCTACCGACACCGAGCGCGGTCGGCTACGGGTCGAACATGTCCCCATCGGCGGGGGCGGCCCGCCGGCCGTCCCTGTCCGGCGTCGCCTCGAAGCTGCTGCCGACGCCGCGGGCCAGCGACACCGGCACTCCCGGCCGGCGGGCCGGCACCGGGTGGCGGCCACCGTTGTCGCAGGTGCTGCTGCCCACACCCAGGGCGACCGACGGCGTCAAGGGCTGCCCTGGGCAACGCGGGTCGCACGGTGACCTCACTCTGCCCTCGGCGGCCGTGCGGGTTCCGGTCCGGACGCTGCCCACGCCGCGTGCCTCCGACGCGCACGGGCCCGGCAGGCACGGTGACGGTGGAGCGGACCTACGCACCACCGTGGCCGGGCTGGGCCGGCCCGACGCCGACCGGTGGGGTGTGTACGCCGCGGCGGTGGCCCGATGGGAGCTGCTGCTCGGCCGCCCGGCGCCCGCGCCGACCCAACCGGGACGGCACGGCAAACCGGTCCTCGCGCCGCCGTTCGTGGAATGGCTGATGGGCCTGGACATCGGCCACGTGACCGACCCGACGCTCGCGGTGCCGCGCACCGCCGCGCTGCGGGTCCTCGGCAACGGCGTAGTCCCCCAACAGGCGGCCGTCGCGTTGCGACTGCTGCTGTGCCCACACCGGTGGGCGGTACCGACATGACCGATCCCAGGACTCTGGACGACTACCGGTATCGGCGCGTCGGCCCGGTCGCGCTGTATCTCGGAGACGCCCGCCAGGTGCTCGCCGCGATGCCCGAGGCCAGCGTCGACTGCGTCGTCACCAGCCCGCCGTTCTGGGGGTTGCGCGACTACGGCACCGGCGCCTGGAGCGGCGGTGACCCGGCCTGCCAGCACCCGCTCGGCCGGACCCGCCGCACCGACGGCATCACCTGCCCGGCCTGCCGCGCCCGGTGGGTCGACCCGCAGTACGGACTCGAAGCCACCCTGGACGACTACCTCGACAACCTCGTCGCGGTCTTCGAGCAGGCCAAACGAGTCCTCACACCGACAGGGACCTGTTGGGTCAACCTCGGCGACTGCTACAGCAGCGCCGCAGGCGGCGCACCGAAGGGAGGCCGGCCGCAACCCGGCGGGTTGCGACCCGCCAGGCCGCGCGTCCAGGACATGCTCCCTCCGAAGAATCTGGTCGGGGTGCCCTGGCGGGTCGCTTTCGCCCTGCAGTCGCGCGGGTGGTGGCTGCGCAACGCGGTCATCTGGGCCAAGAGCAACCCGATGCCCGAGTCCGTCCGCGACCGCCTGTCCGCCAGCTACGAACTGTTGTTCCTGCTCACCAGATCCCACTCCTACTACTTCGACCTCGACCCGATCCGGATCCCGCTTGCCAGACCGCAGGCCGCTGACGGGACCCGGATCATCGGCGGGTCCCGCAAGGGCCGCACCGGCGGGATCGGGGCGACCGCACGCCGTCGCGGTACCACCGCCTACGGCGCCGGTAAGTACGGCGCGGAGGAGGTCGGGGTCGAGCCTCGGGCCGGGCGGGGAAACCTCGTTCCGCTCGGCCACGCCCACACCGCCGCCCATCCGAAGGGACGCAACCCAGGCGACGTGTGGCGGATCGCGACCCGCCCCTACCGGGGATCGCATGTGGCGCCGTTCCCGATCGACCTACCGCTGCGAGCGATCGCGGCCGGCTGCCCGCCCGGCGGTGTGGTCCTGGACCCGTTCTCCGGCGCCGGCACCACCGGTCTCGCCGCACTGCACCTCGGCCGCCGGTACCTGGGCGTCGACATCAGCCCCGCGTTCCACGACGAGGCGCTGCACCGACTCGCCCCGCATCTGCCTGGAGACACGTCGAGCGAGGACGGCGGGTGAGCCGCCTACGAACCGTGCCGGTCTCCTTCGCCCAAGCCTGCAGATTCGTCGAGGACTGGCATCGGCATCACCGGCCGCCGCGTGGCCACAAGTTCAGCATCGGGGCCGCCGACCAGGACGGCGTCCTGGTCGGCGTCGCCGTCGTCGGGCGTCCGGTGGCACGGATGCTCGACGACGGCCAGACGCTTGAGGTGACCAGGGTCGCCACCGACGGCACCCGCAACGCGAACTCGCTGCTGTACGCCGCAGCGTGGCGGGCGGCCCGAGCACTCGGCTACCGCCGCCTGATCACCTACACGCAGGACGGCGAGTCCGGAGCCAGCCTGCGGGCCGCCGGATGGCGCGTCCTCGCCACTCGCCCATCGGCACCGGGCTGGTCCCGACCGAGCCGACCTCGCACCGATCACGGCACCGCCCACATCGGCCGCCAACGGTGGCACGCCCCCGACTAGCGACCCGCCTCCACTCGTCCGTGCGGGAGGCGTCGCACGGACGGCGCCGACGACGTCGATTCCGCAGCAGCCCCACGAACCCCTCGGGGCCGCCCCCGTGCACGGGGGCGGCCCCGCGCCATTCCGATTCCCCACCGCCGTTCAAGGAGTAGTGATGTCATCCGACCGACCCTCGACCTCGACAGCGGCGTCGGGCAGTGGCGCGTGGAGCCTCGATAAGGTCCGCGCGCTCGGCACGACCACCGACGTCGCCACCGCGGGCGCCATCTTCGGTCTTTCGCGGTCCAGCTCCTACCAACTGGCCCGGTCCAACAGGCTGCCGATACCGGTCATGAAGATCGGCTCCCGCTACCGGGTGTCCGTGCCGGCCATCATCGCCGTCCTCACCGCCACCGACCTCGACCGCCCACCGCAGGTGACTTGACCCGTCCCCGCGACCGAGCGTTGATCACCATCCAACGACACCCGACAATCCGATGCCCGCCCGGGCGTCGGCACGAAGGAGACCTTGTTCCGATGGCCGATGGATCCATCACCAAACGCTGCGGCTGCCGCCACAACGGCAAGCGCCTCGGCGTGAAGTGCCCCAAGCTGCGCCGCGGCAACGGATGGAACCCCCACCACGGCATGTGGGCGTACCAACTCGAACTCCCACCCGACGCCACCGGGGCCAGACGGCAGTTACGGCGGGCCGGGTTCGACAGCCGCAACGCCGCCGCCACCGAACGCGACCGCGCGCAGGCGCTGCTCGACCTCGGCGGCACCGACAGACTCCTGCGCCGCCACGTCGCCGACCTGCTGCACCGTCTCCGGCACGGTGAACCGCTTCCCGACCGCGACACCCTCGCCCGCGACCTCCACACCACCCCAGCAAGCGGCGATGCGGGCGCGCCCACCGCCGGTACGCCGTTGACCCTCGGCGTCTACCTCACCACCTGGATCACCGACGTCACCGGCCTCGCACCGGCCACCCTGCGCAGCTACCGCGACCACCTCAACAAGTACTGGATCCCCAAGCTCGGCGACGTACCGCTGCACACCCTCACCGCCGGGCACATCCAGTCGGTGTTCGCCGGCATCGAGGCCCGCAACGCCGAGATCCTCACCGCCCGCCAAAGCACGCTGCAGTCTGTGCGGGACAGCGTCAAGGGGGTGCGGACGGTCGGACCGGCGAGCATGCACCGCATCCTGGCCACCCTCCGCAAGGCACTCAACGACGCCCGTCGCCTCTACCGGCACAGGCTCGTCGACCACAACCCGGCAGAGTCGGTGATCCTGCGCTCCGGTGCCCCACCCAAGCCGCGACTCTGGACCGCCTCCGCGGTGAACCGGTGGCGTCACACCGGCCGACGTCCCAGCCCGGTGATGGTGTGGACCCCACAGCAGGTCGGCGAGTTCCTCGACTACGTCGACGCCCACGACCTCGAACTGTCCGCCCTGTTCGACCTCGCCGTACATCGCGGACCTCGCCGCGGTGAACTCGCCGGGCTCCACGACTACGACGTCGACCTGACCGCCAACGAGTTGACCATCGTCGACCAACGCACCAGCGTCGGCTACAAGGTCATCGAGAAGGCGGTGAAGTCCGCCGCCGGTGACCGGGTGGTGCCGCTGGCCAAGGACACGGTGGCGGGGCTACACGAGTACCTCACCCGGCGCGCCGCTTGGAAACTCTCCGCCGGAGAGCGGTGGCATCACAGCGACGTCTTCTTCGTCCGCCGCGACGGACGCCCATGGCACCCCGAACTGATCACCACCCGCTTCGACCGGCACGTCACCAACGCCGGACTCCCACCCATCCGGTTCCACGACCTGCGACACACCGCCGCCACCCTGATGCTCGCCGCCGGAGCCGGCATCAAGGAGATCCAAGACACCCTCGGACACGCCAGCTACAAACTGACCGCCGACACCTACACCAGCGTCCTCCAGGAACTCAAACACTCCACCGCCGAAGCCACCACCAAACTCATCCCCCGCCGACGCAACCGCGTCGGCGACCGCGAGGCGGAGGGCGGACACCGTACCGCCGCATGACGCGGTCAGCGACAGCGCCGTCCGCTGCTGAAACCCACTCACCGAGATCCCCGACGGATAGCGGGGCGCTCGCCGCTTGTGGGCGGTGCACGTGACGGGTCAGACGGAGTCCGCGTGGCATCTGCCGACATCCTCGTGCGGACGGTGGATGATCCACGCGGGCCCCGGCTGGTGTACTGGCAGCGCCGAGTTCAAGCCGTCGCCGAGGAGGGCGAGAATGGCGGTCCACACCTCGCGTCGGCTATTGACGATTTCGTTGACTGGTTTATCCGGCTTGTCAGCATTAGCGACCATCGGAGCGCTGGAAGAGTTCAGCGAGGTGCGGGGGCAGGCACTGCCCCATCGTTTCGACGAAGTCTTGCTGGTGTGGTTGTTGATGGTCAGTGTGCTAGCCGCAGGGGCGACGGTCGCTTACAGCCACGGACGACACCGCGCGACCCAGTGGATCCTGTTGGCCACCGGCTTGATGGGACTCATTCCTGCCGTCCTGCCCGGAGTCTTTGCTCTGGTCGCGCGCGCACTCGTGAAGCGAGAGGGATGACTGTCGACCACGCTGGGAGCCTCCACCTCCACAAGATCGCGGATCTTGCAGACGTGACTCGACGGCCTCGACGAGGTTCGGCCGCCACCGATCGCGGGTGGACGTGGCCGTCCACTTCACAGACAGCGAGGGTGGTCTTCTGATGCGGAACCGACGAAGGCTGATCGGCTGCGGCTTTCTGATTCTCGCGCTCCTCTGGTTTACAGGATCGGCTTTGGCTCTCACTCGTGGTGACGACTGGTATTCGCTGATCTCCGGCTCGCTACAGTTCCTTGCAGGAGCGGCAACCACATTCGCAGGAGTTCGCGAATTCCGAAGAACGGAGGCGTGAAGGTGCCCGAAGGGCGCCAAATCCCTGGATCCGAAAGACAGGAGACGGTCGGTCTCCCGGCCGGCGTCAGCGGACTGCCCTCAGTGCCCCTGCCGCCAGCCACCCCACCCGATCTCGCCGCGGCTACTCAGGACAGGGCAGGTGTGGTGGTGTTCCGCCGGTCTTGAGGAAGGTGCCTGCTACCTGTATGGCCGTGTCTGGTCGCAGCCGGAGATGCTCGGTGGGGTACTCGGTGGGTACCCCACCGAGGTCGTATCGGAGTTCCTGGTCAGGTGGCAGCACTGTGGGGTCGTTGAGGTAGCCGCCGTCGTCGGCGATGTAGACCACGAAGGCGTGGGTGCGGTGGCCGAGGCCGATCTGCAGGCCGGGTGGCAGGTCGTCGGGGTCGTCGGTGATGTCGCTGAAGATCGTGACGACGACAGGCTCACCGGCTTGGTGGATCTCGCGTAGGAGTGCTTCCAGGGCATCGGCGTCGGTCAGGTCGGTTTCGTGGTTGTCGCGGTGGTCGCCCCGGTCGTAGGTCCAGGTCACCTTCATGCGATCGCCTTTCCGTTGCCGGTGTAGGTGCGCCAGTGGCGTACCTGCCCGTCATCGTCGCGTACGTACACGTCCATCTGCGCGCCGGCTGGCAGTAGCCGGGAGAGGATCTTCTCGCAGCCGTAGGGGGTGTAGTCACAGGGCGGGTTGTTCGTCACCACGGCCGCCCGGGCGAGGTGGTCGCGGCGCATCCGGGCCGCGAGCTTGGCCTCCAGATGATCGGTCGTGGTAGCGATGAGCTGATACGCCGGTTTGAGGTCGACGGCGGCAGCCGGGTCACGGCCAGACTTCATGGCTATCCGCTGCCCATTGATCAGCGCCACACCGGAGGTCGGATCCTTCGCCTGCCGCCGAGGCAGGTCCCGGGCGGCGTCCGTCAGCCACTCGGGCAGCCGCGCGGATGGGGCATCTTCGGTCGCACTCGTGGCGGCGTCTTGTGGGGTGGGCGGTGGGCTGAGGTCGCTACCACCGCCCGTGGTCAGTTTCCCAGCTCACCGACCTGCCGAGCCTGCGCCAGCGCCGCGTCGACCCGGCCTTGGGCCTCAGTCCTGCGAGTACGGACGGCAGCCAGGACCTGCATCACCTGCTGCAGACGCGCCAGCGTCGGACCGGGCTGACCGCCCTGCAGCGCCGCCATGGTGAGCCGCCGCGCCTCGTCGACCGCGGATGCCGCAGCGGCCACGCTGCCATCCACCGTATTCAACGCCGCGACCACTGGGGTGAGCGCGGCGATGGTCTCCTGTGGCGACGGTTGTTGCGCCACGGAACCTACGGACCGCGATGCCTCACTCAGGACGCCCGATGCCTCGTTCAACCGGGATCGGGCTTGCCCGAGCACCTCTCGTACCCGCCCGAGGCCGGCCGTGATACCGATGAAGCCAGAGGCCACCGCGCGAGCGGCGATCTGCTCAATGGCGCGGTCGACCGCCGCGGTCTCCTGCTGGGACCGGTCTACACCTGCGGTCATCGCCTGCAAGTCGGCGCCGATGGTGTCGGTCAGTGGCATCGCCTCATCACCCCGCTCGAACGCCTCGTGCCTACCACCCGACGGTGGCAGCCTAGAGACGCCCGCCGACGGAACACAACGTCCGGGAAGCGAAGCCGCCAGCGGTGTCCTCTTCCGGCTGCTTCTTGAAGGATGATCCCGGCGTGCGTGACTACTACGTTCACGCCTACAAGCTGGCAACGCGGGACATCCGCACGTGGCACACGTCATCCATGAACGCGACGCCGACCGACGCCGCGACATCGAACGTCGCCCAGTGAATCTTGTGTGGGCATAACTAGCGTGGTGGCCCAGGTGTGGCGCAGGTCGACGCCGCTGTCACGGGACCACGACTACGGTGCGGCGAGGTGCGCGCAGGGTCGGCGTGTGTGCCTTTACCTGCCGGCCTTCGCGTGGTAATCGTCGACGATTTCCTGCGGGATTCGTCCTCGATCGGAGATGTCCTTGCCGGCCTTCTTGGCCCATGCCCGGATCGCTTTGTTCTGCTCGCGGTCGGTGCTGGCCGTGCCGTGGCCGCGAGCAGCGCGGCCACCGACTACCACTCCGCCTCGGCCGACCTTCGTGCCATGGGCGACATAGGGAGCGAACAGTTCGCGCAGCTTGCCGGCGTTGCTGCTCGACAGGTCAATCTCGTACTGCACGCCATCGAGAGCGAACTTGATGGTCTCCTCGGCGTCTCCGCCGTCCAGATCATCGATCAGCTTCTGAATTATCTGCTTCGCCACGGTACGCGCATTCCTCTCGAGCAGGGTGATCCTACGAACGTAGGGACACGATATCCCGAGTGACGCTTGCCGCGTCAACCAGATGGACTCGGCTGGACTCGTATTGACCGGTCGAGCCTTCCGGAAACTACTCCTTAACCTGCCAAGCACTCTGGCTTCCAGTAAGTGAATGGTGACCCCACGTCAGCCTGGCAGGCGATGTCCGGGAGGGGGTGACCTGCATTCGACTGGCGGACGACTCCGTCGATCAGCGGCGCGGCCATCCGCGCCCAGTCGCGGTCCAGCGCCTTCTTGGAGGCACAGCGCGGCTCGCGGGTGCCAACGACCGAGGGAGAGCACGAGGTTCGGCGACGACGGGGGCCGCGATGGGTGTGGCACGCCGGCCGAGCGTGAGTGGTGTCGGTAGACGCTGCCGAGATGCGACCAACACGTGAGGAGGTGACTCGCCGCAGGCGGTTGATGCCTTAGCGCGCGACGACGCCTATCATTAATCGCACTGGCCTCTATCAATCTTCGCGGGGCCTTGAAGCGCGTTCCCTTCTACGAGACGAACATTAAACTCCTCTGAGGAGTTGCCATCACCGTAGGCGTCAATGAAGTCCGCCGGTGTCCGGCAAACAACCCACAGTCAGGGTTGCGTCATCGCGTTACCGGCGTGCCGACGTGGGGAGATCCGGTGCCACCGCACGCAGGGCGGTGGCGGTCACCACGTAAGTGACCGCGCCTGCGATCAGCGAGATCGGCGTGTGGAAGAGCACGAGGGCTGCGATCAGACGCGCCACACGGATCAGATGGACAGCCGCTGATTCCGATTCCGCTGGTGCCGAGATCCCCATCATCGTCAACCGCCCTTGCCGGACGGTGCTGTCGGGAATGTCAGGGTGGCGGTGATGAGGCGGTGGTCGGACGGGTGTGGGTGGGTGTGGGGTAGGTGGACGTGGTAGCTGTCGGGGATGACGTGCGGGAGCATGGCGGTGTTGGCGAGGAGCCAGTCGATGAGCAGGCCGCCGCCGACGTGGTCTTTGTCGTTGACGGTGGGCAGCAGCTTGGTGTGCGGGTTGGTTTGCCAGGCGAGGTCGGCGAGGGCGTGGAAGCCGCATCCGTCGTCGCGGTGTCGGGTGTGGGGGTTCCAGCGGCCGATGAGGTGGTCGACGGCGTCGGTGTCGGCGGTCCAGGTGCCGTCGGGTAGGTGTCGGCCTTTCTGGGCGCGGGTGCGGTAGTCGGCGGCGGTCCAGTCTCGTTGGGGGAGGTGGTCGCCGCTGGCGGTGGAGTTGAGGTCCCCGCCGATGATGACGGGTCGGCGGGTGGTGCCGTAGCGGTCGAGGAGTGCGGCTTGTTGGCGGCGGCGGATGCCGCAGTGGGGTGTCCAGTGGGTGATGGCCGCGGCGAACTCGGCGCGGTCGGTGTCGACGTCGGCGGTGTCGGTGACGGCGAAGACCGCGATGTTGCGTTTGTCGGGGAACAGGTGCGGGTCGCCGGCGGTGGGCCAGCTTCGGAGGGTCAGCACGGTGGGGTCGTAGATGATCGCCGACGGCATGGGGCTGTCGGGGTCGTGTCCGAGCAGTCCGACGTAGCGGGTGTGGAACCGGTCGGCGAGCAGCTCGGCCGCCTGGTGCAAGGGTCGGCTCCCGTTTTCCCTCCAGTACTTCGCCTCATTGAGCAGCAGCAACGCGGGGGCGTGTTCGACGGTATGGAACGCGTCGATGAGCAGTCGCAGGTCCCGTCCCTGACCGGGTCGTAGGCCGCCGGCTTCGAAGTTGAGGAGGGCGATCTCCAGGCGGGTCATAGCTACTCCAACGTGGCGTGCGGGGTGTTACAGCGGGTTCAGGAGGCGTTCTCATCCGGTGGGCTGCACTGTTTGGGGGGCCAGGTCGGCTGGAGGTGACGGTGCCGCGCCAGGTGCTGTCGGGCGGGTGTCGCCGTGCGAGCGGCTGCTTCGGCTCGCGGTGACCTGCTGTACGCCGGTCCAGCCGCTGGGTATCTCCCAGTGCATGTCGATCGCGTCGAGGGCGGCGATCCTGTCCTGTGGGAGGGTGCCGTCGCGTCGTGCGGCGCGTTGGGCGTGGATCCACCGGGAGAGGTCGATGTCGCCTTCGCGGTGGCCTCGGGGTGGGTGCAGGTGTCCTTCGCGCTGATGGAAGGCGGTGGCGGTGATCAGGTTGCGTTCCCAGGTGGCGTCTCGGATGGACCACTGCATGCCGAGTGCTTCCAGGGCGCGGATGCGGTCGGTGGTGAGGCGTCCGAGTCGGTAATCGGTGCGTCGGGCGCCGAGCCAGTCGTAGAGGTTGATGCCGTCGATGAGCTGGCCGTACGGGACTCGGATGTGGCCGTGGGTGGCGTGGAAGTGGTGCAGGGCGGTGAAGCCGTCTTGGTAGGAGGGGCGGCGTTTGACGGTCCAGTCGATCCCGAGGTCGGTGAGGGCGGCGACCCGCTCGGCGGCGAGGGTGCCCTTGCGGTGATAGCCGCGTTGTTGCCCTAGCCAGAGGGCGAGGTCGAGTCCGTCGACCACATGTCCGGTGGGGACGTCCAGGTGGCCGTGTTCGGCGTGGAACGCGGTGGCGGCAGCGACGCCTCGCTCCCAGGCTCGCGTCGTGGGTGTCCAGTCGAAGCCGATCTCGGTCAAGGACTGGACCCGGTCCTGTGGAAGCCGTTGTGCCTGGTAGTCGGCTCGCTGGCGCGCGGCCCAGCGGTCCAGTCGCACGCCGTGGCGCACGTGGTCGACGGGAACTTTCAGGTGTCCGTGGTCCGCCTGGAACGCCTTCAGCGCGGCGTAGCCGACGAGCCACTCCGAGGTGGTCTCCTCCAACACCCGCACGGTGAGCGTGCGCAGCAGATCTTCGGAGGCGTAGCCCTCGGGTAGGCGGACGAGCAGACGCGGCGGTAGCGCCGCAGCGCCGGTCGCAAGGTTCGTGCGTTGCAGGTCGAGGTCCGCGGCCAGGCCGTTGTCGTGCGCGCGCAGCGCCCGCAGCACCTGCAACAGCGTGGTCCACTCGGCGAGGTCACCGGCGAGGTCACCGGCGGTCTCGTCTGGGTCGTCGGGCAGGAGAACCGGTAGCAGGATGGTGGCGATGCCGGATCCGGCAGGATTACGGCGCAGGGCGCGGCCGACGGCTTGGATGACGTCGGGCTCGGACTCTTTCGGCGCGGTGAAGACCACGGCGTCGACGGCGGGCACGTCGACGCCCTCGCTCAAGCACCGAGCGTTGGAGATCACCGTCCAACCGTCGGCGGGAGGGCCGGCGAGGTTGGCCAGGTGAAGCTGCCGCTGCGTCATCGTCTGGGTGCCGTCGACGTGTCCGACCGTCAGGCGGCCCTTGGGACGATCCTGCTCCGGCAGGGACGCCACCGCGGCCGGCAGGGTTCGGGAGAACTCCTGGGACTGCGCCACCCGTGGGGTGAACACCAGCACCCGACGGAGACCGAACTCTGCGGCGGCACGGATGAGGGCGTTCTGCACCACCGCGGTACGCAGCGGCGCCGCACCGGCCCGGACGACAGCGTGGGGGTCGAGCCGCCGCAGGGCCGCCAGCGCTTCTGCCGTGGTGACGCCGATCGCCAGGATGCGGTAGTCGTCGAGCCAGCCGTCAGCGATCGCTTTCGCGAACGGGTAGCTGTGGTGGACCGGCCCGAACACGTCCATGTCGTCCATCGACAGGACGTCTTCACCGTCGCGGCCGGCACGGCGTCGTGCGCTCAGCACCCGTGGCGTGGCGGTCATGTACAGCCGCCGTGTGGCAGGTAGGTGCTCGTCGCGGTGCACCAGCGCGACATGTTTGCCGGGCCATCCCGCCGTGTGGTGCGCCTCATCGATGACCAACAGATCGGCGACGGTGTCGGCTTTGTGAAGTCCTTCGCCCACTACACCGGCAGAGGCATGCGTGACCAGGATCAGCCGCATGCGCGTGCTCGGCGTGTGCCGCACCCAGTCGGTGATCTCCCTCGGCCGGGTGGTGACCGGACAGTGAAGGTCCGCCACCCGCACCGCCGCGTCGGCGACGGTGTCGTCGCTGCACACCGCGAGGACCTGCGCCCCCATGCCGGCGGCGGCCCACCCCGCCAGGGTCTGCGCCAGCAGCGGCAGCGACGGGCACGCCACGACCACCAGCCCGGCCGGGCACAGCCGCGCGGCGGCGTGTACCGCGACCAGCGATTTTCCGGTGCCGCACGCCGCCCGGAACTGGCCGCGACCACCGGTAAACTGTCCTCGCACGATCGCCTCGACAGCCTCCCGCTGATAGTCGCGAAGCGCTGGCAGCCGCTCGACCAGCCGTGCGCCCGTCACCTCAGTCCCTTCGTCAGTCGCAGGGCTGCGGTCGCCAGTCGGGCGATGATCATCATGATCTCGTGCAGGTACCAGCCCACCAGGCCGCAGACGATCAATACGGCGGCCGTGACGACGCCGCCGCGTGCCGGCGCGGGAAGATCCGGTGCCACCACATGCAGGGCGGTGGCGGCCCCCACATAGGTGACACCGCCGATGATCAACGAGATCGGCGTATGCACGAACACGATGACCACCATCAGATGCGCTACACGAATCACACGGCCAGCCGCCAACTCCGACCTCGCTGATTCCGGAAGCCTCACGGCCGTCACACGCCGTCGCGGGACGGCGCGGTGGACGACGTCAATGTGGCACCGGCCCGCGTCGTGGCGTCACGCTGCGCGCGGCGCCGCATCGGATACAGGGCCAGGCCGTCGGCGACCGTGATCGCGTTGCCGGGCTCATAACCATTGCGAGCGAGCAGGCGCTGCCCGGCCGCAAGCGTGACGGTCCAGCAGGGCATGGTCAGGTGATCGATGCGGCTGTGCACCTCCGCCATCAGTGCCTGGCCCCGCCCGGTCCCTTGAAACGGTGGGCGGACGGCGAGGTAGGCGAGGTGGTGGTGGGCCTCGTCGGGCGGAGCGGCAGCGAGCAGATCATGCAGCGTCACGAAGCGGTCGACGTGTGGGCCGGCGGCCTCGGCGAGACGCGCGGCGTAGTCGGCCGGAGGCGGCAGCGGACCGTACCGGCGCAAGCAGACGCTGACGGCGCTGAAGTCGTCGACGAGATGAACCTCGCCGTAAAACATGGCGTGCTCCACCCATATCGCGGCGACGGCGGCCAGGACACGGGCCCGCTGCGCGTCGTCGGGCACCAACCACACGGCGAGCGGGCTGGGACACAGCGCCTCGGCGATCACCTTTGCGGCTTCAGCCCTTTCGGTCCATCTGGCGGCCCGGATCCGGTACCCCACCTCGTTCTCCTTCTCTGTCGTCGGTCCGCCGGGAGACGGCGTGCTGGTGTGGGTGGCCGGCGGCAGCGCAACGGGGGCGGTCCGCTGCCGCCGGCCGGGAGACCAGCCGTCGCCTGCTGCTCGGGTCCAGGTGCGGCGGCTGGCCAGGTCGTCACCCCTCACCTGGCGGCGGGTGGTGTGGCGGTGTCGGTGGTGTGGCCTCGCGTCAGGATGAGCACGTGCGAGAACAGGCCCGGCTTGATGCCGCTGACGCGTTCGTGCGCGGCGAGCAACTCCCCCGTGCTCGGGTCGATGACCAGCACGGTCGTGGACCCCTCGGCGGTGACACGGAACGCCAGACCGGCGCGTGCGGCGAGGTCGTTGTCGGGCCGCCGTAGGTAATGCCGGGAATCCGTGCGAGCACACGTAGTGCCGTGGCCCGCTGGGCGTGGCTGAGGTGTTGGCTGGTGGCCAGGCCGATGACACCACCGGCGAGCAGTCTCGGGTAGGCGGGCTCGCCGACGAGCTCGGCTGGCACCAACAGCCTGGCCAACCGTGCCGGGTCGGCCGGGACCGGCTCGGAAAGGTACGGGTGCAGACCTCCCGCCCGGTGGCGGTGCGTGGTCGGGGCGGCGTGATCGAACAGGGACCGCTCACCGGGTCGGGGCTGGTGCTCCACACCCGCCAGGTCCGGCGCCCGCCGCATGACCTCACGGCCGGAACCGTCCGCGTGCCGCCACCGTCGGACGTCGCTGCGAACGATCCTGTTCGTCGCCCGAGCCCACGTTTGCAGGTGCAGGTAGGTGTAGGGCAGGCCGGTGGTGGCGTCGGCCGGTGTGCTGGCGAGGGTGTCGGCGAGGATGGTCAGCCGCTGCCCTGCGGTGAGCCCGACGTCGGTTGCCGCTGCCCTGGCGGGTGAGCTGGTCGGGGGCGATGCTGCGGCGGGTGTGCTGGTCGTGTCCGGTCGCGGGGCTGCGGCGGTGTCGGGCTGGCACGCGGCCAGCAGAAGAACGCCGCCGCCGAGGAGCATCGGCAAGAGGCGGCGGTGCGGGTAGGTCGGCGTCGTCATGGTGATCGCGTTCTCAGTCGGCTTCGCGGGCGTGGATGACCCGGGTCGTGTAGGAGGCCAGGAGCACGCGCGGATCGGCCATGAGGGCACCGAACCGATCGAGATCACTGTCGCTGAACTCGGTGGCCAGTTCGGGGCGTAGGTGGGTGGCGATGTCGGCGAGGAGCTGGCAACCGGGCCGGGTACCGGTCCAGGTCTCGGTGCCGACGTGGACGCAGTGCCGCGTCATGCCCCGGTTGACCAGCAGGGACTCGATGTTGCTCGTCCACGTGCCTGCCTCGTCGCTGCCGGCGATGGCGCGGCGGACCCGGTTCATGACGGCGGCGATCAGGTGGTCGTCGACGGCGTCCGGCGCCCGGTACACCTTCGGCGCGGAGGGCAGGATGTCGGCGAGGAGCAGCCAGCCGCCGGGGCGCAGTCGGGCGATCATCTGCTCCAACACGTCCACCGGGTCGCGTAGCGGCTGGGTGCTGCGACGGGCGACGACGTGGTCGTATCTGTCATATGTGTCGGGCAGGACGTCCCGGTCCAGGTCACGCTGTTGCACGTCGATGACGTTGGTCGGGCTGAGTCGGCTGGTGTCGGTGTCGACGGCGGTGACGATCCCGTGGTCGCCGACGAGGTGCGCCAGGTGGGCGGTGATCTCCCCGGGACCTGCACCGACTTCGAGCACGGACTGGTCGGGTCTGATGTCGATCCGGTCCAAGATTCTGCGGATGACCGGGTCGAGCAGTCGGTGAACCGGGGCAGGGCGTGCCGACAGCGGCGTGGGCGTCATAGGGGCCTCCGGAGGTTGGTCTGGTGATGCCGGCGGCATCGGTCATGCGGCGGTGTTCGTGGCGGTGGGATCCGGTCGACGAGTTGGGCGGCTTCG
This sequence comes from Micromonospora sp. NPDC049900, assembly GCF_044461025.1. Taxonomy (NCBI): domain Bacteria; kingdom Bacillati; phylum Actinomycetota; class Actinomycetes; order Micromonosporales; family Micromonosporaceae; genus Micromonospora; species Micromonospora sp. NPDC049900. Next base: position 21,329 of record NZ_JBITKM010000013.1, read on the forward strand.
TCGATGGCCTGCCGCTGGTGAGGCAGGAGCGGTCCGCCGGTCGAGGTCAGGACGCGGTGGTGACCTCAGGTGTGTGCGGTGCGCGGGGACGCGGGATCGGTGTCCTGATGGCGGCGGTGAGGTCGGCGGTGAGTGCGTCGATCTGTGCGGTGGTGATGCCGGGCATGCAGATGAGGTGGCTGGCGGGTCCGTCGGTGGCCAGTAGCCACTTGACCCGGACGGTCTCGGGTGGGGTGGGGAGGACGACCGTGAAGGCGTGGGGGTACCGCCATGCCTGCCAGCCGGTGGCGCGGATCCGGTCGACGGCGTACGCGGCGACGGTGCGGGCTTCGGCGGCCCGCCATCGGTGTCCTTCGCGACCGTGGACGGCGATGGCGTGCCAGAGCAGGGCGGCGGCCAGGCCGCAGCGGGATCCGGTGACGGTGGTGTCGGCGGCGGCGGTGTAGGCGATCGGCTGTCGGGCCGGGTTGCGGACGTGGTCGCGGATCAGCACCACCCCGCACGGTGTGGGCACGCCGAGGAACTTGTGGCCGGACACGGCGATCGAGCCGATGCCGGCGGCATCACAGCGCAGCTTGCCGTCAAGGGCGAGTGGGATCCCGGACAGGGCCGCGTCGACGTGCAGGTGCCCGGCCATGGAGTAGTGGGTGAGGATGGCGCGGATGCGGGTGGTGTCGTCCACGGCTTCGGTCATCGTGGTGCCGGCGGTGGCGACCACGATGGCGGGCCACCGCCGTCGCTTGCGCAGTTGCTCGCCGAGGTGGTCGTAGTCCATCTCCCCGTCCGGATGCGCCCGCACCACGGCCTTGTAGGCGCCGAGCAGGTCGACGATCTTCGGGATGGAGTAGTGGGCGGCGGTGGAGTAGTAGATCCGGGCTGTCGGCCAGCGTCGGTAGGCGGCGGCCAGGGCGGACAGGTTGCCTTCGGTGCCGCCGGTGGTGACGTAGCCCCACCGGTCACCGGCCGGTATCCCGAACAGGTCCGCCATCCAGGCGACCACCGCCCGTTCCAGCACCCGGGTGTGCGCGACCCCGCCGGTGTCGGCGGGGTCGCCGATGTTGTTCCACAGCCGGTGCCCGAGGCGGGCGATGACCGCGCTGTGGTCGAGGTCGACCGCGCCCGGGTACCCGATGGCGGTCGGTGCCGTGGCTGCGGCGTCGGCGACGAGGTGGTCGAGGACCGAGGTGACGTCGATGTCATCGCGGCTCAGATCGGCGGCCACCGCCAGATCGGCGATCGAGGTGGTCACCGTGACCGCTCCCGGCGCAGTTGAGTGGTCAGGACCTCGTGCAGGGTGCCGAGGTGGTGCCACACCTGCCGGGTGTCGGCGTCGCCCTGGCTGGTGAGGTCGTGGTGCGGGTTGTGCCACAGCGGATCCCACCGCGCTTCCAGGGGTTTGCTGCTGCGCACGCCCGAGCTGCCGACACGGGCGTGCGGGTCACGATCGACCTTGATGGCCGTGCCGTCGACCAGCAGCGCATAGCACTCGCTTCTCAAGTCGAACGCCGACCGGACGGAGCCGGTCCCGGACGGGCTGCGCAGGGATCGGGCGAGTTGCTGCCACGACCCGTCGACGGAGTCGAGGGTGCTCACCCCGGCACCGACGTAGACCGCGTCGGCGGGCAGGGTCATGTCACCGCCGTTGACCATCGACCGTTCCGGACCCAGCGGATGCCACCACCGTCCCAGGGACCTGGCGTGGGAGATGTTGTCTACGGCGATGGCCGTCAGGTCCGCCAACAGGGCCACCAGGTGTTCCGACTCGGGAGCCGCCAGGAACATCCGGTAGGCGGTGTGCAGCCGGAACCCGTAAGGTTCCGTCGACGACGGCGCCGCGAAGAACAGCATCACCGCGTGCGGGCCGAGGGCCTCCCGCGTCCCGTATCGCTCGTCGGCGGCGAGCAGATGCCCCCGATTCACGCCCTTACACCGGTAGAGGACCTGGTGACGTAACTCCACCCACCACCGGCGGTCGGCGTCCGACTCACCCTCCGAGCCACCCTCCGCCATTTCCGCTGCCGTCGCCTGCGGCTCCGTTGCAGGCAGCTGCGGCTGGGGCGGTTCGGGCGGAGGTTCCGGAAGACGGTCGTAGGCGACCGACGGCGGCCCATACCCAGCTGGAGGCGGCGGCCCGTACCCAGGCCCAGGCGGCGGCCCGTACCCGGATGCGGGTGGCGGCCGGTAGTCGGGCCGAGGTCCGTGGTCGGCGGGCGGTCGGTGCGCGGCGGGCGAGGGCACCTGGCGGTACTCCGGGCTCCAGCCGGGATGCAGAGGGTCGACCGGGTGGCCGGGACGGCCGGGAGGTCGGTGCGCGTGAGTCATCATCGTCGGCCCGTCAGATCGAGATGTTCACGGCATCGGGCACCGCGTTCGGCTGCGGAGTACCGTCACCGATCCCCGCGTAGACCTCCGGCCGGGACTGCCGCACGTACTGGGCCCACATCCCGCCCGCGACCGCGGCGGCGATGATGATCGTGGGCAGCAGCAGCGGATACGGGGATCCGGGCGCGGCCCCCAGCAGACTCCCGACGTTCAGGATCATCGCGGCGAGCACCACCGTCCCCGCGACAAGGCCCAGCACCGGAGCGATCCGCCACTCCCACACGCCGGCCCGCTCACCCCGCACCTCGGGTGGGGCGAGCAGCGCGGCCAGGGACGCGGCCAGCAGCAGGCTCAGCAGACCCAACGCACCCAACGTCGACAGCCAGGTGAACATCTGCCCCACCGGGTCCGCGCCGGCCACCGCGAACCCCGCCACCACCACACCGGCGATGACCGTCTGCGTCAACGAGCCGCCACGCGGCGCACTGACCCGCGTGCCGCCCTCGGCCCCCGCGAGCCGGGCCGGCAGCACACCCTCCCGCGCCATCGCGAACACATACCGCGCGACCACAGCGTGAAAGGACAGCTTCGCGGTGAGGATCGCCAGAAGCAGCATCACTCCCGCCAGCGCCACCACCCCGCCACCGGCCCGGCTCAGGATCGTGAACGGCAGATCGCCGTCCACCGCAGCCGCCTCGCCGACGGCGGTGGGACCGACGGCCACGCCCATCGCCCACGCCGCCACCGCATACACCCCACCCAGAGCGAGCGCGCCGACGACCGAGGCCCGACCGACCGACCGCCGGTCGACGGCCTCCTCCACGAACGACCCCGGCGCGTCGACGCCCATCAGCGAGGCCACACAGAACGCCACCGCCCCGCCGATCCCACCGACCATCAACCCCGCCACGTCGAAGCCCGCCCACACGTCACCCGCCGACGCCTGCCCCACACCGGCCAGCACGAACACGGCGACGAACAGCAGCGACACCACCAACACGACCGCCAGCAACCACGTCGAGCGGACGATCGGCGCGCGACCGAACGCCGCGACCGCCACCAGGGCGATGCCCGCCCACACCCACCACACCCCACCGACCTGAGCCGCGAGAGTCGCACCGAGCAGCCCGTACAGGCTGATCTGGATCCCGTTGTAGGCCACCAGCGCGACCATGCCGCCGGCCACACCCCAACCACGACCCAGACCATGGGCGAGGATCCCGTAGTAGGCCGCCGGGTGCCCGACCTGACGCGCCATCGCCGTGTAACCCACCGCCAGTACCGCCACCACACCCGCGACCAGCACGTACGTCAGCGGCAGCGCGGTGATGCCTGTGGTCGCGTAGATCGCGGGGATACCACCGACCAGAACAACCAAGGGTGCGGACGCCTGCGCCCCGAACACCCACAACCCGAACGGCGTCACCGTCCGACGCGCCAACGCCACCTGCACTCCCGCCGTCACCGCAGCTCACCCCGCTCCGGAGAGTCGGGGCACGACGAGTTGCCGCAGCCGGACACCGGATGCCCGTTCACCGCGGACGCGTTGGCCGCCACCACGTACACCGCTGCGGGCCGCACCGGCCCGACCCGCCAGAAGCCCTGGTCACGGGCCACGGCACGGTCGGCCGTGTGCCGGTCGGCGGTGAACCCGAACAGGTCGTGGCGACCGTCGCGCCACTCCCGGCGCACCGCCCACCCCCACACCTCCTCACTCGATCCCGTTCCTCCGTCCGTCGGGGTGCGGGCCACGAGCTGCCGCTCCGACAACCCCGGTCCGGCATTCGGTCTGAGAAACATGAGTAGGTGGCGATGGCGATTACGGACGGGCTGCACGGCGGGTACTCCTTCGTCGTCGAGAGGGTGTGACAGGCGGTCCGGCATCGCCCCAGGGCTCGCACACGGACAGATGATCACCGCCGTGCTGCGAGCCCCGGGGCGGACCGGGCGGTGATCCGAACCCGCGTCGCCTCCGTCGGAGGCGACGGCGGCCTGGGCCGGTGCCGTCCGGCCCACGGCTGGTCGGATTCGCATCCCGCCTCCCCTGTGAGCAGGTGACGCGAACGAGGAATCGCGTCACCCGGCTGCGGTCGCGCCGACTCCACAGATGTCGGGTCACCTGTCGTCACCGAGTCGTCAACGCCGCAGCAGTCGATGTCGTCGGATCAGTTATGACGGGGACCGGGACTGTCGAACACCGTCGACACGAAGAATCGACACGCCGCCCGCTCTTCGACGGTCGTCACGCTCGCCAGGCGAGCAGCCGGCGGTCGCCCTCGGTAGTGAGGCGGCAGCTCACATGCCGTCTACGCTCGCTGAAGCCAGCTCAGACGGTCGGTGTCGCTGTCGGCGGCCAGCTGGATTTCCCGTGGACGGCCCGTTCCGAAGTTTTGCAAGGTAACCACGGGTAGCTCATCGCCCGGCGTTCACGAAGGCGACGATCTCATCGAGTCCAGGACGGTAGCCGTCGCTGGTGTCCACCTCGATCTCGGGCACGTCGAGCCGGACAGACTGGAAGCTGCGGTGACCGACGCCATGGGTCTGATGGTCACCGAGGTGCGCATCAGCGTGGGCACGCCGGATCGCGTTCTCGTCCTGCCGTCGCTGTACGCGGTCGAAGGCCGTCTGCGCGTCGACCCGGCAATGCACCACCCGAATGTCGGCGATACCGATCAATGCCTGCAGGCCGGGGCGCCAGAGGCGGTCCTGGAAGGCCGCCTCGGCGACTGTGGTGACACCTGCGGACAACAGCAGTTGCAGCACCTTGAAGAACGTGGGCAGAGTCCGAAGGCTCAGCTCGTCGCTCGGTGCGGCGATGAAGTCGCCGGCCGCGTGGACCATGCCCTCCTTGATCTCGTCCCGGCAGATCGCCGGGCAACCGATCCGCCCGGCGAGCAGGTGGGCGAGCGTCGTCTTGCCAGCCCCCGAAGGCCCGCTGATGACGACAAGGGTCGGCGTTGCTCCCACCACATCGTTATAGCTCGGCCGATGCACGACACGACACCGGTAGGGATCAGCTCTGAGTAGTCATCTACGGCCAGATATCTCCCCGCTACCTGGCCGCCAGCGGGGAGGTATCCCAACTGGCCACCAACATGTCGCCGAGCCCTGGTCGTCTCCGCGGCCGGCGGTTGCGCACGAGCTCAGTGTCTCCGCATGCGGCCCTTTGAACACCGCCACGACGCCACGCTGGATCCCGTTCAACCAGATGTAGAGGTCGCCGGATCGAGCCGGTGCGGGCTGGCCAGGACTGCTACTGCCCAGCAGGCATGCTCGCGGCCGGTGTCGAAATTCCGTGTCGAGGGTGTTCGACACCGGTGCGTCAGCGTTCAGTGGTGAGCACGACCGGCACGAAGCCGTTCTCCTCGCCATCCGCACATTGATCGGAGGACGTGATCTACACAGATCACCGCACTTCGAGCCATGAACGTGTACGACCGGCGTTCAGGCGTCGAGTGGCGATGCGGCCCTTGTGCTCCGGTGAAGGTGCGTCTTCCGAAGCTTGCTCGCGTACGTGGACTGCTGCCGAAGAAGAGCGGCCGTGTGAACTGGGGCGGCGTGATGGATAGGGAGAGTGACAGGTCCATGAGTATCGACACGGTGAGCAGTCAGAGGTTGCGTGAGGCGATGGTCGACCAGCTGGTCGCCGATCACGAGGCCAAGGGACTGGTGATGCGGCCTGAGGTGCAGGCGGCGCTGCGGGTGGTGCCTCGGGAGCTGTACACGCCGGGTGTGTCGTTGGTGGAGGCGTATTGCAGCGACAGCGCCGTCATCACTAAGAAGCGTGGTGACGAGACCGTCAGTTCGGTGTCGGCGCCGTGGTTGATCGCGGAGATGCTCGATCAGGCGGCGGATGCCCTTGAGGGTGGTCTGGCGGGCCGGCATGTGTTGGAGATCGGGTCGGGTGGCTACAACGCGTCGTTGCTGCGGGAGTTGGTGGGGCCGTCGGGTTCGGTCACGACGGTGGACATCGATCCAGAGGTGACCGAGCGGGCCGTGGCGTGTCTGGCTGCGGCGGGGTACAGCGATGTGACGGTGGTCTGCGCCGACGCCGAGCAGCCGGTCACCTCGGACCGCAGATTCGACCTGATCATCGTGACGGTCGGTGCGTGGGATGTGCCTCCGGCGTGGATCGCCCATCTGGCGGAGGGCGGCGTGCTGGTAGCACCGGTGCGGACGTTCGGGATGACCCGGTCGTGGGCGTTGCGGCGCGACGGTGATCGGCTGGTCAGTCGCAGCGACCGGTTGTGTGGGTTCGTGGCGATGCAGGGTGCCGGCGCGCACGAGGTGCGCTACGTCGACATCGCGCAGGGGGTCCACCTGCGGCTGGACGAGGGTCAGCAGGTCGACGCGACCTCGGTCGGTGGGCTGTTGGCGTTGCCGCGGGAGCAGGCGTGGGCCGGGGCGAGTCTGCCGCCTCGTACCGTCCTGGCTGATCTGGATCTGTGGCTGGCGGCCCGTCTTCGCGATGAGGTGGACGAGGTGATGGTGTTGACGGCGCAGCAGGACGCCGTGGACGCCGGTGTCGTGGCCCCGGCGTGGCGGTTCGGTACACCCGCCGCCCTGCACGGGGGCACGTTCGTGTACCGGTCGGCGCTGCGGTGGAGCGGCGACGTGTTCGACGTCGGCGCGTGTGCGCATGGGCCGGACGCGGCCGTGTGGGCGGCGCGGATGGTGGCGCAGATGCGCGCATGGGTGGACGCCGGCGAGCCGTCTGCGGTGCTGAGCGTTCTGCCCGCAGGTACTCCCGACGGCGACGTGCCGGCCGGGACGGTGCTGGACAAGCGGCACAGCCGCATGGTCCTCACCTTCACCCCCGCATAGGAAGGGAAACGCGAGTGGAGAACACGGAACTCGACGAGCTGGACCTGGACATCACGCTGGTGGACTCCGGGCCCGCCGCCGGCGGGTACGCCACCAGCACCGACGACGGCTGCGGCTCGGGTAACACCGGCTCGAACGCCTGCTCCGGCGGCGGCAAGTAACCAACCCTCCACACCCACTCTCGGGGCCCGGCGTCCGCCGACGCCGGGCCCTGCCCTGTCTCGGTGGTGCATCGTGTTCTCCACTCCTGGTGCGGCGTTGATCAGAGTCGCCGCGTACCCGGACGGCCTGGTCCTGCCGGCCTGGCCCGACCTGACCTCGCCCCGGCCTGCGCAGTGGCAGCGGTGGTTGGCCACGGTGTGGGCGGTGCCGGGGTTCGCGGCGGCTGTCGCCGGTGCCACGCCGCGGTTGGCCGCGCAGATCAGTCGGGCCGTCGCCGGTGAGCCGGTGTCGGAGGAGCGGTTGCGGCGTCTGGTGGAGTCGACGGTGCGGTATCTGCTGCGGTGGACCACCCGTGCGACACCGTTCGGCACCTTCGCGGGGGTGGCGCCGGTGGAGTTCGGTCACCGGGCGGCGGTGCGCTGGGGTGAGGCGCACCGGTCGGTGGCGTCTGCTGACGGGCAGGCGATCGCGGAACACACCGTGCGTGCGGAGCGGGATCTGACGGTGCTTCGTCGGGTGGCGGTGGTGACGAACGCGGTGGGGTACCGGCGAGGTGGGGTGTGGGTGCTGCCCTGTGCCCGCAGCGACGGCGAGCGCCGGTGGGACATCGAGGTCCGGCTGACGGATGTGGTGCGGGCGGTAGTGGAAGGGGCGGCCGGTCCGGTCGGGTTCGGCGTTCTTGCCGCCCGCGTCGCCGAGTCGCTGTTCCTCGGTGTGGACGAGGTGGAGCGGACGGTCGCGTCGCTGGTCCGGGCGGGGGTGCTGCTGTCGGCGGTGCGTCCGGCGATGACCGTCACCGACCCGGCGGCCCACCTGGCCCGGCACCTTCCGATGCCTGATCCTGGGGACCGGGTCGCGGTGGACCTGCGGGTCGACGTGGCGGTGACGCTGCCACCTGCGGTGCGACGGGAAGCGGCCCGTGCCGCGTCGACGCTGGTAGCGGTGGCACCGCAGCTGCCGGGCTGGGCGGAGTACCACCGGGCGTTCATCGCGCGGTGGGGCCCGGGTGCGGCAGTGCCGGTCCGCGACGTGCTGACCGTGCTGGGCTTCCCCGCCGGGTACCGGGGATCCACCCGCCGCGTACCTGCGGTGCTCACCGCCCGCGACCGGCTACTGGGGCAGGTCGCTCAGCAGTCGGCGCTCACCGGCGGCGCGGAGGTGGTCCTCGACGACGAGCTGATCGGTCAGCTCCGGGCAGACGATGAGCGGCCGCCTGTCCCGCACACCGAGGTCAGGTTCACTCTCGCCGCCGCGACCCTCGCAGATGTGGACCGGGGTGCGTTCACGATGACGGTGCTCAGCGGCGCCCGGCATGCCGGGGTGTCCGCAGGCCGGTTCCTGGACCTGCTCACCCCCGCCGAACGGGCCGCGTTCCAGCACGTCTACCAGAATCTGCCGACCGCGTTGCCGGATGCGGACATCGTGCAGCTGTCCGGGCCGCCCCTGGACGCGCGGCTGATCTCGGTCGCCCGGACACCGGCGATGCTGCCCGTCCTGCCCGTCGGTGACTTCCATCCGGACCCGCCGGTCACGGTCGCGGACCTGGCGGTGGCCGGCGACGGCCACCGACTGTGGCTGGTCCGGGCGGCGACTGGCCGGCCGGTCGAGGCGCTGCTGTGCAACAGCGTGCTGCTGCCCGGGCTGCAGCAGCCGCTGATGCGGTTCCTGACCGAGATCGGGACGGCATGGACCGCGCCGTGCAGCAGATTCGACTGGGGCCACGCCAGCGGGCTGCCGTTCCTACCCCGCGTGCGGCGCGGACGCAGCATCCTGCATCCCGCCCGCTGGATCGTCGACCGCGCCGCCCTTCCCCGTGACGTGCCCTGGCCGCAGTGGCGCGACGCCTGGCAGCGATACCGCGAGGTCTACCGGCTACCCGAGCAGATCCTGGTCGGCGACGACGACGTCCAGCTGCGCCTCGACCTGGACGAGGAGGCGCACCTGGCGGTGCTGCGGCAGCAGATCGACCGGCACCGCCGCACCACCGTCACCGAGGCGCCGGGCCCCGCCGGGTGGATCGGCGGCAGGCCCGCCGAACTCCTCCTCACCCTCACCCGCACCCAGCCGCAACTCGCCGACCGGCCGCCTCGACCGGCCCGCACCGCGGCCACCGTGGTGCATCGGCCCGGGCCATCGCCGTGGCTGGAGACGCGGCTGTACGGGCGGGCCGACGACATCCTGCACGACCTCGCCGGCCGAGTCGACAGCCTCCTGCCGGCGGGGTGGTGGTTCCTGCGCTATCCCGACCCCGAACCACACCTGCGGCTGCGCATCCCCCTGCACCACGCCGACTTCACCAGCACCGTCAGCAGCCTCGCCGAGTGGACGCAACACCTGGAACACGACGGTGTCCTGCACGACTACACCCTGCACAGCTACCGGCCGGAGACCCGCCACGGCACCGAGCCCACCCTCGCCGCCGCCGAGCGGGTGTTCGCCGCGGACTCCCACACCGTCCTGCACCGGTTGGCCGGCGACCGTCAGGCCACCACCGCCGCCGGCATGATCGCCATCGCCGACGCCTTCACCCGCGACGGACCACGATGGCTCGCCGTACACCTGCCCCACCACAGCGGCCCACGACTTTCACCCGCGCAGCTCGCCCACGCCCGCACACCACTCCGTGACGACGCCCTGGACGCGGCGCTGGCCACCTACCGACGGTTGGCCGCCGCCGACGGTCTGCACCTCGACCACGTGCTGGCCGACCTGCTGCACCTGCACCACGCCCGCATGATCGGCGTCGACACCGCCTCCGAACGCCACTGCCTGCGCCTGGCCCGCACCATCGCCCGCACCCACCAGGCCACCACATGAACCCCGGACAGTCCCTCGCCGACGGCGCAGCCGGCATTGCCCTCCTGCACCTGGAAACCGGCGACTGGCCCGCCGCGTACGCCGCCCTACGCACCGCCACCAGCCACGGCGTCAGCATCGCCGCCGGAGCCAGCCTCTTCTACGGCGCTCCCGCGCTCGCCTTCGTCCTCGCCACCAGCGACCAGCCCGCCCTCGCCCGCGCCCGCGCGGTCGCCGCCGACGGCACCGCCACCGTCACCCGCCGACGACTGCACGCCGCACACCGCCGCATCGACTCCCACCAACAGCCCCACTACGCCGAGTACGACCTCATCCGGGGACTGACCGGCCTCGGCGTCGCCCTGCGCCGCCTCGGCGATACCGACCTGCTGCGCCACGTCCTGGACTACCTCGTCCGGCTCACCGAACCCGTCCACAACCTTCCCGGCTGGTGGTGCACCAACAGCCCCGACCGCCACCAACCACCACCGGCCGGAGGACACGCCAACCACGGCCTCGCCCACGGCATCACCGGCCCCCTCGCCCTGCTCGCCCTCACCCACAAAGACGGCATCACCGTCGACGGACACTCGACCGCGATCCGCACCATCTGCCGCTGGCTCGACACCTGGCAGCAGCACACCGACGGCAAAACCTGGTGGCCGCAAACCATCACCCTCGACGACCTGCACCACGCCACACCCACCCAGCAGCAGCCGCTGCGCCCGTCGTGGTGCTACGGCACCCCCGGCATCGCCCGCGCCCAACAACTGGCCGCCCTCGCCCTCGACGACACCCGCCGCCGATACCTCGCCGAAACCGCGTTCACCACCTGCGTCACCGACCCCGCGCAACTCCGCCGGCTCACCGACCGCAGCCTGTGCCACGGCACCGCAGGGCTCCTCACCACCGCACGACGCATCACCGCCGACGCCCTCACCCCGACGCCACTCACCCACCTGACACACCTGCACCACCACACCGCCCCCGGCACCGAGGAGGCCACCGGCCTCCTCGACGGCACCACCGGCTCCCACCTCGCCACCACCGCCACCACCACCGGCTGGGACGCCTGCCTCCTCCTCAGCTGACGAAAGGCACGTCATGAACGAGATCGCCTGGAAACAGGTGAACATCCACTACCCCGGCCACAGCCGCCGTGAGCGTGAACAGCAGGCAGTTCCTCATCTCCGCCGGGTGCTGCCCACCGCCGAGACCGCCGGCTTGATCAGCGCGTGGTGGTTCATCCGCAAAGGACCCTGGCGCATCCGCTACCTACCCACCCCAGCGCACCACTGGCCCGAGGATCCCTTACACCGTCTGCTCACCGACGGAGTCGTCTGGACCAGCGACATCTACGAGCCCGAGACGCACGCATTCGGCGGCCCCGACGCGATGGACGCAGCCCACACGCTGTTCCACCACGACAGCCGACACCTCCTCACCTACCTCCACGACCGTCCCACCGACCGGCGCGAACACTCACTCATCCTCTGCACCGCACTCATGCGCGCCGCAGGACTCGACCTCAACGAACAAGGCGACGTTTGGGCACGAGTCACCCAACGACGCGCCGAGCACCTCAGCCACCGGCCCGCGCCCGACCCGGACAGGTGGAAGGCATTCACCGACAAGGTCCACTACCTGCTACTCGGCTCGACTCGCGCCCCCAGCAACTGGCACACCGGGTTCGAGAGCACCGGCACCACCCTTCGGGGGCTACGCGACACAGGCAGGCTCACCCGAGGACTACGCGCGGTCATCGTGGAACACCTGATCTTCCACTGGAACCGAATCGGGATACCTGCCGCAGCCCAAGCCACCCTCGCGCAAGCAGCCACGGAAGCCATCTTCGGCCACGCCGACGTGTGGCTGCCAGGCAGCCGTGGTACCGGACAACAGTCGAGTCCGCCGATATCGTCAGCTGACGTCAAGTCGGCATGCGATGCCGCTCCTCAGCGGAGCGAAATCAGACGGACCAGCTGACCGCGGGGAAAGGCCAATGTCATGATCGACCCGCAACAGCTTCACGACGCGAAACACGCGCTCGGCAGGGAGCTACGCGAACGACGCGCAGCGTGTGGTCTTATGCAGAAGGACATCGCACGGAAGGTGCACAGCACCCGCAGCACGGTGGCGAACGTGGAGGCCGGCCGGCAGGTGGTCGACCGGGTCTTCTGGCAGCAGTGCGACACACTTCTGAACGCCGAGGGCCGCCTACTCACTGCCTACGACGCATACCGCCAGCTTGAGTCGGAATATCAGCGGGAACGGTCCGAGACGGCGATGCGGGTCCGCTGGGGTGCAGCCGCCGAGACGGCACTGGATCGTGCCACGTCTCATGCCGGCCTCGCGTCAGCTCGCCACCGGGCCGTCGCCGCCCATTCACCGGGCGGTGATCTTGCATCGACGATCGCCGCTGCGCTGGGCTCGGCAACCCGGGAGCCCCGGGTAGAACGCACCCTTGCCGCGCCGGGTGGACGGTACTTTCCCGGCGTGCCTATCGACGTCGAGGTGTACCCCGCCGTCGACGACGGCCGGATCATCGCCACGATTCCCAGGACCGATGCCGAGCGGCAGTGGCGACGCCCGCTACAGCGTCGGCTCGTCGCCGGACAGATCACCACGTCCGCCAGCAACCGCCTATTCGCTCTGGACTCCCGCCAGGCGTCCCAACGGCTGGTCGATGTCGATGACGGTGTTCGCCTGCTCATCCCCCGCGTGTACCAGCTCGACGCGATCACCGCAGCGGTGCTGTGGGCCGTGGCGAACCTGGACCAGTCGCTCCTGCTTGACGACGCCCGCCTCGACGCCGCCCGCACCGCCATAGCCGAGTACAGCCGCCTGACCCGGTCGGCTGTCAGCGGTGATGTCGGACCAGACCTGGAGACCGTGTCACGGATGTGGCTCGGCTCGGCGTTCTGCGCCGACCACATCAGCCGCCAATCCGCCGACCTCACCGAGATCCCCACCTACTGGACCCGGGAACAGACCGGCGAAGAGGCCAGCACCTGGCTGCTGTTCGGCCACAAACTGCGGTACCTGGAATCCACCGCAGCACGGTTCACCACCAGCTCCCAGCAGGCGACGAGAATCTTCTGCGTCCCCCAGGCCGCCGTGGAAGCATCGACAGAGTCAGAACAGATCCTTCTGCTGCTGGCGGTCGCGCTGATGGAGTCCTTCGGCATCGACGTCGCGATCACCGACGAATCCGAGTACGCCGCGCTGCCCGGCCTCGCCCTCACCTCACGCCGCGCGATCGTCGCCACGTGGATCCGCGCGGACGGAGTGTGGCACGTCGACGTCACCGGCCAACGATCCGCGCTAGCCGAGTACCGCGATGCCGCCGGGCACGCATGTGCTCACTCTGTCATCGCCGCCGACACCTCCGCCTCGCGGCTGAACGCCCTCGCCGACTACCTGAACCTCAACTGGACCTGGCTGCGAACCCGGTGCGCCGAGCTCGGTGACTACGGTCTGGCCGGGTTGGCCGAGCCGCGCAGCCGGCTGCTGTCCCTCGACGGCGCCGATCGGGCGTGTCGCTTCGTCGGCTCCCTGCCGTAATAAGCTCCCGCCACCATCACGATCGCCGCAGGACAGCACAGTCTTCGTCACTGCGGCGGCGCGCCCTGAAAGGAGCCCGGTGTCCTCAACCTCAACCGCACCCCCGCCACGGGTCGTGGTGTTCGGGCTCGGCGGCACCATCGCCATGACCAGCAGCACCGGCGGCGCCGTGAGCCCCGCTCTCTCCACCCAGCAACTCGTCGACGCCGTCCCCGGGCTCGCCGACGCCGGAATCGACATCGAAGTGGTGGACTTTCGGCGCCGTCCCGGCGCGTCCCTCACCATTACCGACATCACCGAACTCACCGCCGCCGCAACCGATGCGCTCGCCAACGGCGCGAACGGTGTCGTAGTCACCCAGGGCACCGACACGATCGAGGAGACCGCCTACCTGCTCGACCTACTCCACCACCGGCCCGAACCTCTTGTGGTCACCGGCGCGATGCGTAACCCCACCCTCGCCGGCGCCGATGGACCCGCCAACATCCTCTCCGCCATCCACACCGCCGCATCGACACACGCACGAGAACAGGGCTGCCTCGTCGTCTTCGCCGACGAAGTCCACGCCGCCCGATGGGTCACCAAAACCCACTCCACCAGCGGCGACACCTTCCGCTCCCTGGACACCGGCCCCCTCGGCTACGTACTCGAAGGCACCCTACGGATGCTGACCCGAGTCCCCCACCGCCTTACCCTCCCCCCACCGCACCTCGCCGAACACGCCCGTGTCGGCCTACACACGGTCACCCTCGACGACGATCCCACCGTCCTCGACGCCATCGGCGCCCGCGTCGATGGCCTCGTCATCGCCGGCTTCGGCGTCGGCCACGTCCCCGAACCCCTCGTCGACACCCTCGGCACCCTCGCCGGACGAATCCCCGTCGTCCTCGCCTCCCGCGCCCCAGCCGGACCGACCCTCACCCGCACCTACGGCTTCCCCGGCTCCGAACAGGACCTCATCACACGCGGCCTCATCCCCGCCGGCTGGCTGCACCCCTACAAAGCCCGCATCCTGCTACGCGCCCTCCTCAACGCCACAGCAAACCCACAGGACATCGCCACGGCGATCACCACCGCAGGTGGACTCACCGCTCCCACCGCCTGGCCCTGGCCCATCACCGACAACCAGCCGACGGAAACGAGCACGACGGATGCATAGCCACGACCTCACCCCCGGCCGCATGATCGGCGTCGTCTTCGACCACGGCGACGACTTCTTCACCGCCCTCACCAACGCCTGCCGCACCCACCGCATCAAGCAGGGCTACATCCCGATGTTCATCGCCGGCCTGTCCACCGCGAAGATCGTCGGCACCTGCCAACGACTCGACAACCCCGACGCCCCCGTCTGGTCACACGTCGACCTCACCAACATCGAAGCCCTCGGCGGCGGCACCATCGCCTGGGACGACACCACCCAAACAATCAAACCCCACATCCACATCACCGTCGGCCTAAAGGAACACAGCGCCACCGCCCACACCAGCCACCTCCTGGACGCCACCGTCCAATTCCTCACCGAAATGCTCATCATCGAAATCCGCTCACCCGCGATGCACCGAGTCCCGAACCCCGACCTGCACGACGTGCCACAACTACGCTTCGACAGCGCCGGTCCCAGCCCGATACGACCTCGGCCAACGCAGCACCCGTAACCTCGCGGCCGAAATTGCTGGCGGCCACGCCATCCACCTACGCGAGCGGCCAGTCCCGGGCTCGATCTGTCTCGAAGGGCTATCTGAGCAGCGCGAGGCTCGTTGCGAAAGAGCTGGTCAGGCTCTCCAGGACTGCCTTTCCCTTGGCGGCCGTAGCAGCGGATGGTTTGCCGATGACTCCGGTGTCGGTGTAGCCGCGCATCCCGAGTACGAGCAGATCCGGGCGGTCCGCAAGGTGGTCGGCGGTCTGGTATCCGGGCCGGACGAGTTCGGGGCACAGGTGTAGTAGCAGCGAGGTTTCGATCTCCCCCGCGTGCATGTCGTCGTGACTTGTGCTGCTCAGCTCGGCGTGCTGGCGGGCGGTCTCCCAGTCCTGCCGCCTCGGGTACAGGGCCATGTGGCGTCCGGCGACGTTCGCCTCCTGCACGACGTTGGACAGCACGTAGTTCCCGCCGTGACCGTTGACCACGACCAGGCGGTCGACGCCAGCCTGGCTCAGTGACTCCACGACGTCGGTAACGATGCGGGTCAGGGTGGAGGAGCGGATACTCACCGAGCCGGGCCATCCCGTGTGCTCCTGCGAGCAACTGATCGTCACCGGGGGCAGCAGCAGCAACTCGTAGGCGGTTGCGGCAGCTTGTGCGATCGCGCAGGCCACGATGGTGTCCGTCATCAGAGGAAGGTGGTCGCCGTGCTGCTCGAAACTGCCCACCGGCAGTACGGCGACATCCGCAGCCCGGTTCGCCTCGTCCATGGTCGTCGCTCCAAAGATCAAGCCCATGATCAGAGTTTGACCGTGGACTCGACGAGGGAGAAGGCGTTACGGAACTCAGTCACGTCGGCAGATGTCGTCGGGCCTACGAGTCGGAGATGCACCTGGCGCAGCGAACGCATCGCCCTCGCCGAAGCCGTCGCGGCGGCGAGGGTCACCACCATCATCAAGGCACCGATCGCGGCCTGACATCGGCACGGCCATACATCGCCTCCGTTAGGCTCCGCAGCGAGCGGCTTGCGGCAGATCAGTACGCGGACCGAGCCGAGAGACGCACGACGAGGGATGTCCTACCTGGATTGTATCGTGCCAGCATGGCGAAAGTAGGCGATTGGGTGGGGGACCTTGGCCACCTCATGCTCGCGGATACGGCGTTGAGCGAGCTGCTGATCGACATGCTTCGAATGCTCGATTACGGCCACCTATCGTCGATGCCGAAGCCACCAGACTCTGGGCTCACCACTAAACAAGCGGCTAAGCAAGCGCTCAAGTTTCAGGAGAAGTACCCGCACCTGTTGCCCGACCGCGCCAGCGAATGGTTGCTCGAAGTGCTCACGGCAGCCGACGAGCGCAATGAGCTGACGCATGCAGTCGCGTTGAATCGCTGCAACAGGTGCGGAACGGCCACTCTCTTTCAGCATCCGCGGACCGGAAAGTACATCGATCGGAGCAACGAGGCAGTACAGGCGCTCACAGTAAGGCTGCTGGACCTGCGCGAGGCTGGCGACGAGATCGCGGTGCAGATCGCCAAGCTTGTAAACAAATACATCCTCCTTGGGGCGATGCTACTGGCGGACGACACCGGCGAAACGGTAGTGCCCGAAACAGTCCACCCGCACATCGTCAAACATACCTGTGGCGACTGCACGGGAGACGGCCGCGCCACGGCGTCGATCGTTCTTCAAGTGGGTAGCGTCGAGGTTAAGCCGATGGGGTTGGCCAAGGCGCTCCTGGAGGACAGCGGAACAGACGACGGGAAAAACGCGTGAGTACCGGGGCACTTCGGCGGGATTGCGCACGTAGTGCGGCAGTTGAGTTCAGCAAGACTCCAATAATGGCCGCTTTCCTAATCCTTTCGCGCGCTGCATCAGCTGTCAGCTGACTTAATAGCTCGATCCTTCAGGATGCGCCATCCTACGGGAACGCCATCGTCACTGATACGCGGATTTGGGGACGGCAGTTGCTGTTCCTCGATTCGCACCACGTAGCGGTGCCACCCCGACCCTGTTTGATACCTCGCCAACCAAAGTTCCGCCGAGCCCAGTGGTTGGCCAAGATCTCGCCGTGCCCGACCTCGAAACCAGACGTCCGAGATGCCGGGAGGGAGTACAATGTCATCGACGTGCTCAATTGATCCGTCTGCATAAGAATCCGACAGTCGATAGAAGTAATGGGCGCCTCCCGAGTGGCCCCGCGAAAAAAGGAAGAGATGCCGTTCATCTGCCGGATGGGCTCGGAGCTTATCGAGGTTATCGCGGGCCCAGCCTTCCGCAAGCATCTCGGCACACACCTGAGCGAGTTCGTTCCAGCGCAAGGCGATCGATCCGCTCTCGATCTGGGGACGCCCCGCCTTCTTCGCTCGTGCCCACTCGCGCATTAGGCTCGTGGCCGGAGGTGAAGTTACCTCGACGATGCCCCGGCGCCTCTGCTCATCGGGGTATACCCAAGAACCGTCCGGCTTTCTGTTACCGGCGCCGGCATCCGCGAGTTTGATGTCGACGCCGAGCACCTGCTCTAGCGCCAGAAAGGCGATCTCTTCTTCACGGCTTGTCTTCGCTCCGGCCACGTTGCTCATGGGGTTGGAGAGTAGCCGGGTTCGGGCGGCGCGGGCACGCTCGGGACAGTCCGCGTGGATTGGAATCGCAGAGAGCCCTCGGACCTCGCAATGCACCTTGTTGGCTAGCTTGTCGGGCTGACGTGACCGGCTTGCGTGTTGGTCGGTGTCTGACTTCACGATGAGCGGATGTCTGGTCTTGACGTCGACCAGGCAGGTTGGTTCGGGTGGACTGCGGTCCCTGCTGCCGTACTACGTCACGCGTGCGGTTTCGAGTTTGGCGTTGCGCACGGACGGCGGCGCTTCGTGCGTTCCAGCGACGAGATTCATGCAGTCGGAGGTGGCCGCAGCAGTCCGGCAAAGCCGACACCGCCGTC
Source organism: Micromonospora sp. NPDC049900 (assembly GCF_044461025.1). Classification (NCBI taxonomy): domain Bacteria; kingdom Bacillati; phylum Actinomycetota; class Actinomycetes; order Micromonosporales; family Micromonosporaceae; genus Micromonospora; species Micromonospora sp. NPDC049900. The sequence continues at coordinate 39,575 of NZ_JBITKM010000013.1, forward strand.
CGGAGGTGTCAACAACCATTCAGTTAGCTGATCGTTAATTAGAGCCAGGGATCGGCTGACGAGGGCGTCGACGTCTGCGTATCCCTGCCCAGACGCGTAGTGCATGATAACGCCCTCAAGGGGATGGTCTGCCGTGAATACTTTTGGTGGGACGTCGGAAAGTCCCAAGTGGACAAGCCCGTTTCGAAGGGACCGCAAGCGGAGCACCTCAGCCAACCCGGGATCATCGAGCAGAGACTCCAATCGCGCGAAGCTCGCTTTGTCTAGAGATGGGGTATTGTTGAGCTTTGCGAGTGACCGCACGGCATGATGTACGACGACGAGCCGGTGTTTGAACGCCGCAAAACCGCAATCGCCGCAGCATCTGGAAGTGGCGACGCTCGCGGCCGTGGCGACAGCGTTCTGAAGCAGGAGTAGGAGTGGGACGTATCGTTCGGGCACGTCTCCTGAAAACGCTTGCAAATAGCATTCTTTTGAGTCACCGTCACCCCAGACCCAGGCCGAATCCAGTTCGCCTGCTGGCGCGCTGTGCTTGGCCTCGGCGAGGCCGAGCGCACTGACCATTTGGCCGATACCCACGGCGAGGTCGTGAACGACCCGTCCCGCCGCCTGAATATTGTTGGGTCCAGGGATCTGGTTCCCCGAATGGAAAGCGAGGCTGATGCTGGTCGCCACCGGAATCTGGCGCACGCTCAGCACAGCAAGGTCGGGATTATGAATTCCAAGGAGTCTAGCCAAGCGCCGACGCCTGCCCTCTCGAAAGGAAGCCCGTGTTGCGTCTGCGAGCAAGCGGATGTCCCCCGCCAACTTCTCAATGTCGCGACGGTTGTCGTCGAAGAACTTACCACGTGTGCGCGATGCAGCGGCTAGCGCTGGATCCCATAGGAGGTCCGGCATGGCAATTCCAAGCTGCCGCGTGCAAAAGGCATGTGCCTCGAAAGCAACCAAAACAGCATGCTGAAGGAAGACGAGCCCTCGTTCGACGACGCTTCCTCCGATGGCCGCGCACACGTATCCTAGGTCAGCTCGTGCGATCAGCAGGCCAAGCTGTGCGGACGCTTCGACCTCAGCCCTTGCTTTATTCACAGCACTACTCATGCGCCTCATCCTGCCACCGCACGAAATCCATGGCCATCACACGCTTTCGTTGCCGGGGCCGCGCCATCGACCGGCACGGATGAAGGATTGATGCCCCGCCCGGTACTCCAAGGATCGGTCAGTGGCAGGAAGGTGCGATTGCCACTCCAAACTGGCCCCAGGGTGAACGATCTCGGAGATCACAACGACCGGGCTCCTTCAGATGAGGCAGAAATTGCTGGGCACCTCCTTGGCAGATCCGGGTGCCCCCAGGGACCGACGAGATCGTCGTCATTGGTGTGGCTGCTCGGGATCGAGCGTTCGGCAGAGTGCGGCGCGTGCGCTATTGCCCTCTTCTTGTGGTGCTCACATGCGTGGTGGCGGTGGCGACGCTTTGGGCGATGGCGTGGGGTAGTGGAGTTCTGCGGGCGAGTTCGGCGGTGAGGGTGCCGAGGAAGGTGTCGCCCGCGCCGGTGGTGTTGATGGCGTCGATGTGTGGTGCGGGCACGAGTGCGGTGTGGTCGGGGCTGCTGTAGGCGGCTCCGCGGGCGCCGGCGGTCACCACGGCTGCTCGTGGTCCTAGTTTGCGCAGTTCTTGGGCGGCGACTGATGGGTCGGTGTGGTGGTGGCCGAGGATGGTTGCCGCTTCGGTTTCGTTGGAGACGAACAGGTCGAGCGCGCCGAGCGCGTTCGTCCCGAGTGTGGGATGTGGTACGAGGTTGCCGATGAGCGTGCTGGCGCGGTGGTGGTCGAGGACGGCGTGCACGGCGTCGGGCTGGAGGTCGAGTTGGGTGATGACGATCGGGGCCGGCAGTTGATGTAGTGCGGTGCGTACGTGCGCGGCGGTGAGTTCGGTGGCGGGAGGGCGTGCGAGGACGATGTAGTTCTCCCCGTCGGGGGTTACCTCGATGATCGCGATGCCGGTCGGAGTCGTCGGTAGAAGGTGGAAGTGGGACACGTCGACGGCCGCGTCGATGAGTGCCTGGTGCAGGAAGGTGCCCCATTGGTCGTCGCCGGCGGTGCTGATCAGGCTGGTGCGGGCGCCCGCTCGTCGGGCGGCCATCGCCTGGTTGAGGCTCTTGCCGCCCGGGGTGGTCGTCGCGGGCGACGAGGCGAACGTGGTGCGGCCGGGCACGGGCCGTTGGGGGATCCGCACGGTGATGTCGATGTTGGCGCGGCCGACGAAGGCCACATCCGGTGGATCGGCATGGTCGGGCGGGGGCGGGTGGTGGTTCATGTGGTGGCGGCGAGGTGGTCGATGAGGTGCCGGACTTCGGGCTGGCTGGCGAAGGGTTCGAGGCGGTGGGCCAGGACGGTCACGTTGCGGTGCACTCGGGCCGAGCCGGTCGTGGTCGCGACGGTCAACGCTTGGGCCGCGACCGTGGCGGCACGGACGGGCTCCGAGGCCGCCAGGTGGGCGTGCGCGGTGCGCGACAGGTACACGCCCCGCTCGCGTCGGTACCGGTCAGGCCACTCGTTGACGGCGGCGGTGAAACTGTCGACGGCCCTTCGGGGTTGGTTGAGGCGCAGCCACCCCTCACCTTCCTGCGCCGCCAGATACGGCCGGGTGCAGAAGGAACCGAGTGTGCTGTCATCCCCGGCCGTGCGAACGGTCGCGACGAGTTCGTGAGCCTGCTCGATCGCGGCCTCGAATGCGCAGGCGTCGTTGTCGATGGCACTGCCATGCGCCTGCTGCACGGCGGCGAAGGCACGCACGAGGGTAGGCGTATCCGGCAGGCGGGCCGCCACACGAGCAATCCCGACGACGCGGTCCTCGTCACCGGTACCCACCAACCGTTGGGCCTTACGCGCCAGCACGTACGCCCAGAACTCCTGATCGTCGGCTTCCTGCGCCATGCTTCCCGCCTGGTCCAGCCAGCGGCCACCCGCCGCCCGGTCACCGAGATCGTCACTGAGCCAACCAGCGAACTCACTCCACCGGGCCTCCGTGCTGAGCAACTGGTCACGAAGTGACCCACGCGCCTGCCTCCGCAGCACGGCGATCGTGGTGATCTGCTGCTCGACCGTCGACAGAATCGTCAGGCCACCCAGCCGGTCATCCGCCCGCACCAGGAACGCGCGAAGCTCCGCGTAATGGTCCACCACAGCCGGATCAACGGCCCGTGAGCGAGATTCGCCGGTGATCGTCAAAGCCGGCACAGTCGCGAGCCCAGCGGCGAGTTCCAGCAGAGCCCTGCGACTCACCCGCACTGACATCGCCTGCCCGTCGGACATGACCGAAAGCGTAGCGACGTCACCCTCGCCCACGTCGCCCTCGCCTTCACCCGCGACAATGGTCACCTGCGACAGCGGCGCCGTCAGACCGCCCGGACCGTTGACTGACGTCGGCTTCGGTGCCGCAATCAACGAAGCATGGCTATCCCCCTCCGAAAGCGAACAGTCCTCGGCTTCACCCCACCGTGCGCGCTGATCCGCCTCAGCCTTCTCCAGATCAAGCTGCCGCTTGAGGCGCCGATAGTCGTCATAGCCGGCCAGCAACTCTCCACCAGCCGCAAGATTCGCGTCACAGCGCTGCCAGAAGATCCGGTCCGGGCACTGCCGCCCACGCTCCACCGAGGCGATCGTGGTTCGTGAAATTGGCACCCGCCGCGCCAACGCCAACTGAGTCAACCCACGCGCGTGACGCCAGCCCGCAAGCCTCGCACCCAACGCCACCTTCGCATCGTGCACCCGCTGCGGATCGATCACGGCGACCGCCCCTCCACACCCGCACACACAGATCACATCGACACAAAGCGACGCCACCGTAACCGACCACGCCAAAGCAAGCCAGCGCCCACCGCAAGCCCACCACGCCGCACCACAACGCAAAACCGCGCCGATTCACGTCGACGACAAGATGCGGAACCACGCCCCCACCCACCCCGCCCTCCACGCATTCGATCAGTATTCGTGAATTGATTGAGGAAGGGTGAAAGTTCGGCATCGCCAAGCTCGCACGGACCCGACCGGACGCCCCCGGACAGACCGACACGCAGGGGATGCTCGTCGCACGAGCAGCCACCGAGCAGCCAACCATCCACAAGGGACACAAACAGACAAGGCCCTGACCGCCGTAATGGCAGGTCAGAGCCTTGTCGATCTTGTGCGCCCGAAGGGACTCGAACCCCTAACCTTCTGATCCGTAGTCAGATGCTCTATCCGTTGAGCTACGGGCGCTGGTGCTCGGCCAGTCTACACACCCGGCCTTCGCGCGGAGACTCCGGGATTCGAACCCGGGAGGGGCTTTAAGACCCCAACCGCATTAGCAGTGCGGCGCCATAGACCAGACTAGGCGAAGTCTCCCTGGTGGCCCGCAGACCACCGCGCCCGAGGATACAGGCCCCGCCCGTCTGGGGGCAAAGCGACTACCGGAACCCGCCGACCCGCAGACCGGCGAGGGGATTCTTGCGCTGTGCGTCGCCGTGATCGCGACTACGCTCCATCGACATGCAGGAGGAGTCGCCACGCGATCATGATCGTCCGGAACCTGCTCGGGAAGCGCGTCGCCGCTCCCCGAAGGCGACGTTCACGCCGCCCCCGGCACCTGCGCCTCCGAAGGAGGACGAGGCGCCGGAGGACGAGGGCGGGCGTCGACCTCGTCGGGCCAAGGCCGCGCCGGGGGTGGTCTTCCAGCCGCCGCCCGTACCGGAACAGCCGGTGCCTCGCCAGACTCGTCCTGCTTCTTCCAGGACGCCCTTCACCCCCACGCCTCCACCTGCGACTACGTCCTCGTCGGAGGCCGGGCCGGTGGGGGACGACGGAAGCCGGCCCGACCGCAGCGAGGTCACGGAGCCGCCTGCGGCGTCTCCGGGCGCCTCTACGCCCCCTCGTCGGAAGGTCGCCGCGAAGAGGACTTCCCGCTCGACCTCCGGAGCGAGCGGGCCGGAGGCAGCCACCCCCGGCTCCACCGATGCCCCGAGGGCCGCCATGGCGACCGGCACGCCGTCGGCCAACGACCAGCAACACCGTGCGGCCGACGGGCCGTCGACAAGCAAGCAGCAGCACAGTGCGACCGAAGCGTCGTCGACCAGCCGCCAACAGCACAGTGCGACCGAAGCGTCGTCGACCAGCCGCCAACAGCACAGTGCGACCGAAGCGTCGTCGATCGGCGACGAGCAGCAGGATGTCACTGCGCCGCAGGCGGGTCCGGCTCGGAAGACGGCCAGGAAGGCCGCGCCGAGGAGGACCACGGCGGCGGAAACTGCCTCCTCCGGGTCCGTCCCGGCGAAGAAGACGACGAGGAAGGCAGCGGCCAAGGCCGCACCGGCTGGGAAGCACGCGACGAAGGTGACCGGGATCGCAGCCGCCCGGGCCGGAGCAGGCGGTGTCGCAGCGACGCCCCGAGCCGAGCCGACCTCACCAACCCCGGCCGAGACCTCCCCCACGCCCGCCGAAACCGCCCGTGCCTCGACCGAGACCTCATCCACCATGGCCGAGAACCCACCGGCCGAGGTCCGCCCGACCGAGAACCCACCGGCCGAGAACCCACCAACTGAGGTCCACCCAGCCGACACACCACCGGCCGAGGTTCGACCGGCCGAGTCGACCTTGACCTCACCCGCGCCGGCTGAGCCGACGCCGCCGACCGGCGGGACCTCAGCCGGAGGGACCTCGGACGACGGGAGCAGGGCCGAGTTCGCCGGGCGTACGCCTGATCTGCGGATTCTCGTGGCGCGGGTGCTGGACCACCCGGGCTATGCCCCGGAGTTGCTCGCTCTGAGCGCCGTGGAGGCGCTCGGCCCGGCGGCGGCGGCGTGGGCGTGGCGGCTGCGGCAGCGGTACCCGGAGGCGGACGGCGACGGTCTGGCCCGGCTCGCGGGCCGGCGGTTCGTCCGGCAGGCGGGGTTCGGCGGGGCGACGGCCGCGTTGGCGGGTGCGTTCGCGCCGGTGGTGGAGTTGGCGGCGGTGCTCTGGACGCAGGCGAATCTGGTGCTGCACCTGGCGGCGGCGTACGGCCGCGATCCGGCGGATCCGGAGCGGGCGGTGGAGTTGCTGGTGTTGGCGCAGGTGCACCCGGACGAGGCGAGTGCGCGGTCGGCGCTGGCGGCGGCTCGGGCTGCGGACGGGCCGGGCGAGCAGCCGGGGCCGAGGGCTGCCGAGGCGGCCTGGCGGCTGGCGGCACCGCTGGCCGCGCAGGCGGGCGGCTGGCTGGCGTTGCGCTGGGCGTCCCGGTTGCTGCCCGGCGCGGCGCTGGTGACGGCGGCGGTCGGTGACTCGGCGGCGGTGGAGCGGCTGGCCTCCCGCGCGGTCGCCGCCTACCGCCCGCCCCGACCTAGGGCATGACGGCGGCTGGAGGCTGGCGGCGCAGCGGCTGGGCGGCGCCCACCTCGACGTCGCTGACCACGGCCCGCCGGACGCCACGCGACCGGCGAAGGCCACCGACCGAGGCCCACCCCGACCGCCCGGACGCGCGACCGGCGACCGCCACCGGACCAGGGGGCCGCGCGGTCAGAGCCAGTCGAACCATTCTCGGGGCAGCAGGCTGTAGCCGACGAAGGCGAAGATGTCGAGCAGGGCGTGTGCCACGATCAACGGCATCACCCGGCGGGTACGCAGGTAGAAGAGGCTGAACACGACGCCCATGATCGCGTTGCCGATGAACGCGCCGAAGCCCTGGTAGAGGTGGTAGGAGGCGCGGAGCAGGGCGCTGGTGGCGATGATCGCTCCGACGCGCCACTGGAGCTGCCGTAGCCGGGTCATCAGGTAGCCGACCACGATCACCTCTTCCAGGATCGAGTTCTGGAAGGCGGCGAGGATCAGCACCGGCACGGTCCACCAGAGGTCGGGCAGCGCGGCCGGCACCACGGTGGCGTTGATGCCGAGCTGGGCCGCCGCCCAGAACAACACCAGGCCGGGGAGGCCGATCAGGGCCGCCAGCCCGGCTCCCTGGGCGAGATCGGCCCAGGGCCGTCGGGCGTCCAGGCCGAGGGAGCGGACCGGATCGCCGGGGTCGCGGGTGAGCAGGTGTACGGCGAGCAGCACCGGCAGCAGCGCGAAGACGATGCCGAGCAGTTGGTACGTGAGGTCGAGGTACGGCCGGGCCGACGCGGAGGTGTTCAGTGCGGCGGTCTGCCGGGAGAGTCCACCCTCGGCGGTCAGCTTCGCGATGATCGAGACGGTGGCGTAGACGGCCGACTGGCCGAGCGAGAGGCCGAGCACGAGCATCGTCTCGGTGCCGAGCGTCCGACGGGACGTAGGGCTGGTGAACTCTGCGGTCACCGCACCACTCTGCCCGACCGTCTGCGCTGGTGGCATCCGGGTGCCACTGAGCGCGCCTCACGTCGGATCGCACATTCTGTGCGACCTTCATGCACGCTCCGTGGACATTCTATCGGTGTTCCCGATCCCGCCGTCAGAAGAAGGAGCGCCCTCCGGTGGACAACTTCGCGCGGCTGCTGAAGGAGAGCTGGAGCCTGGTCGAGGAGGACCGGGTCCGGTTGACCGACCACTTCTACGCGCGGCTCTTCCTCCTCGACCCGGAACTGCGCAAGCTGTTCCCGGTGCAGATGTCCGGGCAGGGTGACCGGCTTCTCGAAGCGATCATCACGGCGATCCACACCGTCGACGACCCGGAGGGGTTCGACGAGTTCCTGCGGGCGCTGGGCCGGGACCACCGCAAGTACCACGTCGAGACGACGCACTACGAGACGATGGGCGTCGCGTTGCTGGACGCCCTGCGCAGCACCGCCGGGGACGGATGGAATCTGGAGTACGACCAGGCGTGGCGGGACGCGTACGCGGCGATCGCGGAGAAAATGCTGGCCGGGGCGGCGGCGGACGACAACCCGCCGTACTGGCACGCGGAGGTGTTGACCCATCAGCGGTACGGCTCGGACACCGCCGTCTTCACCTGCCGAGCCCTGCAAACTCCCCTGACCTGGAAGGCCGGCCAGTACGTCAGTGTCGAGGCACCTCGGCACCATCCCCGCGTGTGGCGGACGTACTCGGTGGCGAACGCCCCGAACGACGAGAACGTGCTGGAGTTCCACGTGCGTACGCCGACGGAGGCCGCCGGCTGGGTCTCGGGTGCCCTGGTCCGTCGGATCAAGCCAGGTGACCTGCTGCGGGTGGCCGCGCCGATGGGGTCGATGACGCTGGACCGCGCGTCGGAGCGGGACATCCTCTGTGTCGCCGGCGGGGTCGGGCTGGCCCCGATCAAGGCCCTGGTGGAGGAGTTGGCCGGTCACAACCGGTCGCGCTGGGTGCACGTCTTCTACGGCGCCCGCACCGAGGCTGACCTGTACGGTCTCGACCTGTTGCGGGAACTGGTGGCGGCCCATCCGTGGCTGTCGGTGACCCCGGCGTGCAGCGACGACCCGGACTTCGACGGCGAGCAGGGCGACATCTCCGAGGTGGTGGCCCGGTACGGGCCGTGGACCGCGCACGACTGCTACGTCTCCGGCTCCGCCTCGATGGTCCGGTCGACGTTGCGGGTGCTCGCCGCCGACGACGTCCCGCCACAACAGACCCGGTACGACACCTTCGGCAACCTGTAGAGCTTTTCTCCCCCCGAGCCGGGGCGCGTGCCCCTGCCCCCTGGGGCACGCGCCCCGGTCCCCCTGATCGGGCGGACCGGCACCGCCCACGCCACCCGCGCCCGTCCGGCCGTCGTTCCCACCCGGGCGGGCGCGGTGGCGCCAACCCGCGAACCCGTGACCGAGGGATTATGAGTCCCTCGCTCACAACCGGGCGCGGTGGCGCCAACCGTGACGGCGGCAGGGGTCAGTAGCGCCAGGGATTCCCGGACTCGCGGTACTCCTCGATCGGCACCAGCGGCACGCCGGGTGCCATCCGGTCGACGTACAGCCGGCCCTCCAGGTGGTCGATCTCGTGCGCGACCAGGCGGGCCATGCCGAACTCGAACGAGGTGATCACCCGTCCGCCGTCGAACTGCGCGTGCTCGACGTCGATCCGCAGGGCGCGGGGCACCAGCCCCCGGTGGTCGAAGAAGGAGAGGCAGCCCTCGTACTGCTCGTCGGTGTCCGGCGCGGCCTCGACCACCCGGGGGTTGAGCAGCACGACGGGCTCGGCCGTGCGGTCGGGCGGACGTACCACGGCCACCGCGCGACCGATGTCGAGCTGCGGTGCGGCGACGCCGACTCCCTTGGTGAACGGGTGGATCTCGTCCAGCCGGGCCACCGCGGTGACCAGCCGGTCGACGATCTCGCGGGCGGAGTGTTCCTCGCGGGGCAGGTCGAACGGTCGGGCCGGCTGCCGCAGCAGGTCGGCGCCGCGTTGCACGATGCCGAGTCCCCGCATCCGGTCGGACGGTCGGACCCGGCCGCCCTCGGGCTCGCTCTCCGGCTCGGCGCGGAAGCGCCACTGCATCCGGTAGCGGGCGTTCAGCGGCGGCTCGTCGGTCGCCCAGTCGAAGATCGCCCGGTCGTCCTCGTCGCGCCGGGTCACCGCCGTGCGCAGTGGCCCCTCCTCCGCCGAGAGCGAGGTCTCCGCGCCCCAGACCTGCGGGTCCAGCGCCGCCGGCAGATCGAGGCGTACGGCGAGGTGCCGGGTCGGTACGCGGACCGCCCGTTGGAACCAGGGACCCCACTTGTCCCGCCCGACGGTGTACGCGTACTCGATGGTGGCCCGGCGGCCCGGATAGAGCGGGAAGCGCCGGTCGGCGTTCTCGAACAGCAGCCAGATCTCCTTGAAGGCGTCCCGGTCGTGTTTGGCCCGCCAGTGCATGGCCTCCCGTTCGCCGGACTCCTCCCGGTAGGCGCTCAGTTGCAGCTCGGCGAAGGTCAGCGGGTGTTCCCGGTGGTGCCGGTTGGACCGTCCGGGGTCGTTCGGGTAGCGGTCGACGGCGATCCGGACCAGGTAGCGGGTGACCGGTTCGGTGCCGGCGTTGTACAGCTCCCGGCGGATGACGCAGTGGTAGGAGTCGTCGGTGTGCGTGAGGACCGCGGTCTCGCGTTCGACGATGAGTCCGGTGCCCGGCGGCATCCACTGGCCGGGGAGGGCGGGTTCCCGGTGGTAGCGCTCGGCTCGGGCGTGACGCAGGTCGTCGTACTCCCGGAACCGCTGCCAGATCGCGCCGCTGGCCTCCAGGACGGCCTCGGCGCGCCGGGCGAAGTCCTCGGTGGGCCGGTGCCGCCGCCCTTCCACGTGGCTGACGTACGACGGGTCGAAGCCCATCAGGATGGCGAGTTGTTTCTTGGACAGCCCCCGCTCCGTCCGGTGCCGTGCGAGTTCGGCGGCGAACGAGTCGGCAGCCCGATCGAGCGGTGAGGTCGTCATCAGCTTCCTCGTGGCCGGGTGCATCAAGTTTCACGTTGCGTTGCCGATCACGCACACAACTGGCACCTTGTCGACAGGACCCTTGACCGCTGAGCGTTTTCTACCGATACTGCCCCGAGTCTCCGGTACGGCACTCTGCGTGACCACCGGCCGTAGAGTGATCCGAACCTCTCGCCATTTCGCTCTTCCCGGTTCCCCGGGCAACGAAAGTGTGGTTAGGCTAGCCTTAGTTTGGCCAGTGGGGTCTCGGACGGGGGTGGAACAGGTGACAGCCGTGCTGCCCGTCCACGCCGCCTCGGCCGCACCGCTGGCCCCGGTCACCGCGACCCTGCGGGCGATGTTCGGCACCGACGTGCTGCCCGGCCTGGCCGCCGGGCTGGTCGTGCCGGACGAGGCGGGTTGGGCCCCGGCGACGACGCTGACCAGCGGCGCCCAGGTGCCCGAGCTGCTCGACTCGGCCGTCCGCCTCTGGGGCGGTACTCCGCACGCCTCCGCCGCGGTCGCCTGGAAGGCGTACAGCTACTGGGCGGCACTGCCGGTGGTGCTCGGTTGGGCCGTCGCCCGCCGGGTGCCGCTGCTCGACGCCGACGCCGCCCTCGTCCACTTCGCCGACCCGCGCACCCTGATCACACTGGGCCTGCGCCGGTCCACCCCGATCGCGGTCCTGCCCAACGACCCGCTGGCCGTCTCCGGGCTGCCCCAGGTCCGGGTGCTGGCCGACGACCAGGCCCTGCTGACCGCGCTGCGCGGCACACTGCTGGACGCGCACCTGTCGCCGATGATCGCCGCCATCCAGGGCGAGGTCCGGATCGGCACGCGTACGCTGCTCGGCTCGGTGGCCTCCGGTATCGCGCACGGGGTGCTGCGGGCCGCCGACAGCCTGCCCGGCTCGGCGGTCGAGGCGGTGGACACCCTGCTCGGCGCGCTCGACCTGGCCGACCTGGTGGAGCTGGTGCCGGGACGCAACGGCGAGCCGACCGTGCAGCGCCGCACCTGCTGCCTGGCCTTCACGCTGCCCTCACCGAAGGTCTGCCAGGGCTGCTGCATCCGCAGTTCCTGAGCGGTCAGTCCCCGACCAGCGGGCGGACGTCCCAGAGCCACACCCCGCCGGTGTACGTGGGCTCCACGCCGGTCAGTTCGGTCATCCCGGTACGCAACGCCTCGGCCTGCTCGTGCGGGCCGAGGACGACCGCGCCGGCCCGCCAGTACCGCAGGTCCTCGACCGCCTCCTGCCGGTCCCGCGCGGTGATCGGCGGCACCTCGCCGGTCCGCCGGATCGTGCCGAAGAAGGTGCTGGTGGGACGCGGCGATGCGGTGAACAGCGCGATCCGGTCCCGGCCGGGCCGGGTGTCCGGCCCGAGGAAGTAGCCACGGGCGATCGGCATCTGCAAGCGTGTCTGCGCGGACCAGCGCAGCGGTTCGGCGTACTCGGTGTCGGGCAACGGCAGGGTCACCAGGCTGCGCCCGCCGGCCAGGTAGGGACGCCAGGCCCCGGAGGTGACGAACTCCGGGGTCGGTTCGAGGCGCTTGGTCGGCAGTGGGGTGGGCAGCACCGGCACCAGGGCCATCGCCAGCACGGTCGCCGTGCCGAACCGGATCTGCCGACGCCGGTCGGGGTGCCGGATGGCGACCTGCCGGACCTGTTCGGCACCGTAGGCGAGCAGCAGCCCGACGATCGGTGTGATCGCCAGCGACCAGCGGGTGGGCACCACGGAGTGCAGCACCGGCAGGTCCTCCAGCACGGCCCAGGGGCCGGGTATCCCGGTGCCCCGGCCGTCGAAGCGGACCTCCCGCCCGAGCGAGAGCACCGCGAAGACCAGCCCCAGCCCGGCCAACGCGATCACCACCGGATTGCGCCGCAGCCACCACACCACCGCCGCCACCAGGATCACCAGCGGCCACCCGAAGAAGGCGTTCTCCTCGGTGGGGTTCTTGACCAGCCGGGCCGCGCTGAGCGCGTCCCCGCCCACCGACTCCCGGGCGTAGGTGAAGAACGAGGCCAGGTCGGTGGAGTAGCCCCGGATCAGCCAGGACAGGCCGTTGTATGCGCCGGGCCCGAAGAACTGGACGTAGAGCGGGTACGCCAGCAGCACGAGCGCGACCGCGGCGGCGACACCGAGTCCGGCGAGGAAGGGACGGGTCCGGGCGCGCAGGTCGGGTCGGGCGATCGCCAGCGCCACCACGACCACGCCGACACCGATCGCGGCCATCAGCAGGATCTCCAGGTTCAGGAACGCCTGCCAGACGATCACCAGGGCGAGCAGGACGCCGTTGCGCAGCCAGCGACCGGGTTCGGCGAGCCGCACGGTACGCCAGACGATCAGCGGCACCACGAACTGCGAGACGATGTTCGGGTGCGCGTTGGCGTGCGAGACCATCGCCGGGGCGTACGCGCAGAAGGCGGCACCCAACCAGGCCGGGCCGCGCGAGCCGACGAGGACCCGGGAGAGCACGAAGTACCAGGCCGTGGCCGTGGCGATCATCCCGAGCGTGAGGAAGAGCAGAAACGACGTACGGGTGCCGAACAGTAGCGTCACCGGCGTCATCGGCAGTGAAACGGATAAAACGGAAGTATTCGCCATTAGATTGACGGACTCCGGCACGTTCATCCGATCCGAGGAGAACGGGTACGCGAATTCGGTGACCACTCGCGCACCGTGCGCCATCATCCACTGAAATTGGGCCATATCGGTCTGATTGTCGCGAATACCGTCGGCCGGGTTGAGCCACATCCGCGCGGTGATCCAGAAGCCGAGCACCGCGAAGCTCACCACGGCGGCGACATCCTTCCACCGCCCTGAGCTGGGCCGATGACCACCTTCCGGCGGCCCGGCCAGCACCCCCGGCGCCTCGGACTCGTCGGCGGAGCGGCCCGATTCAGGAGTAGTCATGGTAATTCGGAGCGTAGTCGGCGTATCGGGCCACCGTGCGGCCTTCGAGCCACTGGCGTAACATCTCCCGAGTTCGCTGACCACCACCGATCGTGCAGCTACCCGACCGTAATTCGGCCACCGCGGGCCCCGATATTCCCGCCCTCCAGGCGGATGGTTCACTCAGTCGGTCCTGGCGCGGGGTCGAGTCGTATCGTGAGGAATCGACGCATGGCAGAAATCACTGGGGATCAGCGCGTGCAGTCCGAGGTTCTGGAGGGCCTCGCCACCGCGGTCAACCACCGACGTTGGTTCGTCGAGCTGGCCGTGCCCTACCTGGGCGACAACCCGATCGAGATCGGCAGCGGGCTCGGCGACTACGCCCTTGAGTGGGCCGAGCACTTTCCCCGGTTCACGGCCACCGAGGCCGACCCGGACCGGTTGGTCGCGCTCAAGGAGCGCCTGGCCGACCAGCCCTCCATCGAGGTGCGCCAGATGTTGCTGCCCAACACGGAGCGGGGCGACTACAGCGCGGCGGTGTCGTACAACGTGCTGGAGCACATCGAGGACCACGTGGAGGCGCTGCGCACGATGGGCCAACTGGTCCGCCCCGGCGGAGCGGTGGTCATCATCGTCCCGGCGTTCCAGTTCGCGATGAGCCCGGCCGACATCGCCACCGGCCACGTGCGCCGCTACACCAAGAAGACGCTCTCCGCCGCGATGACCGAGGCCGGTCTGCGGGTGGAGAAGATCCACTACGCGAACGCGCTCGGCCTGATCGGCTACTTCATGGCCACCAAGGTCTTCCGGCTGATGCCGAAGGAGGGCCCGATGGTGAAGGTCTACGACACCCTCGTCCTCCCCGCCACCAAGGCCGCCGAGCAGGTCGCCCGCCCACCCTTCGGCCAGTCCGTCTTCGCCGTAGCCCGCACCCCCTCCTAAACGCCCCCTCCCCCCGGGCGGCCCACCACCCACCCGCCCGCTCGCCGCCCACCCGCCCGCTCGCCGCCCGCTCGCCGCGTTGATCAAGAAGTTTGTGCCACTCCCAGTCGGGATCGATGGCGAAAGGCTCTTGATCAACGCGGCTTGCCAGCGGGTGAGTCAGGGGGTGATTTGGTAGGTGGGGCGGATAGTGGCCCGGGCGAGGGTGTGGAAGGCCAGGTTGAAGCCGACGTAGGCCGGGGTGGCGTCCGGCGTGAGGTCCAGGCGCTCCACGTCCAGGGCGTGCACCGCGAAGACGTACCGGTGCGGCCGGTCACCGGCCGGCGGCGCGGCACCGCCGAACCCCTGCGCGCCGTAGTCGTTGCGGACGCTGAACGCGCCCCGCAGGTCGCCCTCGGCGACACCACGCGGCAACTCGGTCACGTCGGCCGGGAGATTGACCAGCACCCAGTGCCAGAACCCGCTGCCGGTCGGCGCGTCCGGATCGAAACAGGTGACCACGAAGCCCTTGGTCTCCGCCGGGAAACCCGACCAGGCCAGGTGCGGCGACACGTTGCCCCCACCGGTGCTGTCGTGGGCGTGCGCCGCGTCCATCGGCTCACCGTTGTGCACGTCGTCGCTGGTCAGCGTGAACGAGGCGACGGTCGGCAGCAGCTCGTACGGGTCCGGGGCGATGGGGCGTTCCAGGGTCATCGACACAGGTCCTTCCGGTGGAAGTGGTGTTCTGCGTCCCCCTTCATACCCTGTCGCGCGGTGCCAACCGGGAAAACGCGAGGTGTCCGCCGTAACCGAAGGCCGCTCACCCGGGTTGTCAGCCTGGCACCCATCGAGCGAGGGAGATCCGTGGCCGGCATCTGGCGCGACTTCGTCACCGCAGCCGTCGACGCCGTACGTGACCGCGACGACGAGCAGCCCCGACCCGACGAGCGCCGCCGGGCCCTGGACCGCCTCGCCACCCAGAAGATCCGCGAGAACCAGCAGGTACGCCCACCGCAGCGCTGAGGCAGCGACCATCTCGCCGCCTCGCCGCCACCGCCGTCCACTCCCGCTCCCACACCGCCACCCGCCTCAACCTCGCCCCGCCCCGCCGCGCCCCGCCGATCATGGAGTCGTGGCGAAGTCGAAGTGGGGCATCAGCCACTATTCGCGTGCCACAAGTCCATGATCGCGGCGGGCATGCCCATGGTGCGGCGTGGGGGGGTGCCCCGGGGGGTGTGTGGGGCGCGTGGACGGGTGCGGGTGCGCGTGGCAGGTGAGCGGAGGGTGTGGGATTCGAACCCACGAAGACATCGCTGCCTTACCGGTTTTCAAGACCAGCGCCATCGGCCACTAGGCGAACCCTCCCGGTGCCACGCACGGCGCGGCCGTGCATAGTCTGCCACGTCCGGCGGATCGGCGATGGGGTGAGCCACCCGACCCGGGATGAGCGTCGCGGCGGGCGGTCGGGTGCCTCCACAGTGTCCAGGTCGGCACGGTTTCCGCCGGTCCGAGACGCGGCCGGAGCGTGTCTGCGCGGCGCCGGGCCGGGGCTGGGCCGGGCTGGGCCGGGGCGCCGGGGCCGGGGCGAGGCGGGCCAGGGCCGGGGCGGGGCGGGCCGGGGCCGGGGCATGTCGGCGCGGAGCCGGGCCAGGGCATGTCGGCGCGGGGCCGGGCGTGGAACGGCGGGATGATCGGGTAAGACTGGGCCATGCGCGCGATCGTGATTGCCGAGCCCGGTGGGCCGGAGGTGCTGAGCTGGGACGAGGTGCCCGATCCGGAGCCGGGGCCGGACGAGGTGATCGTCGACGTGCGGGCCACTGCGGTGAACCGGGCGGATCTGCTGCAACGGCAGGGGCACTATCCGCCGCCGCCGGGCGCGCCCGCGTACCCGGGACTGGAATGTTCGGGTGTGGTGAGCGCCACCGGTGCGGACGTCTCCGGGTGGCGGGTCGGTGACGAGGTCTGTGCGTTGCTGGCCGGCGGCGGGTACGCGGAGCGGGTGGCCGTGCCGGCGGGGCAGTTGCTGCCGGTGCCGGCGGGGGTGGACCTGGTCGACGCTGCCGCGCTGCCCGAGGTGGCGTGCACGGTCTGGTCGAACGTGGTCCAGGTGGCCCGGCTGTCGGCGGGCGAGACGTTGTTGGTGCACGGTGGTGGCAGCGGCATCGGCACGTTCGCGATTCAGCTCGGTTCCGCGCTCGGTGCCAGGGTGGTGGCGACCGCGCGGGCGGCCAAGCATCCCCGGTTGCGTGAGCTGGGTGCGGTGCACCTGGTCGACTACCGGGAGCAGGATTTCGTGGAGGAGGTCCGGCGGGTCACCGACGGGCGGGGCGCGGACGTCGTACTCGACATCATGGGCGCGTCCTACCTCGGCCGGAACGTGGCCGCGCTGGCTCCGGACGGGCGGCTGGTGGTGATCGGGATGCAGGGTGGCCGCAAGGCCGAGCTGGACCTGGGCGCGCTGCTGGCCAAGCGCGGCACGGTGGCGGCCACCGCGCTGCGGGCCCGCCCGCTGGACCAGAAGGCCGCCATCGTGCAGGGGGTACGCGACGAGGTCTGGCCGTTGGTGGAGGCGGCGCGGGTCCGCCCGGTCGTGGACCGGCGGCTGCCGATCAGGGAGGTGGCGCAGGCGCACCGGCTGGTCGAGTCGAACGAGCACCTCGGCAAGGTGCTGCTCACCGTCGGCTAGCTGCTCACCGCACTGGGCGGCAGCGACGTCTGACAGGCCGGGGTGTTCGGCAGCGTCAGTCGGGGGCCGGGGCCCTCTGCGCCGAGCCGGTCGTCGAGGTTGTTGAGAGCGCAGCGCTGGAGTGACAGGCACCCACAGCCGACGCAACCGTCGAGATCGTCGCGGAGCTTGGCGAGCAGCCTGATCTTCTGGTCCAGCCGGTCCCGCCACGCGGCGGAGAGCTGCGTCCAGTCCTCGGCGGTGGGCGTACGGGAGGCGGGCAGCGAGTCGAGTGCGGCCCGGATCTCGTCCAGCGAGATGCCGACCTGCTGCGAGATCCGGATGAACGCGACCCGGCGTAGCTCGCCTCGGTGGTAGCGGCGCTGGTTGCCGCCGGTGCGGTCGGCCCGGATCAGTCCCATCCGCTCGTAGTAGCGCAGCGCCGACTGTGCCACGCCGCTGCGGTCGGCGAGCTGACCGATGGTGAGGGCTTCCTGCATCACACCGCCTTGAGTTGAACCTGACTTCAACTTGCAGGGTATCCGCATGACTACTCTCGCCACCACGGCCCGGGTCGCCGAGGCCGCCGCGCCGCTCGACGGCCGGTCGCCGGTCGCCCCGCTGCTGGAGCGGATCCGTGCCGGCCGCGTGTTCGGCGCCAACGTCCACTCGACCGTCGACGTGCTCTGGGTGCTCTACGACCGGATCCTCCGGATCACCCCGGACACCGTCGACGACCCGGCTCGTGATCGTTTCCTGCTCTCCAAGGGACACGCGGTCGCCGGCTACTACGCGGTGCTCGCCGCCAAGGGGTTCGTGCCGCTCGACTGGCTGGACGACCAGGGCGGGCCGGACAGCCGGCTCGGCGACCACCCGGACCGGACGCTGGTCCCCGGCGTCGAGATCGGCTCCGGTTCGCTCGGGCACGGTCTCGGGCTGGCCGTCGGAACCGCGCTCGGGCTACGCGCCCAGGGACTGCTCGACACTCGGGTGTACGCCCTGCTCGGTGACGCCGAGCTGGACGAGGGCTCCAACCACGAGGCGATCGCGTACGCGGGCGCGACCGGCCTGCCGAACCTGACCGCGATCGTGGTCGACAACTCCTCCGCCACCCACGGCTGGCCCGGTGGCGTGGCCACCCGGTTCACGGTGAACGGGTGGACCGCCGCCACGGTCGACGGACGGGACCACGACGCGCTGCACACCGCCCTGACCGGGCACCACGGACACCGGCCGCACGTCGTCGTCGCGGTCGTCGAGAGCGGGGAGTAGCCATGCGGGACAGCTTCATCGAGACCACCACGCACCTGCTGGCCGAGGATCCGCGGACCGCCCTGGTGCTCGCCGACATCTCCGCCGACGCGTTCGCCCCGGCCGCCCGAAGGCACCCCGACCGGGTGCTCAACGTCGGCATCCGGGAGCAGTTGATGCTCGGGGTGGCCGGCGGGCTGGCGCTGACCGGGTTACGGCCGATCGTGCACAGCTACGCACCGTTCCTGGTGGAGCGGGCGTACGAGCAGATCAAGCTCGACCTCGACCACCAGGCGGCACACGCGGTGCTGGTCAGCGTGGGTGCGTCGTACGACCGGGCGGCGGCCGGACGTACCCACCTGAGCCCGGCCGACGTGGCGCTGTTCGACACCCTGTCCGGCTGGACGGTGCACGTGCCGGGGCACCCGGCCGAGGTGCCCGGTCTGCTGCGCGCCACGGTCGCCGGGGACGCCTCGGCGTACCTGCGGTTGTCGACGCTGCACAACGCGCGGCCGTACGGCGGTGACGGCGAGCTGGTGGTGGTGCGCGACGCGGGACCGGGCGCGCCGCTGCTGGTCGCGGTCGGCCCGGTGTTGGACGCGGCGGTGGCAGCCGCAGCGGACCTGCCGGTCACGGTGGCGTACACGCATCGCCCGCGCCCGTTCGACACCGCCGGTCTGCGGGCGCTCGCCGGGACCGAGGTGATCCTGGTCGAGCCCTACCTGGCGGGCACCTCGACCCGGGTGGTCACGGCGGCACTGGCGGACCGGCCGCACCGGCTCCTCGCACTCGGCGTGGGACGCGACGAGCTGCGCCGGTACGGCTCGGCCGACGACCACACCCGTTGGCACGGACTGGACGTGGCGGGCCTGCACCGGGAGGTGACCGCATTCCTCGCCCCGGCTCTGGTCTGAGAGCCGCCCGCCGTCGTCCTCGCCCCGATCGCCGCGTCAGGCGGCGGGGCCGCTCCCGGAACGGCGGCGGGTGCGCTCGCGACCGAGGATCCAGATCGCCTCGACGCCGTCCCGCCAGGTGATCTTCTTGCCCTCCTCGCGGCCCCGGGCCCGGTAGCTGATCGGCACCTCGTACGGCCGGATCCGGCGACGCAACAGCTTGCCGGTCACCTCGGCCTCCATGCCGAAACCCCGGGACCGCACGTCCAGCGAGCGGTAGAGCTCCACCGGCATCAGCTTGAAGCAGGTCTCCAGGTCGCCGATGTAGGAGTTGAACAGCACGTTGGCCGCCATGGTGACGCCCTTGTTGCCCATCACGTACCAGAAGCTGTAGGCACTGTGGCTGCCGAAGGTCCGATTGCCGTAGACCACGGTCGCCCGGCCGTCGAGCACCGGGGCGAGCAGCTTGGGGATGTCCTGCGGGTCGTACTCCAGGTCCGCGTCGAGGATGACCATGTACTCACCCTCGGCGTTGGCGACCGCCGTCCGGATGGCCGCGCCCTTGCCGGCGTTGCGCTGGTGGGTGATCACGCGCAGACGCGCGTCGTCGGCCCGGTCCAGGACCTCACCGGTGCCGTCACGGCTGCCGTCATCGACCACCACGAGTTCGATCTCGCACGGGTACTCGACCGCCAGCGCCTGCTTGAGGGCATCCGCGATGCGTTCTTCCTCGTTGTAGACCGGCATGAGGATCGACAGCTTCACGGGAATCTCCACGAGGGCGGCAGTGTGTCGGCCATAGCGTAGCCCCGGCAGGTCGGTCCTGTGGTGGCGACCGCCTCAGGAGATCGACCGTCGGGCACTCAGGCCGATGGTGTTTACTTCCGGCCATGTCGGCCGCCGGCTTCCCGTTCGTCCTCGCCCCCGTCGTCGCCGTCGTCGCGCTGACGGTGGCACTGCGGCCACGGTCCGTGCGTGACACCGCGCCACGGCGGCTGACGGTGATCCGAGCGAGTCTCACCGTCGGCGCCTTCGCGGTGCTGACCGTCGAGGTGCTCGGTGCACTGGGGATGTTGACCGCGCCCGCGTTCGCAGTGGCGTGGCTCCTCTTCCTCGCCGCTGCCGGTTTCGCCGCACGGCGACGCGTGGCGACCAGCCGGACCCGGGAGGCCGCACGTGCCACCTCCGACGCGGTGTCGGTCGGTGGCCGTCCCGCCACGACGTCCTCGGCGGATGTCCTCGCCGGAGCGTCGGACACCCCGGCCGCCGTCGGTACGGTCACCACCGTCGAACCCACCACGTCCGGCCCGCAGGACCGCCCGGCGGAGACCGGCTGGCGCGCGTCAATCACCGACTTCCGGCGTACGGCGAGTCGCGGTGAACGGCTGCTGGCCGGGGTGGTCGTCGGGCTGGTCCTGGTCGAGCTGCTGATCGCCCTGCTCGCCGCGCCGAACAACTTCGACTCGCAGACCTATCACCTGCCCAAGGTGGAGCGTTGGGTGGCGCAGGGCGACCTGTCGCTCTGGGCCACCGCGATCCACCGGCAGGTCACCATCCCGCCGGGTGCCGAGTACCTGCTGCTGCACCTGCGCCTGTTCACCGGCGGCGACGCGCTCCACCACCTGGTGCAGTGGGCCGCCGGGGTGCTCTGCCTGATCGCGGTCGCCCGGGTGACCGCGCAGCTCGGCGGCGCCCGACGGGCCCAGTTGCTCACCGTCTTCGTGCTGGCCACCACGCCGATGGTGACGCTCCAGGCGACCAGCACCCAGACCGACCTGGTCTGCGCCGCCTGGGTGGTGTGCGCGGCCACGGTCGCCCTGGACGGGCTGCGTCACCGCGCCGGATTCGGCGAACTGCTCGCGCTCGGGGCGGCCACCGGACTGACCGCCGTGACCAAGACCAGCGGCCTGCTCGCGGTCGGCCCGCTGCTGGTGCTCTGGGGACTGGGTCAGCTCCGGCTGGCATACCTGGACCGGCCGGGCGCGGACCGTCGGCTCCCGGCCGCCCCGACCGCCCGGACGGTCGGCGCCTCGGCGCTGATCCTGCTGGTCGCCGCCGCCGTGGTCGGCCCGTTCCTGGGCCGGGTGTACGTCGAGTTCGGCCACCCGCTCGGGCCGGAGCGGCTGCGCGAGTCGGTGCCGATGGAGCGGCACGACCCGCTGTCGGTGGTGGTGAACGCGCTCCGCATCGGACACACCGCGCTGGACACCCCGCTGGCCCCGCTCCGGGACGCCTCCGCCGCGGCGATCGTCGGCGTGGCCGGTCTGCTCGGCGTGGACCCGCAGGACCGGGCGATCACGTTCGGGCGGGAGGTCTTCCCGGTGCCGTCCTGGTATCCGGACGAGGACCGGGTGGCCTTCCCGCTGGCCGGTGCGCTGGTGCTGATCGGTGCCGTGGCGGCACTGCGTCGTCCGGCCCGGGTCAGCCCGGAGACGGCCGGTGCGCTGCGCGCGTACGCACTGGTGGTGGTGATCGCGGTGGTGCTGCACACCGCGATGATCAAATGGCAGCCCTGGGGCAACCGGTTGATCCTCTACGCCCTGGCCGCCTCGGTGCCGTTGGCCGGGCTCTGGCTCGACGCCGTGCTGCGCCGGTCGAGCCGGAACGCCGGTGCCGGGCGGAGTGCCCGGCGGCCGATCGCCGCGACGCTCACGGTGACGGTGCTGGCCACCTGCGCGCTGGCCGGCGTGCTCGCGGTGTCGTACGGCTTCCCGCGCCGACTCGTCGGCGCGGGCTCGGTCTTCACCACGTCGGACTGGGAGAGCCGCTTCCTGCGACGACCGCAGTGGGCGGAGGAGTACCGCTGGGCGGCCGACGCGGTGCGTGCCGCCGACGCCCAGCGGATCGGTCTGTCCCAGCGCAACGACGACTGGGAGTACCCGTGGTGGCTGCTGCTGCGGGACGCCGACGGCGGGTCCCCGGAGCTGTCGGCGCTCCAGTCGGTGTTGGACCACCGGCCGGCGGCCGACCCGGCGGCGATGGATGCCATCGTCTGCACCGGCAGCCGCCGACTCTGCGCGGATCTCGTGCCGCCCGGCTGGCGGTTCGAGTTCCGGGACCACGTGGGTTACGCCGTGCCGGCGGAGCGCTGAACCACCGCAGTCGCAGTGGCGTTCGGGCCGTCCTGCGTCAGCGGGCCACGGCGGGATGCAGCGTGGTCGGCCGGGTGGCGGCGGGCGTCTCGGCGACGGTGGCCACGATCCGGGGCAGCGCGCTGCGTACCCGGGTGCGGAACGCGTGGTTGAGCAGCGCGTCGAGCTGCCACACCTGCTTCGGGAACTGGGTGCGGATCAGGAACCGCTCACGGATCCCGTCGATCGCGGTGGCAGCCAACTCCACCGAGTGCAGCCGAGGGTCGGGGCTCCACGTGACGTGGCTCAGCTCGCGGAGTTCGGCGTTGAGGTGCAGTCGCAGGCGGTGCAGCACCGGCGTCTGCCGGGTCACCACCAGCCGTCGATGGGTGAGTAGGAGGAGGTAGTCCCCGGACATCGGCCGATCGGGTCGGCTGCACCGGGTGACCAGGATGGTGGCGTCGCCGGAGCCCACACAGCGACGGAACACCGGCATGTGTCGCGTGGCGGTCTGCACCGCCAGGCCGGCCTCGGAGGCGGCCGGGAGGAACGTTCGGGAGAAGACGTCCATGACCTGCCCAACGACGATGTTCGCTGGGTGACGTGGCTCACCGACATGCTTTTTGCAAATTCCACGTTACGTCTTGCAACCCGGCCGAGCCCCTCTCGACCGGCTCTCGCGACGCGCTCAGGCGAACTCGGTGACCAGTAGTTCGTCGAGCCACCCGGGCACGCTGGCGGCGAACTCGGCGCGACTCGGGTCGGTGGTGTCCAGCGCCCGACGCCAGGACAACGACCGGCTGACCATGGTCACCCCGGCCGCCGTCTCGGCGAGCCGGAGCAGGGTCGGACGGTCGCAACGGTCCGTCCACGGCTCCAGGTACGCGTCGCGCAGCCGACCCAGCGCCGGGTCCCCGGCGTCCAGACCGTTGACGTACGCGACCGACCGCAGCGCCACCAGCAGCGTGCCGAACGGGTGCGCCACCGAGGCGTCGCCCCAGTCGAAGAAGCGGTGACCGTCGCCGGTCACGAAGACGTTCCCGTCGTGCAGATCGTCGTGCTGGACGGTCGGCCCGATCGGCCCCTCGGCCAGCAACCGGCACCGCTGCGCGTACTCGGGCAGCCGGGACCGCAGCCGGTCGCGGGCCTCGGTGGTCAGGCCGTCCGGAGTGTCCAGCAGCAGCGCCGCACCGTCGTCGAGCAACTCGGCGAGGTGCCCCGGCAGTGCCTCCGGGCGATGGTCGGGTACGCCGAGACCGAGCAGTTCGTCGACGTGCGCGGCGGTGGCCCGTTGCAGGTCGGCGTACTCGGGCAGGATCCGTTCCCACCGGGCCGGGTCCGGCTCGCCGGTCAGCGCCTCGCGCAGCGTCGCGCCGCCGTGCGGCAACAGCGCCCAGCGCCGCCGGGTGTCCACCGCGATCGGGTCGAGCACCCGTCCGGGTGCCAGCCGGGCCAGAGCTGCGGTCAGTGCCGTCTCGAAGCCGGTCCCCGCCGCGTTCGCCTTGAACCACACGTCACCGGCGTCGGTCGGCACCCGCCAGATCAGCGCCCACGGTCGGACGCGTGGCTCGACCGGGCCGGTTATCCGCTGCCCGGTGCGGGCGAGCGCCTCGGCCACCCACTCCCACGCGGCGGCGCGCCACATCCGGTCGTCCCAGTCGGTGTACGGTGCGGTCGCGGCGGTCACGGGGGCACGCTAACCCCCACCGGAGTCGGCCCGCGACGGGTTTTTACCGCGTACGGGTCAGAGCAGCTCGACGATGGTGGCGTTGGCCATCCCGCCGCCCTCGCACATGGTCTGCAAGCCGTAGCGCACCCCGTTGTCGCGCATGTGGGCGAGCATCGTCGTCATGATCCGGGCACCGGACCCGCCGAGCGGGTGCCCCAGCGCGATGGCACCGCCGCGAGGATTGAGCCGCTCCGGGTCCGCCTCGGTCTCCGCCAACCAGGCCAGCGGCACCGGGGCGAACGCCTCGTTCACCTCGTACACCCCGATCTCCTCGATGCCCAGCCCGGCGCGGCGCAGCGCCTTCGCGGTGGCCGGGATCGGCGCGGTGAGCATGGTGACCGGATCGTCGGCGGCGACCACGGCGGTGTGCACCCGGGCCAACGGACGCAGGCCGTGCCGGCTGGCCCACTCGCTGGTGGTGACCGCGAGCGCCGCCGCGCCGTCGGAGATCTGCGAGGCCGAACCGGCGGTGACCACGCCCTCCGGGTGGAACGGGGTGGCCAGTTCGCCGAGCTTCTCCAGCGAGGTCTCCCGGCGGATGCCCTCGTCAGCGGTGAACTTCCCGCCGTCGGCCAGCGGCACCGGGGTCAGCTCGGCCTCGAACGCCCCGGCGTCCTGGGCGGCGGCAGCCTTCTCGTGGCTGGCCAGCGCGAACTCGTCGAGCTGGGTCCGGGACAGCCGCCAGCGCCGAGCGATCAGCTCCGCGCCGACGCCCTGGTTGAACGGCAGCGGCGAGTCCTCGGCGACCCCTTCGACACCCCGGTAGCGGGCCAGGATCTGGCCGCTGAACGGCAGCCCGCCCGCCGCGCTGGAACCCATCGGCACCCGGGTCATCGACTCGACACCGCCGGCCACCACCAGGTCGGCCTGTCCGGAGAGCACGGTGGCGGCGGCGAAGTGCAGGGCCTGCTGGCTGGAGCCGCACTGCCGGTCCACCGTGGTGCCGGGCACCGACTCGGGCCAGCCGGCCGCGAGCACGGCATTGCGGGCCACGTTCCACGACTGCTCGCCGACCTGGGAGACGCAGCCCCAGACCACGTCGTCGACGAGCGTCGGGTCGATGCCGGTGCGTTCGGCGAGGGCACGCAGCACGTGCGCCGACAGGTCCACCGGGTGGACCGTGGCCAGGCTGCCCTTGCGCCGCCCGACCGGGGTACGCACCGCGCCGACGATAACCGCGTCACTCATGTCTACTCCCCGGTAACCTGGGCTGTTCCCGATCCTACGCCGCCGACGCGGCGACGTCGCCGCCCGTGGGCACCGGCATGCCGGTCACCTGCCGCGCTGGCATGCTGGTCGGGTGACGTTCGAGACGGTCGCCCGGCAGTGGCGGGTACGCCCCGCGCTGCCGATCCTCAAGCTGGTCGGTGCGGGCGGCGTACTCGCCCTGGGACTCCTGCTCGCCGACGGCGACCTGCTCCGGCCGGCGCTCGGCGTACTGGCCGGCGCGGCCCTCGTCGCCTGGGGCGTACGGGACCTCGTCGCACCGGTCCGGCTCGCCGTGGACGCCGACGGCGTCACCGTGCCGACGGGGTGGTGGACCGCGCGGCGGCACCTGCCCTGGTCGACGATCGAGACCATCGAGGTGAACCGCCGGGCCGGGCGCGGGGTGAGCGGGCCGGTGCTGGAGATCGACACCGGCGAGTCGCTGCACCTGTTCAGCCGGCAGGACCTGGACACCGACCCCGACGAGGTGGCCGACGCGCTGCGGGCCGCCCGCCCGACGACCGGCTGAGCCCGCACCGGCCCGCCGCGTGTCGCGGGCCGGTCACGGGCGATGGGCTCAGCCGAGCAGGGTGAAGGTGCGGAACAGGGCCAGCACCAGCAGCACCACCAGCAGGAACGAGCCGCCGGTGACCTGCACCAGCGTCCGGTGGGACCGGGGTGCGTACGCCAGCACCAGCGCCATCAACGCGCCGAAGACCAGACCGCCCAGGTGACCGGCGATCGAGATCTGCGGCACGGTGAACGTGAAGATCAGGTTGATCACCAGGATCGGCACGATCGCCGAGGTGTCCCGACCCAGCCGACGCATGATCACGAAGGTCGCCGCGAACAGCCCGAAGATGGCGGTGGAGGCACCGGCTGACATCTGGTTGGGGGCGCTGAACACGTACACCGCGACGTTGCCGCCGAAGCCGGCGATGAGATAGAGCGCGATGAAGCGCAGTGGCCCGAGCACCGCCTCCAGGGACCGGCCGAGGACCCAGAGCGCCCACATGTTCAGCAGCAGGTGCACCACGCCGTAGTGCAGGAACATCGCGGTGACCAGGCGATACCACTGGCCCTCGGCGATGCCGCCGATGCTGCCGTCGAGGAACATCGCCCGGCCGAGCACCGCACCCCACTCGGTCAGCGGGGTGCTCCCGCCGAGCAGGCCGCCGAAGCCGCTGCCGCCGGCCGCCGCGTCCCCGCCCCGGTCGGAGGCGATGGAGATCAGCATCACCATCAGGTTGATGCCGATCAGCGTCTTGGTGACGTACCCGAGCCGACCGGTCTCACCGCCACCGAAGGCGGTGCGCGCCGGTCGTGTGCTCCGGCGGCCCTGTGCCACGCACTCCGGGCACTGGAACCCGACCGACGCCTCGTTCATGCAGTCCGGGCAGATCGACCGGTCGCACCGGGTGCACCGGACGTACGTCTCCCGGCCGGGGTGGCGGTAACAGACCGGGGTGGTCGGCGGGGATTCGCTCACCGGGTGCTCCAGGTGCCCGAGCGCTCAGTCATGCGAGCAAAGGTACCTCGGGCCACCGGTGAGACGGGTCAGGCGACGTACGGCCGGTCGGTGCCCGCCGCGCCCAGGCCCGGGCGGCGGGCACCACCTGAGACGGCCGGTGTCAGGCCGGCTGCCGCTCGATCTCGATGCGCTCGATGACCACGTCCTGGAGCGGCCGGTCGCTGGGACCGGTCGGCGTGTTGGCGATCGAGTCGACCACCTTCGCGGACTGCTCGTCGGCCACCGCCCCGAAGATGGTGTGCCGGTTGTTCAGGTGCGGCGTCGGCGACACCGTGATGAAGAACTGCGAGCCGTTGGTGCCGGGCCCGGCGTTCGCCATCGCCAGCAGGTACGGCCGGTCGAACCGCAGCTCGGGGTGGAACTCGTCGGCGAAGGTGTAGCCCGGACCACCCCGACCGGTGCCGGTCGGGTCGCCCATCTGCACCATGAATCCGCTGATCACGCGGTGCGAGATGGTGCCGTCGTAGTACGGGCCGTTGCCCGGCTTGCCGGTCCGCGGGTCGGTGTACTCACGAGTGCCCTCGGCCAGGTCGACGAAGTTGCGAACCGTCTTCGGCGCGTGGTTGGGGAAGAGTTCCAGCCGGATCGGGCCGGCGTTGGTGTGCAAGGTGGCGTAGACAGCCTCGGCCACGGGTACTCCTTACTCGTTGGTCAGTTCCTTGCGGATCCTCCCATGTGCCCGATCTGGACATGCGGAGGCATCCGAAGGTGGAGGATGAGACGAAGCAACTCCCAGGAGGTGGGACCGTGTTTGGAATCGGGCGCCGCAGGACTGAGGGGCAGTTGGCCCGGGCCGAGCTCAATCGGGGGATCGGTCACCTGAGGCTGGCCGCCACGCACGCGGCGAAGGGGGCCGGGTCCACCGTCGGCCCTCGGGTCCAGACGGCCCGCGACGCGGTGGCACCGACCGCGGTGCTGGTCCGCGACCGCGCCGCGAGCGGCCTCGCCACCACGGCCGCCGCGATGGCGCCGCTGGCCCTGGCCGTGCGTCACGCACAGGCCGAGGCCGCCGGCCGGGCCGCGTCCGGCAAGAAGGTCGTCGCCAAGCAGGCCGCGGCCGCCAGGAAGGTCAAGGCGAAGAACATGAAGAAGATGAAGCGGAAGAAGTCCCGTCGCAGCGGGACCATGCTGGCCGGCATGCTCGCCGCCGGTGTGGTGGCCGGGCTGGCCGGTGCGATCGCCCTGCGACGCCACCGCGAGCAGCAGGAGTGGACCGAGTACGACGCGACCACGACGCTGGAGCCGATGCGCGACGAGGTGGAGACCATCGAGGTGCGTACGACCGCCCCGTCGGGTGTGGCCAAGGCGTCGACCGGTGCCGGCAGCTCGGCGGTGGTCTCCGGCGACAGCGCGTCGACCACCACGCCGCCCAAGCCGTCCCCGGTGACGCCGACGGACAAGGTGCCGTCGGTCGCCGAGGGTGCCCGGACCACCAACGGTCGGCCCGCCGACGACCTGACCACCGCTCTGAGCAAGTCGCCCAGCAAGTCCAACGGTCGCGCCTGATCTCCCGGTCCCGCCTCCGCCCCGCCACCTCCGGCGGGGCGGGCGGGCTGCGGGGGTCAGAGCCAGTCGTTGCGGCGGAACCACCGGTAGAGCGTCAGCGAGATGGTGAGCATCAACGCCAGCACCACCGGGTAGCCGTACACGATCTTCAGCTCGGGCATGAACTCGAAGTTCATGCCGTATATCCCGGCGATCGCCGTCCACACCGCCGCGATGGCGGCCCAGGCGGCGATCTTGCGCATGTCGTTGTTCTGGTCGACGGTCACCTGGGCCAGTCGGGCCTGGAGGATCGAGTTCAACAGGTCGTCGTACGAGTTGACCTGCTCGACCGTACGGCTCAGGTGGTCCTGCACGTCGCGGAAGTAGCGACGGACCTCCTTGGGCACCTCGCGGCTCATCTGGGCGGTGAGCGCGAGCAACGGCCGCTGCAACGGCATCACCGCCCGCTTGAACTCGACCAGTTCCCGCTTCATCTGATAGATCCGCTGGATCCGGCCACTGGCCTGCCGGTCGAAGACCTCCGTCTCCAGCACGTCCATGTCGTCCTCAAGCTGGTCGGCGACCTCCAGGTACAGGTCGACGACCCGGTCGGTGATCGCGTACGCGACCGCCCAGGGGCCGTGCAGCAGCAACTCCCGCCGGGCCTCCAGCTCCTCGCGGACCGGTGCCAGCCGGCAGGCGTCCCCGTGCCGGACGCTGATCAGGAAGTGCGGGCCGATGAAGAGCATCACCTGCCCGGTCTCCACCACGTCGGTCTTCTCGGTCAGCTCGGTGTGCTCGCAGTAGCGCGCGGTACGCAGAACCAGGAAGCTGACCTCGCCGAAACGCTCCAGCTTGGGCCGCTGGTGCGCCTTGACCGCGTCCTCCACGGCCAGCTCGTGCAGCCCGTACGTGGCGGCGATCTCGCTCATCTCGGCCAGCTCCGGCTCGTGCAACCCGAGCCAGACGAAGCCGTTCTCGGCGCGCCGCGCCTCGGCGAGCGCTTCGGCGTAGCCGCAGTCGCCGCCCTGCCGCCGCCCGTCGAGATAGAGCGCGCAGTCGACCACCGCACTGCGCCGTGGACCCGCCGGGGCCTCCACCCGCTGGGACCCGTCCGGGTTGAGCCGTCGGGTCACCGCGCGTACCGGCGACCAGGCGCGGGCTCGCGGCGACCGGGCGAGCGGCGACGGGACCGGCTGGGGATCGGTCTGGTCGCGGCCGGTGGAGGCGGCCCCCTCCCGCTGCATCCGCTCCGTCATCACGCCCCCCGTCCGCGCTCGGCTGCGGCTTGCAGGGTACGCCGCCGTACCGATCATGGCGGCGGCGCGGCGGCGGGGGGGTGGCGCCGGACGGACCGGATCGCATCAGGGGGGTGAGGGGGCGATCCGGCCCGCCCGGCGCCGTTGGGGGCGGGGGGTTGTGCTGACCGCGTCACACCACACCGCAGCCGGCCGGGCCGCACCGCGCCGTCGGCGTCACGCCGGCCGGGACCGGCGTGACCTGCACGACATGTGGTGAAGGACGCTCGCAGCATTGTGGGCCGCCAGTCGCCACAGCGGGAGTCCCGGGCACGCCGGTATCGCCGTTCTGTCGGAAACCCGACAGATTTTCACCCCCGGACTGCCTCCATCGCCTCGGCCAGCCGCCGGACGCCCTCGTCGATGCGGTCGGCGGTCACCGCCGAGTACGCCAGGCGCAGCGCGTGCCGGCCACCGTCCACCACGAAGTCGCTGCCCTTGACCACCGCGACGCCGCGCTCGGCCGCCGCCGGGGCGAGCTTGTCGACGAGGACGTCCTCGGGCAGCTCGACCCAGAGGAAGTAGCCGCCGTCCGGCTCCACGAAGCGGGCCTCGGGGATGTGCCGCCGCAGCGACTCGGCCAGCGCACCGGCCCGCTCGCCGAGCGCCGCCCGGACCGTCTCGATGGACCGGGCGATGTCGCCGGAGACACAGAACTGGTGCACGATCGCCTGCGCCACCATCCCCGGCGAGATGTAGAGGTTGGTCGCCTTCTTCGCGATGTCGGCGATCAGGTCGGCCGGGCCGACCAGGTACCCCACCCGGACGCCGGGGCAGACCGTCTTGGTGAAGCTGGAGGCGTGCACCACGACGTCCCGGGTGTCCATCGACAGCATCGACGGCAGCGGCTCGCCCCGGAACCGGACGTCGGCGTACGGGTCGTCCTCGAAGATCGTGAAGCCGAACTCGGCGGCCAGGTCGAGCAGCTCACGCCGCTTGTCCGCGGAGAGCGTCACGCCGGCCGGGTTCTGGTAGTTCGGGATCACGTGCGCCAGGCGCGGCCGTACCCCGGACTCCAGCAACTTGCGCAGCTCAGCGGTGTCCAGGCCGTCCGGCTGGATGGTGACGCCGTGCACCTCGGCACCCATCCGCTGGAGGTTGAGCAGGGTCCGGTCGTAGGTCGGCCGCTCCACCACCACCGCGTCACCGGACCGGACCAGGTGGTCGAAGAGGAAGGCGTCGGCCTGCAACGAACCGTTGGTGATCAGCACCTGCTCGGCCGTGACCCCGTGCTTCTCCGCGACCCACTGGCGCAGCGGCAGATAGCCGACGGAGGTGCCGTAGGCGGTCACCCCGGCGGGATCGGCGTCGAACGCGCGGACGGCGGCGGCCTTGAGCCCTTCGACATCGACGATGTCCAGAGAGGGGGCGCCACGGGCGAAGGAGATCAGCTGCTCGGCAGTCATGGCTGTTCAGCGTACGGGCGGCGGCCGGGTGAACGCGTACGGCACGGCGATGTCCGCATCCTGAGCCACCGAGTCGGGTGAACCGGTGCGGACCGGGCGTCCCGCCCGCGCGGACCGACTGCGTACCAGGTCAGGCCGGACGACCGATCAGGCGGCGACCGCCCGGGGTGCGGCGGTGACGGCGGGCTCGTCGGCGAACGACCCGTCCGGGGCCTGCTGCCGGGACAGCCCGGCGACGTGCAGGCCGAGCAGGGCGATCAACTGTCCCCAGTCGAAGTAGGACCGCCAGGCGGCGATGCGTCCCCGACGCACCCGGACCATGTCCACCACCTCCCAGGAGACGGTGCGTCCAGTGGGAGCCACCGTGCCGAACGGGGTGTGCAGCACCCCGGTGTGGGTGCCGGTGAGTCGCCGCTCGACCGCTGCCCCACCGGCCGTACGCACCGAGCCGAGCACGTCGACCCGCAGATCCGGGAAGGCACCCGTCCAGGTACGCAGCAGGGCGGGCAACTCGACCGGCCGGACCGTCACACCCGGCATCGCGTAGTACCCGTCCCGGGCGTACAGGTCGGGGAGTCGGGCCACGTCCCGTCGCAGGAGCATGGCGTACTGCTGCTCGACCAACTGGTCCGCGCCGCGCATGTCGACCTCCTCGCGTGCGCGTCTCGGCCCGCGCCCGCAGAGAATCCATACCCCCGGTCCGACCGGTCCACACCAGCGGACAAGTCCGCCCGAGCGGACATCGCCGCAGCTCGGCCCGGCGGCTACTGTTCTTGGGGTGTCCACCGAGCCGCTGCGCTGCGCCGGAGCGCTGATCGTCCACCCCGACGGGCGCCTCTTCTTCCAACGCCGCTCGCCGCACCGCCGCCTCTTCCCGAACAGTTGGGACATCGTCGGCGGCCACCTCGAACCCGGCGAGACCGTCGAACAGGCGCTGCGCCGGGAGGTCACCGAGGAGACCGGCTGGCGCGTCTCGGAGATCATCGCGCTGGTCGGCGAATACCGGTACGTCGGCGACGACGGCCTGGCCCGGGTCGAGAGCGACTGGCTGATCCGGGTCGACGGCGACCTGACCGCACCGGTCCTGGAGGTCGGCAAGCACACCGAGTACCGCTGGCTCGGCCCGGCCGACCTCGACCTGCTCGACGAGGACCGCGACGTCAACGACGGGCTGATCCGGCGGATCGCCGAGGAGGCCTTCGAACTCCTGGGTCCGACCGGTTCGTGAGCGACAGCGTCGGGCTCGCCGCGCACCGGTACGTGGCGCTGGTCGCCCCCGTCCTCGACCGGGTCGTCCGCGCAGCGATACAGGCCGGGCAGGACGGCGGCGGAGCGGAACTGAGCCAGCGGTACGGCGGCATGCCCGCCACCAGCTTCCTGGTGGAGATGCGGACCCGCCTCGCGGCCGGCGGCTCGGTCGACGGGGCCGGATTCGCCGCGATCACCCGGTACCGGGACCCGGTCGCCTGTCGACGCGCCCTGGACCGGCACGTCGCGTACGGGATGATCCACCGGCGGCCGGACGGCGGGCTCACCGCCACCGAACGCGGCACCGCGTTCCTCGCCGAGCTGTACCAGGTACACGCCGAGGTGACCGAGGAACTCTGGGCCGGTCACGACGACCGGGTGCAGCGGTCGGCCGAGACCGCCGGGCGGCTGCTGGCCGCCGCCCTGTCACCCCGAGGCGACGAACCGGTGCCCAGTCCCGGCGCGTTCGACGCGGTCGCCCCACCGTACGAGCCGGACGGCACCCCGTCGGGCGTGCTGCTGCTCAACCGGCTCGGCACGCTGCGGTACCACCGGGCCGACGCGCACACCGACGCCTGGACGGCCGCCGGACACACCCCGGCGAGCATCGCCGAGCTGACCGACGGGGCGCAGTGGCAGGCCATCGAGCTGGAGACCGACCGGCGGGCGGCCGGACCGTACACGGCGCTGACCGCCGAGGAGCGACTGACCTTCCTCGCCGACCTGGCGGCCCTGCCCGGCTGACCCCCGACAGCCGGGCGACGCGCGGCGCTATCCTCCTTCGGTGAACGCCGTGAGAACAGGAACTGATGTCGGCATGGTCGGGATGGTGCTGGCGGCCGGGGCCGGTCGCCGCCTGCGCCCGTACACCGACACGCTGCCCAAGGCGCTGGTCCCGGTGGACGGCGAGATCACCATCCTCGACATCGCGCTGCGTAACCTCGCCGAGGTGGGGCTGACCGACGTCGTCGTGGTGGTCGGCTACGCGGCGGACGCGGTCCGCGAACGCCAGGCCGACCTGGAACGCCGCCACGGCGTGACGCTCACCCTCGTGCACAACGACAAGGCCGAGGAGTGGAACAACGCGTACTCGCTCTGGCTGGCCCGCGACTGGTTCGCCCGGGGCGTGCTGCTGGTCAACGGGGACACCGTGCACCCGGTAAGCATCGAGAAGACGCTGCTGGCCGAGCGCGGGCCCGGCGTACTGCTCGCGGTCGACACCCTCAAGCCGCTGGCCGAGGAGGAGATGAAGACCACCTTCGACGCCGCCGGGCAACTCACCCGGATCACCAAGCTGATGGACCCGGCGCAGGCGTACGGCGAGTACATCGGCGCGACGCTGATCGAGCCGCAGGTGGCCGGGCCGCTCGCCGACGCGCTGGAGGCGACCTGGCGGCGCGACCCGAACCTGTACTACGAGGACGGATACCAGGAGTTCGCCGAACGGGGTGGCGAGGTACGCGCCGCACCGATCGGTGACGTGTCCTGGGTGGAGGTCGACAACCACGACGACCTGGCCCGGGCGCGGGAGATCGCGTGCCGTTACTAGCGCGCACCGTCACCACACCGCTGTCGATCGAGGTCCGCCGAGGGGCGGTGGCCAACCTCGGCGCGCTGCTGGCCGACCGGCGGATCTCCGGCGGCGGCGACGTCGCAGTGGTGGTCGGCCCCGGGCAGGGCGAGAAGATCGCCGACCTCTGCCGGCCCTCACTCGGCTCGGCCGATATCTTCACCGTGACCGGCGGCACCGTCGACTCCGCCAACGAGCTGGGCGACCAGCTCCGGCGCCGACACTACGACGCGGTCGTCGGCATCGGCGGCGGCAAGACCATCGACACCGCCAAGTACGCCGCCACCCGCTACGCCATCCCGATGGTCACCGTGGCGACCAGCCTCGCCAACGACGGCATCGCCTCCCCGGTGGCATCGCTGACCCACGAGGGCGGCAAGGGCTCGTACGGCGTGCACATCCCGATCGCCGTCCTGGTCGACCTCGACTTCGTGGAGAACGGGCCGGATCGGCAGACCCAGGCCGGCATCGGCGACGCGGTGAGCAACCTGAGCGCCTGCGCCGACTGGGAACTGGCCCACCGGGTACGCGACGAACCGATCGACGGACTCGCCGTGACGCTCGCCCGGACCGGGGCCGAGGCACTGGTCAACCACCCCGGCAAGATCACCGACGACACGTTCCTCACCACGCTGGCCGAGGCGCTCATCCTCGGCGGGATCTCGATGTCGATCTGCGGGTCCAGCCGCCCGGCCAGCGGCGGCGACCACGAGATCTCGCACGCCATCGACCACCTGTACCCGGGCACCGGCTCGCACGGCGAACAGGTCGGCCTGGGCGCGTTGTTCTGCACCTTCCTCCGGGGCGACCGGGAACGCTTCGGCCAACTCGGCCGCTGCCTGCACCGGCACGGCCTGGCCGTCCGGCCGGAGGAACTGGGCCTCACCGACGAGCAGTTCGTCGAGGCGGTGGCCTTCGCGCCGCGCACCCGACCGGACCGCTACACCATCCTCGAACACCTCGCGTTGTCCGCTGACGACATCCGGACCCGGCTGGGAGACTACGTTGACGCCCTCCGTGAGCACCTTGGCTGAGCCCTCGCACCCCACGATCGCCGACTTCCACCGGGTCAACCGGGGCGGTGGCCTGTTCAGCGAGTCGGTGAGCCAGTGGATCGGCGCCGTCTTCGCACTGGTCGCCCAGCGGCTCGGGCTCCGGCCGACCGCGCTGACCATCACCAACCTGGTACTCGGTCTCGCCACCTCGGTCACCGTGGTCGCGCTCGCCGGGCCGGTCGCCGCCGGGGACGTACCCGCCTGGGTGGTCGGGCTGCTCGCGCTGCTCGGCTGGCAGATCGCGTACGCCCTGGACTGCGCCGACGGTCAGCTCGCCCGGGTGACCGGTCAGGGCAGCGCGGCCGGGGCCCGGGTCGACGTGCTCTGCGACGTGGCGGCCCAGATCGCCCTGGTCGCCGCGCTCTCCGCGACCGCCGTGGCGCAGGTGCCGTCGACGCCCGTGTGGTTGGTGGCGGCCTTCGCGGGCACCTGGATGGTCAACCTGGTGACCTCGGTGATGCAGTCCGGCCCG
The DNA here is from genome assembly GCF_044461025.1 of Micromonospora sp. NPDC049900. Classification (NCBI taxonomy): domain Bacteria; kingdom Bacillati; phylum Actinomycetota; class Actinomycetes; order Micromonosporales; family Micromonosporaceae; genus Micromonospora; species Micromonospora sp. NPDC049900. The sequence continues at coordinate 74,563 of NZ_JBITKM010000013.1, forward strand.
AACGCGGCCAGCATGGTCACCTCCACCAGCCTGCCGGTACGCCTGGTGAAGCTGATCCGCGACTACGGCGCGGTGATCTTCGTGGCCGCCCTGGTGCTGGCCCTCGCCCCGGCGCTCGTGTTCTGGGTTCTCGTGGCGTTCACCGTCGTCAACGGCGGCTTCCTGCTCGCCAGCATCGCCTTCTCCGCCCGCGCCTCGCTCTAGCCGGCATGTAAGGAAGGGCACCTTACTAACGCCTCGTGCATAGCAAGGGCCCCCCGTTAACGCAGCCTGCCCCGATCAACGCAGCCTGCCGACGGCCCCCTGACGGCAGCCGCCGTACGCGCGCATCCCGCCCCTAGAAGATCGTGCCCACCTCGCACCCCGAGATCGCGCGCCGACCACTCCCCAAGATCGTGCTCGATCCAGGATCGAGTGGCATCGAAGCGCCGGGGTAGCCACTCGATCCCGGATCGAGTGGCTACCGAACGCTCACCCACTTCCGCCGCTGGGGGGCTCGGCACGACACGGGAGGCGCGGGAGACAGCGGGACACGTGGGGGGTGGGGGTCAGCGGAGGGAGGCGTACACGTCGATGAGGCGCTTGGTGACCACCTCGGGGTGGAAGGTGCGGTCGTAGCGGGCGCGGGCGGGCCCGGCCAGGGCGGCGGCTCCGGCGGCGGCCACCGGCAGCGCGGCGGCCAGGGCCGCCGGGTCCGGCGGCACCACCCAGCCGGCCTCCCCGGCGCGGATCCCAACCGGCAAGGCACCCACCCGACCGGCGGAGTCGACCTGACCGACGGATCCACCGGGGCCATCCGAGCCGACGGGGCCGAGGCCATCGGAGCCCAGTCCACCGGAGCCGACCGGGCCGGCAAGATCAACCGGGCCGGACGGGCCGCCGGGGCTGGGCGGGGCGGCTGCCGAGGCGGCCACGGCCGGGCCGGTGCCGGCGGGTTCGCGGGGCGTGTCGGCGCCGACCAGGTACGGGATGCCGCCGAGCGCGGTGCCGAGCACGGGCCGTCCGCTGGCCAGCGCCTCGATGATCACGGTGGGGAGTACGTCGTGCCAGGTCGAGGTCGCCAGCACCACGGCGCTCGCGTTCAGCGCCTCGCGGACTCCGGCCCGGTCGAGCGGGCCGAGGAAGGTGACGTCCGACCGTTCCGCCGCCGCCGCCTCGACCAGCGGGCGTAGTTCGCCGTCACCGGCCACGCGCAGCGGGCCGAGTGTGCCGTCCGGGTGCCGACGCCACGCCTCCAACAGCAGGTCGAGGCCCTTCTCGGGGGAGAGCCGACCGAGGAAGAGGAAGCCGTGGCCCAGCGGCGCGGGGGTGCCCGGGTCCGGGATGGCGTTCGGCTTGACCACGATCCGGTCGTCCGGGATGCCGTAGTCGCGGAGGTGGTCGGCGACGGCGCTGGTCAGTGCGATGAACCGGTCCACCGACTTCCAGGTGCCCCGGTGCACGGCCAGGGTGGTCGCCATCAGCGCGCTCTGCGCCCGCGAGCCCCGGTAGCAGCGGTGCACCACCGCCGGCACGCCCAGCGTCCGGCCCCGGCAGTCCTGGCAGATCACCCCGTCGCGGAAGTACAGGCCGGAGGAGCAGACCTGACGGTAGTTGTGCACGGTCTGCACCACGGGCACGCCGTGCCGGTGCGCGGTCCGCACCACCCAGGGCGACAGCAGCGGGTACGGGTTGTGCAGGTGCAACACGTCCGGCCGGTGCTCGGTGAGCAGCCGGCTCAGCTCCTGTTGTGCCCGGGGGGCGTAGATCGGGGAGATCGGCAGCAGGGCCTTCGCCGTCTTCGGCATCGACGGGATCTCGTCGGAGCTGCGCAGGAACGGCAGCACCTCCACGCCGGCCGCCGCGAGCTGGGAGATCTCCACGTCGACGATGGTGTTCTCGCCGGACGGCTGGGCTTCCCGGTACCGGTTGTGCGCCACCACGATTCTCACGGCAAAGAAGGCTACCGTTGAGCTGTGCCCGAACTACCGGAGGTGGAGGCGCTCGCAGGCTACCTGCGGCAGCGCGCGGTGGGCCGGCGTGTCGACCGGCTGGAGGTCGCCGCGATCAGCGCCCTGAAGACGTTCGATCCGGCGCCGAGCGCGGTCGTCGGTCGGACCGTGACCGACGCCCGACGGCACGGCAAGTTCCTCGACGTCGTCTTCGACGGCGGCCTGCACCTGGTGGTCCATCTGGCGCGGGCGGGTTGGCTGCACTACCGGGAGGCGTTCGCCACGACCGTCCCGCTTCGTCCCGGGAAGGGGCCGATCGCCCTGCGGGTACGCCTCGACGACGGCTCCGGCTTCGACCTGACCGAGGCCGGTACGCAGAAGAAGCTCGCCGCCTATCTGGTCACCGACCCGCAGCAGGTGCCCGGGGTGGCCAAGCTCGGGCCGGACGCCGTCGCCGCCGACCTGAGCACCTTCGCCGAGGCGCTGCGCAGCCGCCGGGGGCAGCTCAAGGGCGTGCTCACCGACCAGTCCGTGCTGGCCGGGGTGGGCAACGCGTACTCGGACGAGATCCTGCACGCCGCGAAGCTGTCGCCGTTCGCGCTGACCGACAAGCTCAGCGACGACCAGATGGCCACGCTGCACGCGGCGACCCGCCGGGTGCTCGGTGACGCGGTGGCCCGCTCGCTGGGGCAGCGCGCCGCCGAACTCAAGGGCGAGAAGCGGTCCGGGCTGAAGGTGCACGCGCGGACCGGGCTGCCCTGCCCGGTCTGCGGGGACACCGTCCGGGAGGTCTCCTTCGCCGATTCGAGCCTCCAGTACTGCGCCACCTGCCAGACCGGCGGCAGGCCGCTGGCTGACCGACGGTTGTCCCGACTTGTACGGTGAGTGACGTTGCTCATCGACTACGGAGCGGAATCGGACGTGGGTGCCGAACCGCCGCTCGGACGCTCTACCCGGGCCACAATCCATCGGTATAGTGGCCCGGTCCCCGGCTTCCGGACGGCGCGAAGTCGGCCAGATCCCAGGCGAAAACGAGTCTGTCGCGCAATGTCCCCCGGGTCCGCGACGGACACGGATCCGCGTGGGAAGCTGGAACGGTGGGCGACGCGGGCCATCACGGCGAGTGAGCGGCACGCGTCATGCGGGAGGACATGGTGAGGTGACGACTAGCCTCCAGCGCCCGGTGACCAACGAAGGCCGGAGCAGACTCGTGCGGCACGTCGACAGCTTCGAGATCCAGCCGCCGACCCCGCCCTCCACCAGCGGCGTACCGCGATCGGCGTGGGCACGGGCGCGGCGACGCGTCTCCCGCTGGCACCGGCCGTACACCGCGATCCTGCTGCTGCTCGACTTCGCCGCCGTCGCCTTCTCCAGCTACACCGCGATCCACAGCTTCGACCAGGCCACCGCCGGTTTCTACGACGCGCAGAACGACCCGACGTGGTTCTTCACCGTGGCCTTCCTGCTGTTGCCGCTGGGCTGGCTGGTGGTGCTGTGGTTCAACGGCGCCTACGACCGGCGCTGTCTCGGGCTCGGGCCGGACGAGTTCAAGCGGGTGATCCGCGCCGGGGTCACGGCCTGCGCCACGGTGTCGTTCCTCGCCTTCGCCACCAAGACCGACCTGTCCCGGTTCACCGTCGGCACCGCCCTGCTGATGGCCCTGCTGCTGATCCTGCTGGGCCGGATCCTGGCCCGCTTCGTGCTGCACGTGGTCCGGCGCAACATCCAGCAGGCGGCGCACCGGATGGTGCTGGTCGGTACGCTGCCGGACTGCCTGGAGGTCTACACCGCGGTCACCCGCAACCCGTCTGCCGGGCTGGTCCCGGTCGCCATCCACATCACCGACGGGTACGCGGCAGCCCGGGGCGTGCAGACTCCCGTGCCCGTGTACGCCGGCCGCGACGTACTGGCGCTGGTCCGCGAGGTCGGCGGCGACACCATCGCGGTCTGCGGCTCGGCCAGCTCCGAGCCGGGCGAGCTGCGCCGACTGGCCTGGCAGTTGGAGGGCTCCGGGGTCGACCTGGTGGTGGCCCCCCAGTTGACCGACATCGCCGGTCCCCGGGTGCACATCCGCCCGATCGAGGGCCTGCCGCTGCTGCACGTCGAGGAGCCGACTCTCTCCGGGCCCGCGCTGCTGGCCAAGAGCATGATGGACCGGGTCGGCGCCGGTCTCGGCCTGCTGATGCTGGTGCCGGTCTTCCTCGCCGTCGCCGTCGCGATCCGGATCTCCGACCCGGGTCCGGTCTTCTTCCGCCAGCCCCGGGTGGGGCACGAGGGACGTACGTTCCGGGTGTGGAAGTTCCGCACCATGTACGTCGACGCGGAGGACCGGCTGGCCAGCCTGACCGACCAGAACGAGACCGACGGCATGCTGTTCAAGATGAAGCAGGATCCGCGGGTCTTCCCGGTGGGCCGCTTCCTGCGCGCCTCCTCGCTCGACGAGCTGCCCCAGTTGATCAACGTGCTCAAGGGTGAGATGTCGCTGGTCGGGCCGCGCCCGCTGCCCGCCGACGACGGTGACTTCCTGGGCGACGTCCGACGCCGACTGCTGGTTCGTCCCGGGATGACCGGCCTGTGGCAGGTCTCCGGCCGTTCGGACCTGTCCTGGGACGAGGCCGTCCGGCTGGACCTCTACTACGTCGACAACTGGTCGCTGGCGTACGACCTGAGCATCCTGTGGCGCACGGTCGGCGTCGTGCTGGCGCGCAAGGGCGCGTACTGACTCTTGGCCCGGCGGCCGGAAACGACCAGGATCGTCGGCGTGGGTGGCAACCTCTCCGCCGTCGTCGGCGTCATCTCTCTGGTCGCCGTGCTGGCCGGGGCGCTGTACGCCGTCGGTCGGCTGCGCGGTCGCCGAGGCATCGCCACCCCCGGGCAGCGGGCCACCTACGAGGTGCTGCACACCGCCGGGCTGGCCGCCGAACCGCTGCGTGCCGGGCTGAATCCGGCCGGCGCGGCGAAGGCCGCCCGCCACCTGCGCACCCTGGTCGGGGCCGAGGGGCTGGCGTTGACCGACACCGACGACCTGCTCGCCCTGGACGGGCGGGGCGCACACCACGGTGACCAGCTACGCGCGGCGGCCCAGCGGGTGGTGGCGTCGGAGCGGTCGACGGTGCTCGGCGAGGCGGAGCTGTTCTGCGACCGCGTCGACTGCCCGGTCCGGGGTGCGGTGGTGGCCCCGCTGGCGGGCGCGGAGGGCCGGATCGCCGGTGCCCTGGTCGCCGTCACCGACGGGGTTCCCGCCCCCGGTCTGGTGCAGGCCACCCTGGAGACCGCGCACTGGGCGGGCAGCCAGCTCGCCCTCGCCGAGCTGGACTCGTCCCGGGAGCGGCTGGCCCGCGCCGAGGTACGGGCGCTGCGGGCCCAGATCAGCCCGCACTTCATCTACAACGCGCTGACCGCGATCGGCTCGTTCGTCCGCACCGACCCGGAGCGGGCCCGGGAGCTGATCCTGGAGTTCGCCGAGTTCACCCGCTACTCCTTCCGGGCGCACGGGGAGTTCACCACGTTGGCCGAGGAGCTGCGGTCGATCGACCGCTACCTGACCATCGAACGGGCCCGGTTCGGCGACCGGCTCCAGGTCCGGCTCCAGATCGCCCCCGAGGTGCTGCCGGTGACCCTGCCGTTCCTCTGCCTGCAACCACTGGTGGAGAACGCGGTCCGGCACGGCTTGTCGCGCAAGCCCGGCACGGGCATGGTGAGCATCGAGGCCCGGGACGCGGGAGCCGAGTGCCACATCACGGTGGAGGACGACGGAGTGGGGATGGATCCGGCCACGTTGACCGCCGGGATCGCCGAGCTGGCCGGTGCCACCGGCGACCCCGGCGACGACCCGGGCCAGCACGTCGGGCTCTCGAACGTCGACGAACGGCTCCGGTCAGTCTTCGGTGACGGCTTCGGCCTGGTCGTGGAGACGGGCCTGGGCTCGGGAACGAAGGTGAGCATGCGGGTACCCAAGTTCCATCCCGGCGTACGGGCGGGCTCGTGACCGGCAACGGCGGCCCGGCCGCTCCCGGTTTCCTGCGCGTCCTGGCGGTCGACGACGAACCGCCCGCGCTCGACGAGTTGGCGTACCACCTGCGCGCCGACCCCCGGGTGGCCCGACTGCACACGGCCGGTGACGCCACCGAGGCGCTGCGGGTGCTCCGCGACGGCGACATCGACGTGGTCTTCCTGGACATCCGGATGCCCGGCCTGGACGGCATGGAGCTGGCCCGGGTGCTGCGCCGGTTCGCCCGGCCACCGGCGATCGTCTTCGTCACCGCGTACGACGACGGCGCGGCCGACGCCTTCGACCTCGGCGCCACCGACTACGTCCGCAAGCCGGTCCGGTCCGAGCGCTTGTCCGAGGCGCTGCGCCGGGTGGTCGGTTCGCGGGTGGTGCCGTCGCACCCGGCCGCGCTGGCCCGCACCGAGGAGGACCCGACCATCCCGGTGGAGTTGGCCGGTAGCACCCGGATGCTGCCCCGCTCGGCGGTGCGGTGGGTGGAGGCGCAGGGCGACTACGCCCGGCTGCACACCGTGGACGGCGCCCACCTGGTCCGGGTGTCGCTGGCCACGCTCGCCGAACGCTGGGCCGACGCCGGTTTCGTCCGGATCCATCGGTCGTACCTGGTGCAGCTCCGGCTCATCGCCGAACTCCGGCTGGTCAACTCCGGGTACGTGGTGGTGGTCGACGGCACGGAGCTGTCGGTGAGTCGGCGACACATCCGGGAGTTGAAGGACAAGCTGGTCCGCGCCGCGAAGCAGGAGTGGAGCCGCTGACGGCGTGACCGCTGTCCACCGGGTTATCCACAGGCTGCGCCACTTATCCACAGGTTGTGCACAGCCCTCTTGACATTCCCGTCCGGCAGACGAGACTGCCGAGGTGGCCGCTGCCGACGATCCCGTCCCGGCGCCCGGGGCGGCGGCACGGCCCGGGGCGCAGCCCCGCCCCGCCGACTCCCCTCGGGTGCCGCCACAGGGCGGGCCCCCGACACCCGAGGCGCCCACGCGTACCCGGGTGGTGCTGGCCGAGGTGTCGCAGCGGCAGCGCCCCGCCGCCGGTACGCACACCGAACTCACCCAGCAGACCCGGGTCGGAGAAGCCCTGGTCCGGGGGCTGGTCCGCGCCCAGTTGGCGTTGGCGTTGCAACTGTCGGCGGTAGTGCTGGTCGGGCTGGGCGGGCTGCCGTTGCTGTTCGCCGTCGCGCCGTCGGTCGGGCGGATGACCGTGCTCGGCGTCAACCTGCCGTGGCTGCTGCTCGGCGCGCTCTCCTTCCCGTTCCTGGTCGCGGTCGGGTGGACGTACGTGCGGCTGGCCGAACGCAACGAGCAGGACTTCACCGACCTGGTCCGGCGGCCGGAGCGCTGAATGGGCAACGACCTCGTCGTACCCGCGATCGTCGCGGTCACCCTGATCACCCTGGGGATCGGGTTCTACGGGCTGCGGCTGGCCCGGACCACCTCCGACTTCCTGGTCGCCTCGCGGGTGGTCAGCCCGACCTGGAACGCCGCCGCGATCGGCGGGGAGTACCTCTCGGCGGCGAGCTTCCTCGGCGTCGCCGGGCTGGTCCTCAAGTACGGCGTCGACGTGCTCTGGTACCCGGTCGGCTTCGCCGCCGGCTACCTGGCCCTGCTGCTGTTCGTGGCCGCACCGTTGCGCCGCTCCGGGGCGTTCACCCTGCCCGACTTCTGCGAGATGCGGCTCGGCTCCCGCCGGTTGCGCACCCTGGCCACCGTCTTCGTGATCTTCATCGGGTGGCTCTACCTGGTCCCGCAGTTGCAGGGTGCCGGGCTGACGCTGGCCACGTTGGCCGGGTCGCCGTACCCGGTGGGTGCCCTGGTGGTGGCCGCGGTGGTGACCGCGAACGTGGCGCTCGGCGGGATGCGTGCGGTCACCTTCGTGCAGGCGTTCCAGTACTGGCTCAAGCTGACCGCGCTCGCCGTACCCGCGATCTTCCTCGCCCTCCAGTGGCAGGCCGACGGGCGTCCGCCGGTGACCCCGCCCGACGGGCCGACGTTCCGGACCGCGACCACCGTCGTGGTCGAGCACCGTGCGGTGCTCACGCTGCCCGACGGCGCGACCCGGGAGGTACGCCCCGGCGACGAGTTGACCTTCGCAGCCGGTGAGCCGGTGCCGGCGGTCTCCGGGATGGCGACCGGATCCGCCGAATGGCTGCTGCCCAGCACCGCAGCCGACGACGACCGGGGGCTGTTCGCCACGTACTCGCTGATCCTGGCGACCTTCCTGGGCACCATGGGGTTACCGCACGTCCTCGTACGCTTCTACACGAATCCGGACGGGGCCGCCGCCCGCCGGACCACCCTGGTGGTGCTGGCGCTGGTCGGGGTCTTCTACCTGTTACCCACGATCTACGGCGTACTCGGCCGGATCTACACCCCGCAACTGCTGGTCAGCGGGCAGACCGACGCGGTGGTGGTGCTGCTGCCCGAAGCGGCGCTCGGCGGCGGGGCCACCGGACGACTGCTGGCCGCACTGGTCGCCGCCGGTGCGTTCGCGGCCTTCCTGTCCACCTCGTCCGGCCTGCTCACCAGCGTCGCCGGGGTGATCTCCACGGACGTGCTCGGCCGTGGTTCGGTACGCGGCTTCCGGCTGGCCACGGTGATCGCGGGCGGGATCCCGACGGTGCTCGCGTTGAACGTCTCCGGGCTGGACGTCTCGCAGGTCGTCGGGCTGGCGTTCGCCGTCGCCGCATCCAGCTTCTGCCCGCTGCTGGTACTCGGCATCTGGTGGCGCGGGCTGACCGACGCGGGTGCCGCCGCCGGCATCCTGGTGGGCGGCGGCGCGGCGGTGTCGGCGGTGCTGGTCACCGTGCTCGGCCCACCGCTGTCCGGCTGGCCCGCCACCCTGACCGCCCAGCCCGCCGCCTGGACGGTGCCGCTGGCCTTCACCGTGATGGTCGCCGTCTCCCTCGCCACCCGCCGCCGTGCCCCGAACGACATCGCCCGCACCATGCTGCGCCTGCACGCCCCCGACGCCCTCCGGCGGTGACCCGGCGATCCGGGGCACCGCCGCAGGATCAGCAGGTGTCCGTCCCGGCGCAGAGCCGCCGGGCCGCCGCCCGCCCCAACTCGACGGCCGCCGCCGTGTCGGTGATCTCGTTGTGCCACACCTGCGTGACCAGATCCCCCTGACGGACGAAGACGTAGAAGAGGGCCGGACCGGCGTTGTGTTGCGCGCGGACCACCAGAGATTCCTCACCGGCGAATCCGGCGGCGACCACCCACATCGACACGTACTTGTCGCCGCACGATTCGACCCGGTCGAGCACCAGACTCTGGTAACGAAGCGCGTCATCGACCGCGAGACGAGCCACGCGCTGCATCACGAAATTGCTGCGGGGCTCGGGATCCCGCAGGTACCGGTCCCGTTCCGCCCGAGTGACCAGCCGCAACAGCGGGTGGTCCGGGTTCACGCACCGATCCGCGCTGTCCGTGAAGGCCCAGTCGTCGTTACCCTCGGAATCGTCCGCCTGGTAGCCGGCCGGCCCGTCACCTTCCTGGAGCATGGCGGCAGCGGGCACCGCCGGGTCGGCGGCACCGACCAGCGGGCGGCGGTTCCCGGTCGGAGAGGTCGGCACCGTCCGAAGCGGGCCAGCGCTCGGGCCGGTCGACTCCGTCGGCGCAGGACCCGCCGGTCCCATCGGGGCGGTCGCCTCCGGGCTGCCGGAGAGGACCACTGCGCCGGTGGCCACCACCGCCACGGCCACCGCCGCCGCGAGGACGGACATCATCCGGGTACGCCGGGCACGCTGCCGCCCCCGGTGCGTGACCTGGTCGATCGACGCCCAGGTCAGCCGCTCGGTGTCCCGTAGGAGGTCGGTGAAGAGCGGATCAGGCATTGCGGACCTCCTCGGGAAGATCGGTGTCGAGCATCGCGGCCAGCGCCCGACGACCTCGGGCAAGTCGCGCCTTTACCGTGCCTGCGGGCGCGCCAGTCTGGCTGGCGATCTCCGCGACGGAGAGATCCGCGAGATGGTGCAGCACGATCACCTGCCGCTGCTCGACGGAGAGCCGACGCAACGCGGCGACCAGGGCCACGGTGTTCTCCGAGGGCGGCGGGACCGGCGAGGCGCTCCCGTGACGGCGGTACGCCACCAGCCCGTTGCGCATCTTGCGCCACCGGTTGATCAACAGGCGGTGTCCGACGATGCGTACCCACGCCTCCGGGTCGGCGTACCCACTGATCCGGGACCATCGCTGCCAGGCACGGACGTACGCCTCCTGGGCTGCGTCCTGGGCCTCGGTCAGGTCGCCGCCGAGCGCGTAGAGCATCGTGACCACCCGATGCCTGCTGGCTCGATAGAACTCCTCGAACCCGTCGTCCCCGTCCAATGGCCCTCCCCGTCCGGATCTGATTCATTCACCCGTCAGCAGGGCGTCCGGTTGCACACCTCGGAAAGGAAGGGCCCCCTATTAACGCCTGGGGTATAGGAGGGGTCCCCTGCTAACGTCCGTCGGCTTGCAGGGGCGACGGGAGCGACGTCCGCCTCGCGGATGAGTCGTGAATCGTCCTCCGGTCGGTCGGTGCGCTGGTCAGGACCGGATACGGTCGGGCTCATGACTGGTGAGCATCCGGCGCTGGCGCTGCGCGGCCTGGCGAAGAGGTTCGACAGCAAGATCGCGGTATCCGGCGTGGATCTGGACGTGCCGACCGGCTCGTTCTACGGCCTGCTCGGCCCGAACGGCGCGGGCAAGACCACCACCCTGTCGATGGCGGTCGGGCTGCTGCGACCCGACGCGGGCGGCGCCCAGGTGCTCGGGCACGACGTGTGGGCCAATCCGGTCACCGCGAAACGGCTGCTCGGGGTGATGCCGGACGGCGTACGCCTCTTCGACCGTCTCAGCGGCTCCGAGCTGCTGGCGTACCACGGTCTGCTGCGCGGCATGGACCCGTCGGTGGTCGACCAGCGGGCCGGGGAGTTGCTCGACGTGCTCGCCCTGGCCGACGCCGGTCGCACCCTGGTGGTGGACTACTCGGCCGGTATGAAGAAGAAGATCGGCCTGGCCTGCGCGCTGCTGCACGGGCCGCGACTGCTGGTGCTGGACGAGCCGTTCGAGGCAGTCGACCCCGTCTCGGCGGCGCTGATCCGCGACATCCTCCAGCGGTACGTCACCGGCGGCGGCACGGTGGTCTTCTCCAGTCACGTGATGGAGGTCGTGCAGCGGCTCTGCACCCACGTGGCGATCCTCGCCGAGGGCACCATCAAGCGGGTCGGCACGCTGGAGCAGGTGCGCGGCGAGCGCTCGCTGGAGGAGGTCTTCGTCGAGGTGGTCGGCGGGCGTACCGCCACCGGTCAGGAGCTGGCGTGGCTGTCTCAGTGACCGCCCCGGCGAAGCCGGTACGGACCGTCTCGGCCCGGCACTTCGTCCGGCTCAAGCTGCGGGTGATGCTCAACAACTTCCGTGGTCAGAGCTGGCGGGTCGCGCTGTTCCTGATCGGGTCGCTGTTCGGGCTCTGGATCGCGGTGGGCGCCTTCTTCGGCATGGCCGCCCCCGGGCTGGCCGGCGAGGGCAAGTACGCGCTCCTGATCGCCGCGCTCGCCGGCAGCCTCACCGTGCTCGGTTGGCTGCTGCTGCCGCTGGTCTTCTTCGGCGTCGACGAGACACTCGACCCGGCCCGATTCGCGCTGCTACCGCTGCCCCGCCGCACCCTGGTCAAGGGGCTGTTCGCGGCGGCGCTGGTGAGCGTACCGGCGATCGCCGCCCTGGTGGCGTTCTCCGGCCTGGTGGTCACCGCCGGTGTCTTCGGCGGCTGGTCCGCCGCCGTGGTGGCCGCGATCGGGGTCGTGCTGGGGCTGCTCGTCTGCGTCGCCGGTGCGCGGGCGGTGACCAGCGCGTTCGCCACCATGCTCCGCTCCCGGCGGGTCCGTGACCTGGCCGCTGTCCTGCTGGCGGTGCTGGCCGCGATGCTCGGGCCGTTGCAGATCGCGGGTGTGGCCGCGCTCGGCGAGGTCGACTGGGACCGGTTCGTCCCGGTGGCGACCGTGCTCGGCTGGACCCCGCTGGGCGCGCCCTTCACGGCTGGCATCGACATGGCCCAGGGACGGGTCTGGGCCGCCCCGCTGAAGCTGGCGATCGCCGTGCTCACCATCCTCGCGCTGCTGGCGTGGTGGTCGCGGTCGCTGGAGTCGGCGATGGTGGGTGCGGCGAGCAGCGGACCGGCCCGTGCTCAGGCGGGGCCGACCGGTGGCGCGGTCACCCAGTTGTTCCCCCGCGTGGCGGGTTGGCTGCGTCGGGACCAGTTCGGCGCGTTGGTCGCCCGGGAGGCCCGCTACTGGTGGCGCGACGCCCGGCGGCGGGCCAACCTGATCACCATCGCGGTGGTCGGCCTCTTCGTGCCAGTCATGGTCAACTACGGCGCGCAGGGCTTCTCGTACGACAGCGACCAGGGCTTCACCGTCGGCGGCTCGTCGCCGGTACTGGTCAGCGTCTCCATGCTCTTCGTCGGGCTGCTCGCCGCGGTCACCCTGGCCAACCAGTTCGGGTTCGACGGCAGCGCCTACGCCGCCAACGTGGTGGCCGGCGTGCCCGGTCGGCAGGAACTGCTCGCCCGGATGACCGCCTTCTCGCTGTACGTACTGCCGATGCTGGCCGTGGTCGCGGTGGTGATCGCCCTCGTTCTCGGCGAGCCCGCGTGGATCGGGTTCATGGCCGGTGCACTGATCGCCACCTACGGCGTCGGGCTGGCCGTCAACTCGTTCATCTCGGTACTCGGCGCGTACTCGCTGCCGGAGACGAGCAACCCGTTCGCCATGAACAGCGGTGCCGGCGTGGCCAAGAGTCTGCTGACGCTGCTGTCGATGGTCGTCACCGCCGCGCTCGGCGTACCGATGGTGGTGGCCGCCGCGCTACTCGGCGACACCTGGCTCTGGTTGGGCCTGCCGCTCGGCGCGGCGTACGGCGTGGGTGCGGCGCTGCTCGGCGCGTACCTGGCTGGTGACGCCCTGGACCGCCGCCAGCCCGAACTGCTGGCCACCGTCACCCCGCGCCGCTGAACGACGGTGGGCGGTGCCCCCGCGAGCGAAGGGCGGCCCGGACCTCGCTGACGAAGCCCTCGAAGTCCTCACGGAGGCGCTTCGCGGTGAGGTGCAGGATGATCCAATCCCCGGTGACCAGTCGGTTGAGCCGTCTGCGGTCCGAGTGGAACTGCTCCGGGTCGGCATGCCAGAGCCCGTCGTACTCCACCGCGACCCGATAGTCCGGCCAGGCGAGATCGAGACGAGCGACGAAACGGCCCCGGTCCGACACGACCCACTGGGTACGGGGCCGGGGTAGCCCGGCCAGCACCAGCCGCACCCGGGTCCGTGATTCCTGGGGCGACTCGGCTCCGGCGTCCGCGAGATCGACGGCCCGGAGCATCGCCCGCCAGCCCCGGCGGCCAGCCCGAGCCAGGGCGTACCCGCGCAGCGCGGACACGTCGGTGAGTCTGCGCGACAGCAGCGCGTCGATGGCCACCACCGCTTCCACCAGGTCGAGCCAGAGTGCCAGGTCCCAGCAGGTACGCACGGGGGACGTGACTGACGTGCCCGCGCGATCGAGGACATCCCCCGGGTCGATCGGCCCACGACGGACGCGCAGACCCGCAATGCTCCCGACGCGTACGTCAGGGGGCACGATGACGTCCACCGGGTCATCGGCGGCGACCCGGGCGCATCCGTAGAGTGCCGCAGCGGATCGACCGGCGATGGCCCCGGCCGGCGGGATCAGCCACCGGCTGACGGCGGCGCACCTGGTCCGGTGGGTGACGGACAGTTGGGCGTCCGCGTACACGTCTCGAAAGAGCGGACGCCAGGCGGAACTGCGGAGATCGTTGCGGGTGAGCAGGCCACTGGTGATCGCGTGGGACCCACGGAAGATGCGTCCCCGCAACTGCGGAGGCCGACGCGGCGATCTGGACATGCCATCGACGATTGCAGCCACCCCTTCCCGCGCGCTGCCCCTGTGGATAACGCGGCTCCCTGCCCGTGCCGCCGCCCGTCGGCGGCCCCGCACGCTCACGGGCGCCCCACGCAACCACGGGCGGCGCGCACGCTCACAGGCGGCGCGCACGACCACAGGCGGCGCGCACGACCACAGGCGGCGCGCACGACCACGGCGGCGCGCATGATCACAGGTGGCGTGCATGATCGCGCTTGATGCAGGATCGAGTGGTCAACGCGCGACGACGACACCACTCGATCCTGGATCGAGCGTGATCTTCGGAGAGGGTCGCACGCCGTGCGCGACCGGTGCGCGGTGTGCGTCGCGCGCCCCGGCAGGGGTCGTCAGCGGGCGGTGGGGGTTGATGCCTCGCGGGCGAGGTCGAGGAAGGATCGCCAGGCGGTCGGCGCGAAGGTGAGCGACGGGCCGGAACGATCCTTGCTGTCCCGCACCAGCACCACTCCCGGCAGGTTGTCCGCCACCTCGACACAGTTGCCGCCGGTGTCACCGGAGCGGGTCGAGGTGCGCCAGCGGGGTTCGGCAGCGGTCATGGCGTCACCTTGAGCTTTCGGATCAGATCCAGCGAGGCGCTCGTGGACAGTGCTTCGCCGAGCAGGCTATCCCACTTCCGGTCGATCAAGCGGACCGTCTGAGGGTCGTTGACCACATGTCCGCGAGCGGCATTCTCCAGGTAGATCGCCTGCTCGCCGTCGGGCAGTTCGGCCAGCACGAAGCCGCCGATCAGGCCGACATGCTCGCCGACGTTGACCGGGACGATGTGCAGTCGGACGTGCGGCAGTTGCGCCTCCGCCAACAGCCGGCCGAGCTGTGCGTCGAGCACCGCTGGGCCGCCGACCGGCCGCCGCACCACACTCTCGTCGAGCAGAAAGACGCACTGCGGTGGATCACCTCGGCGCAGCAGCTCTTGCCGCTCCAATCGGACCGCGACCAGCTCGTCCACCATCGCTGGTGGTTGTAGCCCTCCGGCCGAGATGACGGCTCGGGCGTACTCCTCGGTCTGGAGCAGGCCCGGCACCAGACAGGGCTCGAAGGCGCGCAGCCTGGTGGCCTCCTGCTCGTAGCCGCGCCACGCCGCGAACCAGGAGGGGCCGCGTTCCCGGTCGGCCTCCTTGAGTAGTTCGGCGAGCAGACCGCCGGTCTGTAGCGCCTCGTCGGAGGCGACGGCGAATTCCATCGTCGGTCGGCGGCGGCCCGTCTCGATGGCGGCGATCAGCGACGGGCTCCACTTGATCAGGGTGGCAAGACCCTCTTGGGACACACCGGCGGCGGCACGGGCGGCCTTCAACGCCCTGATCCACATCTCGAAGTTCATCACTCACCCATCCGGTAAGTACGCGAACGCGCCGAGTAGTAACCGCTGGCATCCTCCCCTGCGGAGATTGCGGAGTCCAGGGTGAAATCGCGCGGCCCGGCCGGTGGAGGCGACGACCCGGCGGCCGGTCCTGCGTCGGGTCGCCCCGGTCATTCCCCCGGCCGGGGCGACCCCCGAATAGGAGGCCACCCATGTACAACGTGTTCCGCAGGTGTCGGCAGGTCGTGCTGCGGGCGTACCGCCGCTCGTCGCCTTCCACGGCGGGCCGGGGCACCGTGCCGCCGCGCGGTGCCGCGCCGCTGGCCCACCTACGTGCGCGCATCCGAGCCGGCGGCCCGCTCGCCCCTGGAGCGACGCCGCCTGCGACGTCCGGGATCAGCCCACACACTCGGCCTTCGACCCGCGAGACACGCCCGGGCACAGGTCGACCGACACCCGAGCCGCGCCCGTACGTGAGTCCGTCGATGCCAGTACGTCCGGCGACTCAGCTCCCGAGCTGGGCTTACTGGCCGACTGTCGCGGAGGCCCCGCCCACTCTCGCGCAGAGTTGGCGGGCGAACGGGGGTCGGTGGTGACCGGGGCATCTGCCGCGTCGGGGGCATCGACCCGGCCTCGACGGTCGGTTCGGCCATGAGCCGCTTCGTGCCGCACGTGCCGATGCGACCACTCTGGCGCTGCCGATCCTGTGGAGCGCACTGGCCCTGCCAGCCGGCCCGACTCTCGTTGCTGGTCGAGTACCGCGAGGATCGGACCGCGCTCCTGGTGTACCTCGGACTGCTGATGACGGAGGCCCACGCCCAGCTCAGCCAGCTCAACGGACAGCTTGCCCCCAGAAGCCTGCACGACCGGTTCCTCACCTGGGCACGCGCACGCGGGCCGGACGGGCGGGTCACAATGTTTCACGTGAATCATCAGCCGGGTGCCCGGATCCACCACACCGATCCGTTCGCCGTGCCAGCGGGCGAGCGGTCGCCCGTACGCCGCTTCCGGGGTCGGCTGGCCGCGCCCGTGACGCTCTGGACCGCACCCGGACCGGCCGGGTTGACCGTCTCGTCCACGCTGGTGGCCGAGGGTGAGCCGGGCCGACTACTCGGCCTGATCGACGCCGAGTCCGACCTGTGGGCGGAGATCGAGGAGGCCGGCCGGTTCGCGGTGACGCCGCTCGGCCCGCCGCACCGGCAGCTCGCGGACCGGTTCGCCGGCCTCTTCCCGTCACCCGGCGGCCTGTTCGCCACCGGCGACTGGACCGAGACGCCCTACGGGCCGGTGCCCGCCGACGCAGGCGGGTGGGCGGGGTGCCGGCTCGACAGCGCCCGGGAGTACGGCTGGAGCCTGCTCGTCGAGGCGACGGTCGAGGAGGTGGAACTCGGTGACGAGATGGCGCCGCTACTCCACCATCGGGGTCGCTACCGCGAACTGAGCTGATCGCAGCCGACGGACGAACCTGGACGGATCTCACCTACCGCTCAACGGAGTGAGCTGGGTCACTCGGCGCAGCGATGCTGCCGTTCGGCGCAACCGTCGACCGGCACCGATCTCAGCCTTTTCCGGCGGGGAGTGCGCTTCTTACCGTGCGCGAAACTCCTGACGCCTGTGAAGGTGGTGATCCACAAGATGTCCACGGACACACCCGCGACCGCGCCGACCGATTCGACGCCCGAGCGGTACCTCGCGGTCCAACGGTCGGACGAATTCGCCGGACTGCGCCGCGCGCTGCGCGGATTCGTCTTCCCGATGACCATCGCGTTCTTCCTGTGGTACTCGCTCTACGTGATCCTCTCGGCGTACGCGCGAGACTTCATGGGCACGCGCCTGTTCGGCAGCAACATCAACGTGGCGCTGGTCTTCGGCCTGCTCCAATTCGTCTCCACCTTCCTCATCGCCTGGCTCTACAGCCGGTACGCCGACCGGAGGATCGACCCGGTGGCCGACAAGATCCGTCACGAGTTGACCGGAGGTGAGTCGTGACCACGATGATCCTCGCGGTCGAGGCGGGCAACACGACGGCCCGGAACCTGACCATCGTGCTCTTCCTGACCTTCGTGGCCGCCACCCTGGGCATCACGATCTGGGCCAGTCGGCAGACCAAGACCGCCACCGACTTCTACGCGGGTGGCCGGTCGTTCTCCGGCTTCCAGAACGGCATGGCGATCGGCGGCGACTACATGTCCGCCGCGTCGTTCCTGGGCATCGCCGGCATCATCGCCCTCTACGGCTACGACGGCTTCCTCTATTCGATCGGCTTCCTGGTGGCCTGGCTGGTGGCGCTGCTGCTGGTCGCGGAGCTGCTGCGGAACTCCGGCCGGTACACGATGGCGGACGTGCTGGCCTTCCGGATGCGGCAGCGTCCGGTGCGTACCGCGGCGGCGGTCTCCACCATCACCGTGTCGATCTTCTATCTGCTGGCCCAGATGGTCGGCGCGGGTGCCCTGGTGGCGCTGCTGCTCGGCATCCGCCCCGGCACCACGTTCCTGGGCATGGACGCCAGCACCGCGAAGGTGGCGACCATCATCCTGGTCGGCGCGCTCATGATCATCTACGTCACCGTGGGCGGCATGAAGGGCACCACCTACGTACAGATCGTCAAGGCGTTCCTGCTGATGGGCGGCGCGCTGCTGATGACCCTGCTGGTGCTGGCGAAGTACAAGTTCAACCTGTCCTCGCTGCTGGGTGACGCGGCGGCGAGTTCCGGCCAGGGCTCCGCGTTCCTGGAACCCGGGCTGCGGTACGGCGTCGAAGTGGCCGGCAACGCGACACAGACCTTCTACAACAAGGCCGACCTGCTCTCCCTCGGCATCGCCCTGGTGCTCGGTACCGCCGGTCTGCCGCACATCCTGATCCGTTTCTACACCGTGCCGACGGCGAAGGCGGCCCGCAAGAGCGTGCTCTGGGCGATCGGCATCATCGGCTCGTTCTATCTGCTCACCCTGGCCCTCGGCTTCGGTGCGGCGGCGATGGTCGGCGGTGCGGCCATCCGGGAACAGGACGCGGCCGGCAACACCGCCGCACCACAGCTCGCCGAGGTGCTCGGCATCGAGTTCTTCGGTGGCGATCTGGGCGGCGCGGCGATGCTGGCGATCATCGCGGCGGTCGCCTTCGCCACCATCCTCGCGGTGGTCGCCGGGTTGACCCTGGCGTCGTCGTCCAGCCTGGCGCACGACTTCTACGCCAACGTCATCAAGCGCGGCAACACCTCGGAGCGGCAGGAGGTACGCGTCGCCCGGATCTCCGCATTGGTGATCGGTGCGGTCGCCATCGCCCTGTCGATCTTCGCGCAGAACCTGAACGTGGCGTTCCTGGTGGCACTGGCCTTCGCGGTCGCCGCCTCCGGCAACCTGCCGGCAATCCTCTACAGCCTGTTCTGGAAGCGGTTCAACACCTCGGGCGCGGTGTGGGCGATCTACGGCGGTCTGCTGGCGGCCGTACTGCTGGTGTTCTTCTCGCCGGTGGTCTCCGGAGCACCGACGGCGATGTTCCCGGACCACGACTGGCAGTGGTTCCCGCTGTCCAACCCGGGCATCCTGTCCATCCCGTTCGGCTTCCTCTGCGGCTGGATCGGCACCCTCGTCTCCAAGGAGAGCGACGAGGACAAGTACGCCGAACTGGAGGTGCGTTCGCTGACCGGCGCCGGCGCGCACTGACGACCCACCGGCGGGCAGCGCCCGCCGAGTGTTAGTAGGGGTCCCCTGTAAGACGCGAGGCGTTAGCAGGGGACCCCTCCTTTACTCTGGTCGGCGTGAAGGTTGAGCAGCGTTTTGGTCCCGGTCACCGCATCCTGGTCACCGGTGGTGCCGGTTTCGTCCCGTCGCACCTGGTGGATTCCCTGATCGGTCGCGGGTGCACGGTGGTCGCACTGGACAACTTCGTCACCGGATCGAAGGAGAACGTCGCCCATCTGCTCGACGAGCCGTCCTTCACTTTGGTGGAGGCGGACGTCTCCGACGGGCTGCCGGATCATCCCGCGCTGACCGGGCGGTTCGACGCGATCCTGCACATGGCGTCCCCGGCGAGCCCCACGGACTTCGAGAAGCTGCCGGTGGAGATCCTGCGGGTGGGCTCGGTGGCCACCCTGCACCTGCTGGAGCGGGCTGCCGCCGACGGTGCCCGGTTCCTGCTGGCCTCGACCTCCGAGGCGTACGGCGACCCGAAGGAGCACCCGCAGCGGGAGACGTACTGGGGCAACGTCAACCCGATCGGCATCCGCAGCGTGTACGACGAGGCCAAGCGCTTCTCCGAGGCCGCGACGATGGCGTACCGGCGCAGCCGGGACGTGGACACCGCGATCGTGCGGATCTTCAACACGTACGGCCCGAGGATGCGGCCGGACGACGGGCGGGCCATCCCGACCTTCGTCTCCCAGGCGCTGCGCGGCGAGGCGATCACCGTGCACGGCACCGGCAACCAGACCCGCTCGATCTGCTACGTGGCGGATCTCGTCCGGGGCATCCTGCTGCTGCTCGACTCGACCGAGAGCGGGCCGGTCAACTGCGGCACCGAGCACGAGATGAGCATGCGGCAACTGGCCGAGACGATCGTGTCGCTCTGTGAGAGCAAGTCCGAGGTGACCTACGTCACGCGCAGTGCCGATGACCCGGAGATACGCCGTCCCGATCTGACCCTCGCCCGTGAGTCGCTCGGGTACGAGCCGTCCGTCGCGCCCGAAGTGGGCCTGCGACGCACGATCGAGTACTTCCGCGAGCGGATCGGGTAGCACCGGCACCCGACACCGGCCGGGTTTCACAGCGGGCGACAGTGGCGGGGCCTGCGTACCCTGAGTTACATGTCAGCCACCAACTCCGCCGCACTGCCGGCCCTCCACCTGCACCGCAGCGCCGGGCGCGCGGCGGTACCGGCCGGTTCGGGCCGGGGCGGACGCGCTGCCCGAGCGAACGAGACGAGCCGGTTCTCGGCGTACGACGAGGCACCCGGTGGGCCGGGCGGTCCGCGAGGTCCGGTGGGGCCGGGCGGACCCGGTGGCCCACCGCCGCCGCGTGGCCGCCGCCCACGGTGGGGCCGGATCGCCCTGCTGACCGGTGTCGTGGTGCTGGTGCTGGCGCTACTCGGCGGCGTCGGCGCCTGGTTCTACGCCCGCAGCCTGGACAACAACCTGGCCCGCACCGACCCGTTCTCGGAGATCACCGGCGGTCGGCCGGCGAAGGCGGTGGACGGCGCGCTCAACATCCTCATGGTGGGCACCGACTCGCGGGATCCGGACGCACCGATGGACCAGGCCGGTGAGTGGCGCGCCGACACGATCATCGTCATGCACATCCCCGCCGACCACCAGGAGGCGTACCTCGTCTCCATCCCCCGCGACCTGTACGTGCCCATCCCGGAGAGCGCCGGTGCCGACTGCGACTCCGGTCAGCGCCGCAAGATCAATGCGGCGTTCGCGTTCGGTGGCCTGCCGCTGGCGGTACGCACCGTCGAGTGCTTCACCGACGTGCACATCGACCACGTGATGGCGATCGACTTCGGCGGCTTCAAGCAGGTCACCGACGCGCTCGGCGGCGTCGAGCTGGAGGTCGAGCGGAGCATCACCTCGATCCACAAGCCGTACCGGAAGTTCACCAAGGGCACCAACCAGATGAACGGCACCGAGGCGCTGGACTGGATCCGGCAGCGGAAGCAGTTCCCGGACGGCGACTTCGCCCGGATGCGTCACCAGCAGGAGTTCCTGCGGGCGCTGATGGACAAGGCGGCGAGCAGCGGCACGCTGACCAATCCGAAGAAGCTCAACGCCTTCCTCCGGTCGGTGACCGACGCGGTCACGGTCGACCAGGGCTTCTCCTTGACCGACATGGCGGTGCAGTTCCGCAACCTGCGCGGCGAGAATCTGACGTTCGTCACCAGCCCGCACCTGGGCAGTCAGAACGTCAACGGCGAGTCGGTGGTCGTCTCCGACCGGGAGAACGCCCTGGCCATGTACCGCGCGATGTCCGGCGACACGATGGCCGACTGGGTCAAGGTCAACAAGGAGTCGCGGGCCGGTAACGGTTGATCACGTTCGCACCCGAAAGGCGGGCTCTCCGGTCACGGATCGTGATCGAATAGCTCGTCTTCGGTTGTGATTTCGCTGAGAGCCAATAGTCGATCGTCCATTTTGTTCTGGCCATTCGGCCATTTCCCCAGGATGACGTGGCGGAGAACGGTAACTGAGCGTCAGACGAACTCGCCACGACGGGATTGCGTCCGTAAAGTGTTCCCGCCCCCCACATTCACGAGCTGGAGCACGCATGCCGGTTCAGAGCCCCTCCTTGCTCGATCCGCCTGGCGCATCGAACCCCTCGACCTCCTCAACCGGCAAGAAGAAGGCCGGTAAGAGCGGCAAGAAGGGGCGCGCCCGGCGGAAGGACCCTCTCTGGGCCCGGATCACCCTGGTCTTCGGCGCGGTGCTGATGATGACCAGCGGCCTCGCCATCGTCGGCAGCAAGGCCGTGATCGGTCAGGCCACCGGCAGCATCTCGCAGCGCAACCTACTCGGCGAGGCCGGCAAGACGGTGGACGAGGGCGGCAACAACCTGGAAGGCCCGATCGACATGCTGCTGCTGGGCGTGGACGCCCGGGAGCGGTGGGCCGCCGACGACGTACGCGCGGACAGCATCATCGTGCTGCACATCCCGGCCACGCACGACCAGGCGTACCTGATCTCGATCCCCCGGGACACCGAGGCCCGCATCCCGGCCTTCTCCAAGACCGGCTTCCCGGGCGGCGTCGACAAGATCAACGCGGCGTTCCAGGCCGGTGCCCGCAACGGCGGTGGCTGGGAGGGCGGCGCCCAGTTGATGGCCCAGACCATCAAGGGCATGACCGGTGTCGGCTTCGACGGCGCGGCGATCATCAACTTCGGCGGCTTCAAGAACGTGATCGACGCCCTCGGCTCGGTGCGCATCTGCCCGAAGCAGGAGGTCAAGTCCGCCCACATGTCGTACGTCGACGGCAAGGTGATGTGGAACGCGGACGCCAAGAAGACCGGCAAGCAGCGGACCCCGGTGGTGCACAAGAAGGGCTGCCAGGAGATGGAGGGGTGGGCCGCGCTGGACTTCTCCCGGCAGCGGTACGGCCTGGCCAACAGCGACTACGACCGCCAGCAGAACCAGCAGCAGCTCATCAAGGCGATGGCGAAGAAGGCCAGCCAGAACGGCACGCTGACCAACCCGCTCAAGCTCAACGAGCTGATCAAGGCGGCCGGCAAGGCGTTCATCCTGGACACCGGCGGTGTCTCGGTCGAGGACTTCGTCTTCACGATGCGCGGGGTCACCGGCAACGAGCTGATCATGCTGAAGACCAACGGCGGAACGTTCAACGGCACGGACAGCGGCCGGGAGGCTCTCAGCGAGCAGACCCTGGACATGTTCCACGCGGTCAAGCAGGACAAGCTGGCCGAGTTCGTGTTCTACAACCCCGAGGTGATCTCCAACCGGAAGTGACCGGCGGGAGTAGTCGGAAACCGCCGTCACGCCTCCCGCACCGTCCGTAGCCTGACATGAAGAAGGCTCATGTCAGGCGGACGGGGAGGACGTCACGGCCAGGAGGGCACGCGACGGCGGACGACGGGCAACCGGCGGAGGCTCCGGGCGCCCGCGCTGGCCGCGCGTACTGCTGGGGATCGGGCTGGCGGTGGTGCTGCTGGCCACGGTCGCCGTGGTCGGCCTCCGGGTGCTCGCCGACCGGTACGAACGGACCGTGACGCGGGCCGAACTGCTCGACCCGACCGCCCGCGCCGACCGCACCGACCGGCACGGCCCGCTCAACTACCTGCTCGTCGGCTCCGACCGCCGCCCCGGCGACACCGGCCCGGAGCAACGCACCGACACCATCCTGATGGTCCACGTGCCGGCCGGGCTGCGCGAGGGCTACCTGGTCTCCGTACCGCGTGACCTGCTGGTCGACATCCCGCCCGCGGCCGGCTACTCCGGCGGCGAGGACAAGGTCAACGCCGCGTACGAGTACGGCGGCGGCGGCGAGGCCGGAGCCCGACTGCTCTCCGCCACCCTGTCCCGGCTCACCGGCATCCGCTTCGACGGCGCCGCCCTGGTCGACTTCGCCGGTCTGCGCAGTGTCATCGACCTGCTCGGCGGGGTCAACCTGTGCGTACGCACCGAGGTGCGCTCGATCCACACCGACCGGGTCTTCTCGCCCGGCTGCCAACGGATGGACGGCGCCCAGGCGCTGGACTACGTCCGCCAGCGCTACGACCTGCCCGGCGGCGACTACGACCGGCAGACGCACCAGCAGCAACTACTCGGGGCGATGTTGCAACAGGCGGGGGAGACCCGGCTCCGGGAGAACCCGGTCCGGTTGCACCGGCTCATCGAGGCGGTCGGCGGATCGCTGACCGTGGACACCAACGGCGTACCCGTGGAGGATCTGCTGCTGGCGCTGCGCGGCCTCTCCACCGACGCGCTGCGCGGCGTGCAGGTGCCCTCCTACCCGCAGACCATCGACCAGGTCTCCTACGTCGTGCTCGACAACGGCGGAGAGGGACTGTTCGAGGCGGTCCGGGGCACCCGGATGCCGCAGTGGGCGGGCGCCCATCCGCACTGGGTCACCCGGCTCTGACCCGCCGGTCGACGCGATCTCCCCGACGGCCCTCTAGGCTTGGTAGCCGTGTTCGGATCCCACGTACCCACCATGACGGTGCCCGAGATCGACGACGAGACCTACCTGCTCGACGTCCGCGAGGACGACGAGTGGGAGGCGGGGCACGCACCCAACGCCCACCACCTGCCGATGATGGAGCTGCCGGCGCGCCTCGCCGAGGTGCCCGACGACCGGGACGTCGCGGTCATCTGCCGCTCCGGTGGCCGCTCCGCCCAGGTGGTCGCCTACCTGATGCACAACGGCTGGGACCAGGTCCGCAACGTCGAGGGCGGCATGGGCGACTGGGAGGCGGCCGGGCGACCGGTGGTCGACTCGGACGGCCAACCGGGCCGGGTGTTGTAGCGGCCGTGCCCACCCCGCTCGTCTTCGCGCACCGTGGCGCGTCGTACGACCTGCCGGAACACACCCTCGCCGCCTACCTGCGCGCGCTCGACGAGGGCGCCGACGGGCTGGAGTGCGACGTCCGGCTGACCCGTGACGGCCATCTCGTCTGCGTGCACGACCGCCGGCTGAACCGCACCAGCAACGGTCGCGGCCTGGTCAGTGCCCGTACCCTCGCCGAGTTGGAGGAGTTGGACTTCGGCTCCTGGCACCCCGGCGGCGTACCGGCCGACGGGGACGAGGTGCTGGACGCTTCCCACACCCGGCTGCTCACCCTCGAACGGCTGCTGGAGGCGGTCCTCGCCGCCGGGCGGCCGGTCCGGCTGCTGGTGGAGACCAAGCACCCGTCCCGATACCGCGGCGACGTGGAGCGCCGACTGGTCGCCCTGCTGCGCCGGTACGGGCTGACCGACCCGCGCCCCGACGACCCGGTACGCGTGACCGTGATGTCCTTCTCCCCGCTGGCCGTACGCCGGATGCGGACGCTGGCCCCGGCGCTGCCGACCGTACTGCTGCTGGAGGTCCTGCCCCGCTGGCTGCGCCTGGGCCGACTGCCGTTCGGTGTGGGCATCGCCGGTCCCGGGATCGGCCTGGTCCGGGCACGTCCGGCGCTGGTGCCGTCGCTGCGGGCCGCCGGCAACCAGGTCTACGTCTGGACCGTCAACGAGCCCGAGGACCTCGATCTCGTGCTGGCCGCCGAGGTGGACGGCGTGATCACCGACCGCCCGGCACAGACGCTGGCCCGGTTGAGGGGATAACCGACCCACCGTCGGGGGTGCCGGAGAAGGCGAACGGAGGTGCACACTCGGGGACATGACGGACCGTACCGATTACTCGGCTCTCATCGCCGGGCACACCGTCGTCATCGAGATGATCAACTCGGGGGACGCGGGCCTTCCGGTACTGACCAAGTTGCTGCGGGTGGCGCAACCGGCACTCGGTGCCGCCGGTATGGCCTTCGTCGAGTTCGCTCCCAGCGGCGGTCGGGTGATCGCCGCCACCGGTGCCGCCGAGTGGACCATCGGGCGTCCACTGCCTCCCAGCGATCCGATCACCGCCTGCCTGCTCGCCGGCCCCCGGGTGCAGTGCGTCCGGACCGACCGGCTCGGCAGTCAGCTCGCCGACGAGCTGACCGATCGCGGCCTGCGGCGGATGGTCGCCTCCCGCGCCGAGATCGGCGGCCACGCCGTCGGTAGCCTCCAGGCCCTGTACCGGGCCGGGGACGACGAGCCCGGCCCGGAGCAGTGGAGCGTGGTCGGCTTCCTGGGCGCCTGCATCGCGCACATGTACGGCGACCAGAGCGGCCTGCCGGTGCACGGCGACGGCCCGGTGGTGGCGGCGCTCGCCGACGGGCTGGCGGTCGTCGACCGGGACACCCACGTACGCCTCTGGAACCCGGCCGCCGCCGACGTCACCGGCCGGTCCGCGGCCGAGGCGATCAACAGACCGTTGCCCTTCCCGGTGCCCCCGTCCGGACAGGTCCTCGACCACCGCCTACCGGACGGGCGCTGGCTGCGGGTCACCTCGGGTGAGCTGCCGGGTCCGGGTGCGCTGCGGGTGGTCACCTTCCGGGACATCACCGACCAGCAGCGGCACGACCACGAGCGGGACCTCTTCGTCGCGGTGACCAGTCACGAGCTACGCACCCCGGTGACCGTCATCAAGGGGTACGCCGACACGCTCAACGACCACTGGGAGTCGCTCAGCGACGCCGACCGGCGCCAGGCCGCGCAGGTCATCGGCCAGCGCGCCAACGAGCTGGCCCGGCTGCTCGACCGGCTGCTCTCCTCGGCCGCCGAGGCGTGGCCGGACGACGGACCGGCGGTGCCCTTCGATCTCGGCGAGACGCTGCGCGGAGCGGTCGCCAACCTGCCCGGTGAGCTGCGCCGCCGGGCCACCCTCCAGTTCCCGGCCGACCTGCCCCGGGCGATCGGACGCCGGCAGAGCCTGGTCACCGTGCTGACCGAACTGGTCACCAACGCCGGGAAGTACTCGCCACCCGGCTCGCCGATCGAGGTGAGCGCGGTCGCGGACGGGCCGACCGTCTGCATCCGGGTCAGTGACCGGGGCATCGGCGTACGACCGGAGCACGTCGAACGGGCCTTCGACCGGTTCTGGCAGGGCGATTCGGGTGACAATCGTCGCTATCCGGGCACCGGACTCGGTCTCTATCTCGTCCGCCGGATCGTTGAACAGCAGAATGGATGGGTATTCCTCCGGCCGAGAACCGGCGGAGGTACGGTCGCAGAGGTGCGGCTGCCCCGCCGGTGATCGTGGGGGTCACCAGGGGCGACAGAGGGGCGGGACGTGTCGACGGGAGCGGTCGAACGAGCGTGGTGTGTGGTCGTGCCGCACCACGCCAGCGGTGCACGCGCCGCCCGGCACCGCCTCGCCGCCGAACTGGCCGAGGTCGTGTCCCCGGTGGTGCTGGCTGATCTCGTCGCGGTCCTCGCCGAGCTGGTCGGCAACGCCGTCCGGCACGCCGACCCGCTGCCCGGCGGGGTGGTCCGGGTGGCCTGGCGGTTGATGACGACCGACGACGGGGCGCACGTCCGGCTGCGGGTCACCGACGGCGGCGCGACCGGTACGCCCCGGATCCGCCCGGCGGACATCGACGCGGCCGACGGCCGGGGCCTGCACATCGTCTCCGGCCTGGCGGACCGTTGGGGCGTCGAACGGGACGGTCTCGGGCAGAGCGTCTGGGCCGAGTTCGACCCGGTTCCCGAGCGACCGGGCCTGGTCGTCACCGGCTGATCGCCCGCCGGGCGGGTCCCGCCCCCGGCGTCGCGTCCGGGCCTCTAGGCTGTGTCGCCGTGAGCAAGCGTCGAAAGAACCAGCGGGCCGCCACACCCACCCCGAAGCGGGAGAAGGTGCGGGACGTCTTCGTCCCCCGGCCCTTCGAAGGGCTGACCGACGAGCCGGAGTGGATCGCGCTGCGGGAACTGGTGCCCGCCGCCTCCGCACCGCTGCGGCTCACCCCCG
This sequence comes from Micromonospora sp. NPDC049900, assembly GCF_044461025.1. Lineage (NCBI taxonomy): Bacteria > Bacillati > Actinomycetota > Actinomycetes > Micromonosporales > Micromonosporaceae > Micromonospora > Micromonospora sp. NPDC049900. Next base: position 101,719 of record NZ_JBITKM010000013.1, read on the forward strand.
AGCTGGTCGAGGAGTACGGCGACCGCCCGGTGACGCTGGCCACCGTGCTGCCGATGGCCGCCCCCGCGATGAGTCGTGCCGACGGGCACGTGTTCGTCGGGCTCCAGCGGCACCAGCAGTCCGGTGACGTCTCCCGGGACCTGGCCGAGTCGCTGCTCTGCGCGCTGCGTACCGAGCCGGGCGCCCCGGTCCAGGTGCCGCCGCTGCCCGGCCCCGGCCCACGGTTGCAGGACATCCTGGTCGACGGTCCGTTGACGGTCACCCTGCACGAGGGCTTCGACTTCTGGCTGGTTCCCGAGGCCGTGGACGACCCGACCGTGCAGGCGTCCCTGGAGCGGGCCAACGCCGCGATCTACCCGACGGTACGCCTGGCGGCGGCGAGGTCGGCGTACTGGTGCCAGGTGCCGGAGAAGGCACACGTCCGCTGGGTGCTGCCCGAGGCCGAGGAGGCCGCGCTGGACGCGTTGGCCCGGCTCGGCGCGGCCGGCTCGCTGACCCTCGGCGAGGGGACCAGGTTCGCCGGCATGTTCCGGGCCCACGGCCGGTTGGTGCCGGTCTGGGACCTGCCCGAGGACACCCCGGCCGCCGAGTGGGAGGCGCCGGTCGCCGAGTTCGCCAAGCGGTACGCGGAGGCGCTGACGGAGACCGGGCCGCTCGACGCCGCCGCCCGCCGGTCCCGTCAGGGCCTGCTGGGCCGCCAGCTCACCCTGCGCTGAGCGCGCGCTTCTGGTGTTAGGAAGGGACCCCTGCTCTACCGGAGGCGTTAGCAGGGGACCCTTCCTTACTCTCGTCCCCTGCCCGGCTTCCGTCCCGGCCCGCGTCGTCACTCGCGCAGCAGGGGGCACGACATGCAGCGGGGGCCGCCCCGCCCCGACCCCAGCTCGGACCCGGCGATCGGGATGAGTTCGATGCCGGCCCGTTCGAGCTGGGCGTTGGTCTCCACGTTGCGTTCGTAGCCGACGCAGAGCCGGGGCGCGAGCGCCAGGGTGTTGTTGCCGTCGTCCCACTGCTCCCGCTCGGCCGTCACCGGGTCGAGCCCGGTGTCGATCACCCGGAGCCGGTCGAGGTCCATCGCGTCGGCGGCGGCCCGCAGGAACGGCGCCGGGCCGTCCACCCGGGGGTCGTCGCCGTCCGTCCCGGCGATCACCGTGTACGCCGACAGCGTGTGCGCGACGTTGGGGTACATCAGCACCGCGTCGACGTCGACCATCGTGCAGACCGTGTCCAGGTGCATGGTGGCCCGTTCCTGGGCGATCGGCACCACCAGGATGGTGTGCGCCAGCCCGGCCGCGAAGACCTGCCGGGCCAGTCGTTCGGCACCGGCCGGGGTGGTCCGCTCGCCCACCCCGACGGCGAGTACCCCGGGGGCGAGCAGCAGCACGTCACCGCCTTCGAGGTGCTCCAGGTCGGGCCGGTAGACGTACTCGGTGCCGGCGAAGCGCGGGTGGTGCCGGTAGATCGCGTCGGTCAGCGTGGTCTCCCGCCGCCGGGCCGGCATCGCCAGGCTGGTCACGCCGACCCGCTCGCCGATCCACAGTGACGAGTCGCGGGTGAACAGCAGGTTCGGCAGCGGCGCGATGACGAAGTCGTGCCGGTCCATCAGGGTGTAGACCAGGCCGCCGCGCCGGTCGCCGCCGACCCGTAGCTCCTCGTGGGCGAGGCCGGCGACGAGGACTCCGGCGAGCGCGGCCGGGTCGAGGTAGGTCAGGTGCGCGGCGACCCGGGCGCGCAGGGTGTCACCGAGTCGGGGCGAGGCGAGGACCTGTTCGGTCAGTTCGGCGCGGGCCTCCGCCACGGCCAGGGTCTCGGTGAGCAGATCGGTGAGATAGAGCACCTCGACGTCGCGCTCGCGCAGCGCGGCGGCGAAGGCGTCGTGCTCCTCCTGCGCGCGGCCCACCCAGGGGATGGCGTCGAACAACAGGGAGTCGTTGTTGCGCGGGGTCAGGCGGGCGAGTTCCGGCCCTGGCCGGTGCAGCAGCACGGTGCCGAGCCGGCCGACCTCACTGTCCACGTAGTGGGTCACATCCGAAGCCTAGGGCAGGGTTTGGCGGCATCCGATAAAAAGGCTGTGGGTGAATATGGCATTCATCCACAGTCATTCCGGCGTTCCGGCTTGCCGACTACCGGGACCCGCAACGTAGGGTAGTGAGAAAGTAACTTCGAGGGACCTTTTGCCGGAGGTCGCGATGACTGTCTTCCCCGCTCGTCGAGCCGTACCGTCCGCCCGGGCGCTGCCGCAAGCGGCGGTGCCACACCCTCGGGTCGAGGCACCGGGGGTGGTCGAGGCGCCACGTCCGTCGCCCTTGGAGTGGGCCCGTCGGCGCCGTGCCGAGCGGGGCGCTCGCCGGCTTGAGGCGGCCGGTGCCCGTGCGCTCGGCCAACTCGACCATCTCGGGCCCGCGTGGCACGTGATCGACTGGCCGCGAACGGACGCCGCGGACGCCCTGCTCGACGAGAGCGACGACAACCGGGCCGGGTTCCTCGCCATCGGCCCGAGCGGACTCTTCGCCGTCACCATCGCCGACCACGGCCGGGCCCGCGTCCTGGTCGCGGGCGACGTGGTGCAGATCAACGGCAAGCGCCCGCCGTACGTCGCCGAGGCCCGCCGCGACGCCCGGCGCGCCAGCAAGGCACTGACCAGTGCGGTCGGCCATCCGATCCCGGTGACGCCGGTGCTCACCTTCGTGGGCTCCGGCGTCATCAGCGTCTACGGCCTGCCCAAGGACTGTCTGATGGCCACCCACCGGGAGCTCGACCGGATGCTCGTCGCCGGTGGCAACCGGATCAGCCCGGCCACTGCCGAGAAGCTCTCCCGGGTCGCGCAGCACCCCGGGACGTGGATGAGTGGCGGCTATCCGCCAGCAGCCGACTACCGGTGGTACGAGGACGGCCGAATGGCCGCTGACAAGCCGGCCACCCGGCGGTAACGTCTGCGGCGACGCCACGCGGCCGGGCACCGGCGCTCCGCACCGGCCGGCCGCGCCGTCGCGGACCGGCAGCGATCAGCACCGATGGCGTGGTTTTTCAGCGCGGTCAGCGGTGGCCGAGACGACCGGCTAGCGTGGACGTTCCGTCGGTGTGCATAGGAGGCGCGGTGGCCCACGTCGAACTCTCGCTCTCGGAAGTGTTCGCGCCCGACCCGGGGACACCGACAGAGCTTGGGTACGACAACCTCGGGCGATGGGCGGCCACTGTGTCCAGTGCCGACGAGCCCTGTCTGCTGATCGACGCCGAGACCCGGGTGGTGGCCGTCTCCGCCGCCGGCTGCGATCTGCTCGGCCTCGGCACCCCCGAGGACGTCATGGGGCTGCCGCTGCTCGACGGCGGCCTGCGGTTGCTCGACTTCACCGCCTATCGGGGCGAGTTGGCCGAGCCGGACATCGACAAGATCCCGCCACTGTTGGCGCTCGCCTCCGGCCGGATGGCCCGCGGCCTGTTACGGATCATGGCGACCACCGAGGGCATCTCCGACGCGACCGTCGACGCCATCTCCACGCCGGTGCTCGCCGACGGGGCCGTCGCCGGCTCGCTCACCTTCTTCTCGGGGCTCTGACCCGACACCACGTACCCGACTGGCCTTTCCCGTCGGCGGCGGATCCTCCTACCATGGGCTCGGCTCCGGCCGTCCCTGACGCTCGCCCCCATCGAGGACCATCCCCGTGCCGTCCGCCCCGATCCGTCGTGCCGCCCCCGGCCACCGTCCCGCCCGAGCGGGCGACCGCCGGAGCCGTACCCGGCTGTCCGCAGTCGCCGGGCTGGCCGTGCTCCTGCTGGCCGGTTGCGGCGAACCGCCGGACCTGCGCGACGGGTCGGCTCTGCCCACGCCGCCGCCCACCACGGCCGCGGCCGAATCGGCCACCCCGACGCCGCCGCCCTTCGGTGACCCGCCGAGCGTCGCCCCGACCGTCGCGCCGACCGACGCCGGTCTGGTCGCGGTGGCCTGTCCCGGCCAGCCTTCCCGGCAACGGATCGTCGACCTGGTCCGGGGCCGCGACGGGCTGCTCCCCCGCAACGCGCGGGTACAGGTCACCAGCGGGCCGCGCTGCGCCGCCGGCTGGCACTTCACCAGCGTCGACGTCACCGGGTACGAACCGCTCCAGGTGGTCACCCGGGACCAGGCCGGCACCCTGCGGCTGGTGACCGCCGGCACCGACGTCTGCTCGGTCGAGGTACGCGTGGCCGCACCGGTCGGGATCAGGACCCTGGCCTGCGGCGACGAGGGATCGGTGCCGGTACCGGTGCCACCCGTGCCGTCCCCGCCACCGGTCTCCACGCCGACGCCGTCCGGGCAGTCACCGACGCCATCGGCGTCCACCCCCACGGCGGGTGCGTAGGCTGTTCGCCATGCCGGGAACGCCGCCGACCCGTTTCGTCTACCTCGGGCCCGAGGGCACCTTCGCCGAACAGGCGTTGCGTGCCGTGCCCGCCGCCGAGCGGGGCAGCCGTACGCCGGCCCGCAGCGTCGGCGAGGCCCTGGAGGCGGTCCGCACCGGCGATTCCGACGCCGCGCTGGTGCCGCTGGAGAACTCGATCGGCGGCGCGGTCGGGGTCACGCTCGACGAACTGGCCGAGGGCGAACCTCTGGTGATCACCCGCGAGGTGATCCTGCCGGTGCAGTTCGTGCTCGGTGCGCGGACGGGCACCCTGCTGCCGACCATCCGCAGCGTCGCCGCCCACCCGCAGGCGTCCACCCAGTGCCGGAGCTGGCTGCGGGCACACCTGCCCGACGCGGTCGTGGTCGACGTGCTCTCCAACGGAGCCGCGGCGGCCGGCGCAGCCACCGGTGAGTACGACGCGGCGATCTGCGCGCCCATCGGCGCGGCCCGACACCGGCTCGCCGTGCTGGCTGACAAGATCGCCGACCATCCGGACGCGGTCACCCGGTTCGCGCTGCTGTCCCGCCCCGGCCCGCCTCCGCCGCCCACCGGCGACGACGTGACGTCGCTGGCGGTCTACATCGCCCACGACCGGGTGGGCGCCCTGCTGTCCGTGCTGATGGAACTCGCCGTACGCGGGGTGAACCTGACCCGGATCGAGTCCCGACCGACCGGTGAGGCGCTGGGCCGGTACGTCTTCTTCCTCGACTGCACCGGCCACGTCGCCGACAACCGGCTCGGTGAGGCCCTCCAGGGGCTGCGGCGGGTCTGTGCCGACGTGCGCTTCCTCGGGTCGTACCCCCGGCACCGGTGGGACGGCACGGCCGGCGAACGGCCGGTGCCGGCCCCGGCCGGTCTCTCCGACGCCGACTACACCGACGCCGCAGCCTGGCTCGCCCGGGTCCGGGCGGGCGAGCTGGGCTGACCGGCCGGGCTCAGCGGAACAGTCCGCCGAGCACCCCGCCCTGCTCCTGCTGGCCGCTGCCCATGACCGGCGGCTCCTCGGACGGCTGGACGACAACGAAGCCGCGCCCGGCGAAGCTCATCGTGTACGCCTCACCGGTGGTCCGTCCCAGTAGCGTGCCGAGCCCGAGCTGGTCGGCCCGGTGGTAGCCGGTCTGGAGCCCCGCCGACCAGCAGACGGCGGCCTGCGGGTCCACGTAGGTGGGCGCGTCGACGCTGAGCACGACGGGGGTGCCCCGGGTGGTGACCGCGATCCGGCCCTGCCCGGAGAAGACGCAGTTGAACAGGCCGGTGGCGGCCATGCCCGCACCGCCGACCATCTTGATGTCGTAGCTCAGCGTCGAGTCGAACGCCAGCACGCTGGACCCGTTGATGGACAGCGCGTCGCCCGGCTCCAGGTCGATGACGTGCACGTCCTTGGCGAAGTCGGCGAGGAAGACGTCACCCTGACCGGTCAGCTTCATCAGCGGCACGCCCTCGCCGGTGAGCTTCTGCTTGAGGAAGTTGCCGAGACCGCCGGAGCCGAGCGCCTGGAACTGCACCTGCCCCTGGTAGGCGACCATCGAGCCGACACGGGCCATCGCCTCGCCGTTCAGCTCGATCTTCAACATCTTGGCGTTCTGCAGCCGCATACCGGGCTGCGCGGACTCCTTCTCCAGGTTCGCCGCTGAGAACAGCTCGCTACGCATGGGTTCCTCCCGTACTCGCCGTGTCTGGCCGAGACGGTAGGGCAGCACCGCAAGGGGCCGGTTGGGTCAGTCAGCCCCAGCCGAGAGCGTGCAGGCGGTCGTCGTCGATGCCGAAGTGGTGGGCGATCTCGTGGACCACGGTCACCGCCACCTCGTCGACGACGTCGTCGTCGGTGTCACAGATCCGCAGGATCGGGTTGCGGTAGATCAGGATGCGGTCCGGGAGGACTCCGGCGTAGTCCCAGCCCCGATCGGTCAACGCGTGTCCCTCGTAGAGGCCGAGCAGGTCCTCGCCGGGCGGCGGATCGTCCTCGACCAGGATCACCACGTTACTCATCAGCGCCAGCAGCTCCTCGGGGACCTCGTCCAGCGCCTCCCCCACCAACTCCTCGAACCGCTCGCGCTCCATCTCGACCGCCACGCCCTCATTGTTCCTCACCCGGCGCGCGATCTCGCGCCTCCGAGGCCCTCCGCACGGTCGCGGGGCGCCGGAAGCGCGAGATCAGCGCGGGACGGTCAGGAGGAGAGGCGGGCGGTGAGGGTGATCTCCGCGCCGGGCGACAGCAGGCGCGAGATCGGGCAGTTCTGCTTCGCGGTCTCAGCCAGCTTGGCGAACTGCGCCTCGTCGATGCCGGGGACCTCACCGACGGTGTCCAGCTCGATGCGGGTCACCGTCATCCCGGCGTCGGTCTTGTCCAGGTGCACCGTGGCGGTGGTCTCCACCGAGGTGGCGGTGGTCCCGGCGTCGGCGAGCGCCTTGGAGAAGGCCATCGAGAAGCAGCCGGCGTGCGCGGCGCCGATCAACTCCTCGGGGTTGGTGCCCTCACCCTCCTCGAAACGGGACTTGAAGGAGTAGTTCCCCTGCAACCCGCCCTTGCCGGTACGGATCGTGCCGGAGCCCTCGGGAAGATTGCCCTGCCAGCGTGCGGAAGCGGTACGGATAGGCATGCACCTGACGCTAGTCCACCCGACGCCGGCAGGCGACCGACCAGCGAGGCCCGGCGTTGGGATCCCGAGGTCACAGGCCTGCTGTGGAATGATTCACCCGGACCCGCCGTTCCTGGGCCGTGCCATCCGGGGGCGCCCAGGCTCCGAGGAGAGGGCGAACGATGACCAACGACCTCCCCATCCCTCGTCAGGACGAACGCGCCGACGGTGCCAGCGTCCTCGAATGGGGTACGTCGGACGAACCGGCGGGCGCAAACCGCCTCCGGAGGGCCGTCGCCGGCCTCGGCCGCGACCACCGGGTACCGATGCTGCTCGCCGGGCTGGGCGCGACGGCCGCCGTCGCCTCGCTGCTCGGCGAGTGGGTGACCATGACCATCCCCACCGGCCCGGATCCGGCCAGTCCGCTGGAGGTGACCAACGGGGTCGCCGAGATCGGCGGAATGGGCACCGGCTATCTGGTCGGTCTCCTGCTGCTCGGGTGCACGGTGGCGCTCGCGCTACGCGGCACCAGGGCGGCGCAGGTCAACGCGCGGGTGGCCGGCCTGGCGCTCGCAGCCGGCATGATCGCGCTGCTCGCGGCGACCACGTCGTCGCTCGGCGACGTGACCCGCCGGGGCCTGGTCTACTACTCGGGCGAGGAGACCTTCCGCACCGAGAACGGGCGTGGCCTGTTCATGGCCTTCGCGGCCGTGCTGCTGTTCGCCGCCGCGCTCCTGCGGACCGTGCCCGCCGGGGCCGTGCCGACACTGCGGGACGAGCCGTCCCACCCGGACGATTTGGCTGCCGAGCCGACGGGACGGCGACGTTCCCGGCGCCGGTCCGCTCCGGATGACCCCGACGAGGGACGCCCGCCGGCCGACATCACCGTCACCCCGACGGTCCCCTTCGCCCGCGAGTCACCGCCCGACTGATGTCGCTGTAAGGAAGGGCACCTTACTAACGCCTGGTGTATAGGAAGGGCCCCCTCCTTACATCCCGAGCGCCGCAGCCGCGTCGGGGCCGCACGCAACAGCGGAGCGCGACACGGCCGAACGTCATCTCGCGGCGGCCGTCCGTTGGTATCCGATTCGCCGGGAAGCCATGGTTGCGACCTGTTTCCCGAGGTACGGTTGCTGCCCGCCGTCACGCCGGGTCGCCTACCGGCGACCAGTACGGCTGGCCGCGACGGCGGCGGGCGAAGGAGGAACCATGACCCGCCCGGGCCTGCCCAAGCTGATCGCCACCGACCTGGACGGGACGCTCGTCCGCAGCGACGACACCGTCTCGGCGTACACCCACGAGGTCCTCGACCGGGTGCGGGCCGCCGGTATCCCGGTGGTCGGCGCCACCGGTCGCGGCCCCCGGCTGACCGAGCTGACCCGCAACGACATCCGTGCCGCGGACTTCCTGGTGCTGGCCGGCGGCGGCCGGGTGGTGGACCAGAGCGACCCGACCGGGCCGGTGGTGCTGCGGGACGAGCGCCTCGGAAGCGAGGTGCTGGCCGGTCTGCTGGCCGACCTGGAGGTCGCGGTCGGCCCGCTGACGGTGATGGTCGAGGCCTCCGACGAGCACGAGGCGCCGCTCTGGGGCGACTACCACCCGGACTGGCCCTACCAGGACCGGTTCGAGGTGCGCACCCGTGACGAGTGCCTCGCCGGTGACGTGATCAAGGCCTTCGCGCGTACCGCCGACCACCACGTCGACGAGTTGCTGGCGGTCGCCCGGGAGATCGTGCCGCCGCACCTGGCCACGGTCACCCAGGCCGGGCTCGGCTTCGTCGAGATCTGCCCGCCCGGGGTGGACAAGGCCTCCGGCCTGACCGTGGTCGCCGAGACGCTCGGCGTGGACCCGGCCGAGGTGCTGGTCTTCGGCGACATGCCGAACGACCTGCCGATGTTCGAGTGGGCCGGCTGGGCCCGGGTGGCCGTCGCCAACGCACACCCGAGCGTGCGCGCCGCCGCCGATGACATCACTCTGCGTAACGACGACGACGGAGTCGCGGTCTACCTCGACCGGCTACTGTCCAGGTGATGGACGCGACACCCGGCCTGATCGCCACCGACATCGACGGCACGCTGCTCCGCGACGACCGCACGCTCAGTGCACACACCGCCGCGGTGCTGGCCCGGATCTCCGACCAGGGCACGCCGGTCGTGTTGGTCACCGGCCGTCCGATCCGCTGGCTCCGACTCGTGTACGACCAGCTCGCCGCGCCGGTGCCGGCGGTCTGCGCCAACGGTGCGGTGGTCTACGACCCGGTCGACGACCAGGTGCTCCGCGCCGACCCGCTGGCTCCCGAGCTGCTCACCGAGGTGGCCCAGCGGCTGCGGGCGGAGGTGCCGGGCGTGAGCCTCGCGGTGGAGATCGTCGACAGCCGGGAGATGCGGCACGAGGCGCACTATCCGGTGCGTTGGGAGGCCGGTGACGCGGCGATCCGGGTGGTGGACAAGCCGGAGGAACTGCTGTCGATGCCGGCCGTGAAGCTGCTGGTCCGGGCGGGCGACCAGGATCCGGACCGGTTCACCGAGTTGATCTCGGCCGCGCTGGCGGGGCTGGCGGAGGCCACCCACTCGTCGAACTCCGGGCTGGTGGAGGTCTCGGCGGCCGGGGTGACGAAGGCGGCCGGGCTGGCCTGGTACTGCCACCGGATCGGGGTGGACCCCGCCGACGTACTGGCCTTCGGCGACATGCCGAACGACGTACCGATGCTGGCCTGGGCCGGTCGAGCGGTGGCGGTGGCCAACGCGCATCCCGCCGTGCTGGCCATCGCCGACGACGTCACCTCGACGAACTCCACCGACGGCGTGGCCGCGTACCTGGAGAAGGTCTTCGGGGCCGACTGACGGCGCGGCGCGGCGTGCGACCCGGTGAGGTCGCACGACGCGCGCGGTGGTCAGAGGTACTGACCGGTGCTGTGTCCTTCGCCACCGCCGGGCTGGCCCATACCCGGCATGCCGGGCAGCACCGCTGCGCCCCCGGGGCCGCTGGGCAGCGCCTGCCGGCCGGAACGCATCTGTTCGAGCTGCACCCGCGCGGCCATCTGCTGCGCCACCAGGGCGGCCTGGATGCCGTGGAACAGCCCTTCCAGCCAGCCGACGAGCTGGGCGTGGGCGATCCGCAGCTCGCCCTCGCTGGGCGCCTGGTCCTCGGCGAACGGCAACGAGAGCCGTTCGAGCTCCTCGCGCAGCTCCGGGGCCAACCCTTCCTTCAGCTCGACGATCGAGCGCTCGTGGATCTCCCGCATCCGGTGCCGGCTGGCGTCGTCGAGCGGGGCCGCCTTGACCTCCTCCAGGAGCTGCTTGATCATGCTGCCGATCCGCATCACCTTGGCCGGCTGCTCGACCAGGCGCGCCGGGTCCTCGCCGGGACCGTCGTCGGTCTGCACGGTGCCGACCGGTCGGCCGTCCGGCCCGACCACCACCACCGTGCCGGAGTGCCCGGCACCGTCCCGGCCAGGCTCGTCGTTCTGTCCAGCTGAGTGTGCTTCGGTCATGGCACCCATCTTTACCCAGGCTCCGTCGTCCCCGCCCGTCGGCCCGGTACGCAAGTGCGCGCACGGCCCATCCGCCGCGTGGTGCACAGGTCACCGCGCGTCCCACCCGGCACCGGGTCCGGCCCGTCGCGCGCTACGGTCGGCCGATGACCTCCGACCCGCGAGCCGTGCTGACCCGGCCCGCTCCCGCCCCGGACGTCACCGTCGCCTACGGCGCGCACCCCGACCAGGTCGCCGACCTGCGCCGGCCGGTCGACACCGGGACGCCCCGACGGCTCGTCGTCGTGGTGCACGGGGGCTTCTGGCGCCACGAGTACGACCGGCGGCACACCGACCCGCTGGCCGCCGCGCTCGGTCATCCGGTGGCCCAGGTGGAGTACCGGCGGACCGGGCGACCCGGCGGCGGTTGGCCCGGTACGACCGACGACGTGCTGTCTGCGGTGACCGCCCTGCCCCGGCTGGCGGCCGAGGCGCTGCCCGGGTCGGTGACGCCGACGCCAGCGGTCCTGGTCGGTCATTCGGCCGGTGGACACCTCGCCCTGCACGCGGCCCGGCACGTCCCGGAGGCGGTGGCCGGAGTGCTCGCTCTCGCGCCGGTCGCCGACCTCGCCGAGGCGTACCGGCTCGACCTGGACGGGGGTGCGGTGGCGGCCCTGCTCGGCGGCGGTCCGGCCGACGTACCCGACCGGTACGCGGCTGCCGACCCACGATCCGTGGTACCGCTCCCGACACGCACCGTAGTGATGCACGGCACTCTCGACGAACAGGTTCCGGTCGCCATGAGCAGGGCTTACGTGGCCGCAAACCAGGCGGCAGGGGCCGATATGCGCCTTGTAGAGCTATCGGGATGTGAGCATTTCGGGCTCATCGACCCCGAGGCGGCGGCCTGGCCCAAAGTAACCAGCGCGTTGCGGTCTCTTGGCGAAGATCATTAATCATTGACGCAGCGTCGCGAAGCAGGTAGAACGCCGATGGGGCGCACCCGCCCAGGCAACGCGTGTTGAAGGGAACCCGGTGTCGCAGATGAACCGCAGGCGAGCACTACAGTTGCTGGCCGCGCTCGGAACAGGGAGCCTCGTCGCCGCGTGTGGCACGGACGGCGACGAGGGGACCACCACCGTCACCGGCGGCAGTCCGATCAAAATCGGTCTGATCGCGCCGCAGGCCGGCGTGAACAAGGCCATCGGCGACGAACTCACCAACGGCTTCCAGCTCTATCTCGACCTCAACGACCGGAGTCTCGGCGGACACCCCGTCGACCTGGTCGTGGCCGACGAGGGAGACACCGTGAAGTCCGGCCAGGCCGCCGTGAGCCGGCTGCTCGAAGAGAACGTGCTCGCGATGACCGGCGTCGCCAACTCCGCCGTCATGTTCGGCATCCGGGACGCGATCGAGCAGGCCCGGGTGCCGCTGATCGGCTCCAACGCCTCGCCGCCGAGCCTGCAGAGCGTCGTCTACATCTGGCGTACGTCGTACGTGCTCGACGAGGCGGGCCGGGCGCTCGGTCGCTACCTCAAGGACGAGCTGGGTACGGCCGACCGGGTGGCCATCATCCTCCCCGAGGGCGGTGGCGGCGGCGAGGACGTGCTGCGCGGCTTCCGCCAGGAGTTCGGCGAGACGGACCCGAGGATCTCCGACCCGGTCATCTGGACCACCGGCAGCCCGAACCCCGGCAAGACGGCCTTCGCCAGCGACATCAGCCAGGCGCTGAGCCGCAGCCCGTCGACGGTCTTCTGCTTCTACTCAGGCACCGCCGCCGTGGAGTTCGTGATGCAGTTGCGCGACGCCGGGTTCCGCGGCCGGATCTACGCGCCCGGATTCCTCACCGAGGGCACGGTGCTGGAGAGCATCCGCCCGGCCAACGACGCGCTCGGCATCCGGACCGCCCTGAACTACTCCGCCGACCTGAACAACGCGGCGAACCGCCGCTTCGCCTCGGCGTACCGCAAGAAGCACAACGCCTCGCCCACCACGTACGCGATGGCCTCCTACGACGCGGCCAAGGTGCTCGACCAGGCGATCCGCCTCGCCGGTGAGACGCCCACGGCGCAGGAGGTGAACCTGGCCCTGGGTCGGATCGGGCAGATCGACAGCCCGCGCGGCGCGTGGCAGTTCAACCAGCCGCGTACCCCGCAGCAGAAGTGGTACCTACGCGAGGTGCAGCGCGACGGTCAACTGCTCTCCAACGTCATGGTCAACGAGTTGGCCACGCTCGGCTGATTCGACGCAGGAGTCGGGGCCGGCCCGGTGCGACGGCCGGCCCTTCCGCGTCGGACCGGCCTGTTCCGGGTCAGACCGGCCTGTTCCGGGTCGGGTCAGGGTCGTAGCTCGGCGACGCAGCACTTCACGCTGCCGCCGCCCTTCTTGAGTTCGGCCAACTCCACCGGCAGCGGCGTGTAGCCGGCCGCCTTGAGTCGGCCGGCGAGCCGGGTCGCCTCGCTGTTGAGCACCACGTTCGCGCCGTCGCTGACCAGGTTCAGCCCGAACGACAGCGCGTCGTCGTCGGCCGCCACCACCGCGTCGGGGAAGAGTTGGGCGAGCACCCGCTGGCTGGCGGCGGAGAACGCACCCGGGTAGTAGACGACGTTGCCGTCGTCGATCGAGGCGAGTGCCACGTCCAGGTGGTAGAAGCGCGGATCGACCAGGTGCAACGACACCACCGGCCGGCCGAGCGCCTCCTGCGCCTCGGCGTGCGCGGGCAGTTCGGTGCGGAAGCCGTACCCGGCCAGCACCAGCCCGCCGTGCGCCTCCGGCAGGTACGCGAAGTCACCCTCGCCCTCGTTGGTCTCGTTCGGCGCGATGAACCGCCAGCCCTGCGACTCGTAGAAGGCCCGGTGTGCGGCGGCCTCGGCGGCCCGCTGCGGGTGCTTGAACCGCGCCCCGTAGGCCGTGCCGTCCACCGTGAACGCGCCGTTGGCGGCGTAGACCATGTCGGGCAGGCCCGCCTCGGGAGCCAGCAGGTGCACCTCGTGGCCGAGGCCCACCAGGGTCTCCCGCAGGCGGTCCCACTGCTTGACCGCCAACTCCGGGTCGACCGGGGCGGTCACGTCCATCCACGGGTTGATCGCGTACTCGACCGCGAAGCGCTCGGGCGAGCACATGAGATATGTCCGCTTTCGCGGCACTCGCTGCTGGTTCACGGTGACCAAGGGTAGGTAGGGTGCCACTTTAGTAACAGCCGCAAACATTGCTTCTCAGGAGCAGAACATTGCAGATCGACGCCGTCGACCAACGAATCATTGCGCTGCTCGTCGCAGACGCTCGCGCCTCGTACGCCGACATCGGCACCCGGGTGTCACTCTCCGCTCCGGCGGTCAAGCGACGGGTCGACCGACTGCGGGCGGCCGGGGTGATCCGCGGATTCACGGCCATCGTCGACCCGGCCGCCGTCGGGTGGACCACCGAGGCGTTCGTCGAGTTGTTCTGCGCCGGCCGCACCACCCCGGCCCAACTCGGTGCGGCGGTACGCCGGCACCCCGAGGTCGTCGGGGCGTACACCGTCTCCGGCGAGGCCGACGCGCTCGTCCATCTGCGGGCCGCCGACATCGCCCACCTCGAAGAGGCCCTGGAACGGCTGCGGGCCGAATCGTTCGTCACCTCCAGCCGCAGCACCATCGTCCTCTCCCGGCTGGTGGAGTCACCCGGCGTCGGCCCCTCCACGAGCTGAACCCGCCGTCCACACCGCTCACCCGCTTCGTCGGCCGATGCGACCGTTCGGGGAACCGGAGCGCCGGACGCCGCGTCGAAGCGCGCATGACACGGGGAATCAAGGCCACCGCGGCCGGCGGCACGCTGGTCGCGGTGGCGCTGCTCGCCGGCAGCATGTCGGCACCACCGGTCGTGCCGCTGCCCATCGGCACCGGGGACCCGCAGACGGTGCCGGTCGGCCTGGTCTCCTTCGACTCCTGCGCGGACGCCCTCGCCGAACTACGCGCGGCAGCCACCGCCTCGGTCGGCCCGTACGGCTTCGGCGGCGGTTGGCGCACGCTCAGCGATCGGGGCGGCGCTCTCGGAGCCGGTGCCGTGGCGAAGGGCGCCGAAGCCGCCGCAGCGCCGCTGGGAGCCGCGCCGGAGCACTCGACGACCAACAACCACGAGGTCGGCGTCGACGAGCCGGACCTGGTCAAGACCGACGGCCGGCGGATCGTCACGACCACCGGCGGCGTCCTGCGGGTGGTCGACCCGGCCAGTCGGCGGATCACCGGCGAACTCGACCTCGGCGACGGCGACGAGCGTCTGCGCTTCACCGATCAACGGCTGCTGCTGCTCGGTGACCGGGCGCTGGTCCTGACCGAGGCCACCCGCGAGACGCCCACCGGTGTCGCGCGCCGGATCTGGGGTCCGATCGGTGACACCCGGCTGGTCCTGGTCGACCTCTCCGGCGCGCCCAGAGTGCTGGGGACGTACCGCGTCCAGGGCCGGACCGTGGACGCCCGGCTGACCGGCGCGACGGCCCGGGTGGTGGTCAACTCGGCACCCCGCCTGGAGTTCCCGTTCGACCGCAGCGGTACCGACCGGGAGCGGACCGCGCGCAACCGTGCCGTCATCGCGCGGGCGGGCATCGAGGCGTGGCTACCCGAGTACGAGTGGACGGCGGGCGCCGAACGGCACACCGGACGGATCGGCTGTGACCGGCTCAGCCGTCCGGCCCGGATGACCGGCACGTCGACGCTGACCGTACTCAGCTTCGACCTGACCACCGACCGCCTCGGCGACGGCGACCCGGTCGGCGTGGTCGCCGACGCGAGCACCGTCTACGGCACCGCGACCAGCCTCTACCTCGCCGGTGCCCGGCCGGTGGTCGCCACGGCCCGCTGGCGGCCGTCCGCGACCGACGAGGTCACCGAGATCCACCAGTTCGACACCGCGGTGCCGGGGCGTCCCCGCTTCGTCGCCTCGGGCAGCGTGCCCGGCTGGCTGATCAACCAGTACGCGCTGTCGGAGTGGGACGGGCACCTGCGGGTGGCCACCACCACCGGCGACGTCTGGGGCGGCGGTACGCAGGAGCGGACCTCCGAGTCCGCGGTACGGGTGCTGCGCCGCGAGGGCGGATCGCTGGTGTCCACCGGTACGGTCGACGGGCTCGGCCGGGGTGAACGGATCTACTCCGTGCGCTACCTCGGCCCGTCGGCGTACGTGGTGACCTTCCGGCAGACCGATCCGCTGTACTCGTTGGACCTGACCGACCCCACCGCGCCCCGGGTCACCGGCGAACTGAAGATCACCGGGTACTCGGGTTACCTGCACCCGCTGCCCGAGGGACGGTTGCTCGGGGTGGGCCAGGAGGCCGACACGCGGGGTCGTACCCAGGGCGTGCAGGTGTCCCTCTTCGACGTACGCGATCCGGGCCGCCCGTACCGGCTGGACCAGTGGCACCTGCCCGGGGCGTCGTCCGAAGCCCAGTACGACGCACACGCCTTCCTGTACCGGCCGGACAGCGGCCTGGTGGCCCTGCCGGTGCGGACCGGGGTCCGACTGCTGCGCGTCGGCGACGACACCATTCGCGAGATCGGCGAGGTGACCCACCCGACGACGGATCGCGAGAGCCGCCGGATGTCCTCCCTGGTACGCCGCTCGCTGGTGGTCGGTGACGTGCTGTGGACCGTCTCCGACAGCGGCCTGCGCGCCACCGACCCGGCCACCGCACGCAGCGTCGGCTGGATCGCGACGACCTGAACCTTCCTCCCCGCGCGGGTGGGGCCCGGTTTCTCGGGGTTTCCGGGTCCCACCCGCCACTACCGCTGACGCCTCAGAGGTACATGCCGGTGCGGTGCTCGCCCCGTCCCGGCTTGTCCCCCTCGCCGAAGAAGCGCTTCCCACCGAACTCGCCGTGCAGGCGGTCGTCCAACTCGTCCGCGAGGCCGGTCATCACCTGCACGGCGAGCATCAGATGGGTGGGTTGGAAGTTCCGGCCGAAGACCGGGATGGAGGCCCACACGGTGTCGTCGGCGCAGTAGAGCCGACCGATCGGCATCCGGTTGGTCAGCTCGGAGAGCTTGACGTACAACCGCTCGGTGGGCTCGACCTCGGTGAGGACCGGGGAGAAGACGTCGACCAGCGGCGGATTGTCCCGGACGCGGACGAAGACCATCGCCGAGCCCGCGCGGATGTTGATGTCGCCGTCGGAGTCGACCTGGACCCGGTCGGAGTCCGACTTGAGCATGGTGGAGACGACGGTGCGTACCCGCTCGGCCAGGTCCAGCACCTCGGTCTCCGGGCTGTCCCCACCGGCGGCGGCCAGCGCCTCCTCCAGCTCGGTGCCGATCTCCCGCGCCAGGCCGAACTCGCTGCGCGCCGTGCCCAGCGGCGGACCCGTCAACGGCTCACCCTCGGCGTCCTCGATCTGGTAGACCAGGAACGCGGGATGCGGTGCGCCGTAGATGTCCCGCAGCGTGCGGGAGAGCACCGCCGCCAGCCGGGTGGCCTCGTCGACCCCGCAGTGCAGGCCGAACTGGTCGCCGGAGCCCTCCACCACGCCGGGCGGCGACCAGCCCAGCGCCACCATGTCGGCGACGGCTGCGCGGTCCAGCCGGTATCCCTGCGGCAGGGTGGCGTTGCCGACCGCGCGGGCGTTGAGTCGGCCGTCCGTACCGACATCGGTCCCGACGGCGTAGATCGCGTCGTCCGTGCCGGAGGCGGTCGGGTCGAGCGTCAGCTCCACGCTCGCCCCCGCCGGCAGGTCGACCAGCCGGTCGGCCAGCGCCCTCGCGAACTCCCGCCACGCCTGGGTCACCTTCGCCCGCAGGTCGGCCGTGGTCGGCTCGTCGAGCAGGATCGACTCGTGGGGATGCGCCGGCGTGCCGGGCGGCGCCGAGGGGTGGTCTGCCGTCATGATCGCCTCCGTCCGTTCCGGTCACCCTACCCAGCCGCCGTATCGGTCGGCGCAGCCCGGACCGTGATCGGACAACCCCCGATGCGGTCAGTCCGCCGGCCGGTGACCGCCCAGCTCGACCGGCCAGGTGCCGGCCAGGTCGGCGAGCCGGGACGCCGCCGCGACGGGATCGGCGCCACGCCCGACGGCCAGCCCGAGCAGGTACGCGGTGACCGGAGCACCCGGACGGACCACCTGGTGGGCCACGTCCCGAGCCAGGTCGAGCACGGTCGGCACCGGCACCTGGGCCGGCTCCAGCCCCAGTTCCGCACAGGCCGCCGTCACCCAGTCGTCCAGCACCGTCATCGCGCCCACTCCTCCGCCCGGCGTACGTCACCGTCAGTGTCGCAGTCGAACCACGGCGGTGGGCCGCCGCCGGACCACGTCACCTCGCGTACGACGAGCCCGGCGAGCAACTCCCGCAGCGGTGCTCCGGCATACCGCCCGGCGAGCCGGTCCAGCGCCGCACGCAGGGCGTCGGTACGCCACACCCCGCACAACGTCTGCCGCCGCCCCGAGGCGTCCACGAAACACACCCCGTCCGCCTGCGGTGCCGTGTCCAGCTCACCCAACAACTCACCGACGGCGGGCCGGGTCAACAGCGGCAGGTCGGCGGCGAGCAGCGCGACGACCGGTACACCCGGTTCGAGCCGGGCCACTCCGGCCGCGGTGGCGGCGACCGGGCCGCCACCGGGCGGCGACTCCCGGGCCGGGAGCACCCCCGCCGGGGTCGGCCCCGGACCGACCAGGATGCGGGGCGTCGCGTCGGCGACGGCGGCGAGCACCCGTTCGCGCATGGGTACCCCACCGACGGGCAGCGCCGGTTTGTCCCGCCCACCCATCCGGCGCGCGGCCCCGCCCGCGAGCACGATCGCCGCGTACGTCGTCACCGGGTCACGGTAACCCGGGCGGAAGCGGCCCGGTTCCCGGCGCAGCCCGGCGACCGGGTGGCGGCTCGGCCGGGGCGCGCGGGACGGGCGCAGCGGTGAGATGCGGCGGCGGGCGCGGGGGCTGGGGAGGCTCGACCGGGCGGCTCGGGGCTGGGGCCGGGTGGAGCGGCGACGTGCGGCGGGGTGTGCGGGCGGGGCAGGATGGCGGGGTGGGACGGGCCAGTGACCGACGCGAGGTGCTCCGCGTCGACCTCGACGCGGCGGACACCGGACGGATCCGGGTCCGCCGACCGGACACGCTCGCCGCCGAGGAACCGCTGGAGATCCGGGTCGGGCCGGCCGGTCCGGACCGACGCCGCCCGCTCTCGGTGACCATGCGGACCCCCGGTGCCGACCTGGATCTGGCGCTCGGCTTCCTGTTCACCGAGGGGCTGATCCGCGCGGCGGACGACGTGTCCACCGCGCAACTCTGTGCCGGCACCGACACACCGAACACCTACAACGTGGTCGACGTGACCCTGGCTCCGGGCGTGCCGTCGCCCGGCGCCGAGACGACCCGGCACTTCCATACCACCAGCGCCTGCGGGGTCTGCGGCAAGGCGAGCATCGACGCGGTCCGTACCCGGTCCCGGTTCGACGTGGCCGCCGACCCGCTCACCGTTCCCGCCGGGGTGCTGGCCCAGCTTCCGGAGCGGCTACGGGCCGGTCAGCGGGGCTTCGACCGGACCGGCGGTTCACACGCGGCGGGGTTGTTCTCCGCCGACGGCGAGTTGCTGGTGCTGCGCGAGGACGTGGGTCGGCACAACGCGGTGGACAAGGTGATCGGCTGGGCGGTCCGCAAGCGCCGACTGCCGCTGGCCGGGCACCTGCTGCTGGTCTCCGGCCGCGCCAGTTTCGAGCTGACCCAGAAGGCGTGGATGGCCGGGCTGCCGCTGCTCGCGGCGGTGTCGGCGCCGAGCACGCTCGCGGTCGACCTGGCCGCCGAGGCCGGGCTCACCCTGGTCGGCTTCCTGCGCGGCCGGACGATGAACCTCTACACCGGCGTCCACCGGGTGACCGACTGACCGTACCCGCCGCGCATCCGGCCGCCACCCGGCGCAGGACATCGGCCGCCGCTTCAGGCTCGGTGGATGGTCACCGCCCGGCGATCAGCGGTTGGCCAGCAGCTCGAACAGCTCCAGCCGGACGGCGGCGTCACGGGCGATGAGGAAGCCCGCGATGCCCAGGACCCAACCCAGCATGCTGCCGGACGAGCGCACGATCCACGCATTGAGGCGGGCCAGCAGCGGCTCGATCTGCCGGGGCCAGGCCACCCGCGCGGCCAACAGCACCAGCGCCGGCAGGACCATCACCAGGCAGTACCCCGCCAGCAACGCGACCACCTGCGGCACGTTCAGGCCCGAGGTGGTCAGCAGACCCAGGGCACCCAGGTACGGCAGCATGGTCGCCACCTCGGCCAGCGCGGCGAACACCGCCAACCCGACCAGCCAACGCGCCGACGAGTCACCGGACGTCGCCCGGTCCCGCCAGCGCAACACCCGACCGCCGCCGCCACCGCGCTTGCCGTCGTAGCGGAAGCTCAGCACGAACAGCCCGACACCGAGCGCGAGTTGCCCCCACAGCACCGGGCGGTTGTCCAGTGCACCACCCAACAGCTCGGCGAGCCCGCTGCCCCCGAAGTAGAGCAACAGCCCGACCAGGAAGTAGAAGCAGGCGATGGTGCCGAGGTAGGTCGACACCCGCCCGACGCGAACCGGCCCCGGAGCGAGCAGCAGCCAGACCGGGATGAACAGGGTGCCGATACTGGTGCTGTCGACGAGCGCCAGTCCCGCGAGCGACAGCAGTAGCGCGACACTCATGCCGGATCCACGGTATGCAGACTCATCCGCTGATTATCGGTGGGCCCGTCCACCGGCCGCCCGGGTAGCGCGCCCTGCCGAGCATGCGGGACGGCCTCCCGGAGTCCGGGCGCGGGTCGGCCCATGGTGCGCCAGGGTCCACCGAGGAGCGGGGCCAGGACCACCAGGAGGTAACCGGTGCCGGCGGCGACGAGGGTGGCCGTGGTGCCGACGTGTTCGCTGGCGAAGCCCGCCCCGAGCGCGCCGAGCGGGATGGCGGCCCAGGCGACCGCGCCGATCACGCCGTACACCCGGGCCCGCATCCGGGCCGGTACGCGTTCGAGCTTGATCGCGCCGATCATGGGGTTGATCGCCCCGGCGGCGAAACCGGCGCTCGCGAACACAGCGAGCAGGACCGGCAACGGCAGCCCGGCGGCCATCGCCCAGAACGGCGGCGGACCGGCCACCGCGAAGGCCACCACGAAGGTGACCCGGCGGGGCAGCCGGTGCCCCACGGCGCTGAACACCAACGAGCCGGCCAGGGCACCGCCGCCCATGGCACCGACGAGCAGCCCGAGGGCCGCCGCTCCACCGAGGTCCCGGTGCGCGACGACGGGTAGCAACACGGTGGTCTTGGTCGCGTCGAAGAAGTTGGTCACCAGCACCAGCAGGACCAGGACCCGCAGCAGCGGCTCGGCGAGCAGGAACCGGACGCCGGCGGCGAACTGCCGCCAGTAGCCGGTGTCGCCGCCGGTCGTGGGCCCGTCGACGTTCGCGGTCCGGTCGGCACCGGTCTGGAGGGTCGACGGCACCAGTACGGCGACGACCACGGCGGACAGCACGAACGTGACCGCGTCGAGGACCAGCACGGGCAGCGCTCCCAGGGTGGCGACCAGCAGGCCGGCCACCGGTGCGCCGAGCAGTCGGGCACCCCGCTCGGTCGCCTCGAACCAGCCGATCGCCCGCTCGGTGGGCAGACCGGCGGCGCTGGCCGCCTCGGGCAGCAGGGCGACCCGGGCGGTCTGGCCCGGCGTGTCGAGCAGCCCGCTGAGGAACACCAATGCGAGCAGCGCCCAGAAGGGCAACCCGACCGTGGCGTGCAGGAGAGGGATCGCGGCGACCGTCAGGCAGGAGACGAGATCGGCGAGCACACTCGCACGGCGGTAGCCGATCCGGTCGACCAGGACTCCGCCCAGCGCGCCGCCGAGCACGATCGGCGCGGTCGCGACGGCCCCGGTGATGCCGGTGGCGGCGGCCGAGCCGGTCTCGGCGAGTACGTAGAGCGGCAGCGCGATGATCGTGAGCATGTTGCCGGTCAGCGAGACCGTGTGCCCGACCAGCAGACCGACAAGTGGCGTGCGGGACGCGCGGCTCATTCGGGCCGCCGGAACGCGTGGTAGATCAGCGTGACCGGGCGGGCGTCGGCCCGGTCCGGGTCGCTGCGCTCCCTCCAGCGCGCGGCCAGCGCCTCCAGGTCGGCCCGCAGTTCCCGCAGTTGGGCAGCGGTGAGGTGGTAGGCGTTGTCGCTGCTGGCGGTGCCGCGTACCCACTCCGGCTCGAAGGTCGCCTCGGCGGCGAGGTAGCTGTTCAGCGCTGCCTGGTACCGCTCCAGCACGGCACGCCGCAGCAGGTCCGAGGCGACCTTCCGCTCCGGGTCGTCGAGTGTCTCCAACGGCTCCCAGGAGGTGGTGGCGTGCGCGGCCCGCCACCACCGCTCGCGACGGTTGCGCGCACACTCCGGGGCCTCCTGCACGAAGCCGTGCTCGGCGAGCTTGCTCAGGTGGTAGCTGACCGAGCCGACCGCCTCGTCGACGACGTCGCTGAGCATCCCGACGCTCTGCGGCCCCCGCAGCCGCAGTTCACCGAGGAGCCGTAGCCGGGTGGGGTGGGCGAGAGCCCGCATGGCACGGGGGTCGGTCAGGTGCAGCACGGGCTCGTCGTTCGGCATGCCGCCACCCTAGACGTACAAGAAATGACGTACAAGACTTCTTGTCAATCATCGCGGACGGCGACGGGATCGCCGCCCGCCCCGCCGCAGCGCCTTGGGTGATCTCGGCCAACCGTCCAGGCGTGACGGCGGCACTCCCCGACGGAGCAGGTCGTCCAGGAGCAGGGCGAGTGAGTAGTCCGGGTGCTCGGCCAGCACCCGCTCCAGCGCCACCGCCGCCAGCGCGCCCTGCCCCGCGCGCCACGCGGCGAACGCCAGCAGAGCGCCCGGCGCGGCGGACAGCTCCGGCTCGGCCCGGCGCACCAGGTCGGTCCAGAACGCCACGTCCTCGTCCCGGCCGTCGGTGTGTTCCCAGGCGTGGTCCCGCACCGGCAGGTGGGTCAGCAGCAGGCAGAGCCACGCCACCTCGTCGTCGGTCAACGGCTCGCCGTCACGGTGCCGACGTCGAGTGACCCGCAACGCCGCCACCCCGGCCGTCCGCAGCGCCCGGCCGCCGAGCAGGTCGGCCGGGGGCGCCTCGGCCAGCAGGTCGGCGAAGCGCCGCTCAGCCCGTTCGGCGGCGCGCGGCATCTCCGGCCCACCGAGCGGGGCAACCGCTGCGACGAGAGCGGCCCGGTCCGGCAGCGCGACCTGGCCGGCGAAGACCGCCGCAGCCGGCACCGCACTGACCTCCGGGTCGTACGGGGTGCCCTCGGGCGGGCAGCACTCCGGCTCCTGACAGACGTACGACCACCACCGGCCACCCGTGACCCGCAGCGCGTCCAGCACGGTGAGCCCGGCGTCGGCCAGCGCCACCCGGACCGCGTCCACGGCCGGAGTGACCCGGGCGGCCGGACCGTACCCGATGGCCGTGGCCGAATCGGCGCCCTGCCGAGCGGTCACCGCGGCGATGTGCTCCGCCGACTCCTGCGGATCGCCCTCGCCGGGCAGGTCCGTCCGAGCGGCGAAGACGATCCGCGAGCCGGTCAGCGCCACCACCACGACGCTGTCGGTGGGGTGGAAGCCGAGCAGGTACGGCACGGCCGCGATGAGGTCGGCGGGCGATCTGACGGTGAGCCGGGGCAGGTCCGTGGAGTTCATGCGGCCAGCCTGCGAGCGGACCGGTTCCCGCCGCCGCCCCTGTGGACGACACGCGGGTTATCCACAGTCACCGTGCGCATTCTCCCAGCTCAGCGCGATTCGCCTGATTCCCGCACGCTGCGTACGGATGTAAGGAGGGGACCCTTCCTATACACGAGGCGTTAGTAGGGGGCCCTTCCTTACTCCCGAAGGGATACCTTGCGGGGATGGATCTGGCGTACCTGCGGGCGCATCCGGAGCAGTTACCGACCTTCCTGACCCACCAGCGGATCCGGGAGACTCCGGTGCGTGGCGGCGACATCTGTGCCGCCAGCCGACTGACCCTGGACGACGGGCACTCGGTGTTCGCCAAGACCTGGCCGGAGCACGCCGGTCGGAAGGTGCCGGAGGACTTCTTCGCCACCGAGGCGGCCGGGCTGCGCTGGTTACGGGAGGCCGACGCGGTCGCCGTACCGGAGGTGCTGGTGGCCCTGCCCGACCTGCTCGCGCTGGAGTGGGTGCAGCCGGGCGAGCCCCAGCGGGCGGCGGCCGACCGTTTCGGGCGTGAGCTGGCCGAGACGCACCGGGCCGGGGCACCCGCCTTCGGGGCACGCTGGCCGGGCTTCATCGGCGCGCTGCCGGCCGACAACACGCCGCACGACGGTCCCTGGTCGGCCTGGTTCGCTCAGGCCCGGATCGTGCCCTACCTGCGTCGTTCGGTCGACGGCGGCGCCCTGGACGCCCCCGCCGCCGCGCTCGTCGAGCAGGTCGTGGCCCGCATCGAGGAGTTCGGTGGGGACGAGCCGCCCGCCCGCATCCACGGCGACCTCTGGCCGGGCAATCTGCTCTGGGGCGCCGACGACCGGGTCTGGCTGGTCGACCCGGCCGCGCACGGTGGGCACCGGGAGACCGACCTCGCCCAGCTCGCGCTCTTCGGCGGGGCACCGTACGCGGACCGGATCCTGGCCGCGTACGACGCGACCTGGCCGTTGGCCGACGGGTGGCGCGACCGGGTGCCGTTGCACCAGTTGCATCTGCTGCTGGTGCACACCGCGATGTTCGGCAGCGCGTACCGGGATTCGGTCGTCCACGCCGCCCGCGCCACCCTGAGCGGGGCCGAGCGCGCTACGGTCGACGGGTGAGCGTCGCCCCGCCGACCACCGGCGCCCTCGTCGACCGGTACGGCCGCGTCGCCCGGGACCTGCGGGTCTCCCTGACCGACAAGTGCAACCTGCGCTGTACGTACTGCATGCCCGCCGAGGGACTGCCCTGGCTGGCCGGGCCGAAACTGCTCACCGACGACGAGGTGGTCCGGCTGATCCGGGTGGCGGTGTGCCGGCTCGGCGTGACCGAGGTCCGGTTCACCGGCGGCGAACCGCTGATCCGCCCGGGGCTGGTCGACATCGTCTCGGCCGCCGCCGCACTCGACCCGCGCCCCCGGCTCTCGCTGACCACGAACGGCATCGGGCTGCACCGGCTGGCTCCGGCGCTGCGCGAGGCCGGGCTGGACCGGGTGAACGTTTCGCTGGACACGCTGGACCGTGAGCGCTTCACCCGGCTCACCCGGCGCGACCGGCTCTCCGACGTGCTGGCCGGGTTGGCCGGTGCCGCCGACGCCGGACTGACCCCGGTCAAGGTCAACGCGGTACTGATGCGGGGCGTGAACGACGACGAGGCACCGGCGCTGCTCCGCTTCGCCCTCGACCACGGCTACGAGCTGCGGTTCATCGAGCAGATGCCGCTGGACGCCCAGCACGGGTGGGACCGCGACGCCATGGTCACCGCCGAGGAGATCCTGACGACGCTACGCGCGGCGTACGCGCTGAGTCCGGATCCGACCGCGCGCGGCACCGCGCCCGCCGAGACCTGGCTGGTCGACGGCGGCCCGGCGCGGGTCGGCGTGATCGGCACGGTGACCCGGCCCTTCTGCGGCGACTGCGACCGGACCCGGCTCACCGCCGACGGTCAGATCCGCAACTGCCTGTTCGCCACCGAGGAGTCGAACCTGCGGGAGGCGTTGCGGGCCGGGGCCGACGACGACGAGGTGGCCCGCCGCTGGACGGCGGCGACCTGGGGCAAGCGGGCCGGACACGGCATCGACGACCCGACCTTCCTGCAACCGACCCGGCCGATGTCGGCCATCGGAGGGTGACCGTGTCGACCCTGACCGTCCGCTACTTCGCCGGGGCCCGGGCCGCCGCCGGTCGCGCCGAGGAGACCACCACCGCCGGCCGGTCGCTGGACGAGGTGCTGGCGGAGTTGTCCGACCGGCACGGGGCGCGACTCGTGCCGGTGCTCAAGGTGGCGAGTTTTCTGGTCGACGGTGTGACCTGTCATGATCGGAAGCAGCCGCTACCGGCCGGAGCGACGATCGACGTCCTGCCTCCCTTCGCCGGTGGCTGAGGGGGATCCACAAACGTGTTCGCGGTACTCGGCTTCGTGGCCACGCTTGCCCTGATCACCGGGCTGATCCACCTCTACCTCTGGAAGCGGCTGGTCAAGGACACCACCACCGCCGGGCGCTGGCGGCGGATCGGCACGGTCAGCGCGGTGGTGCTGGCGCTGCTCGTACCGGCGACCATGATCGGCACCCGGTCCGGGATGTACTGGCTCGCCTGGCCGGGTTATCTCTGGCTCGCGGTGATGTTCTACCTGCTGGTGATCCTCGTCGCGCTGGAAGTGCCGATGCTGGTGACGCGGCTGGTGCTGCGCCGCCGGGCGGCGTCCGTCGCACCGGAGCCGGCCCGGGTCGGCAGCGTCACCCCGGCGGACCCGCCGAGCACCGACGACGCCGGGTCGGTCGCCCCGGCAGCCGACGACGCGGGTGTCGGCCCGGACCACGACCCGTCCCGCCGGTTGCTGCTCGCCCGTGGTGCGGCGATCTTCGCCGGGCTCACCGCCACCGGCCTGGTCGGGTACGGGGTGCGGACCGCGATGGGCCCGCCCCGACTGGACCGGGTGCAGATCCCGCTGGCGAAGTTGCCGCGCAGCATGGACGGCCTGCGCATCGCCACCGTCTCCGACATCCACATCGGGCCGCTGACCGGTCGGGCGCACACCGAGCGCATCGTCGCCGCGATCAACCGTCTGGACGCCGACATCGTCGCGGTCGTCGGTGACCTGGTCGACGGCACGGTGGCCGAGCTGGGCGACGACGCCGCCCCGCTGCGCGACCTGCGGGCCCGGCACGGCAGCTACTTCGTCACCGGCAATCACGAGTACTACTCGGGTGTCGAGGAGTGGGTGGCCGAGGTCGACCGGCTCGGACTGCGGGTCCTGCAGAACCAGCGGTTGGAGATCGCCGCCCGGGGTGGCGTGCTCGACCTGGCCGGCGTCAACGACGTCAGCGCGGTCGGCACCGGCGTCTCGGCCCCGCCCGACTACGCGGCCACCCTCGCCGACCGGGATCCGTCCCGGCCGGTGGTGCTTCTCGCCCACCAGCCGGTGGCCGCGATGGAGGCCGCGAAGTACGGCGTCGACCTGCAACTGTCCGGGCACACCCACGGTGGCCAGATCGTGCCGTTCAACCTGCTGGTCAAGCTGGAGCAGCCGGTGGTCTCCGGCCTGGGCGAGGTGGACGGGACCAAGGTCTACGTGACCAACGGGGCCGGCTTCTGGGGCCCGCCGGTGCGCGTCGGCGCGGAGCCTCAGGTCACTCTCGTGGAACTGCGTTCGGCATAGCGAACCTCACGCCCGAGCGTGGCGGCGCGCATGGGCGTGGCCGGTCGTGGCAGGATGCGGCGTGCCTCCGTTCAGCGCCGTACCCCCCGGTGGCCGCCCGCCCTTCGTCGCGGATCTGCACATCCACTCGAAATACTCGCGGGCCTGCAGCCGTGACCTGACCCTGCCGAACCTCGGCTGGTGGGCGAAACGCAAGGGCATCGCGGTGCTCGGCACCGGCGATTTCACCCACCCCGCCTGGTACGACCACCTGCGGGAGACCCTGCGCCCCGCCGAGCCCGGTCTGTACCGATTGTCCGACGAGACCGAGCGGGACATCGCCCGCCGGTTGCCGCCCCGGTTGTCCAGCCACGCCGAGAGCGATCCGGTGCGGTTCATGCTCAGCGTGGAGATCTCGACGATCTACAAGCGGGACGACCGGACCCGCAAGGTCCATCACCTGATCTACCTGCCGGACCTCGACGCGGTAGGCCGGTTCAACACCGCGTTGGGCCGGATCGGCAATCTCGGGTCCGACGGCCGCCCGATCCTCGGCCTGGACTCCCGTGACCTGCTGGAGATCACGCTGGAGGCGAGCCCGGACGGTTACCTCGTGCCGGCGCACATCTGGACACCCTGGTTCTCCGCGCTGGGCTCGAAGTCCGGCTTCGACGCGATCGCCGACTGCTACGCCGACCTGGCCGAGCACATCTTCGCGGTGGAGACCGGGCTCTCCTCGGACCCGGCGATGAACTGGCGGGTCGGCAGCCTTGACACCTACCGGCTGGTGTCCAACTCGGACGCCCACTCGCCGCCCGCGCTGGCCCGGGAGGCGACCGTCTTCGCCTCGGACCGGGACTACTTCGGCATCCGGGAGGCGTTGCGGACCGGCGACGGGCTGGCCGGCACGATCGAGTTCTTCCCCGAGGAGGGCAAGTACCACGCGGACGGCCACCGGCTGTGCGGGGTGAACTGGGCACCGGAGCGGACCAGGGCAGCCGCCGGACGCTGCCCGGAGTGCGGCAAACCGCTGACGGTGGGCGTCCTGAGCCGGGTCGAGGACCTGGCCGACCGGCCCGAGGGGTACCGGCCGGAGCACGCGCCCGAGGTAACTCACCTGATCCAGCTCGCCGAGATCCTCGGTGAGATCAACAAGGTCGGTCCGCGTTCCAAGAAGGTCGAGGGCAAGCTCACCGACCTGGTCGCCGCGCTCGGCTCCGAACTGGACATCCTGACCCGTGCCCCGCTGGACGACATCGGGCGGGTCGGCGGCGAACTGCTCGCGGAGGGCATCGGTCGACTTCGCCGCGACGAGGTCCGTCGGGTGCCCGGCTACGACGGCGAGTACGGCGTCATCACCCTCTTCGACCCGAGCGAACTGGGCGCCGGTGCGGCGTCGAGCGGGCAGGAGACGCTGTTCGACGTGCCCGTGCAGGTGCCCGCGCAGCGGCGACCCGCCGAGTCGGTCGGCGTGGAGACGAGGGCGAAGCGGCCGGCGGCCAAGGCGGAACCGAAACGCAAGGCGGCTCCCGCACCCGTCCCGCCACCACCGATCGCGCCGCCGCCCTCCCCGCACGAACCGTTCGAGCCGATGCTGGCCGGCATGGAGGAGGTGGGCAGCGGGCTGTTGGACCGGCTCGACGCCATGCAGCGGGTGGCCGCCTCGGCACCCGGCGGCCCGTTGCTGATCGTCGCGGGTCCGGGCACCGGCAAGACCCGTACGCTGACCCACCGGATCGCATACCTCTGCGCGGAGCTGAACGTCTTCCCCGAGCGGTGCCTGGCGATCACCTTCACCCGACGAGCCGCCGAGGAGCTGCGGCACCGACTCGACGGGCTGCTCGGGCCGGTCGCCGAGGACGTCACCGTGGGTACGTTCCACTCACTCGGACTGACCATCCTGCGGGAGAACGCGGCCACGGCCGGTCTGCCGGACGACTTCCGGATCGCCGACGACGCCGACCGGACGGCGGCCCGCGCGGAGGCCGGGGACGATCCGGCCCGGTACACGTCGCTGCTGCGCAAGCAGGGCATGGTCGACCTGGACGACCTGCTCACCCTGCCGGTGGCGCTGCTGCGCGAGGACCGCAGGCTGGTCGAGCGCTACCGGGACCGCTGGCAGTGGATCTTCGTCGACGAGTACCAGGACGTCGACGCCGTCCAGTACGAGCTGTTGCGCCTGCTCAGCCCCGCCGACGGCAACCTCTGCGCGATCGGTGACCCGGACCAGGCGATCTATTCGTTCCGGGGCGCCGACGTCGGCTACTTCCTGCGCTTCTCCCAGGACTTCACCGACGCCCGGCTGGTCCGGCTGAACCGCAACTACCGGTCCTCGGCGCCGATCCTGGCCGCCGCCGTACAGGCCATCGCGCCGTCGTCGCTGGTCCGCGGACGCCGACTCGACCCGGCCCGGCTCGACCCGGAGGCCCCGCTGGTCGGACGGTACGCCGCGGCGTCCGTCGCCGACGAGGCCGACTTCGTGGTACGCACCGTCGACGACCTGGTCGGCGGATTGTCCCACCGGTCGCTGGACTCCGGGCGCATCGACGGCCGGTCGAGCACGTTGTCCTTCTCCGACATCGCGGTGCTCTACCGCACCGACTCGCAGGCCGCATCGATCGTGGACGCCCTGGCCCGGGCCAACGTCCCGGTGCAGAAGCGATCGCACGACCGACTGCGGGACCGGCCCGGCGTGATGGCCATCGCGCGCGAGCTGCGGCATGTCACCGACGTCGACGGCGCGCTGCCCGCCCAGGTACGCCTCGCCGGCCAGTCGCTCGCGGAACGGTTCGCCACGCCCACCCTCGACGGCTCGCACGGGGTCCGGCCGGAGGACGTGCGTACCGCGGTCGACCTGCTGGCTCCGCTGGCCCGCCGGTGCGGTGACGACCTGGAGATGTTCCTGTCCCAGCTCGCCACCGGGGCGGAGGTGGACGCGCTCGACCCCCGCGCCGAGGCGGTCACCCTGTTGACCCTGCACGCCGCCAAGGGCCTGGAGTTCCCGGTGGTGTTCCTGGTCGGAGCCGAGGACGGACTGCTGCCGTTGCGCTGGCCGGGCACCACCCCGGACGAGGACGCGATCGCCGAGGAGCGGCGGTTGTTCTTCGTCGGGCTGACCCGGGCACAGGACCGCCTCTACGTCAGCCACGCGGCACGCCGGGTCCGACACGGGTCGGAGCGGGACTGCCGACCGTCCCCGTTCCTCGACGTGATCGACGCCGGCCTCTTCGAGCGGCTCGGTGACACCGCTGGACCCCGCCGACCGAAGGACCATCAGCTTCGGCTCATCTGAGCGTCCGTCGCCCTGCGCAGGGTGGATGGGGCGGCGCGGCGCAGTGACCGTTACGTGATCGCGTACGGACGGTCGGTGAGACGGTCGCACGCTACGGTGACGTGGGCGACGACCGGCACCGGCCCACCGTTTCCCCCCCACGGCCTCAGGAGTGCGTGCATGGCGAACTACGGACCACCGGGTGACGGCGGCCCTTCGCCGTGGCACGAGCCGAGCCATGGCGGACAGCCCTACGGCGGTGGACAGGGCTACGGCGGTGGACAGCCCTACTACGACTCGTCGGACACCGCGACCTATCCGCCCTACCAGGGCGACGGTGCGGAGTCCGCGTACGCCGGGCAGCCGGTGCCACCACCGGAGCGCGGGCGGGGTCGGGGTCGGGTCTTCGCGGTGCTGGCGGCCGTCCTGGTGCTCGTGCTCGGGGGCGCGACCGCGTTCTACCTGCTCGGGCAGGACGACGAGACGCCGACGCCGGTGGCCGCCCCCACTCCGGAGGAGGCGCCGGTGACTCCGGCCGGGCCGGACGACGAGGACGAGACGCCGACCGACCCGCCGTCGGACGCCTCGTCCACCGATCCCCGGTTCGTCGAGCCCGGTGAGTGCGTACGCAACGAGGGGCCCGCCAGTGGGAAGCCCAAGCTGGTGATCAGCGAGTGCGTGCCGAAGTCGTACGAGGTGCTGCGTCGATTCGACGGCAAGACCAGCGGCGAGCGGGACGCCGAGGCGAAGTGCGCCCCGGTCGACGGCTACACCAACTGGTACTTCTACGACAGCGAGCTGGACTCGCTGGACTTCGTGCTCTGCCTCAAGCAGCGCGGCTGACCGTCGGACCGACGATCGGTCAAACTAGTGCTGTCTGGCGTCCACGCTAGACAGCACTAGTTTTTGGTCGACGGCAACACGCCGGTAGCCCCGTCTATCCATGTCTAGCCTCCCGTCTAGACGGCCCGATACTGTGCGATTCGTGGATCCGGTCCGCAACCCGTACGCTCCGGGCGCTGGTCAGCGCCCGCCCGAACTGGCCGGGCGGGGGCGGGAGCTGGACGTCTTCGACATCGTGCTGGAACGCATCGCCCGAGGTCGTCCGGAGCGGAGCCTGATGCTCACCGGGCTGCGGGGCGTCGGCAAGACCGTGCTGCTGAACACGCTGCGCTCACAGGCGATCAACAACCTCTGGGGCAGCGGCAAGATCGAGGCCCGCCCCGACCAGTCACTGCGCCGACCGATCGCCGCGGCCCTGCACATGGCCGTCCGGGAACTGGCCCCTCGCCATCGCGCACCGGACCGGATCGACGCGTTCCTCGGGGTGCTCAAAGCCTTCGCCCAACGGGGCGCCCCGACCGGTCGCGCCGGTGCCGCCAAGCTGCGCGACCGGTGGCAGCCCGGCATCGACGTACCGGCGGCCACCGGCCGGGCCGACTCCGGCGACATCGAGATCGACCTGGTCGAGCTGCTCACCGACGCCGCCTCGGTGGCCAGTGACGTGGGCACCGGCGTGGCCGTCTTCATCGACGAAATGCAGGATCTCGGGGCGGAGGACGTCTCCGCGCTCTGCGCGGCCTGCCACGAACTCTCCCAACTCGGCGCACCACTGATCGTGGTCGGCGCCGGCCTGCCGCACCTGCCGGCGGTGCTGAGCGCCGCCAAGTCGTACTCCGAGCGGCTGTTCCGCTACCAACGCATCGACCGGCTCGACCGCATCGCCGCCGACCAGGCACTCTGCGCACCGGCCGAGCGGGAGGACGTGGAGTACGAGGCGAAGGCGCTCGACCTGCTCTACGAGAAGTCCGGCGGGTATCCGTACTTCGTCCAGGCGTACGGGAAGGCGACCTGGGACCACGCGCCCCGATCACCGATCACCGCCGCCGACGTCCGGGTGGCCGCCCCGGAGGCCGAGGCCGAGTTGGCGGTGGGGTTCTTCGGTTCGCGTTTCGAGCGGGCCACCCCGGCCGAACGCGAGTACATGCGGGCGATGGCGACCCTCTCCCTGGTCGAGGGGGCAGCCGACGGAGGCGGCCGGGACGACATGGACGCCGCGGTGCCGACCGCCGAGATCGCGCGCGCTCTCGGCCGCAAGCCCGCCAGCCTCTCCCCGGCCCGGGACGCCCTGATCAAGAAGGGCCTGATCTACTCCGGCGAACGCGGCACGGTCGCCTTCACCGTCCCGCACTTCGGCCGCTACCTCCGCACCCAACCCGCCTGACACGGCCTCGCGACCCGACTTGCCAACCTCGCCGCGAGATCACGCTCGATCCGGGATCGAGTGGTCTCGGGGCAAGGGTGACACCACTCGATCCTGCATCGAGCACGACCACAACTCGATGATCGCGGACGCAGGCGAGGTCGGGCGGGGTCAGACCTTGGACCACGGGGGCGGGAAGACCACCTCGCCCCGTGGGGCGGGCGGCTCGCCTGAGGTCGTCGGGGGGAGGACCAGGGCCTGCCATGGTTCGCCCAGGCCGGACCACGGGCTGGTCAGGCCCATCCGGTCGGCTCGGCTGAAACCGAAGCGCCGGTAGTACGCGGGGTCGCCGAGCACCACGACCAGCCGCTCGCCGAGTTCGGTGGCCGCCTCCAGGGCTGCCTGCACCACCGCGCCGCCGAGCCCGATCCGTTGCCGGTGCGGTGCCACCGCCACCGGTCCGAGCACCAGCGCCGGGACGTTGACCCCGTCCGCGCACACCCGGACCCGGGTCAGCAGGGCGTAGCCGACGATCTCGCCGCCGTACTCGGCGACCATCGCCAGCATCGGCAGCCACGCCTCGCCGGCCCGCAGTTCGTCGACGAGGCGTACCTCCGGCGGGGTGGTCACGTCGGGGCGGGCGAAGGCGGCGGCCAGTACCCGGCGGACCGCGCCGGTGTCTGCCGGGTCCTCGGGTCGGAGCCGCAGCGTCGTCACGCGGGGAGGTTACCGCGCGTAGCGCATCCATCAGTGACGGTCGCTGTGATCGGCGTGGCGTCGTCGCCGCTCGGGCCGTCCGGGCCACCCGATCGATCGGGATGGGCCGTTGCGGGGCATGTCGAGGTCACGGACGGGGTATGACTGTTCCATGACGCCCGTACGATCCCTCGCCCGCGCCATGTTGAGCGGCATCTTCGTGGTCAGCGGCGCCCGCAACTTCACCAACCCGGAACGTCTGGTGCCGGCGGCGCAGCCGGTCACCGACCGGGTGGCGCCGCTGCTGCAACGCGCGGACGCCCGCATCCCCACCGACACGGTGAGCCTGATCCGCGCCAACGCCGCCGTCCAGTTCGGTGCCGGGCTGATGCTGGCCACCGGGAGGTTCACCCGGCCGGCAGCACTCGTGTTGGCCGGCACGCTGGTCCCGGTCACCCTCGCCGGGCATCCCTTCTGGCGTAACGACGACCAGGCGACGCGGAACAACAACCAGATTCACTTCCTCAAGAACCTCGGTCTGTTCGGCGGGTTGCTGCTCGCCGCAGCGGACACCGAGGGCAAGCCGGGCCTGCGGTGGCGGGCCGGCCACCGGATCGGCCACTCCCGACGGTCGGTACGCCGTGCCGTGCGGACCGCACGTCGCGAAGCCCGGATCGCCGTCCGATCGGCGGCAACCGCACGGCGGATCCCCGGCTGAGTCATCGTCACCCCCTCGCTGACCTGCTCTGATCCCACCCCCAGTCTGGCTAAGGCCGCGAATCACCTGAACCGCCCGGTAGGCGTTAACGCGGTGGAAATGTCAAAAGATTGTGTGGGATCGGACACGGTCGCATAACGCGGGAGGCACTGACGTGAGGCGCCGTTCTAGGCTCCCTACCGGACCTGGACGGGTAGGACGACCTTGGTACGGGGGTGGCCGAGCCATGCCGACGAGCGTCGGTAAAAGGCTGGACCGCCTCGCCGCAGTCCGCCGCGTAACGCGTGGGATCGATCGTAGGACAGTCGTACGGGTCGGCATCGTCGCCGCCGTCGCCTATGCCGCATGGCTCGCCATCGGCGCTTTCGGGCGTCCGTACAACTTCTTCGACATGAAGATCTACCACGGCGCGGTGGTCTGGTGGGCGAGCGGTCACGAGCTGTACGAGTTCGTCGCGCCCGACACCACCCTGGGATTCACCTACCCACCCTTCGCCGGGCTGGCGATGCTGCCCATGGCGCACCTGCCGGTGACCGTGGCGGGGCTGGTGAACGCGCTGGTCAGCATCGCCGCGCTGGCCGTGGTGCTGGCCGCCCTGCTACGGCCGATAGTGGACCGGCTGGGCTGCCCACTGTGGTACACGGTGGCCATCGCCACGCCGGTCGCGCTCGCCATCGAGCCGACCCGCGAGACGCTCGGCTACGGGCAGGTCAACCTGCTGCTGTTCGCTCTGATCATGGCCGATCTGGTGGCGCTGCGCTGGCGGTCCCGGCGCGGCACGCACCAGGCGGACAGCGACGGGCCACTGCTGCGGTTCGTCTACGGTGGTGCCTGGGCCGGCGTGGGCATCGGCCTGGCCACGGCCGTGAAGCTCACCCCGGCGCTGTTCATCTTCTATCTGATGATCACTCGCCAGTGGCGGGTGGCCGCGACCGCGATCGGCACCACCGTCGCGGTGACCATCGGCAGCTTCGGCATCGTGGGCGCCGAGTCCCGCGCCTACTTCGGCAACGTGCTGTGGCAGACCGAGCGGGTCGGTGCCGCCGACATGACGCCCAACCAGTCGCTGGCCGGTCTGCTGGCGCGGCTGTACGACTCGATCGAGACCCCGACGCTGCTCTGGCTCGCCTTCGCGGTGCTGGTGCTGGCGGTGGGCCTGTCCCGGGCCTCGCAGTCACACGCCGACGGTGACGAGCTGACCGCCTTCACCCTGGTCGGTCTGACCGCCAACGTGATCAGTCCGATCTCCTGGACGCACCACCTCGTCTGGGTGATCCCGGCGATCATCGTGCTGGCCGACGCGGCGATCCGCCGCCACGACGCCAGCCGAGGCCCGGCCCAGCGGTCCACCTCCGGCGCGTACGGCGGTCCACCGGGCGTGTCCGCGCTCCGCCCGCCGATCTGGTACCCGACTCTCACCGGACTCCGGCACGGCCTCGCCGCGATCGGGCTCTACCTGCTCTTCCTGATCTCGCCGATCTGGCCGTACGAGCACCAGCTCCCCGAGGTCTCGCACTACGAGAACGGGCTGTTCGGGGCGCTGATGGAGAACTCCCTCGCGCTGGCGCTGATCGTGCTGGTCGCCGCCCTGCCGTGGCGTCCCGGCGCGGAACCCGCCTTCTACACCGACCGAATGGCCCGCACCGCGCTGCTTGCGCACCGGCGCTGACCGGGGGGCCTCGACGGTGCCGGGTCAGCGCGACCCGGCACCTGCGGCGCTCACGGGCAGTTGACCCATTCCTCGGTGCCGTCGGCGAAGACCTGCCGCTTCCAGATCGGCAGCCGCGCCTTCACCTCGTCCACCAGCCGGGCACAGGCGGCGAACGCGGCTGCCCGATGTGCGGTGCTGACCGCCGCGACCAGCGCCGCGTCGCCGATGGCGAGCGGACCGATCCGGTGCGACACGGCCACCGCGTAGACGTCGGGGTCGGCGGCGATCTCGGCGGCCACCTCCCGCAGGATGGTGGCGGCGCTCGGATGGCCCTCGTACTCCAGGCTCACCACCGCACGGCCGTGGTCGTGGTCGCGTACCACCCCGGCGAAGGAGACCACCGCGCCGGCCCGCCGGTCGGTGACGGCCGCCTCGTGGGCCGCCAGGTCCAACGGTTGCTCGGTGACGTCCCCGACCACGATCACCACGCCCGCTCCCCGGACAGCAGCGGCAGCGGCACCAGCGGCACCCGGTCCCCGGCGGTGCCGGTGCTGCCCGGCCGGATCACGGCGAACCCGTCCGCTCCGGAAAGCCCGCGCAGCATCGCCGACCCGACGTGCCGGACCGGGCGGGCCGTCCCGGCGGCCCGGTCGAGCCGGACCAGGGCGAGGTGCGTGTGGTCGCCGCGTCCCGGCACCGGCTCGGCCAGTGTGACGTGCGGCAGCACCGGCGCCACCCGACCGGCGAGACCCGCCAGCAGCGGCGCGACGAGCGAGACCAGGGCGACGACGGCGGACTGGGGGTTGCCGGGCAGCCCGGCGACGAACCGGACCCGGCCGTCGCCGCCGACCACCCGGGCCAGCAGCATCGGGAAACCGGGGCGTACCGCGACGGTGTTGACCACGTAGTCGGCGCCCAGCTCGGCCAGCGCCGGATGCAGGTGGTCGACCGGCCCGTGCATCGTCCCGCCGGTGGTGCAGACCAGGTCGGCGTGGGCCAACGCGGTCCGCAGCGCGGCCACATGGTCGGGCAGCGTGTCGGCCACCGGGCCGACCACGTCGGCGGCACGGATCTGGCAGCCGTACCGGCGCAACCAGCTCGGCACGGTCGGGCCCAGCGCGTCCCGGACCCGCCCGGCAGCGGGCGGACCGGCGGTGAGCAGCTCGTCCCCGAAGACCAGCAGCGCGGCCCGGGGCTGTCGGCGTACCCGCAGCGTGTCGTGACCGCAGGAGGCGGCCAGGCCGATCACCGCCGGGTCGACCGGCGTACCGGCCGGGAGCAGTTCCTCACCGGCCGCCGCCTCCTCGCCCGGATCCCGCCACTCCGGCGTCCCGCGCGGCACGCCGTCGACCGACCCGTCGGCGGTACGCGTCGACTCCTCGACCCGCAGCACGGCGGTGGTACCCGACGGCACCATCGCGCCGGTGGCGATCTCGACGGTCGTCCCGTCCTCGGTCAACGGGGCCGGTGTCCCGCCGGCCAGCACCCGCCCGACCACCCGCCACGGTCCGGCGCCCCGGACCGCCCAGCCGTCCACACTCGACGTGGGGAACGCCGGCAGGTCCGTCCGGGTGGTG
The DNA here is from genome assembly GCF_044461025.1 of Micromonospora sp. NPDC049900. Lineage (NCBI taxonomy): Bacteria > Bacillati > Actinomycetota > Actinomycetes > Micromonosporales > Micromonosporaceae > Micromonospora > Micromonospora sp. NPDC049900. The sequence goes on from NZ_JBITKM010000013.1 coordinate 138,549, forward strand.
AGCGGATCGGCGAGGGTGTACCCGTCGACATCGGCGAGCGGGCGCTCGACCGCGGGGAGTACGGCGGCCAGGCCCACCGCGTACACCCGGGAGCGCGCCTCCTCCCAGCCGGCCGGCGGCGGCGCGACGGCGCCCTCGGTGGCGGATGCGGTTTCCGTTCTCACCCGGCCGAGCCTATCGGTTCGCCTAGTGGTCGCCACCGCGCAACTGGTCGACGGTGTGCGCGAGGATCGGCCCCAGCACGGCGAGACCGTCCCGGGCGCCACCGGTGGACCCTGGAAGGTTCACCACCAGGGTGCGCCCGGCCACCCCGGCCACGCCCCGGGACAGCACGGCGGTGGGCACCCGGTCACGGCTGTGGGCGCGCAGCGCCTCGGCGATGCCGGGGATCTCGTAGTCGAGCAGCGCCCGGGTCACGTCGGGAGTCCGGTCGGTCGGCGTGACTCCGGTGCCGCCGCTGGTGACCAGCACGTCCACCCCGGCGGCCACCGCCGCGCGGATCGCGTGTCCCACCGGCTCGCCGTCCGGCACCACGACCGGGTCGTCCACCTCGCAGCCCAGCTCGCGCAGCCCGTCGGCGAGCAGCGGGCCGCTGGTGTCGGCGTACACGCCGGCGGCGGCACGGTTGGACGCCACCACCACCCGGGCGCGGATCACGGCCGGTCCGCCGGACGCTCCCAGAGGCCGGTCTTGCCGCCCTCCTTGCGCACCACCCGGACCGCCTCGACGCTCGCCGCCGGGTCGACCGCCTTGACCATGTCCACCAGGGCCAGCCCGGCGACGGCCACGGCGGTCAGTGCCTCCATCTCGACGCCGGTCCGGTCGGCCGTGCGGGCGGTGGCGGTGATCTCGACGCTGTCCGTGGTGGGCTCCAGGTCGACCGTGACGCCGTGCAACGCGATCGGATGGCAGAGCGGGATCAGGTCGGGGGTGCGCTTGGCGCCCATGATCCCGGCCAGGCGGCCGACGGCCAGCGCGTCGCCCTTGGGCAACCCGTCCCGGCGGAGCAGCTCGATCACCTCGGACGTGGTGCGCAGCCGACCGGCCGCGACGGCCACCCGACCGGATACCTGTTTGGCGGAGACGTCGACCATGCGCGCCGCACCGGTCGCGTCGACGTGGGTGAGCTGGGCGGGTTCGGTCACGCCGGCGAGCCTATCCCTCCGCACCGGCGTGCCCGGTGTGCGGTGCATCGCGGAGGCAGTCCGCTGTGGTGCTTCGCGGAAGGAGTGGCGCTCGCGCGCCGCCCCCTTCCGCACCCTGCCCCAGTAGCTGGGACGAACCGGGGCAAGGGTGTCGCGACGAAATCCGTCCGTGGCGGATCTCCCCCCGTCGGCGACGTCGAGACGCTACCCAGCCGGTCGATAAGAAATCGATAAGCGACGGCGACGGGGAGCGAGGCTCAGGAGAACTCCGTGGTGTGGCGGTGGTCGGTCCCGGCGAGGTCCGCCAATCGGCGTTCCACCTCGAACCGCTCCGGTACCCCCATCCGACGGAAGATCGCCAGCGCACGCTCCCAGTGCCGCCGCGCGGCGACCGGATCGTCAGCCCACAGTTGGTCAGCCAGTCCCACCAGTGCCCTGCCCTGCTCGTACGGATGGCCGATCCGCGTCGCCACCTGCAACGCCTCATGGTGCAGGCCGATCGACCGCTCTGCGTCACCGGACTCGGCGAGGGTCAGCGCCAGATCGTTGAGGGCGGCGGCTTGGACGTGACGCTCGCCTGATTCGATCGCCAGCCGCCGGGCGGCCTCGTGCTGGGCCACCGCCTCCTCGGTTCGACCGAGGCACCGGAGCACGGTGCCCATCTCGTTCCGGGCTTCCGGCTCGGCGTACCGGTGACCGGTGCGCTTGCGCAGGATCAGCACGGTCCGTAGGGCCCGGAGTGCCTCCTCGTACCGTCCCATGCGGCACTTCACCCCACTGATGTGACTCAGCGCGTTGAGGATATGGAAAGTGCTACCCGCCTGGCGCCCGGCGAACAGATGCAGACGATGCAGGTGCAACGCCTCCTCGTACCTGCCCAACAGCATCAGGGCGAGCCCGATGTTCGGCAGGAAGCTGGGCACCTCGTCGGCGCCGTACCCGTTGGCACCGCGCAGGCAGCGTTCACCTACCCTCGCTGCTTCCTGGAGTTCACCACGTATCCAGTGCACTGCGACGAGATTCGTCCGGTACCGGCCGAGGTTCGGCAGGTCGTCGCGCCGCTCGGAGATCCGTACGGCCTCGGTGACGTGGGCGAGCGCATCCCCGTAGTTGCCTTTGCGCAGGTAGGCGGAGGCAAGGTAGTTGTGCATCGCCGCCACGGCGTCCTCGGCCCCGGCTGCTTGGGCTGCCAGCAGCCCGTGGCGGTGGGTGGAAACGATGTCGTCGAAGTAGGCACGGACGTACAGGAAACGCCAGAGCAGTCGGGCCAGTCGCCACGACTGGTCGTGGAGTCCTTCCTCGTGTGCGCGGGCGACGAGTGCGACCAGGTTGACGCGCTGCACCGCCATCCAATCCTCGGTCGGTTCGTCCGCAGCTCGCTGCAAGTCGGGGCGGCGAGGTGGATCGAGGGTCACGTGCCGTCGGACGAATCGGGACTCGAGGCGATCGGCGACCGGGAAGCTCAGATGAAGCATGGTGTCGATCAGGTTGCCCAGAGCCTCATCGCGAACGGCCTTCGTGTCGTTGCGTAACGACAGTTCGCGTGAGTACTGCCGGATGAGGTCGTGCATTCGGTAGCGACCGATCCCGACATCCTCGATCAGGTGGCAATCCAGGAGCTCGTCGAGTGTCCGAATGGCCACCTCGGTGGCGAGTCCGGACAAGGCGCTCGCCATCGTCGTGTCGAACTCATCACCCGGATGCACGCTGAGCAATCGGAAGAGTCGCCTGGCCGTACCGGGCAACGATTCATAGGAAGCGGCGAAGGCACCGACGACGGTCCGGTCGCGCGACGTCAGGTGATCCAACCGACGGACGTTGTCGTCGAGCAGCTTCGCGAGGTCGGCCAGACGCCAGGTCGGGCGATGTGCCAACCGCGAGCCGGCGAGCCGGATCGCCAGCGGCAGCCGCCCGCAATGTTCCACCACCGCCGCTGCCGCCTCCGGTTCCGCAGCGACCCGTTCCGCGCCGACGGCCGAGGCGAGCAGCGCAACACCTTCCGCCCGGTCCATCACCGGCAGGGACAACGGCGGGCTGACGTCCAGGCCGGTGACCCGTCGCCGTGACGTCACGATCACCACGCATCCCGGGGACGTGGGCAACAAGGCGGCGACCTGCTCGGCATCGGCCGCGTTGTCCAGCACGATGATCAATCGGTGGACGGCTAGTTCCTGACGCCAGAGGGCGAGGCGGTCCTGGAGTTCCGGAGGTATGCGGTCACCAGGAATGCCGAGCTGCCGTAGCAACGTGGCGAGTGCCCCTGACGTGTCTAGCTTCTCCGTACGGTCGTGCCCTTTGAGATCGATGAACAGCCCGCCGTCCGGATAGTGCTCCCTCAATCGTCCGCTGACGTGGACGGCGAGCGAGGTCTTGCCGCTACCGGCCATCCCGTCGACGAGATGCACGACTGGAGCTTGTCGTCCGACCCGGCGCGTCTCCGTCAACAGGTGTTCGACTGCGGATTCCCGGCCCACGAAGTCCGGGACCGCGCGTGGCAGCCAGACCACCCCCCGCCCTGGTGCTGACCGGACGCGTGACTGCTCAGGTAACTCGGACGTGACGACGGACGAGGCTGGTGTCAGGTCAGGGTGCCGGCGAGGCGCACGCTCCTGCTCAACGATCTGCCGATAGAGCGTCCGGAGCTCGGCCCCGGGTTCTATGCCGAGGTGTTCCCGCAGCATGCGGCGGGCTGCGGCGTACGCTGCGATAGCGCCGGCGTGGTCGTTCCTGAGGTGCAGGGCACGCATGAGGAGCAGATGGGCCCGCTCCCGCAGCGGCTCCCTGGCAAGCAACTCCCGTAGCAGCGGCAGGACGGGTTCGTAGCGACCGAGCCGGATCTGCAGTTCGGCCAGGAGCTCGGCCGCCAGCATCCTGTCCTCGGTCGCCGAGGCCACGTGCGCCACCAGGGCCGGTCCGAGGGCCACGCCCGTGAGCATGGGGCCCTGCCAGCGAGCCAGAGCCTGCTCGAGCAGCTTCGCCGCCGCCTCCTCGTCCGCACCGGTGAGCGCACGTGCCGCGCCGACCTCCGACTGGAAGGCGTGGACGTCCACCTCAGTCCGCTCCGCCAACAGTCGGTAGCCGTCCCGAGCGCGAACCAGTACCTCACGTCCGGGGAGCATCGACTCGAGGCCACGACGCAGGTTCGCGGCGTACGTCCGGAGGTTCGGCACGGCGGATGGGGGCGGGCCGTCCGGCCACAGTTCGTCGACGAGCTGGTCGACCGAGACCAGTTGCCCGGCGTTGCATGCGAGCACCGCGAACACCGTCTGTTGTTTCGGTGTGCCGAGGGTGAGCGTGACCGAGCCGACACGGACGACAAGCCCACCGAGGACCTGAACCCGCACGTGCTCCTCTACCGCATCCACCTGATCACCGTGTGCAGCTTAGCGACCACCGCCCGAGCAGATATCCCGCCCTGATGCGGCATGCTGGCCGAAGCGACGATGATATGCGCAGACACTTCGGCCACCCTTGTCGAAACATAAAGCTCGACATCACCGACACGGAGGGCCGCAACTCAACAGCTACGGCATTTAGACCCTCCGTCAGGAAGGCGGGACAGAACGTTACATAACACCATCATGTTGGCCCATTCTGCGCAATACGACATTTATTATAGCTAAATTGAGCAATCGCCCCCTAGTGTTCGGTCATCAGGCAGGCCGGAAACAAGTCAGGGGGTTGAGATGAGCTCGCACGAGTGGAAGTGATCCGTCTTCTTCTGCACCAGCGCCGACACAAGTACGATTGCGGAGCGCAGTCCCTCGGTGACGAATGAGGACGAGGTTTGGCTCCACAGCAACGACAGACCGGGACCGATCGGCGGCTACGCCCGCTAGTCGGTCTCGTCGTCGTTTCAGCCGGGCTGACGGGCGCCGTGGCCGCCGCCCACCTGCCGAGCTACGGCGGCCGCGAGGCCACCATCGTCTGGGCCACGTTGATCTCGCTGGTCGCCGTCGCCTTCACAGTGACGGTCAGGATCCGAATTCGTTCGACGAATCATGAGATCGCCTGGACCGAAACCGCCATCGTGATCGGCCTCGCCGTGGCACCGACCCCCGTGGTCATTCTTGCCACCGGCCTGGGAATCGCCATCGCCACGACTCCGACACGACTGACGTCACTAAAGAGAGTCTTCGGCATCAGCAAGAACATGCTCGTCGCCGGCGGCGCAGGACTCGTTCTTGAGATCCTCGAATGGACACCGAACAATCCAGACGTCGCGCAGACGGTCATTCCAATCGCAGCCGCCTACCTGACCGCAGTACTCCTCGACGAAATCATCACCCTGCCGGTGATCGCGATGGCGACCGGTATTTCGCTACGCAAGCTCTTCCGCGACGACTGGGATCTCCGCCTCACGGCGGCACTCACCCGCCTCCTCGTCATTGTCGGTACCGTACTGACGATCAAGATCGACATTCGGCTGCTGCTCGCCGTACCGCCTCTGGTACTCAGCCTTCACCTGCTCTACTCGAGCAGAGTGCGCACCCGCACCGAACAACAGGCCTGGCAACGACTCGCCCAGACCACCGACGCGCTCAACGTCGTCGAACTCGACGACGTGCTCACCACAGCGGTCACCCGCGCCGCCGAACTCTTCTCCGCCGACGAGGTCGAGATCGAACTACGCGAGGACGGCCGCGTGGTACGCGGCTCCACCGAGACCCTCACGTACGACGGACCCATCGGCGAGCCCACCGAGGTACACGGCGCCACCGTCCCCGTACGCCTCGAAGGACACGACAAGACCGTCGACGTCGGCATGCTGCGCCTCCGCTTCCGCGGACCGGTACGGCTCTCCGAACGGGAGCGGTACACCCTGCACACCTTCGCCTCCGCACTCTGCACCGCCGTCCGCAACGCCCAGGCGTACGCCGAACTCGCCCGGGTGGCCCAGGCCCACGCCCACGCCGCCGCACACGACGCACTGACCGGACTGGCCAACCGACGCCACCTGCTCGAAGAAGGCAACGAGCAGTTGCACCACCGGCACGCCGACGGCATCACCGCCCTCGTCCTCATCGACCTCAACCACTTCAAAGAGGTCAACGACACCCTCGGCCACGCCGCCGGTGACCAGATGCTGATGCAGGTCGCCGAACGGCTCCGCGCCGCCGCCCGCGCCGACGACCTGGTCGCCCGCCTCGGCGGCGACGAGTTCGCCGTACTCCTGCGCGCACTGCCCGCCCCCGCAGTCGCCGCACACCGCGCCGACACACTCCTCGCCGCCCTGCACGAACCCTTCGACATCGACGGCATGCGGATCAGCGTCGAAGCCAGCGGCGGCATCGCCGTCGCCCCCGCCACCGGCGGCATGGTCGAACTGCTCCGACGCGCCGACGTCGCCATGTACCAGGCCAAACGAAGCGGAAACCGGATCGCCACCTACGCACCCGCGCGCGACACCGCCGACATCGGCCGACTCACTCTCGGCGGCGAACTACCCCGCGCCGTCGCCGACCAGGAGTTCACGGTCAACTTCCAGCCCATCGTCGACCTCGGCACCGGGGAAGTCATCGCCGCCGAGGCACTCGCGCGCTGGCGCCACCCCACCCACGGCATGATCGACCCACTGCGCTTCCTGGAAGCCGTCGAACGCTCCGGGCTGCTGCCCGCGTTCGCCGAAGCCATCCTCGACCAGGCCCTGGTCGCCGCCGGCACCTGGCGCGACGCCGGGTTCGACGTCCCGGTGGCGGTCAACGTCTCCCCCCGCAGCCTGCTCGACGCCCGCTTCCCCGGCTCCGTACTCGCCCGCCTACGCGCCCACGACCTACCCCCCGACCGGCTCGTCCTGGAACTGACCGAAACCCTCACCCTCAGCCAACTCGACGTCGTCGACCAGGGACTCACCCGACTGCGCGACGCCGGCATCCGCCTCGCCCTCGACGACTTCGGCACCGGCTACTCCTCACTCTCCCTGCTCTCCCGCATCCCCGTCCACGAACTCAAGATCGACCGAAGCTTCGTGACCGCCATGGAATCCGCCACCGAAGCCGCCGCCATCATCCGCTCCACCCTCGACCTCGGCCGCAGCCTCAACCTGGCCGTCGTCGCCGAGGGAGTCGAACGCGAGGCCCAACGCCGCGCCCTCTGGGAACTCGGCTGCACCGCCGGACAGGGCCACCTCTTCGCCCGCCCCCTCGCCGCCGGCACCCTCCTCGCCGCCCTCCAACGCGGAGCCGGCGGCCGACCGGGAAGCCTCGCCGCCCCCCTCCACGACGCCGGCGCCGTCGTCCGGCTACCCAAGGGCAAGGGACGCCGACAGGGGGGCCGGGGCCACCACCGGCCCGCCTGACACACTGGCCGACGTGAGCGCCGCCACCTCGACCACCCACCGCCTCAGCAGGTGGCAACGCCTCGACACCGCCGCCGACGGCCTCGCCCTCGACCTCGGCCTGTACGCCACCGCAGCCGCCTTCGCCGCGATCACCGCCGCCACCAGCACCCTCGTACCCCACCGGGCCTGGGGCACCATCGCCGCACTCGGCTACCTCGCCGCCGCACTCGCCGCCACCGGACAACTCCTCCTGCGCCGCCACCGACCACACTCGAAACTGGTCACCCTGCCCGGCCGAGCCCTCGTCACCGCACTCGCCTGGGCCGGCACCGCCCTGCTGCCCCTGATCTGGCAGAGCATCCAACGCACGGCCGGACGCACCGACCGCGCCCAGGAAGAAGTCCTGGTCGTCGAGGACTCCGGCGCCCGCCTCGTCGACACCGGGACGCCCTATCTCGGACCCGACGCCATCGCCGCCCTACCCTCCGACGAACGACTTCTCGGCTACACCCCCTACCAGCCGGGCATGGCCCTGTTCGGCATCCCCCGGGCACTCGTCGACACCTGGTGGACCGACGCCCGGGTCTGGTTCGCCGTCGGCACCGCCGTCGCGCTACTGCTGGCCATCCGCATCCTGCGACCACCCACCGCCCGCAGCCGGACCACCCGGCACCAGGCCCTCCTGCTGCGCGGCGTACAGGCCGCCACCGTCCTGCCCGTCTGCGCGCTCACGCTCGCCACCGGCGGCGACGACCTGCCCGTACTCGCGCTCTGCCTGCTGGCACTCGCCCTCGCCGCCACCGACCGACCCGGCTGGTCCGGCATCGCGGTCGGACTCGCCGGTGCCCTGAAGCTCTTCGCCTGGCCGGTCGCCGCAGTGCTGATCATCTGGGGTCTCACCCGCCGCGCCGGCCTGCGCGTGGCCGCCGGAGCCCTCGGCCTCCCCGCCGCCGCACTGCTCCCCACCCTCCTGGTCGACCGCACCGCGCTGGTGGAGAACGTGCTGCGCTTCCCCCTCGGCCACGGCCTGGTCTCCAGCCCCGCCGCCACACCGTTCCCCGGCTACCTGATCGCGAACACCCTGCCCGCCGGGCGAGTGGTCGCCGCCGCCCTCCTGGTCGCCGCCGGGACCGCCATCGCCGTCCTGCTCGCCCGCCGCCCACCCCGCACCGCTCGCACCGCCGCCCTGATCTGCGGGTACGGCCTGCTCGTCGCCATCCTGCTGATGCCCGCCACCCGATTCGGTTACCTGCTGTACCCGATCGCGTTCCTGCTCTGGGCACCCGCGCTCGACCTTCCCGGGATCCGGCAACCGCCGAGCACGGGCGACCGACAGGGCGTAGACCTGAGGACATGACCACCTACCGCGACCGCACCGAGGCAGGCCAGGTACTCGCCGACCGACTCACCGACCTGATCGGCGAACCGGACCTCGTCGTGCTGGGCCTGGTACGCGGTGGCGTGCCGGTGGCCCAGGTCGTCGCCGAACGCCTCGGCGCACCCCTCGACGCACTCGTGGTCCGCAAACTCGGCATGCCCTGGGCCCCCGAGGTCGCCTTCGGCGCACTCGGCCCCGGCGGCGAACGCGTCCTCAACGAGGTGATCGCCAGCCGCCTCGACCCCGACGACATCGCCGGAGTGCAGGAACGCGAACAGGCCGAACTGGACCGGCGCGAACAGCTCTACCGGGCCGGCCGACCACCATTGGACCTCACCGGACGCATCGCCCTGATCGTCGACGACGGTCTGGCCACCGGCGCGACCGCCCGCGCCGCCGTCCAGGTCGCCCGCCACCTCGGTGCCCGCCGCGTGGTGGTCGCCGTACCCGTCAGCGCCCCCCAGGCCCACGAGATGTTGGCCGCCGAGGCCGACGAGGTGGTCAGCGCGCTGCAACCCGTCGACTTCGGCGCGGTCGGCGCCTACTACGACGACTTCCACGAGGTCTCCGACGGCGAGGTCACGGCGGCGCTGACCTCAACCGGGTGAACCCACCAGGTACCTTCGGGACATGAGCCTGACCTGTCCCAAGTGTCGCGGAGAAATGCGCCAGTACGAGCGCAGTGGGGTCGTCATCGACCAGTGCGGCGAGTGCCGCGGGATCTTCCTCGACCGTGGCGAGCTGGAGAAGCTGTTCGAGGCGGAGGCCAACTGGAGCGCCGCCCAGCAGCCCCCGGCCGCTCCCCAGGGCGGCTACCAGCCCCCACCGCCACCCCCGGCACCCGCCCCGCACCAGCCCGGCTACGGTGCCGTTCCGCCGCCCCCGCCGCACGGCTACCCGGCACCGGCACCCGCCTACGGCCACTCCCAGCAGCACTACGGCTACCACGGCCACTACCGGCGTAAGAAGCGCAAGAGCTTCCTGGACGACATGTTCGGCTGAGCCACCCCGCGACCGGGCCGCCACGTCGGCCGGCCCGGTCGCCTCCGGCGGGTTGAGCCGGTTCTCGGACGGCTCAGACGATGGCCATGTCGACGAATCTCGACAGGTGCAGTTGGGCAGCCACGGTCACCGTGTCGGTCGGCCCATTCCGATGCTTGGCAACAATGAAATCCGCCTCTCCAGCACGAGGCGATTCCTTGTCGTAGTAGTCGTCCCGGTGCAGAAGAATGACAACGTCGGCATCTTGCTCGATCGAATTGTGGGCGGCGATGCCGTTGGCGATGAAGTTGTGCGTACCAAGCACGGTCGCGTCGAAGACATCCTGCTCACCGATCGACTCGATCGACACGACCTCGTCCCAGAAGACGTCGTTCGTGGCATGCAGGTCCAGGTCGGCGGCGTCGAGGACCCGAGCGATGTTCGCCAGTCGGGAACGACTCGGTGCACGCTTCCACAACGCACTCCCGCCGAACGGGGTGCCGATGGCCTTGGCGAAGTCACGATGACTCATGCCATTCTCGACAAGAATCTCGCGTACCCGATCCCAGACCTCGCGCGGCACGGTGTCGACGTTGGTGTTGGCGGTGGTCTCCGCCAGGATGGCGAGCAGGGCGTCGCACTTCGCCGCCCTGGCCCCGTGCACACCGATCTCGCGCAGGAACCGCAGTTGGTCGTCCCGCCCGGAGATGTCGAGGGTGTACTGCGGGCGATGCCGGGTCACCGGCACCGTCTTCAGCCGGGCAGTGATGCCGTATCTGAGCAGGAGACGGGAGATGTCCTCCAACATCCGCCGACTGGTCGACGCGAAGGAGATCCGCCCATCCTGACCGGACTTGTTGACGTGCACTGACCCGTCAGTCGCCCAGATGTGCCGAAGAAAGAGGGTGACCTGCTCCTTGGGCAACCCGAACAGGCGCTGCGGCACGAACGTCTCGTACGACCTGCATCCGAAGAGTCCGAACCCGTCCAACCACTCGGCGATCGGATTACGTCGCCCATGGGCGAGCGGGTACGGAGCGGGAAGTCGAAGAGTCGTGACTCGCACCGTCGGATGGTCGTCGCGTACCGCCGTGACACCGAAGTACTTCGCAGCCTCCGACACCGCCTGTAGGTTCGCCTCGTCGACGCTCGCGTAGCGAATGGGTTGACGTCGCACGAATGAACCGTCGCCGAGCAGGTGCGCCAGAAGCACCACCTCTTCCTCGGCCATGGGTCGGACGGCCAAGGGCGGGGGTACGTGCCGAGGCGTCGCGAGACGCATCCCCGGGGTCAACTCGCCGAGCGGAACCCAACCGGCGAACGTAAGGAAGGGATGGTTTGCCGTGGCGTCGACCTGCTTGCCGGACGTCAGCGTCAACCGAAACACCTCGCGATGGCCGCTCGGGAAGACGTGCGTCATCGTCCGTGGCGTGTACCGCAGGCTCTCGTCGAGTGCCCAGACCGGAACGTCCTTCGCATCGCCGGCCAGGAGCTGACCGAGTGTGACCTCTGAGTTGTCGTCGGCCCGGATGAGCCTCGTCTCGGCGGTCAGGCAGCCGCTCTCCCGCAGGTCGGACAACTGGGGGCGCTTGTCGGTGCGTTGTTCGGGGCCACGGTTTAGCTGACTGACCGCGATGACCGGACACTCGACCTCCTTGGCCAGCAGCTTCAGGCCTCGGGACAGGTCCGCGACCTCCTGCTGACGGCTCTCGGTGCGTTTCGGTGAGGTCATCAGTTGGAGATAGTCGACCACGATCAGCTTGAGGTCGTGCCGCTGCTTGAGTCGACGGGCCTTGGCCCGGATCTCCATCAGGTTCATGCTCGGCGTGTCGTCCACGAAGAGTGGCGCCTCACTGATCTCACCCATGCACCGGGCGAGCTTCGTCCAGTCGTCGTCGGAGAGTTGCCCACTGCGCAGCACGTGCAACGGCACCCGTGCTTCGGCCGAGAGCAACCGCATGACGATCTCGACCTTGCTCATTTCCAGCGAGAAGATGGCTGAGGCATGATTGGCCCTAATCGCTGCATTTCGGGCAAAATCCATACTTGCCGTAGATTTACCCAAACCCGGGCGGCCTGCCACAATGATCAATTGGCCGGCGTGCAGGCCGTTGAGCAGGCGGTCCAGATCGGTGAAGCCGGTGGGTACGCCGGTCATCACACCGCCCTGCGCGCCGACGGCCTCGATCTCGTCCAGCGTCGGTTGCAGCATGTCGGCCAGGACGGCGAAGTCCTCGCTGACGCGGCGCTCGGTCACGTCGTAGACGGCCTGCTGGGCCAGGTCGACGACGTCGTCGACGTCGCGAGTGCCGCCGCCTCCGGTGCCGTATCCGAGTTGGACGATCCTGGTGCCGGCCTCGACCAGCCGCCGGAGTACGGCCCGCTCGCTGACGATGCGCGCGTAGTACGCGGCGTTCGCCGCGGTCGGCACGCTCGCGATCAGCGTGTGCAGGTACGGTGCGCCGCCGATCCGGGCCAGGTCGCCGGAGTCGGCGAGCGCCGCCGCGACGGTGATCGCGTCGGCGGGTTCACCCCGGCCGTAGATCTCCAGGATGATGTCGAAGATGGTGGCGTGCACCGGCCGGTAGAAGTCGTTGGTCTTGAGGATCTCGACGACGTCGGCGATGGCGTCCTTGGACAGCAGCATGCCGCCCAGGACACACTGCTCGGCCGCGACGTCCTGGGGGGGCGTCTTGTCGAACTGGCCGTCGCGCGGTGGCGGGCCGGACTGCTGCCCGCCGTTGGGAAACGACTCTGTCCGCATGTCATCCGTGACCGACACCGGGCCCCCCTCCACTGCGTCGGATCGTTTCCGGGCTCACCGCCCGGGGTGTGACGGTCGACCGGCCGTCGATCGGGGGCATCTGGCGGCGGGTCGGGGGCTAACGATACGGAAACCGAGGTCAGCCACTCAACCAGGCCGGTGGACGAGCCTCGGGACAACCTGTGGATGGCGGTGGACTGACATGTGCGCAGCGTGTGCACAGCATGTGGATAACTCCTGGGGAACAGTGCGGCTCACGGCGTTGAGCTGGACAGGTATCGTCCCCAGCCTGTGGACAGGAATTTCCGGGTAGGGCTTTGTCCTGAACGTCCCGTAGGATCGGTGCCCTACGGCTACACCTGGACAGCGGATTGCGCTTTCGGTTGAGAAGGGTCACGCTCCGGCCGTGAGTTACCGGGACTGGGTACGCGGGGAGGACGGCCCGCGTGAGCGGCCGACCGCTTCGTGGGCCGAGCCCGTGGAACGGGACCCGGACGAGCGGTACGACTCCGCGGTCGAGCGGTACCGCACCCCGAGTCGGCGTCGGGCCGCCGAGCGTGGCCAGGACGAGCCGGCCGAGCCGTACCTGCCGCGGTGGGCTCTGGAGTCCGGCGTCCGCAGTGTCGACGGTGGCGGGCGGCACGCCGCTCCGGACGATGACGACGAGGTCGAGCGGCCGCGCTACGCGGGCGGTCGGCGCTCGGCGGAGGGTGGCCGGGGTCGCCGTGCCGGTGAGTCGGGCCGGCGTGAGCCCACGTCGCGGGCCGCGGCCCTCCCGGAGTCCGATCACACCCGCGAGTGGACGTTCGACCGGCCACAGGAAGAGGGGTACGTCGGTAGTCGTCGCGCCGAGGACGACGACCCGGTCTCGGGTGTGACGCCGCAGAGTCGGCCGCGTCGCGCCCAGTCGCAGCGCCGTCAGGTGACCTGGTCGGGGCTTGCGGAGGAGGACGGCGAGTCTGGCGGGTCCGAACCGGCCGTCGAGCCGCCCACCCGGCGTCGGCGGCGTGCGGCGGAGCCTGCGACGCCTGCGGTCGACCCGTGGCAGCGGGGTGCGGAGCGGGTCGCCGAGCCGGAGTACCAGCAGCCGGCGGTGGATCCGTGGGACGCGTCCGGCCTGCATGCGTGGGACCGGTCGGCGGTCGACGCTCGCCGGGTGGAGCCCACGTCGGCGGATCCGTGGGACGCGGACAGCACGAGTCAGTGGCTTCAGGCGGCGGGTTCGGATCCGTGGCGCGAGCCGGACAGCACCGGCCAGTGGGATCGCTTCTCGGAGCCGGAGCCGGAGCCCGGGCCGGCTCCGGAACCACGGGAACGGGATGGGGAGCGGCCATCGGAGCGGTGGGCCGGTTACTCCGAGCCGGACCGGTGGGATCGGACGGATGTGCCTCGGTCCGGGGCCGCTCCGGCGACCTCGGGTGCCGGGCAGTGGTCCTGGTCGGAGCGGGCTGAGCCGGAGCCGGCGCGGGAGCCCTTCTGGCCGGGTACGCGTCTGGCCGGTGACGATCCGCGGTGGGTGGACGCGCCCGAGGCGGCGCCTCGGTCGCCGGTGGTCGGGTACACCGCGCCTCGGCCGCGGTCCGCGACGCGGCGGCGCTCGTCGCCCGCGGCGGCTCCGCCGCGACCGGTCGGGATGGCGGCGGTACGGCGGCGGATCGAGGCGGTCGGTTCCGGAAGCTGGAACCGGCGGCTGGAGGACGATCTGCTCGATCCGGATCCGGGTGGTCCGTGGTTGCCGTTGCTGTACACCGCGGCCTGTTATCTGCTGCCGGCGGCGGTGATCTTCGTGTGGCTGTTGACGCTCGACGGGGCGCCGCCGACGGGTTGTGTGACCGACATCAGTGGCGGCGGCTGTGATTCGCCGCGGGCGCGGGCGTTCGGCGCGATGGTGGGTGGGTTGCCCCGCTTCGGGTTGGCGTTGATGAGCAGCCTGGCGGTGGCGATGTTGCTGCGCCGGGTGGGTACGACGTGGCGGTCGACCACGGTGGCGCTGGCCGCTGCCGTGGTGGGTGGGGGTCTGTCCACCGTGATGATCAGTGCGGTGACGGGCCAACCGATCGGCTGACGGGTCGACGCGCGCTGGCCCGTCGGCTGGGTACGCGCATGCGACAGGGCCCGCACCGGTCGCCGGTGCGGGCCCTGTCGGTTACGTCAGCGGGGTTCAGCCCTGCACGACGTTGAGGTTGAACGTAGCGGTCACCTCGGGGTGCAGCTTGACCCGCACCGGGTGCGACCCGATCGACTTGATGTGGCCGGGAAGCTCCAGCCGACGCCGGTCGAGTGCCGGGCCGCCGGCCGCCTTGACGGCGTCGACGATCTCGGCGGAGGTGACCGAGCCGAAGAGTCGGCCACCGTCGCCGGCCCGGGCCTTCAGGTTGACCTTGAGACCTTCGAGCTGGCCCTTCACCTCGTTGGCGTGGCCCAGATCGCGGATCTCCCGTGCCGAGCGGGCCCGCTTGATCAGCGTGACCTGCTTCTCCGCGCCCTTGGTCCAGGCGATCGCGAAGCCCTGCGGGAGCAGGTAGTTACGGCCGTAGCCGTTCTTGACCTCGACGATGTCGCCGGGGGTGCCGAGCCCGGACACCTCCTGAGTCAGGATGATCTTCATGTCGGCGCCTCCTCTCAGCGGGCCGTGGCGGTGTACGGCAGGAGCGCCATCTCACGGGCGTTCTTGACCGCACGGGCGATCTGCCGCTGCTGCTGCGAGGTCACGCCGGTCACCCGCCGAGCGCGGATCTTGCCGCGGTCGGAGATGAACTTGCGCAGCAGCGCGGTGTCCTTGTAATCGATGTAGGTGATCCCGTCCTTGTCGAGCGGGTTCACCTTCTTCTTCGGCTTGCGCAGTGCCGCAGCCTTCGCCATTGCTCTTGCTCCTGGTTTACGATCACGGGCGCTCGGCGCCATTAGAACGGAGGCTCCTCGTCGAAGTTGCCGCCACCCGAACGGGAGGGGGCTGGTGCGGCCGAAGCCCAGGGGTCGTCGAAGTTGCCTCCGCCGCCGCCCTGGCCACCACCACCGCCGCTGCCACTGCCGCCGAAGCCGCCGCCGCTACCGCCGGAGCGGGACATCTTCTGCACCTTCGCCGTGGCGTAGCGCAGAGACGGGCCGATCTCGTCGACCTCCAGCTCGATGACGGTGCGCTTCTCGCCCTCGCGGGTCTCGTAGGACCGCTGGCGTAGCCGGCCCGACACGATCACGCGGGCACCGCGCTGCAACGACTCCGCCACGTGCTCCGCGGCCTGACGCCAGACGGTGCACGCGAGGAACAAGGGCTCGCCGTCCTTCCACTCGTTGGACTGCCGGTCCATGTACCGGGGCGTCGAGGCGACCCGGAACTTGGCGACGGCTGCCCCCGAGGGGGTGAACCGCAACTCGGGGTCATCGGTCAGGTTGCCGATGACCGTGATGGTGGTGTCTCCTGCCATGACCAACTCCTCGCGCACTCAACCGTTCCGGCGTACAGGTTCTCAGAACCCTCCGACAGCACGGGTGAGGCTGTTCCGGGTGGGGCTTGGTGGATTGCTTAGCGCATCTCCGGCCGGATGACCTTGGTGCGCAGCACGGACTCGTTGAGACGTAGCTGGCGGTCCAGCTCGGCCACCGCCTCGGGCGACGCCTGAAGGTCGACGACGGCGTAGATGCCCTCGGCCTTCTTGTTGATCTCGTACGCGAGGCGCCGGCGGCCCCACACGTCGGTCTTCTCCACCGAGCCACCCGCGGTCCTGATCACGTTCAGGTACGTGTCGAGCGACGGGGCGACGGTGCGCTCCTCGAGGCTGGGGTCGAGGATCACCATGATCTCGTAATGACGCAAGACGTGCTCACCTCCTGTGGGCTAAGCGGCCACGGTCCTTCCGTGGCAGGAGGTCGTGCGTCGTGGCCCGCCCCGCACCGGGGGAACCCGACCGGGAGCGGACAACCGGACCAGGATACCCGGCCCGGACGATCACCATCACCGAGGTGACCGGCACAGCGAACCGGGGGTCCGCGTCGACGTCGCTGTCGACCCGGACCCCCGGTCACGGGACCGCGGGGCGCCCCGTCCGCATTCCTTGGGTGGGACCTGGGGAGGAACGACCACACCGATGAGGTTGGACGGAAGACGCCCCGCGGAGCTTTATCACGTTGTTACTTGACGATATCCCGGAAGTCAGCTCTTCATGGGGCAAATCCCAGAATTACCGACATTTTTCTCTGTTGACAGCCGTCGACGTCCTGCCGTGCCGATACACCCGACCGGGTGCGGTCGGACATCGACAGGCGGCCGGTCCGCCGACACCGGGATCAGGAACGTCCGAAGCGCCGGATCCATCGGTATCAACGAGTTCCGGCGGGTGCGGTGACGCCGTCGGGCCGGTGGGCGTCACCCCGACCGTCGGTCCCGGGACGTAGGCTCCCCTGCATGCGTATCGGAGCCCACGTCGATCCGACCGACCCGCTGGCGGAGGCGACCGCCCGAACGGCCGACGCCGTGCAGTTCTTCCTCTCCGACCCCCAGGGTTGGAAGGCCCCACAGCCCCGTGCGGACGCCGAACGGCTGCGCGCCGCCGAGGTGGAGGTCTACGTGCACGCGCCGTACGTGGTCAACGTCGCCACCGGCAACAACCGCATCCGTATCCCGAGCCGGAAGCTGCTGCTCGCCCACGCCTGGGCCGCCACGGCGATCGGGGCCAGGGGGCTGGTGGTGCACGGTGGTCACGTCAACGCGGGTGACGATCCGGCCAGCGGCATCGAGAACTGGCGCAAGGCCCTGGCCTACGCAGCCGACTCCGGTGGTTTCGGGCTGCCGGTGCTGATCGAGAACACGGCCGGCGGCGAGAACGCCTGCGCCCGTCGACTCGACGCGCTCGCCCGGCTCTGGGACGTCATCGGCGCGTACGACGTGGGCTTCTGTCTCGACACCTGTCATGCGCACGCGGGTGGCGAGGAACTCCTCGGCCTGGTCGACCGCGTGAAGGCGATCACCGGACGGGTCGACCTGGTGCACGCCAACAACTCCAAGGACGCGTTCGACTCGGGCCGGGACCGCCACGACAACCTGCGCGGTGGCACCATCGAACCGGACCTCCTGGTGGCCGTGGTCCGGGCCGCCGACGCCCCGGTCATCGTGGAGACCCCCGGCGGTGCCGACGGCCAGAGCGGCGACATCGCCTTCCTGCGTGGTCAACTCGGCCCGGAGGCGTCGGCGGAATGACCACGGATCAGTCCGCCACCGGCGGCTCACAGTCGGCTCCGCAGGACGGCGCTGCGGCCGAGCCGCCGACCTCCCGCGCATCCACCGAGATGCCGCCGAACACGACGGCCACGAACGCAGGGGCCGACAGCGGCGAACCCGGGAAGACCCCCGTCGGTGCGAGCAAGGCGACAAGCGACGCGGACGAGGTCACGCCCGCCCGGGCGGGCGTGACCGCCGACGAAGGCACGACCGCCGGGGCTGGTCCTTCCGACAGCGCCGCCGAGAGCAAGGGCGTGACCGCCGACGAAGGCACGGCCGACCATGCCACCGCCGGTGAGGACGCGAAGGTGTCGCCCGGCGGCCAGAAGGCCCTTGACGGCAAGAGCGTGTCCGACAAGGACGCTGCCCTCGGCGCGGATCCGGGCGCGACCGGCAGCAAGGACACCGCCGACGGCAAGGACTCGGCCAGCGAGTCCGAAGCGAGCAAGGACGCGACGAGCAAGGACGGGATCGACAAGGTCGCGACCGACAAGGGCGCCCCGGGCGACGAGAAGGCGGACCCGTGGGCCGCCTTCGGGCCGGCACCCGTGCCGGTACCCACCTGGTACGGACGAATCGGTAGCCGTCTCGGCCGTTTTGCCATCCACGAGTGGACCCTGGCCGCCCTCGGGTCGCTTGCACTGGCCGTGCTGATGACCTGGCCGACGCTGCGCTATCCACGGCACACCCTGCCGCAGGACTACTGGGACCCGAGCCTGCAGGCATGGCAGATGGCCTGGTCGGGGCACATCCTGAAGACCGACCCGACGCAGCTCTGGCACGCCAACACGTTCTTCCCGGAGCGGTGGAGCTTCGCGTTCTCCGACACGCTCCTCGGGTACGCCCCGGCAGGCATGATCGGGACCGGCCCCGAGCACGCCCTTCTGCGCTACAACATCATGTTCGTGCTGGCCCACGCGCTCGCCACGTTCGGCGCGTACGTGCTGGCGCGACAGCTCGGTGCGAGCCGGATCGGGTCGGCGGTGGCCGGGGTCAGCTACACCTACGCGCCGTGGTTGCTGGCGCAGGCCGGTCACCTGCACGTCATCTCCAACGGCGGCATCCCGCTCGCACTGGCCATGCTCGCGCGGGGCCACGGCTGGTCGCTGCGGCACGGCTACCGGCCCGAACGCCGTAGCCCCGGTTGGGTGTACACCGGTTGGCTGGTCGCCGCCTGGCAGTTGAGTCTCGGTTTCGGCATCGGCCTACCGTTCGCGTACGTCCTCGCCGGCACTGTCGTGGTGGCAGGCGTCGTCTGGTACGCCAAGCGCATCTTCTGGCGGGTGAAGCGGCCGTTCGGTCAGCGGCTGCTGACCGCCGACCTGATCGGCGGCCTGATCTTCGCCGGGGTCGGCATCCTGCTGGCCATCCCGTACTTCACGGTGACCCAGCTCCACCCGCACGCGGAGCGCTCCATCGGCGACATCGCCGTCTTCTCACCACCGCTGACCGGTTTCGTCACCGCTCCCGGCGAGTCCCGCGTCTGGGGCGAGTTGCACGAGGGTGCGCGGGCGATCCTGCCCTGGCACCCGGAGATGACGCTGCTACCCGGCTTCGTGCTGTACGCGCTGGCCGCCGGTGGTCTGTTCTTCTCGATCTGGACCGCTCGGCAGCGTCTGCTGCTGTTCCTCGGCGTGCTGGTCACAATGGTGTTGGCCATGGGCACCGAGTTCTTCGGCGGCACGTACACCTACGTACCGCTCTTCGAGCATCTGCCCGGCTGGAACGGCATCCGTACGCCGGGACGGCTGATGCTCTGGACCACCCTGCTGTTGGGGCTGCTCGCGGCGGGTGCGGTCAGCGCCTTCGCCGAGCGGGTACGAGAGATCTCCGCCGAGCGGATCCCGTCCTGGCCTAGCCCGTGGCTGCGGTTGGCCACGCTGGTCCCGCTGTTCCTGGTCCTCGCCGAGGGGACGAACACCACCCCGCAGCCGGTGGTGCCGTCGCAGCCCGCCGCGATGCGTGAGGTCGACGGTCCGATGCTGGTGCTGCCCAGCAGTCAGGGCCACGACCAGCCGGTGATGCTCTGGTCGACGTCGCGGTTCCAGCAGGTCGTCAACGGCGGCAGCGGCTTCGTCCCACGACAGTTGGACGACGTCCGCCGGGTCACGATGGCCTTCCCGGACCAGACCAGCGTCGACTACCTGCGCACCCTGGGCGTGCAGAACGTCCTGATCCTGCGGGACCAGGTCGTCGGCACGCCCTGGGAGATCAGCATCGACGCGCCGGTCGACGGGCTCGGCATCACCCGTGAGGAGATCGGCTCGGTCGTCGTCTTCCGTCTCTGAGTGGGCCGGTGACGGTCAACCGGTGGTGACAGGGACCGGGGCGGGATCGGTGGTGGTGCGGCGGCTTCGCCATCGGTCCAGCCAGGGCGCGTCGGGAGCGCCGTCGATCACACCGCCGTCCGGGTCGTCCGGGTAGGTGCTGCGGACCGCGTCCCGTTCGGGGTGCAGGATCTCCCGGATCACGAGCACGCACAGGACCACCACCGTGGTCAGTCGCAGGCCGGCGGCCAGCACGAAGACGCCCTCGGGGAAGACCGGTCGGCCGGTGGAGGCCCCGAGCAGTTGGCCGTAGAACGCGACGAAGTAGCAGAGTTCGGCGGCCTGCCAGGCGAGAAACGCACCCCACTTGGGCCGGGCCAGCACCACCAGCGGCAGCAGCCAGAGGACGAATTGCTGCGACCAGACCTTGCTGAAGATCAGGAAGACGGCGACCACCAGGAAGGCGAGTTGGCCGAGTCGGGGTCGACGCGGCGCCAGCAGCCCGAGTGCGCCGATGCCGAGGCAGGCCAGTCCGAAGAGCACGTACGACAGGTTGTTGAGCACGGGGATGTTGGCGTCGAGCCACTGGAAGGGACCCATGCTCGCCGGGTCACCGACCTTGCCGTCCAGGTAGCGACCGATGTACCACAGCGTGCCCCAGTCGATCGGGCGCTCGGTGTTGAGTTCGAAGAAGCGTTTCCAGCCGTCCCTGGTGGCTTCCGGTATCGCCACCGGCAGGTTCACCGCCAGCACGGTGACCACCGCCGCCCCGATCGCGGTGAACGCCGGGCGGAGCCGGGCGGTGCGGAACGCGAGCACCAGGATCGGGCCGAGGATGAACAGTGGCCACATCTTCGCCGCCCCGGCCAGCCCGAGCAGGATCCCGGCCAGGACGGGTCGGCTGCGTGCCCAGGCCAGCAGCCCGAACGCGCCCAGTCCGATGGCGAGCAGGTCCCAGTTGACGGTGGCGGTGATCAGCAGTGCGGGGGCCAACGCGAAGAGTGCGGCGTCCCAGGGTCGTCGTCGGCGTAGCGACAGCAGCACCGCCACGGTGGCCACCGCCAGCGCCCCGAGCACGAGCACGTTCAGGTTGTAGAACCACTGCCCCTGGTTGATCTGCGGGTTGCCCTCGCCCACGGCGTGCACGGGCAGTCCCAGTGCCCCCATGAAGTACCCGGTCAGCACCGGGTACTCGACCGGGTGGTCCCGGTAGGGCACGGCACCCTCGTGGAGCCGCTCCGCGTAGTAGAGCGCCAGCACGTCGGTGTAGCAGAAGCGGGTGTACTGCTTGTTGTCCACCCATGCGCCGTCCTGGCAGGGCGACTTCTGCACCCAGTGCAGGGCCAGGGTCAGGCAGGTGAGCGCCAGAACGATGCGTACGGCCGTCCAGAATCGGCGCTCCGAGCCGCTCTGGCGGTCGCGTGCGGTGGCGTGGTCACCGAGCGGGCCGCCGATCAGCCCGGAGAGACCCCGCACGAAACCGTCGGAGCGGGACGGGTGGTCGGGGACACCGGGTTCATCGATGCCGGGCGTCGACTGGGTGCTCATGACCGTGCATCCTGCCGTATCAGTTGACCGCACAGAAGCCGAACCACGGCACCGCCCACGGATCAGCCGTCGACGGACGCCGATCGACCAGGGGCCATGAACGCCGCGTGGGCGGCCCGAACGAGGTTCGGACCGCCCACCACGTGGACCGGTTGTCAGTCCCGGGTGCTTCTCGGTGGCAGCAGACCACCGCCGCCACCACCCGGTCCCCCACCGTTGTTCGGTGGATCGAACTGGTTGCCCCCACCTGGACCGTTGTTGCCGCCACCGGGTCCGCCGCCACCGGGTCCGCCGTTGCCCGGACCACCGGTGATGCCGCGCTCCAACAGACAGGGCAGGTCGGTCGGGTCACAGTTGTTCTGCCCGGCCGGCGGCGTGGGCGGTGGCGGCGGTGGCGGTTCCTCGCCGTTGCCCAGTTTGTCGTCGCCGACGCCGGTCACGTTCGGCAGGTCGCTGGGGTCGAAGCCCTTGAGGGCGTCGTCCATGTACTTCTTCCACACCGCAGCCGGGAAGCCACTACCGCCGACGTTGTTGCCGTTCTTGTCGACGATGGTCGGCTTCTTCGGGTCACGGCTGCCGACCCAGACGGCGGTGGCGACGTTCTTGTCGTAGCCGACCATCCAGGCGTGTGCGTTCTTGTCGGTGTTGTTGTGTTCCCAGGTACCGGTCTTGCCGGCCGCCTGCCGGCCGTTGCTCAGCCCGGCGTTGCTGCGGCCCGGGATCTCCTTGAGCACGGCGGTCACCTCGTCGGCGACCTCCGACCTGATCACCTGCGTGCCGCCGCCCTTGGTCAGCTTCTCACCGGCGACCTTGTCCCACTTGCCGGTCGCCTTGTTCTGCTTCTCCACCACCCGGACGAAGTGGGCCTTGTTGTACTTGCCGCTGTTGGCGAGCGTGGCCAGACCGTTCGCGTGGTCGAAGACGGTGATCGGGTACTGCCCGAAGCCGATCACCCGGTCGAACGTCTTCTTGCCGAGCTCCTCCGGCTTGTTCTTGGTCAGGTCGTACGGCTTCGGCGGGTCGACGGACCAGATGGTCCGGATGCCGGCCCGGCGGGCGATGTCGATGACCTTGTCCTCACCGACCTGCTCGGCGATGTGGAAGAACGGCACGTTGTACGACAGCACGGTCGACTCCTGCAACGTGCAGGACTTGTTGCAGCTCCGCCGGACGTCGCGGCCGGCGTTGACGATCTCGTTGGCGTAGCCCTCGGGCTTGAACGGGGTCGCGTCCCAGCGCGACTTGACCGAGATCCCCTCGTCGATCGCCGCCGCCAGCGTGTAGACCTTGAACGACGAGCCCGGCGGATGACCGCCGACGATGTCACCGTTGCTGTTGGTGTTCATCCCGGCGTAGTCGAAGTCCGCACCGCTGTTGCCGCCGTAGTAGGCCAGCACCCGCCCGGTCTTCGGGTCGATGGAGACCGCCGCCGCCATCAGGTTCTTCGGCTGCCCGTAGAGCACCGAGCCCTTGCGGTCCGGCCGGGCCGCCTCTTCCAGGGCCTTCTGCATCTTGGGGTCGATGGTGGTGGTGATCCGGTAGCCGCCCTCACGCAGCTCCGTGACGCAGTTCGGCTTGTCCGGAGCGCCGGAGTTGGAGCAGATACCCCACTCCTCCATCTCCTTGCGCACGTAGTTGATCACGTTGCCGACCGGGGTGGCGACGCCGAACCCGTTGTCCTTCTTGATCTTCTGGACCTTCGGGTACTCGGTCGGCCGCTCGGGCTTACCGGGCGCGCCCAGCCAACCCTCCGCGACCATGCCGTTGATGACGTACTCCCACCGGGACTTGGCGTCGACCTCGTTGACCTCCGGGTCGTACCCCTGGTGGGTGGCGCTGGCGACCGGCTGTTTGATCAGCGCGGCGAGCACCGCCGCCTGCGCCGGGGTGAGCTTCTCCGTGGTGGTCTTGAAGTAGGTCTGTGCCGCCGCCTCGATGCCGTACGCACCTCGACCGAAGTAGATCACGTTGAGGTAGTTCTCCATGATCTGCTCTTTGCCGAAGTTGTCGTTCAGCTTGGAGGCGAGGATCGCCTCCTTCACCTTCCGGCCGTAGCTGTCGTCCTGGAGGTTCTCGTAGGCATTGCGGGCGTACTGCTGGGTGATGGTCGAGGCACCTTGCCGGTCTCCGCCGGAGAGGTTGTTCCAGGCGGCCCGGGCGATGCCCTTGTAGTCGACGCCGGAGTGCCGGTAGAAGTTGCGGTCCTCGGCGGCGGCGACGGCATGCTGTACGTGTTCGGGGATCTTGTCGATGGTGACGAAGATCCGGTTCTCGTTGCCGAGCCTGGCCACGACGCTCTTGCCGTCCTTGGCATAGACCGCGGTGGAGAGCGGCAGGGGGATCTCCTTGGGCAGCACCACGTTCGTCGAGTAGTAGGTGAATCCGACGACGCCGATGCCGGCCAGCATGATGAACACCGCGAAGCTGGCGATCAGCATGTTCATCCGCTTGCGCTTGCGGGCGCGGGACACCGCGTTCGGGTCGCGACCACCACGACCGGGACCGGCCGGACCACCCGGGCCGCCAGGCCCGCCGGGTCCACCGGGACCGCCGACACTGGCCCGGGCCACCGCAGCCCGACCACCTCCACCGCCGACGGCCGCCGCACCGACGCTCGCCCGGCCGGCCGACGCAGCCCCCACAGAGGCGGCACCGACGGAGGCGCGTCCGGCAGGCCCACCCGGCGCCGGGCTCACCGGCACCGACGCCCGGCCGGACCGACCGGGGGCGGGGGAGACGGGGACCGAGGCGCGGCCCGGTGCGGCCGGCGAGACCGGCACCGAGGCCCGGCCGGGTCCGGCGCGACCGACGGAGCCGACCGGCGCCGCACCGGCGGGGGGCCCGCCACGCGGCGGCACACTCGCCGACCCGCCGACGGAGGCCCGACCACCGACCGAGGCGCGGGCCGAGGGACCGGACGACTCCGGGCCGCTCGACCAGTTGCCTCCGTGCGGTTCACCACCCGGGTAGCGGTACGCGTCGTCCGCCTGCCCCGGGTCGTCCTGGCCCGGAATCCGGGCCCGTCCGCGCGAGGAGCTGGGATCGCCGTACGAATTCATTCCTCACACCCTGCCGTCGCGGTGGGGCGCACTCGCACCGCCACCGGTTTGCCGTGAGTTGGGACACCCGAACGCGGGGCACGGGGGTGCCGCCACAGTGGTGCCACATCCGAATCAATCGGACTATTCAGACCTACAAGCCGTCGGTCGCCCCGGTCGCGTGCAGTACGGCCGGGGCCGGCCGATCGAGCTCGATTCACCGTTGCGCCTCTCGCCTTCGCCGGGCGCCTGCTCCACTGGCGGCAGCCACCCCACCCGACGCCTCCTGCTCCGACTCGCCACCGGTCAGCCCGTCCCGCCCGAGCAGGTACTGCTCGACGAGATGGTTCCAGTCACAGCCGAGACACACCTCCACCACGAAGACCTGGAACTCACGCAGCGTCATCGCCAGCACGGACAGCTCCGCCACCGTACGGGCCTGGCCGGCAGACTGCTTGAGCTCGTCGCCATAAATGTAATGGACGTGCGTAAGGTTCTCGCTCCGGCAGATCGGACAACGCTGGTCGGTGGACTCGCCGTGGAAGCGGGCCGCGTTCTTCAGGTAGGGAGACGCGTCGCACAGGTCATAGGTGCCGACGCGACCGGCGAGGAGTTCACGCAGCAGCGCTCGCTTTCGAAGCGAGTAGTCGACGACCTGGCGCTGCGTACGCATGCGGCAAAGGGTACGCGGTCTCGTCTGACGGGGCGACCACCGTGACGATCCGTGATGCGAGGACCCCGGAGCGAGGAGTTTGCCCACCGAGGTGTGAGACGCTACGGTGCGATGTATCGGCCCGATACATCGCGGCGGTTAGCGCTCCACGCACAGGGTAAAGGAAGGGTGGCCGTGCTCGAACTCGCCATCCTCGGCCTGTTGCAGGAGGCCCCGATGCACGGCTACGAGCTCCGCAAGGAGCTCGCCGCCAAGCTCGGGGCGATCCGTGCTGCGATCAGCTACGGCTCGCTCTACCCGACGCTGCGCCGGTTGCAGGCGGCGGGTTGGATCGCCGAAGCCGCCGAGACACCCGCCACCGCCGAGGAGGTTCCCGCGCTGACCAGCCGACGAGGTCGGGTGGTCTACACCATCACCGCGGAAGGAAAAGAACGCTTCGCCCAGCTCATCGCGCAAACCGGGCCGGAGACCTACGGCGACACCGGTTTCGGTGTGCACTTCGCGTTCTTCTCCCGAACCGACCGGGCGACCCGACTCCGAATCCTGGAAGGTCGGCGCCGCACGATCGAGGAACGTCGCGAGGGCCTTCGCGACATGCTGGGCCGGGCGGCCGAGCGCCTCGACGCGTACACCCTGGAGCTGCAACGCCACGGCCTGGAGGCCTGTGAGCGTGAGGTCCGGTGGCTGGAGGAGCTCATCGCCAACGAGCGCTCCGGCCGTGCCCCGACGGTCCCGCACGACGGGACGGCCGGTGGCCGACGAGAAGACAACAGCCCGCCTCCGCCTGGAGAGACCAGGACAGAGCGGCCGTGACCAAGAAGAAGGAGGCACACGCGATGGGCTCCGTCCGCGTCGCCATCGTCGGTGTGGGTAACTGCGCCTCGTCCCTCGTGCAGGGCGTCGAGTACTACCGGAACGCCGACCCGAACGACCGCGTCCCGGGTCTCATGCACGTCACCTTCGGCGACTACCACGTCTCTGACGTGCAGTTCGTCGCGGCGTTCGATGTCGACGCCAAGAAGGTGGGCATGGACCTCGCGGAGGCGATCGTCGCCAGCGAGAACAACACCATCAAGCTCTGCGACGTGCCGCCGACCGGCGTCACCGTGCAGCGCGGCCCGACCTTCGACGGCCTCGGGCAGTACTACCGCGAGATCATCAAGGAGTCGGACGTCGAGCCGGTCGACGTGGCCAAGGCGCTGCGCGACGCGCAGGTCGACGTGGTCGTCTCCTACCTGCCAGTGGGCTCGGAGCAGGCCGACAAGTTCTACGCCCAGGCCGCCATCGACGCGGGCTGCGGGTTCGTCAACGCCCTGCCGGTCTTCATCGCCTCGGACCCGGAGTGGGCGCAGAAGTTCACCGACGCCGGCCTGCCGATCGTCGGTGACGACATCAAGAGCCAGGTCGGTGCCACCATCGTGCACCGGGCCCTCGCGAAGCTCTTCGAGGACCGGGGCGTCGAGCTGCTGCGCACGTACCAGCTCAACTTCGGCGGCAACATGGACTTCATGAACATGCTGGAGCGCAACCGCCTGGTCTCGAAGAAGATCTCGAAGACCCAGTCGGTGACCTCCCAGGTGCCGCACGAGATGGCCAAGAGCGACGTGCACATCGGCCCGTCGGACCACGTGCCGTGGCTCGACGACCGCAAGTGGGCGTACATCCGCCTGGAGGGTCGCTCGTTCGGCGACACCCCGCTCAACGCGGAGCTCAAGCTCGAGGTGTGGGACTCGCCGAACTCGGCCGGCGTCATCATCGACGCCGTCCGGGCCGCGAAGATCGCCCTGGACCGCAAGATCGGCGGCCCGATCCTGTCGGCGTCGTCGTACTTCATGAAGTCCCCGCCGGTGCAGTACGCCGACCACGAGGCGCACGCCGCCGTCGAGGGTTTCATCACCGGTGAGGTCGAGCGCTGACGCGCTGACCACCAGCAGCACCGTGAAGGGCCGGGCCCATGAGGACCCGGCCCTTCACGTCGTCCCCAGGCGACACTCGGATCGTGGCACCGTGGGTGCTCTCGGCCCGGCGTGTCGACTTCCTACAGTGCCACGATTGCGGCGGTCGTCAGGACCAGGCGCGTTGCAGGGCTACCCGGGCCTCCAGCTCCAGCAGTTTGATCTTGCGGTCGAGGCCGCCGCCGAAGCCGACCAGCTTGCCGCCGGCCCCGACGATCCGGTGACACGGCACGATGACCGGGATCGGGTTGCGGTTGCAGGCCACCCCGACCGCGCGGGCGGCACCGGGATCCCCCAGCCGCCGGGCCACCTCACCGTAGGTCAGCGTCTCGCCGTACGGAATGAGGGTCATCTCCCGCCACACCGCCCGCTCGAACTCCGAGCCGCGCGGCACCGTCACCGGCACACCGAACCCGGTCAGCTCCCCGGCGAAGTACGCCCGCAGCTCCGCCACCGCACGCTCGGACGCCTCGTCGACGGGTTCCCGCGACCCGCCCGCCACCGCCGCGAAGTGCGTTCCGCACACGCTGTCGCCCTCGGTGGCCACCGAGAACTCTCCGATCGGCGAATCCAGCACGGTCCAACGCATCCCGCCATTGTCCCCCAGCCGCCCACCGCAACCATGATCGCGCTCGATCCGGGATCGAGTGGTGTTCCACGGCATGCGATGCCCCTCGATCCTGCATCGAGGGGCAACCCCGGCCCGGTCGACACACGCCGAACGGCCGGCGCCCGCCGGAGCGTCCCCCCGGTCGGGGTGCTCCGGCGGGCGCCGGGGGTGGTTCGAGAGGTGAGGCCGTGGCGCACAAGAAAATCAAGCCGGTTCCGAGCCCCACGGACTAC
>NZ_JBITKM010000014.1:0-69350 GCF_044461025.1 Micromonospora sp. NPDC049900
TACGGGCTGTGGGGCGGTGGCGGACCCCGGGCGGCGGCGCCCCGGGGGGCCCGCTCGCCGCCCGGGCCGGTCCCCCGGGGGGGGGGGCCCCGCCCGCCGCCTCGTCCGGGGATCAGGCCCCGGCGTCACGTTCCGCGATACGGCGCAGCACGTGCTCCTGCACC
Source organism: Micromonospora sp. NPDC049900 (assembly GCF_044461025.1). NCBI lineage: Bacteria > Bacillati > Actinomycetota > Actinomycetes > Micromonosporales > Micromonosporaceae > Micromonospora > Micromonospora sp. NPDC049900. The sequence goes on from NZ_JBITKM010000014.1 coordinate 165, forward strand.
GCGCCGAGCGAGGTGATCGACCGGGCGGTCTTCTCGTCGATCGGTTCCAGGTCGAACTCGTCCTCCAACGCGAAGGCGAGTTCCATCAGGGCCAGCGAGTGGAAGCCGAGGTCCTGGACCAGGGCCGTCTCCTCCCCACGCAGGCCGTCGGGGTTGGGCGCCAGGTCGAGCACGATGGCCTGGACCTGAGCGCGGATCTGCTCGTCGGACTGCTTCGGCCCCACGACCGTCGGGGTCTGCTCACTCATGGTCGCTACTTCCTTCCGGATCGCCCGGCTCACCGGAGCTGTGCGGGTTGATGGACGGGAACGGGTTCCGCGGGTCGGTGCGGTCCCACAGACGGGGTCTGGTAACTGCGCAGCACGGCGGCGAGCACCGGCACCGCGGCCGTGGTCCATCCGGCGACCGCCGCGTCGAGGTCGCCGAACTCCTCCTCGAGCACCGCCAGGCCGCGGACCGGCACCACGGCGCCCAGCTCCACCAGCAGTGGCCGTAGTTGGGCGTCGGCGACGTACCGGTGCTGCGCCCAGCCGGCGGTCGTCACCGGCACGGCGACCGTGCCCGGACGCAGGCCCTCGCGGGGGAGCATGTCGAGGAAGAGCTTCAGCAGGCCGGTGTAGGAGCCCTTGAAGGTCGGGCTCACCACCACCAGCAGACCGGGTCCGCGGACCCGGGCGACCACCCGCTCCAGGGGCGCGTGGGCGGCGGTGCCGGCGATCAGCCGGGACGGCAGGTCCGCGCCGAGCTCGGCCAGGTCGACCAGGTGCGGCTCGCCGAGGTCCACGCCGAGTTCGGCCAGACCGGTACGCAGCGCGCCGGTCACGTGCCGGGCCACGGTGGAGGTACGCGAGCCCCGGCGCGGATTGCCGATCAGGACGGTGGCCGGTACGGCTCGGGGATCTGTCGGAGGGGTCGTCCGCTCGGGCGCGTGCTGCCGCAGGTCGGTCACCGGTCTCCTTCCGGTTCGGCCAGCAGCCCCCGCCGGCGGAGCAGCGGCAGCACACCCTCACCGAAGGTGTACGCCTCCTCCAGGTGCGGCTGGCCGGAGAGGATCAGATGGTCGAGGCCGAGCGCGTGGTACTCCTCGATCCGGTCGGCCACCTCGACGTGGCTGCCGACCAGGGCGGCACCCGCGCCCGGTCGGACCAGCCCGTACCCGGCCCACACGTTCGGGTAGACCTCCAGGCTCTCGGTCCGGCCCCGGTGCAGGGCGGCCATCCGGCGTTGCCCCTCGGACTCGGTGCGCGCGAAGCGCCGCTGGGCGGCGGCGATGGTGTCCGGGTGCATCCCGGCCACCAGCCGGTGCGCGACGTCCCACGCCTCCTCGGCGGTGTCCCGGCTGATCACGTGGAACCGGGATCCGTAGGACAGCTCGCGGCCCTGCGCGTCGGCCCGGTCCCGGACCTTCTTGACCAGGGCGGCCAGTTGCTCGGGTGGCTCGCCCCAGGCCAGGTAGACGTCGGCGTGCCGGGCGGCCACGTCGTGCGCGGCGGCCGAGGAGCCGCCGAGGAAGACCGGCGGGGTGAGCGGGTGTGCCCGGGTCAGCCGACCTGCCCGGACCCGGTAGTGGGTGCCCTCGAAGTCGTACGTGCCGCCGGACCAGGCGCGGCCGAACACGTCGAGGAACTCCTCGGCCCGCGCGTAGCGCTGGTCGTGGTCGAGCCAGTCGCCGTAGCGCAACTGCTCGTCGCGGTCGCCGCCGGTGACCACGTTGAGCAGCAACCGGCCGCCGGAGAGGCGTTGCAGGGTGGCGGCCATCTGCGCGGCGATCGTCGGGGCCACCGACCCGGGGCGTACCGCGACCATGAAGTGCAGCCGGCGGGTCCGGTCCGCCAGGGCGGCCGACACCAGCCAGGGGTCCTCGCAGAACAGCCCGGTCGGCACCAGGGCGCCGGTGAAACCGAACCGGTCGGCGGCCATCGCCACCTGCGCCAGGTAGTCGATGTCCGGCGCGCGCCGGACGTTGTCCGCCGGGTCGACGGGGGCGCCCTGCGGGGTCTTCGCCACCTCACGGCCGTCACCGTGGGACGGGAGGAACCAGTGCAGGTGAAGTGGCATGTGGACCTTCCTGTCACAGCAGTGGTCGTGTGAGCGGTCGCGTCCGGCGGGTACAGGCACCCCCGCTCCCTGCGCGCTACCAGGTAGGGCTGGTCGAAGCCTCTCAGCACCCGGATGCGGTGTCAAGAGTGTGTGACGCCAGTGTCGTGTTGTGTGGTGCTTGTTCGTGGTGCCGTCAGCCGCCGCGCCTGGTCCGCAGTGGTGCGGTCGGTTCGGCGGCCAGCCGGGCGGCCAGGTCCGCATAGCCGGCCAGGAACGCCTGCGCCTCGGCGGGCGGGTACGCGGTGGTGCGGTGGTAGAAGACCGCACGCAGGTCCGCCGTGCCGACCGGGGCCACCGCCAGCTCGAACTGGAACCGGCTGCCCAGCCCCGGCGGCACCAGCAGTTCGAAGCCGACGCCCGCCGACTCCGTCCGGTGCTGCACCTCAGCCATCACGTTGAACAGCACGTCGTCGGCGCGCCGGCCGCCGGTCTGCACCACGTCCAGCGGCAGCATCTGGTACGGCAGGTCCTGGTAGGTGAAGGCGCCGATGGCCGCCCCGTGCGCCTGCCCGACCAGGTCGGCGAAGGTCTCGGCCTGCCCGACCCGGGCCCGCAGCAGCACCATGTTGGCCAGCAGGCCGACGGTCTCCCGCAGCTCGGGACGGGACCGGTTGGCGAACATCGAGGCCACCGCCAGGTCGTCCTGACCGGTGATGCGGTGCAGGTGGTGGTAGAAGACCGCCAGCAGCACCGCGAACAGGGTGCTCCGCTGGGTACGGGCCAGCGCGCGCAGCCGGGCCACCGCCTCCCGGTCCAGGTCGACCGCCACGTCGGAGGTGGCCGGACCGTCCGACGGTGTAGCGGCGACGGCGGACGTGCCCACCGCCGGCAGTTCGCTGCCGGTCAACTGCCGCCGCCAGTAGTCCCGGTGCCGGCGCAACCCGTCGCCGTCGAGCAGTTCCTGCTGCCAGCGGACGAACTCCGCGTACTGCCAGCCGGTGGCGGGCAGCCGCGCCGGCACCCCGAGGGCCTGCGCGTAGAGCACGCCGAGGTCCCGGAAGAGGATGCCGGTGGACCAGGCGTCGGTGACCAGGTGGTGCAGGTTCAGGCAGAGCACGTGCTCGTCCGGCCCGAGCCGCCACAGCGTGCTCCGCGCGGGCCACTCGGTCGGGTCGATCGCGGTCCGCAGCTCGGCGCGGATCGCCTGGTCGACGGCGGCGGCCGGGTCCGGCTGGTCGGACAGGTCCACCCGGCGGGCGGCGGCCGGTGTCGGCGGGTGCACGACCTGGGCCAACCGCGCGCCCCGACCGGTGAAGGTGGTCCGCAGCGAATCGTGTCGGGCGCTGAGGGCGGACAACGCGGCGTCCAGCGCGTCGGCGTCGACCCGACCGGTGAGCCGACACAGCAGCGGGCAGCTCAGCGCACCGAAGTCGGCGCGGTAGTGCTTGATCATCCAGAGGAGTCGTTGGGCCACGGACGCTGGTGTCTGTTGTGTGTCCACGCACGGACCATAGCGTCACCGCATTGGCATCGGTGGGGTCTCTGGGTACCTTGTGTCGTATGAGCTTTGTCGTGCCGGCCCGCGTCGACACCACACTCACCTGGGACTACGAAGCCTCCGATCCACGGCTCGTGGCGCTCTACGAACGGGCCAAGGAAGCCCAGTGGAAGGTCTCCGACGTCGACTGGTCGGTGCCGGTGCCGTTCGGCGAACCGCTGCCGGACGACTCCGCCTTCGCGATGGCCGCGTTCGCCGCCTCGCCGCTCGCGCCGCGTGGTCCCCGGGCCTGGGACGCGTTCCGGTGGGAGTTCCAGTCCTGGATGGTCAGTCAGTTCCTGCACGGTGAGCAGGCCGCAATGATCGTCGCGGCCCGGCTGGTGGAGACCGTGCCGGACCTGGACAGCAAGTTCTACGCCGCCACCCAGGCCGTGGACGAGGCCCGGCACGTGGAGGTCTTCTCCCGGTACCTGCGGGAGAAGATCCCCGAACCGTATCCGGTCTCCGAGCCGCTGCGGGAGCTGCTCACCGACATCCTGTCCGACTCGCGCTGGGACGTCACCGCGCTCGGCATGCAGATCATGGTCGAGGCGATCGCGATGGCCTCGTTCCGGCTCTCCAACAGCAGCTTCCACGACCCGCTGATCAAGGAGCTGACCCATCTCGTGGCCCGGGACGAGGCCCGGCACGTCACCTTCGGCGTGCTCTCCCTCTCCGGGCTCTACGACCAGCTCACCACGGCCGAGCGGGCCGAGCGGGAGGAACTGGTCCTGGACGCCGCGGCGCTGATCCGTCGGCGGTTCCTGCTCGACGACATCTGGGAGCGCCTGGAGGTGAACCGCGCCGAGGGCGTCGCCTTCGCCACCAACCACGACCTGATGATCAAGTACCGGCAGGCGGTGTTCTCGCGGGTGGCGGTGGCGCTCGGGCAGATCGGCCTGATGACCGAACCGGTCCGCACCGGACTGGACAAGCTGGGCCTGTTGCAGTTCGCCGGTGAGCGGCTGCGCATCCGAAGGGGGAGACTGGCATGACGGCCACCCGACGCAATCTCGACCTGACCGCCGTGGTCCGGCTCGGCGAGTTGGGGGACCAGATCACCCCGTTCGCCCTGCGGGCCGCCTGCGACCTGCACATCGCCGACCTGCTGGCCGACGGTCCGCGACCGGTGTCCGAGCTGGCCGCCGCAGCCGGCGCGGATCCGGGGGCGCTGCTGCGCCTGCTGCGGGCGCTGGCCGCCCGGGGCGTGTTCAGCGAGGTCGCCGACGCCACCTTCGCGCTCACCCCACTGGCCGAGCCGTTGCGCGGCGACCACCCGATGTCGCTGCGGGACAGCTTCACCCTGCTCGAATCCGACGTGCGGGCCTGGGCCGCGATCGGGCACACGCTGCGCACCGGGGAACCGGCCTTCGGGCACGTGCACGGTCAGGACTACTGGAGCTACCTCGCCGACCACCCGCAGGAGAGCGCCCGCGTCGACGACTGGATGCGCAGCGTCAACCACCTGCACCTGCGGACCGTGCTCGGGGCGTACCCGTGGCGTCGGTTCGGCACGCTGGTGGACGTCGGCGGCGGGACGGGCGGGTTCCTGGCCGGCCTGCTCACCCGCTTCCCCGGCGTGCGTGGGGTGCTGTTCGACCTGCCGCACGTGGTCGCGGGCGCGCCGAAGGTGCTGGCCGAGGCCGGCGTGGCCGACCGCTGCGAGGTGGTGCCCGGCGACGCCTTCGGCGCGGTCCCCGCCGGTGGTGACGGCTACCTGCTCAAGACGGTGCTGCCGGGCTTCGACGACGACGACGCGGCGCGCATCCTGGGCACCGTGCGCGCCGCGATGCGGCCCGACTCGCGGCTCGTCCTGCTGGAGGCGGTGCTGCCGCCCGGGGACGCCTTCGACATGGCGAAACTCTTCGACGTGCACGCGATGGTGCTCACCGGTGGCGCGCACCGCAGCGCCGAGGAGACCGGTCGGCTGCTGGAGCGGGCCGGGCTGCGGCTGACCCAGGTCATCGGGACGCCCACGCTGACCGCGATCGAGGCGTTGCCCGCCGACTGAGCACGCCCGCCGCACCGCGACCGGCGACAGGACGGTGGCCGAGCCGGGTCCTGTCTCCGGTCGCTCCGGTGAGTCGTCAGCCGAGCCGGATCGGCACCGAGGCGTACGCGCGGAACGGGGTGTCGCGTTCGCGCACGGTCGGTCCGTCCGGTTCGAGCACGGCGAGGCGGGCCAGCCGGTCGAACACCACGGCACCCTCCATCCGGGCCAGGAAGGCGCCGAGGCACAGGTGGGCGCCGCCGCCGAAGGCGACGTGCGGGTTGTCGGTGCGGCCCACGTCCAGCCGGTCCGGCCGGGTGAACCGGCGCTCGTCGTGGTTCGCCGAGCCGATCATGAGCACCAGCACCCGCCCCTTGCGGACCGTGCGTCCGCCGATCTCGATCGGCTCGTGCACGTAGCGGGCCGTGCCCTGGATCGGGGCGTCCCAGCGGAGGAACTCGTCCACCGCGGTTCCCGCCAGGGAGGGGTCGGCCCGCAGCCGGTCGAGCTGGTCCGGGTGGGCCAGCAGCGCGGCGGTGCCGGTGGTGATCATGTGTACGGTGGTCTCGAAGCCGGCGAAGAACGAGAAGACGGTGTTGTCCACGATCTCGTCGTGGGTCAGCGTGTCGCCGGACTCCTCGACGTCGAGCAGCCGGGAGAGCAGGTCGTCGCCGCGCCGGGAACGACGCTGGTCGAGCAGGTCGCCGATGTGCTCGCGCAGCCAGCGTACGGCCACGTCGGCGTCGGCGCGGGCGTGCTCGGGGACCACGGCGGTGAAGGCGCGGCCGAGGTTCATCGCGTGCCGGCGGACGTCCTCGGTGGACTCCGGCGGGATGCCCATCAGCCGGCAGACCACCTGCACCGGCAGCGGGTAGGCCAGCTCGGGGACCAGGTCCATCCGACCCGTCGCCAGGGCCGTCGTGAGCATCTCGTCGACCAGTTCCTCGACGTAGGACCGCAGTCGGCGGACGACTGCGGGGCTGAACGCGCGGCTCATCAGCCGGCGCAGCCGGACGTGGTCCGGCGGGTCGCGGTAGAGCATGATGCGCTGGAAGAAGGCGCCGGCGGGGCCGTCGCCCACGGACACCTCGTGGTAGCCGGCGGGGAACTCGCTGCCCAGCCGGGGGTCGTGTTGCAGGGCCACCACGTCGGCGAAGCGGGTGACACCCCAACTGCCCGGACCGATCCGGCAGAGCGGCCCGGCGGCGCGCAGCCGGGCGTACTCGGGGTAGGGGTCCTCGACGACGTTCGGGTCCAGGGCGTCGAACCGGGGTGCGAGGGTCGGTGCGCTCATCCGCCTAGTGTCTGTCGGGTCACCGCCGACGGGCAAGAGCGATGACGACACACCACACACTCCGTCGGCCCGGTCGGGACGTCCGATCCGTGCCGGTCAGTGGCTCCGTCGACTTTTGTCGGATGTTCGGCCGGGTGGTCGGCGGTCGATCACGTGCGGTGACCGGTTCGCCCGAACGGGCGTCGGCGGGGCCGCGCGCCGTCCTGCCGCATCCGCGGTGCGGGCGTCCTGGCCTGCGGGTCGTAGACGCTGCTCACCGTCGAGGCGTCGGTCCGGTGCCCGGGACCGGGGCCGGGCGGCCGGAGATCTTCCTGTGTAAGCACGGAAAGTGACCTGCATTGTGGTCCATCAGATTCGTCAGCGGGAGATAGCACGCGGATGTCTCAGTATTGAAGCCGATCGGTTATTCCCATCTCGCGCGAGTGCGTTCTATGGTGTGAGATCAGCAGGAGGGGGGAATTGTGTTGCCTATGGTCAAGGCCCGGAGGGTGAGTCGAACCGCCGTAGCGATTTCCGTCAGCGGCAGCGTGGATCGGAGCACGGCGGGGTACGTCACCCGCGTCGCCGAGTACATGTTGGACCATGGTGACCTGCTGCCCGACCAGGTGGAACTGGACCTGACCGACGTCACCGGCGTGGACGAGGTGGGCTTCACCTCGCTCGTCGACGTCGCGGCCGGGGCGAGCGCGGCGGGGGCCGCGGTGGTCGTGCGCTGCGGGGCGGAGCGGGCCATGCTGGAGGGGCGGCGCAGTGGACGCGGCGTGGCGTCCGAGCAGATCGGCCGCATGCTGCGGCTGCACCTGCAGTTCCTGGTGCGTCGACGCAGGTCACGACCGGCGGTGGCCGAGGCGCGGGTGGTGCGCTGGTGTCCCGGGCCACTGGCCGGGCGCAATCGGGGCTGACCGGTTCTGCGGGGGTGCGGGGCGGTCGGTCCGAAAATATATGTGTGCCGTTTCGGTCCGATTCAGAAAGACTTAACCGGATTATCCGTGCATCGGAATCTGCAATTTGCATTTGTGTGTCGGGGGTATCGCGTCGGCCGGGAATAGTTCGATTCGTGCGACGTCGATAATTGCGTGTTCAATCAATTGTGGTGTCGGGTGTCGCCTGTTCTGCCCGCGGGCGAGCCCACTACCCGACACCCCCACCCCCGCCCGGACGTGCCGCGTCGAACGCCGTCACCAGCCGCCGGGGTGCCCGGCGCCGCCAGGCGTCGGTGAGCAGCTCGGACAACTGCCCGGGATCGACCCGGTCCAGCCGGGCACTGGTCCAGCCCTGGCGTCCCCAGTGGTTGTCCGGCGCGCCGAAGGTGGCCGGGTCCTCGGCCAGGAGCGCCGCCTGCTCCTGCGGGTCGAGCCGCAGCATGACAGTGCCCGCACCGGCCGGGAAGGCGGCGAAGATCTTGTTACGGACGCGCAGGTCGGCGTTGTCGAAGTGGGCGCTGGCATGCGCCTCGGGCAGGCCCAGCGCGATCCGCCGGACCTCGTCCTCGGTGATCATCTCGGTCCCCTCCGGGTCGTGCCGGCCCGGAGCGGGCCGGCATGCTCAGGTCACCGGTGCGCCGCGCAACCGGGCGAGCGGGACGTCGGCGTCGGCGACCACGCGTCGCACCAGGGTGACATAGTCGCGGACGAAGGTGTCCGCCCACCGCGGATCGAACTCCGCCCGGGAACACAACAGCAGCGCGGAGAGCCGGTCGCCCTGCGGCACCACCACGAACTCCAGCGCGAAGCGCCGCCGTTCGAGCTGGGCCTCCATGTCGTCGAGCTCCTCACCGGCCATGTCCGCCCGGGTCATCAGGCTGCCGAGAAGCTGGAACAGCACGTCGTCGGTGCGTCCGGTGCCGCCCGCCACGGTGTCCGGCGGTAGCAACTGGTGCGGCAGGTCCTGGTGCCGCATCGCGTCCATCACCGTGGTCCGGGCCTGGGCGATCAGCTCGCTCAGTGTGGTGTCCGGCGTGAAGCGTTCTCGAAGCAGCACCATGCTGGCGAAGAAGCCCACCGTGTCGCGGACCTGCGGCTGCCCGCGGTTGGCGAAGAGCGAGGCCACGGTGAGGTCGTCGGCGCCGGTCTCGGCGTGGAGCAGGGCGTAGAACACCGCCAGCGTCACCGGGAACAGCGTGGTGCGGTGTCGGCGGGCGAGCTGCCGCAGCGCGGCCGTGGTCTCGGCGTCCACGTAGTGCTCGACGGAGATCCACGGTGGATCGCCGTCGGGCACCGGACGTCGCCTGCGGGCCGGCAGCTCCACCAGGCGCGCACCGGTCAGCTTACCGGTCCAGTAGTCGGTGAGCCGTTCCAGGTTCGCGCCGGAGAGCTGCTCGGCCTGCCAGCGGGCCCACTGCGCGTACTGCCACTGCGGCGCGGGCAGGTCGACCGTCTCGCCGGTCTCGGCCGCGTACAGCGCCCGCAGGTCACGGGCCAGCAGCGCGTTGGAGTAGTCGTCGGAGCAGTAGTGGTGCAGGGTGAGCACCACCAGGTGGTGCTCCGGGTCGAGCCGGACCACCCGTGGCCGCAGCGGCCACACCGAGGCGTCGACCCCGCTTGCCACCTCGGTGGCGACGACCTCCCGGGCGGCGGCGGCCGGGTCGGCCTCGGCCGACACGTCGGTCACCGGCACCGGCACCGGGCGCGGCTCGTGGATCTGCTGGCGCATCCGGCGACCCCGGGGGTACGTGGTCCGCAGCGGCTCGTGCCGGGCGCTCAGGGCGGTCACCGCACGGGTCATCGCCTCGTGGTCGTACGGACCACGCAGGCGCCACAGCACCTGTTCGTTGAGAGCGCTGTCCCGGCCCCGGTAGTGGTCCATCAGGGCCAGGAGGCGTTGACCGACGGAAGCGGGTTCCTCACGCACGAGCTCAGCCACGGACCGAGCCTAGAACAGCCCGTGGACCTTGTCGACTGTGGTGATAGACGTATGTAGGGTCTTGCCGCCCGGCGGGCTCTCCCGGATAGTGCTCTGTATGCGAGCCGAGACCGCGCGTCCTCACCTGTCCGCGGCGTTCCTGGCGACCCAGGACGACCCGTACCCGGCGTACGCGCAACTGCGGGAACGCGGCCCGTTGTCCCGGGCCGAGCTGGGTCAGTGGCTGGTCACCGGGCACTCCCTGGTGTCCACGCTGCTGCGCGAGACCCGGTTGGAGAGCCGGATGCCGCCGGAGTACACCCGGATCACGCTCGGCGACGGGCCGGGCGCGGAGTTCCTGGACCGGATCGTGCTGACCCGTACCCCGCCGGACCACACCCGACTGCGGCGGTTCATCGGCAGGGCGCTCGGCACCCCGGTGGCGCGCCGGCTGACCGGACACATCGGTGCGGCGGCCGACGCGCTGCTCGACCCCGCGCTGGAACGCGGCACCCTCGACGTGGTGACCGACCTCGCGGTGCCGTTGCCGGTCGGGGTGGTGTGCGACCTGATCGGGATCCCGGCCGAGGACCGGCCCGAGGTGCTGACCCGGGTGATCTCGCTGGCCAAGGTGTTCGACGCGGCGAACCTCACCCCGGCCGACCTGCACGACATCAACGCCGCGCTGCCCTGGCTGCACGATTACCTCGGCGGACTGCTCTCCGCCCGCCGCGACGAGCCCGGCGGGCCGACGCTGGCCGGCATGTACTGGGAGGAGTCGGCGACCGACCGGCTGGCCGTGGCCGACTTCGTGGACAACATGCTCTTCCTGTTCCACGCCGGCTTCGAGACCACCATGGGCCTGGTCTCCAACGGGGTCGCGGCGCTGCTCGCGCACCCGGACCAACTACGCCGGCTGCGCGCCGACCCGGGCCTGGTGCCGACCGCGGTGGAGGAGTTCCTGCGGTACGACGCACCGATCCAGAACGTGATCCGGGTGGCCCGCGAACCGGTCGAGGTGGAGGGTGTGAAGATCCGGGCGGGCCGGACGGTCCTGCTGCTGCTCGGCGCCGCCAACCGGGACGCCACCGTGTTCGCCGACGCCGAGCGCCTGGACGTCGGGCGTGACCCCAACCCGCACCTCGGGTTCGGTGGCGGGTTGCACCACTGTCTCGGCACCGCGATGGCCCGGCTGATGTCGGTGATCGTGTTCGAGCGGCTGGTGCGGACGGTGGAGATCCTCGGTCCGGCGGGGCCGCCGGTCCGACGCCGACACGCCAGCCTGCGCTCGTACGACCAGTTGCCGTTGCTGGTGCGACCGCGCTGACCCCGGGTGTGTCGGCTGTCTGGGGCGGACCCGGCTGGGTAGGGTGGATGTCGTCTGTCGACATCAGGAGGATCCACACATGTCCGATGTGGTCGCACCGGTGATCCCTTTCCTGCGCTACCGGGACCCGGGTGCCGCCATCGACTGGCTCTGCTCCGCCTTCGGGTTCACGCTGCTGGAGAAGACCACCGGCGGCGAGGGTCAGGTGGTGCACGCCGAGTTGCGGTGGGGCATCGGGACGTTCCAGCTCGGTCCGGCCGGCTCGTCCAGCCTGCCCATGGCCAGCCCCCGGGACCTGCCGCTGACCAGCCAGGGTGTCTACGTCTACGTCGGCGACGCCGTCGACGCCCACCACGACCGGGCGGTGGCGGCCGGGGCCGAGGTGGTCATGCCGCTCACCGACACCGACTACGGCTCGCGGGAGTACGTGGTCCGCGACCTGGAGGGTCACCTGTGGGGTTTCGGCAGCTACGCGCCGAAGCTCGACTGACCACCGACGGCAGAACGTCGGCTTCTTGTCGTCCGCCGGACGCAAAGAGCACATAGAGTGATTGCTCGTCCTGACAGGCTCACCGTATCGACTCCGAGGAGTGACCCATGGCCGATTCCTCCGTGCCGCCCACCGTCGCCCCCTACATCGCCTACGAGAACCCGGCCAAGGCCATCGAGTGGCTGGTGAACACGTTCGGTTTCACCACGCTCGGGGTCTTCGACGACGGCCAGGGCAACGTGTACCACGCCGAGTTGAAGATCGGTGACCATGGTCTGATCATGATCAATCCGGCCAACGGCCAGCTTCGGCTCGGCGAGCCGCGCGCGCTCGGTGCCGCCACCGCCGGCACGTTCGTCCGGGTCGAGACCGACACCGAGGTGGACGCCCTGCACGCCAAGGCGGTCGCCGGGGGCGCCGAGATCCTGCTCGCGCCGGAGAGCAAGCCGCACGACTCGTACGAGTTCACCTGCCAGGACCCGCAGGGCCACGTGTGGACGATCGCGACCTACCGGACCGCGCTCGGCTGATCCGACCCGCGACACGCCGCGGCCCCGGCACCACCGTCGGACGGTGGCACCGGGGCCGCGGGGCGTGTCGGCCGCGCCTGATCAGCGACGTGGCAGCAGGAAGCTACCCAGCAGGGCCAGCGCGAAGCTGATCACGCTGAACCAGAGCGTGCCGACCATGGCCCGCTGGAAACTGATCTGGCTGGCCTCGAACGACCGCTGCTCGATCACCTCGACGGCCCGGTCACCGCCGCCGGCGGCCACGGTCGCGGTGTCGCAACCGGCCGGTGGCAGCGTCGGGTCCGCCGCGCCGAGCTGGGTGGTCACGCAGTCCCGGAACCGCTGCCCGATCTGCTCGGCCTGCCCCTCGGCGACACCCACCGCGACCAGGTCCGTCCGCAGCCGCGGCCCGACGTCGTCGGTGGCCGACGGCGCGTTGGCGGCGATCAGGCTGAAGAAGAGCGTGCCGCAGGCGGCGATGCCGAGCGTCACGCCGATCTGGTAATTGGCGTTCACCACCCCGGACGCCGACCCGGCCTGATGGCCGGGCACGTCGTGCAGGGAGTACCCCATCAGCGGCGGGAAGGTCATACCCATGCCGGCACCGCCGATGAACATCGGCACGAGCAACTGCCAGATGGTCACCTGCGGGGTGCTGTCGATGACCCACATGAACCAGAACATGCTGGCGATCAGCAGCACCAGGCCCATCTGTAGGCCGACCCGACCCAGCTTCGGCGTGATCCAGCGGGCGGAGAGCCAGCCGAGCAGCGGCACCGCGATGTCCCAGGGCAGCCCGGCCAACCCGGCGCGCAGGATGCTGTAGCCCACCCCGATCTGCACGTAGATCGTGATGACCAGGAAGAACGACATCACCGCGCCCTGGAAGAGGAAGACCACCACCAGGCCGGAGCTGAACGAGCGGTGCCGGAACAGCGACAGCGGCACCAGCGGCGACTCGGTGCGGGAGCGCTGGTGCAGCACGAACAGCGCGAACACCACCAGACCGGCGACCATCATGGCGTACGTCCACAGCGGCCAGCCGTGCTCGCGGCCCTGCACCAGCGGATAGACGATCAGCATCACCGCCGCCGTGATCAGCGTCGCGCCGACCACGTCGAGCCGTTCCCGACGGTTGCGCTCGGACTCCGGCAGCAGCGCCCGCGCGGCGAAGAACGCCGCGATGCCGATCGGGACGTTGACCAGGAAGATCATGCGCCAGCCGAGGCCGCCGACGTTCGCGGTGGTCAGCAGCGCGCCGACCAGTGGGCCGCCGACCGTGCCGAAGGCGAGCGCGGCGCTGAGCGCGGCGAACGCCCGGCCGCGTTCCTTGGGCGCGTAGAGCAACTGGATCAGCGTGTAGACCTGCGGCACCATCACCGCGCCCATCGCGCCCTGGAGGAAGCGCAGCACGATGAGCTGCTCGGGCGACTGGGCCATACCGGCGAGCAGCGAGGTGAAGGTGAAGCCGGCGACGCCGATCAGGAACATCCGGCGTACGCCGACGATGTCGCCGAGCCGACCGGAAATGATCAGCATCGAGGCGAAGGCGAGCGCGTAGCCGGCCACCAGCCATTGCATGGTGGAGGCGGTGGCGTTGATGCCGTCCCGGATCGACGGCAGCGCCACGTTGACGATGGTGATGTCGAGCAGGTCCAGCACGAACCCGGTGAGCACCACGATGAGGGCGAGGGTGCGCTTGCGACCGGTGACCGGGGGTACGAACTCGTCGGGTGGCGTCGCGGCCGGCGCAGGAACCGACACCGTGTCGGTGTCGGTTCCTGGCGACGTGCGAGTGTCGTCAGACATCAGATCCCTCTCCTGGGGGGTTCGGTGGACGTGACGGTGGCGGGTGTGTCGCCGGTCTCCGGCAACGGAAGGAGATCACCCGGTCGCGTTAGGTCAGCAACTTATTGGAAATGTGTGTCGATGCGAAACCCGCCACACCGGAGCGGATCGGGTCGAGCAGTGAATCTCCGTCGTGAGTGGACACCACAAGGGCGCCGTCGAGGCTCGCCAGTGCGGCGGCGTACCCGGTGGGAGCGGCCAGGTCGGCGAGGTGCGGCCGGCTGGCGGGCGCGGACGCGCCGGTCCACCGCAGCAGCCGGGCGGGCCGGTCCGGCGCGGTCACCGTGATCGTGGCCGGGTCGACGGTCAGGCCGTCCCCGGTCGCCTTGACCAGTGCCTCCTTCCTGGTCCAGTAGCGGATGAAGACGGCCGTGCGGTCCCGGTCGCCGGTGGCCGCGACCACCGCGCGTTCAGCCGGGGACAGGGCACGCCACGGCAGGGCCCGTCCGCGTACCGCGATCCGCTCGACGTCCACGCCGACCTCGGTCCGCCCGGCGATCGCCACCACGCACCAGCGCCCGGAGTGCGCGACGGAGAACCGCACCGCTGCGGCGGGGGCGCGCAGCACCGGTTTGCCGTGCGGTCCGCCGCACTGTCGGCACACCGCCTCGAAGCGCAGTGCGGTCGCCGGGGTGTCGAGCATCCCGGCGAGCACCAGCCGGGTCAGCGCCCGGGCGGTGAGGTGGGCCGCGCGCGAGTGCGGGTCGGTGAACCCGGCGTGCCGGTCGCGTTCGGGCGCGGACAGCAGGGTGAGCAGTCGTTCGTCGTCCGGTGACCCGACCTCGGCCCACCAGACCTGGCAGGTGCCCTCCACGGGCGGGCCGGTCGCCATCGCTGGTGCCACCTCTCCGCCGGTCACCACCCGGGGTCTGACCGGCCGTCATGCCGTCGTATGTGGAGCCTATTGCAAGTAGCATGTTCTTTCTACTGTACGTATCCGTGTCGGCTTGTTACCTTGGCGTCGGCACGGACTCGTGTGGCGGTGCCGGACAACTCCGTCGAACAGGGGAGACCCAGATTGGGCGTCGAGGCCGAACACACACGACCCTTCACCCGGGACGGCATGCGGGACGACATCGCGGCCGTCCTCGGTGAACCACCCGGCACGGTCGCGGACGACGCCGACCTGCTCCAGCTCGGTCTCGACTCGATCGGCGTGATGCGGCTGGTGGCCCGCTGGCACCAGCGGGGCGTGACGGTGAGCTTCGCGGAACTGGTCGAGGGCCGCACCCTGGACGACTGGTGGCGGATGGTCGCCGGACGGGCTCCCGCCGACGCGGTGACCCCCGACGCGCCGCCGCTGACCGTCGTCGACGCGGACGCACCCTTCGACCTCGCCGCGATGCAACACGCGTACTGGGTGGGGCGGGGCGACGGGCAGGCCCTCGGTGGCGTCGGCGCGCACTTCTACAACGAGTTCGACGGCAGCGGGGTGGACCCGGCCCGGCTCGACACCGCGGTCCGGGCCTTGCTGCGCCGACACGGGATGCTGCGCGCCCGCTTCGACGACGACGGCCGGCAGCGCATCCTGCCGGAGAGCCCCTGGCCCGGCCTGACCGTGCACGACCTGCGGGCCCACGACCACGCGCAGGCCGAGCGGACCCTGCTCGACCTGCGCGACCGGTTGTCGCACCGGCGGCTGGACGTGGCCCGGGGTGAGGTCTTCGACGTGCAGCTCTCGCTGTTGCCCGACGGCGGCACCCGCTGCCACGTGCACATCGAGATGCTGGTCGCCGACGCGCACAGCTTCCGGATCCTGATGTCGGAACTCGCCCGCCTCTATCGGGACCCGGACGCCGACCTGCCCCCGATCGGGCTCGACTACCCGAGCTACCTGGCGACCCTGCGCGAGCGCCGGGTCGGCGAGCGGGACGCGGACCAGGCGTACTGGCAGGCGCGGCTGCCCGAGCTGCCCGGCCCGCCGGAGCTGCCGCTGGCCGTCGACCCGCAACAGGTCAGCGGCCAGCGGGTGGTCCGGCACCACCACTGGGTCGCCGCCGACCAGGTCGAGCGACTGACCCGCCGCGCCCGCACGCACGGGCTGACCCTGCCGGTGCTGTTCCTGGCCGCCTTCGGTCACGTGCTGGGCCGGTGGAGCGCCGCCGGACGGTTCCTGCTCAACCTGCCGCTCTACGACCGGCAGCCGGTGCACCCGGACGTGGCGCATCTGGTCGGTGACTTCACCAACCTGCTGCTGCTGGAGGTGGACACCACCGCCGAGCGCGACTTCGCCGCCTTCGCCCGCACGGTGCAGGAGCGACTGCGCGCCGACGCCGCCCACCCCGGTTACACCGGAGTGGACGTGCTGCGGGACCTGACCCGGCTGCGCGGTGGTACGCCCGTCGGCGCGCCGGTGGTCTTCACCAGCGCGCTCAGCCTCGGCGAACTGTTCGACGGCGAGGTACGCGAGAGCTTCGGCGCACCGGGCTGGACCATGTCGCAGACCCCGCAGGTGTGGCTGGACGTGCAGGTCACCGAGCGCGAGCACGGGCTGTTCGTGAACTGGGACTGCGTGGCGGAACTCTTCCCGGCCGGGCTGGTCGGCGAGATGTTCGACGCGTACCTGCGGATCCTGGACTGGCTGCTGGACGACGACGCGGACTGGGCCGCGTACCCGCCGGAGCTGGTGCCGGAGCGGACCCGGCAGGTCCGCGCGGCGGCCAACGACACGGCCCGTCCGGTCCGTCGCCGTCGGCTGCACGACGACTTCTTCGCCCGGGCCGCCGCCGAGCCGGACCGCCCGGCGCTGCTCTGGGGCACCGACGGCCGGCTCGACTACGGCGACCTGGCCGCGCAGGCCGACCGCCTCGCCGGAGCGCTGGTCGCCAACGGGCTGCGCCCCGGCGACCCGGTGGCGGTCACCGTCGAGAAGGGACCCCGACAGGTCGTCGCGGTGCTCGGCGTGCTGCGGGCCGGCGGCGTGTACGTGCCGGTCGGCGTCGACCAGCCGGCCGCCCGCCGGGCACGGATCCACGCGGTGGCCGGGGTCCGGCACGTGGTGGCCGGGGTACCCCGGCCGGAGCTGCCCGGTGACCTGTGCGTGGTGGACGTGGCGGACCGCTCGTACCCGCCGGCCGGCCCGGTTCCCGGCAGCGACGACGACCCGGCCTACCTGCTGTTCACCTCCGGCTCCACCGGGGAGCCGAAGGGGGTGCAGGTGCCGCACCGGGCGGCGGTCAACACGATCGACGACATCGGCCGGCGCTTCGACGTCGGCCCGGACGACCGGGTGCTCGCGGTCTCGGCCCTCGACTTCGACCTCTCCGTGTACGACATGTTCGGCATGCTGAGCGCCGGTGCCGCCGTGGTCTGCGTCGGCGAGGACGAGCGGCGGGACGCCGAGGGCTGGGTGGAGCTGGTCCGGCGGCACCGGGTCACCGTCTGGCAGTCCGTGCCCGCGCTGCTGGACATGTTGCTGACCGCCGGCACCGACGGCGACCTGCCGCTGCGCCTGGCCCTGCTGGGCGGCGACTGGGTCGGGCTCGACCTGGCCGGGCGGCTGGCCGCGCAGGCGTCGGGCGCGGTCCTGGTGGCGCTCGGCGGCACCACGGAGACGGCGATCCACTCGACCGTCCAGGTGGTGCCGGTGCCGGTGCCCGACGACTGGCGCTCGGTGCCGTACGGCGTGCCGTTGGCCAACCAGCTCATGCGGGTGACCGACCCGGCGGGCCGGGACCGGCCCGACTGGGTCACCGGTGAACTCTGGATCGGCGGCCGGTCGGTGGCCGACGGCTACCGGGGCGACCCCGAGCGCACCGCCGCGCAGTTCCGCGAGGTCGACGGGGTGCGCTGGTACCGCACCGGCGACCTGGCCCGGTACCACCCGGACGGCAGCGTGGAGTTCCTCGGCCGGGCCGACGCCCAGGTCAAGATCCGGGGCCACCGGATCGAGCTGGGGGAGATCGAGACCGCGCTGGAGCGGCACCCCGCCGTCCGCCGGGCGGTCGCGGTGGCCCTCGGTACGCCCCGGCGGCTCGCCGTCGCCGTCGTCAGTGAGACCGATCTCGACCCGGGCGCGCTGCGCGACTGGCTGGCCGAGCAGGTGCCCGGCTACATGGTGCCCGAGCGGGTGGTGCTCACCGACGACCTGCCGCTGTCCGCCAACGCCAAGATCGATCGACGGGCGGTGGCCCGCCTGGTCGACGCCGCCGGTCCCGGACCCGAGCAGCTCGAACCGCCGGTCGGCGACATCGAACGCGAGGTGGCCCGGATCTGGGCCGACCTGCTCGGGGTGCCCGCGGTCGGACGGCGGCAGAGCTTCTTCGCCGCCGGTGGCGACAGCCTGGTCGCGACCCGGTCGATGGCCCTGCTCGGCGCCGCCGGGCTGGACGGTGCGAACCTGCGCCAACTCTTCGCCACCCCGGTGCTGGCCGACTTCGCCGCCACCCTGCGCCGGGCCGAGGGGGACCGACCCGCCGCCGTCGCGCTGCGGGCCGACCCGGCCAACCGGTACGCGCCCTTCCCGCCCACCGACGTCCAGCGGGCGTACTGGCTGGGGCGCAGCAGCGAGTTCGCCCTCGGCGGGGTCGGCTCGCACTGGTACTGGGAGTTCGACGGCGCGAACGTCGACCTGGACCGGTTGGAGGACGCGGTCGACCTGCTGGTCGCCCGGCACGACATGCTCCGGGCGATCTTCGACGACGACGGCGACCAGCGGGTGCTGGCCGAGGTCGACCGGTTCCGGATCACCGTCCACGACGGTGGCGACGCCGAACTGCGCGACCTGCGGGACCGGATGGCGCACCGGGTCCCCGACCCGAGCCGCTGGCCGCTGCTGGCGATCGCCGCCGTCCGGTACGCCGACGGCCGGGTCCGCATCGGCTTCAGCTTCGACTACATCGTGCTCGACGCGCTCAGCATCGTGATCTTCTTCGACGAGCTGACCACGCTCTACACCGACCCGGCGGCGTCGTTGCGCCCGGTCGGGGTGACCTTCCGCGACTACCTGCTGGCCGACTCGCCGACGGTGGCCGACGACCAGCGGTACTGGCGGGAGCGGCTGGACAGCCTCCCGCCCGCGCCACCCCTGCCGCTGGCCGTGGACCCGGACACCGTGGTCGCCCCGCGCTTCGTCCGCCGGGAGGACCGTCTCGACCCGACCCAGTGGACGCGGCTGACCGAGCAGGCCCGGCGGCACGGGGTGACCCCGGCAAGCGTCCTGGCCGCCGCTTTCGCCGAGGTGTTGTCGGCCTGGTGCGGTCGCGGGGACCTGACCCTCAACCTCACCCTGTTCAACCGCCGGGACGTGCACCCCGACATCAACAACATCCTCGGCGACTTCACCTCGCTGCTGCTGCTGGCGCACCGGGCGGGGGCCGGGGACACCTGGCTGGACGTGGTCCGGCGTACCCAGGAACAGGTCTGGGAGGGGATGGCCCACGACTCGGTCTCCGCGCTGTGGGTGCTGCGCGAACTCGCCCGCCGCCGACAGGGCGGCGCGGTGAGCATGCCGGTGGTGTTCACCAGCGCCCTCGGCGTCGCCGGTGGCATGAGCGAGATGTCGTTCCCCTTCGGCGAACTGGTCTGGGGCATCTCGCAGACCCCGCAGGTCTGGCTCGACAACCAGGTGATGGAGCGCGACGGCGGCCTGGTCTACAACTGGGACTCGGTCGACGAACTGTTCCCGGCCGGGCTGCTCGACGCCATGTTCGACGCGTACCGGGCGCTGCTGCTGCGGCTGACCACGGCGGACTGGGAGGCGGTGCCCCCGGCGCCGCTGCCGGCGGCGCAGCAGCAGGTCCGGGACGCGGTCAACGACACCGCCGGTCCGCTGCCGACCGGCCTGCTGCACACCGGCTTCTTCACGCACGCCGCCACCACGCCGGACGCCACGGCCGTGGTCACCGCCGACGGTGTGGCGGTCGACTACCGCGAACTCGCCGTGCGGGCGCTGCGCCTCGGCGGGGCGTTGCGCACGCACGGCGTCCAGCCCGGCGACGCCGTCGCGGTCACCCTGCCGCGCGGTGTCGACCAGGTCGCCGCGGTGCTCGGCGTGCTCGCGGCGGGCGGCCACTACGTCCCGGTCGGCGTCGACCAGCCCGCCGAACGCCGAGACCGGATCTACTCCCGGGCCGGGGTACGGGCCGTCGTCGCCCGGCCCGACCTGGACACCGGCCATCCGGTGGTGGCGCCGGACACCCCCGCCACGCCGTTGCCCGCACCGGTCGAGGTGGACCCGGACCAGCTCGCCTACATCATCTTCACCTCCGGCTCCACCGGCGAACCGAAGGGCGTGGAGATCACCCACCGGGCGGCGCTGAACACCGTCGACGACATCAACACCCGCTACGGCGTCGGCCCCGACGACCGGGTGCTGGCCATCTCGGCGCTCGACTTCGACCTCTCCGTCTACGACCTGTTCGGGCTGCTCGGCGTCGGCGGCGCGGTGGTCTGCGTCGCCGACGCCGACCGGCGGGAGGCGCGCCGGTGGGCCGCCGCCGCCCGCGGTGCCGGTGTCACGATCTGGAACTCGGTGCCCGCGCTGCTGGACATGCTGCTGGTCGCCGCCGAGACCGACGGTCTGCCCGACCGGCTGCGGCTGGCCCTGCTCTCCGGCGACTGGGTCGGGCTCGACCTGCCCGGCCGACTGCGCGACCGGTGCCCCGATGCCCGGTTCGTCGCGCTGGGCGGCGCCACCGAGGCGGCCATCTGGTCCAACGCCTGCGAGGTCGACGTGGTGCCCGCGCACTGGCGGTCCGTGCCGTACGGCCTGCCGCTGCGCAACCAGCGCTACCGGGTGGTCGATCCACGCGGCCGGGACTGCCCGGACTGGGTGCCCGGTGAGCTGTGGATCGGCGGTGTCGGGGTGGCCCGGGGCTACCGGGGTGACCCGGAGACCACCGCACGGCAGTTCGTCACCGTGGACGGACAGCGGTGGTACCGCACCGGGGATCTCGGCCGGTACTGGCCCGACGGCACGCTGGAGTTCCTCGGCCGGGCCGACTTCCAGGTCAAGATCCGGGGACACCGGATCGAGCTGGGCGAGATCGAGGCGGCTGCGGAGGCGTACGCCGGGGTGGCCCGCGCCGTCGGGCTGACCGTCGGCGAGGGCACGCACCGGCGACTGGCGCTGGCCGTGGTCGCCGCCGACGAGCCGGTCGACGAGGCGGCGCTGGTCGGCTTCCTGGCGTCTCGGCTGCCCAGCTACATGGTGCCGGAGCGGGTGGTCGGCGTACCCGGGCTGCCGCTGACCGCCAACGGCAAGGTGGACCGCCGGGCGTTGACCGCCCAGGTGGACACCGAACCCGACGACGCGGCCGACGAGAGCCCGCGCGGGGACAGCGAGAAGCTGATCGCCGAGATCTGGGCCGAGGTGCTCGACTGCGAGCGGATCGGCCGGCAGCAGAGCTTCTTCGCCCTCGGCGGGGACAGCCTGCTGGCCACCCGGTTGGTGGAGACGCTGCGGTCGCGCCACGGGGTGGAGCTGTCGCTGCGGCAGCTCTTCCTGGCGCCGACCGTGGCGCAGTTGGCAGACGTCTTCGACGCCCACCGCGGCGCGGTGGAACCCGGTGACTTCGAGGAGGGCACGATATGAGTCAGTCGTCCGCCGGTGACCTGCTCGCCGAGCTGGAGAGCGTGGGGGTACGGGTCTGGTTGGAGGCCGGTCAACTGCGCTTCCGGGCACCGCAGGGGGCGATGACGCCGGATCGCCGCGAGGCGTTGCGCGCCCGCCGCGACGAGATCGTCGCGCACCTCGACAACGCCGCCGGCACCGGCACCCTGGTCCCGGACCGGACGCACCGGCACGACCCGTTCCCGGTCACCGACGTGCAGGCGGCGTACCTGCTCGGGCGGGGCGAGACGTTCGCGTACGGCGGCGTCGCCTGTCACGGCTACGGCGAACTGGTCTACCCCGAGCTGGACCCGGACCGGATGACCGCCGCCTGGCGGGCCCTGATCGCCCGGCACGACATGCTCCGCGCGGTGGTGGAGGCCGACGGCGCGCAGCGCGTGCTGGCGGAGGTGCCGCCGTTCGAGGTGCCGGTGATCGACCTGACCGGCCGCCCCGAGGCGGTGGTCGAGGCGGCGGTCAGCGCGGTCCGCGCCGAGATGGACCACCTGGTGCACACGCCCGACCGGTGGCCGCTGTTCGCCGCCCGGATCACCCGTGCCGACCACCGGACCGTGCTGCACGTCTCGATCGACTTCCTGATCGCCGACTTCATCAGCGTCCAGGTGGTGCTCGACGAGCTGCACCGGCTCTACCACCGGCCGGACGAGCCGCTGCCGCCGCTGGAGATCACCTTCCGGGACTACCAGCTCGCCGAGCGCGCGGTGCGGGACAGCCCGCGCCACGAGCGGGACCGGCAGTGGTGGCTGGCCCGGGTCGACGACCTGCCGGCCGCGCCGGAACTGCCCACGGTGGCCCGTCCCGCCGACAGCGAGGGCCGCTTCCGCCGCTGGGAGACGCGGCTCTCGCCGCAGGTCTGGGAGGGGCTGCGGCAGCGCGCCGGCCGGCACGGGGTCAGCCCGTCCGGTGCGGTGCTGGCCGCGTTCTCGGACACCATCGCCGCGTACAGCCGGCGGTCCCGGTTCACCCTCGACATCACCCTGCTCAACCGGGCTCCGGTGCACGATCAGGTCAACGCCCTGGTCGGTGACTTCACCTCGGTCGACCTGCTGGCCGTGGACGCCGATCCGACCCGCCGGTTCGACGAGCGGGCCCGGGACCTACAGGCGCAGCTCTGGGAGGACCTGGACCATCGCTCGTTCAGCGGCATCGAGGTGATGCGGGAGATCGCCCGCCGGCAGGGCGCCGAGGCGGCGCTGTTCCCGGTGGTGTTCACCAGCGCCATCGGCATCACCTCCGCCGGGGCCGCCGCCGACGGCGCGCCGCTGGGCGAGCTGGGCTACGGGATCAGCCAGACCCCACAGGTCTGGATCGACTGCCAGAACATCGAGCGCGACGGTGGCCTGGTGTCCAACTGGGACGTCCGGGAGGAGGTCTTCCCGCCCGGCGTGGTCGACGACATGTTCGCCGCGTACGACGCGTTGCTGCACCGGCTGGCCGGCGACGACGCGGCCTGGACCGGGACCGGCCACCCGGACCCGCCGGCGGCGACGCGGGAGCGTCGCGCCGAGGCCAACCGGACACATGCGCCGGTCCCCGCCGGGATGCTGCACGACCGGGTGGTGTTGCAGGCGCTGAGCACCCCGGACCGGCCCGCCGTCGTCGCCGCCGACCGGACGCTGGACTACGGCGAGCTGCTCGGTCGGGCGGCCGGGGTGGCCGAGGCGCTGACCGCCGCGGGCTGCCGCCGCCAGGAACTGGTCGCGGTGGTCATGGACCGGGGCTGGGAGCAGGTCGTCGCGGTGCTCGGCGCGCTGCTGGCCGGCTGCGTCTACGTACCGGTGGACACCTCGCAGCCGGCGGCGCGCCGCCGGACCATCCTGACCAACGCCGGGATCCGCTGCGCGCTGACCCAGTCCGGGGTGGACCGGGACGGTTGGGCCGAGGGGCTGCGCCTGCTCGACGTGGACCTGCTGGGCACCGGACAGCCGCAGCCGGTCGAGGGCTCCGGCGACCCGGAGGAGTTGGCGTACGTCATCCACACCTCCGGCTCCACCGGCACCCCGAAGGGCGTCATGATCAATCACCGGGGCGCGGTGAACACGGTGCTCGACATCAACGAGCGCTTCGGGGTCGGGCCCGACGACCGGGTGCTCGGCCTCTCCAACCTCGGCTTCGACCTGTCGGTGTACGACGTCTTCGGCCCGCTGTCGGTGGGCGGCGCGGTGGTGCTGCCCGACCCGCAGCGTCGCGGCGACCCGTCGCACTGGGCCGACCTGGTCGGCACGCACGGCGTCACGGTGTGGAACTCGGTGCCCGCCCAGTTGCAGATGCTGCACGACTACCTCGTCTCGGCCACGGACACCGCGCCGGAGGGGCTGCGGCTGGCGATGCTCTCCGGCGACTGGATTCCGGTGGCGCTGCCGGACCAGATCCGCGCCCGGGTGCCCGGGCTGCGGATCGTCAGCCTCGGCGGGGCGACCGAGGCGTCCATCTGGTCGATCTGGTATCCGATCGAGCAGGTCGACCCCCAGTGGCGCAGCATCCCGTACGGTCGCCCGCTGACCAACCAGAGCTTCCACGTGCTCGACGCGGCCCTGCGACCCCGCCCGGACCTGGTCAGCGGCGAGCTGTACATCGGCGGCGTGGGACTGGCGCTGGGCTACCTCAACGACCGCGAGCGCACCGCCGAGCGGTTCGTCGTGCACCCGCAGACCAATGAGCGGCTGTACCGCACCGGCGACATGGGCCGGTACCTGCCCGACGGCACCATCGAGTTCCTCGGCCGGGAGGACCTCCAGGTCAAGATCAGGGGCTACCGGATCGAGCTGGCCGAGATCGAGGCGGCGCTGGGCGGACACCCGGCGGTCGCCGGGGCGGTCGTGGTGGTCGACGGCGACACCCCGCTGGAGCGGCGGCTGGCCGCCTTCGTCGAGCCGGCCGGCCGACCGGTCACCGCCGTGCAGGTCGAGCACGACCAGACGGCCGTCCGGCAGCTCGGCGTGGACGCCTGCGCCGACGCGGACACCACGCTCACCGGTGTCGACCGGGACCGCTACCTCGCGTACGCGCACCGGCTCGACGACGTCGCGCTGCCGGCCATGGTGGACGCGTTCCGCGCCGCCGGGCTGTTCGCCGCCGGCCGCCGGCACCCGCTGGCGGAATTGTTGGACACCGCACACGTCGCGCCCCGCCACCACCGGTTGGTCCGGCGCTGGCTGCGCGCGCTCACCGGCGCCGGCCTGCTCGACCAGGACGCCGACGGCCGGTACGGGCTGACCCCGGCGGGGACGACGGCGGACACCGAGGCCGGCTGGCGGGAGGTCGCGCAGCTCGCCGACGCCGAGGACCGGGACCTGCTGGACTACTTCCGGGCCAGCACCGCGCACCTGCCCGCGCTGCTGCGCGGCGAGGACGACCCGCTGGCGCTGCTGTTCCCGCAGGGCCGGGTGGACGTCTCGCAGGGCCTCTACGAACGCACGCTGTTCAACCGGTGGGCCAACGAGGCGGCGGCGGCCCTGGTGCGGCGGATCGCCGAGCAGCGGATCGAACCCGGGGCGCTGCGGGTGCTGGAGGTGGGCGCCGGAGCCGGTGGCACCACCGCCGCCGTGCTCGCCGCGCTCGACGGGCACGAGGTGGACTACCTGGCCACCGACCTGTCCCCGTTCTTCCTGGGCGAGCTGCGGACCCGGTTCGGCGAACGCCCCGGCCTGCGTCTGGAGGCCGTCGACATCGACCGTGACCTGGCCGCGCAGGGCCTGTCCCCGAACTCGTTCGACGTCGTCGTGGCCGGCGACGTGCTGCACGCCAGCGCCGACGTCGGCCGCGCGCTGGACCGGCTGCGCGAGGTGCTCGCCCCGCAGGGCTGGCTGGTCGCCTGCGAGATGACCCGCGACCACCACCAGATCATGACGTCGCTGGAACTGCTGGTCCGGGTGGACGAGGCCACGGCCGACTTCACCGACCTGCGGCGAGGCACCGAGCAGGTGTTCCTCGACCGCCGGTCCTGGCTCGACGTGCTGGGCGCGGCGGGCGCGGCGCAGCCGCTCTGCCTGCCCGAGCCGGACGGCTTCATCGCCGAACTGGGCATGTGCGTGCTGGCCGCCCGGTTCAAGACCGACCGGGTGCGGATCTCCCGCGACGACCTGACCGAGCACCTGGCCGGGCGGCTGCCGCAGTACATGGTGCCGTCGGTGGTCCAGGTCGTCGACGCCCTGCCGCTCAACGCCAACGGCAAGGTCGACCGGGCGGCGTTGCGCCGTCGACTGCCCCGGCGCGGCGCGGTCACCGTCGCCGGGTCCGGTGCCCTCGGCAGCGACCTGGAACGCCGGATCGCGGCGGTCTGGGCCGAGGCGCTGCGGCTGCCCCGGGTGGGTCGGGACGAGAACCTGTTCGAACTCGGCGGGGACTCGCTGGTCGCGGCGCAGATCACCGGCCGGATCCTGGAGGAGATCCCGCAGGCCGCCGGACTCTTCTTCGACCAGTTGCTGCGGCAGGTGCTGGAGCAGCCCACGGTGGCCGCCCTCGCCGGCCACGTCGAGGCGGAGTCGGCGGCCACCCCGGTCACCGCGTCGCCGTCGACGCCGACCACGTCCAGCGGGGACGGACTGTCCGTGCGGCACGAGGGAGCCGAGGGGGCGCCCTGGGTGCTGGTGTCCGGTGGCGCGGGTGTCGACCCGTACGCGGGTCTGGTGCCGCACCTGGCGACCACCGGTCCGGTGCTCGGGTTGGCCCCGGGCGCGGCCGACGACCTGCTCCGGGTCGCCGCCGCGCAGGCCCGGCTGGTCACCACGGCCGGACACCCGGCGGTACGACTGGTCGGGTACGGCCTCGGCGCGACGTCCACGCTGGAGGTGGCCCGGTCGCTGATCGAGGCCGGCGGGCAGGTCGACGCGGTGGTGCTGATCTCGCCGTGGCGGCCGACGCCCGGCGGCGACCCGGCGCAGACGTACCGGGCGGAGACCGGCGGCGCGGAGCCCGACGAGGACTTCGCCGCGCGGCTGGCGGCCCTGGCCCGGCACGAGCCGACGCTGTACGCCGGTGACCTGATCGTGCTGCGGCCCACCGGCGCGGTGCCGTACGACGCGCAGAGCCTGGAGTTCTGGGCCGACCTGTGCCTGGGCGACGTCCGCACCGTCGACGTGGACGCCGACCACCTGACCGTCTTGGGTGACGCGGCCGGGACCGCGCTGGCGGCCCTCGACCCGGAGCCGGCGCGGTGACCGCTGTCGCCGTGCTCGGTGCCTCCGGGGCGGTCGGTCGGGCGGCGGTGACGCTGCTGCGGTCCTGGGACGTCGGCCCGCTGCGGGTCGGTGCCCGGCGACCGCCGCAGGTCCACGGTGCCGAACCGATGGTCGTCGACGCCCGTGACCCGGCCGACCTCGCCCGGTTCTGCGCGGGTGCCCGGGTGGTGCTCAACTGCGCCGGCCCGGCCGTGGAACTGGTCGACGGGGCGGCCCGCGCGGCGGTGGCGGCCGGTGCCGACTACGTCGACGCGGCCGGTGACGACGCGCTGCACGCCGCGGTGACGGCGGTGTCCGGTGGCAGCAGCCGGGCCGCGGTGGTGTCGGCGGGCATGATGCCCGGCCTGACCGGGCTGCTGCCCCGACTGTTGGCCGCCCACCTGCCCGACGGCGAGCGGCTCACCGGGTACGTCGGCGGCCGGGACCGGTTCACCCTGACCGCCGCCGTCGACTACGTCGCCGCCGACGAGAGTTTCGGCTGGCCCGCCGCGGCCTGGCGGAACGGCCGGGTGGCGCACAACGCGTTGCGCCCGGTGCCGGAGCTGGCCCTGCCGTGGTTCCCCGAGCCGGTCACCGCGCAGCCCTACCTGGGCACCGAGACCGCCCGGGTGGCCGCCGCGCTGGGGCTGCGGCAGGTCGACTGGTATTCGGTCTTCGCCGGGGAGCGGGTGCTGGCCGCGCTGCGGGCCGTCCCCGGGGCCGCCGAGGGCGGGTACCGGGAGTCCGGCGAGCGGCTGTGCCGGGCGGCCGAGCTGGACCTGTTCGGCCACCCGGCGTACCAGACCCTGGTGGTGACCCTCTCCGGGCCGGGTGGGGAACGGACCGCGGTGGTCCGCAGCACCGGCGCCAGCGAGCTGACCGGCAGCATGGCCGCGCTGACGGCCCGGGCGGTGCTGGCCGGCGTGGTGCCGCCGGGTGTCTGGCACGCCGACGAGGTCCTCGACCCGATCGCCACCGTCACCGAGCTGGCGGCGGTGCCGGCGGTGCCGTTGGCCACCGTGGTGGCGGGTGTCTCCGCCGTCGAGCAGTACGAGGA
This sequence comes from Micromonospora sp. NPDC049900, assembly GCF_044461025.1. NCBI lineage: Bacteria > Bacillati > Actinomycetota > Actinomycetes > Micromonosporales > Micromonosporaceae > Micromonospora > Micromonospora sp. NPDC049900. The sequence continues at coordinate 27,830 of NZ_JBITKM010000014.1, forward strand.
GGACGTCATATGAAGCGACCCACCCGGGTGGTCGTCTGCGGCACCCGCTTCGGCCAGGTCTATCTGGAGTCCTTCCGCGAGGCGGACCCGAGCTTCCAGCTCGCCGGGGTCCTGGCCGGGGGCAGCGACCGCTCCCGGGCCTGTGCCGCGCACTACGGCGTGCCGCTGTACACGGCGGTGGACCAGTTGCCCGACGACATCGACATCGCCTGCGTGGTGATCCGGGGCGGGCTGCTCGGCGGCCGTGGCTCCGAGCTGGCCATGGAGTTGATGGCGCGGGGCGTGCACGTGCTCCAGGAGCATCCGCTGCACCACGACGAGCTGGCCCGCTGCCTGCGCCAGGCCCGCCGGCACAAGGTCGTGTACCAGCTCAACCCGTTCTACCGGCACATCACCCCGGTGCGCCGGTTCCTCGGCGCGGCGGGTGAGCTGCTGCGCCGCCAACCACCCCGCTACCTCGACGTGGCCTGCGGCTTCCAGTTGGCGTACTCGCTGCTGGACCTGCTCGGGCAGGCGCTCGGCGGGGTACGACCGTGGCGGTTCACCGAGCTGCCCGCGCTGTCCCCGTCGGTCACCTCGGCCACCGAGCTGGACCTGCCGTTCCGCAGCCTGGACGGGGTGCTGGCCGGGGTGCCGGTGACGCTGCGGGTGCAGAACCAGATGGACCCGGCCGACCCGGACAACTACGCGCACCTGATGCACCGGATCACCATCGGCACCGAGGCCGGCAACCTCACCCTGGTCGGCACGCACGGTCCGACGGTGTGGACCGCCCGGCCCGACTTCCCGCGTGAGGTCGCCGGGATCGGCGCCGACCCGCACTTCGCCGCCGACCGGGACACCAGCACCCCGAGCGCAATCACCCTCGGCCCGAGCGAGGTGCCGCACTACGACACCGTCTTCGGCACCACCTGGCCGCAGGGGGTACGTCGGGCACTGTGGACGCTGCGGGACACCGTCGAGCGGGGCGAGGACCCGCTGCGGCAGGGGCAGTACCACCTGACGCTGTGCCAACTGTGGCAGGAGCTGACCGCCATCCTCGGCCCGCCGGAGCTGGTCAGCGCCGAGCCGCCCCGGATGCTCGGCGCGGCGGACCTGGCGGCTCTGGCGGCGGCCGGTGAGGCGGCGGCGGCCGATCCGGCGCAGTTGCGGGAGCCGGCGGGGGTGGGCGGGTGACCTCGGTGGAGACCAGCGCGCGCCGGTGGTTGCGCTGCTACCGGCCCCGGCCGGCGGCCACCGTGCGACTGGTCTGCTTCCCGCACGCCACCGGCAGCGCCCCGTTCTACCGAAGCTGGGCCCGGGAGCTGCCGGACGACGTCGAGGTGCTGGCGGTGCAGTATCCGGGTCGGCTGGACCGGATCGCCGAGCCCGCGCTGACCGCCATGCCGGTGCTGGCGGAGATGGTCACCGACGTGCTCGCACCCCGGCGCGACCTGCCGATCGCCCTGTTCGGCCACAGCATGGGCGCCGCCGTCGCGTACGAGGTGGCGCGCCGGCTGGAGCGGCGGCACGCCGCGCCGCTGGCGCACCTGTTCGTCTCGGGCCGTCCCGCGCCGTGCCACCACCGGCCGGGCAGCAAACACCTCGGCCCGGACGACGATCTCTGGGACGAGCTGCGCCGGTTGGGTGGCACCGACCCGGCGGCGCTGGAGAACTTGCAACTCCGCTCGGCGCTGCTGCCGACGCTCCGGGCCGACTACCGGCTGATCGAGAGCTACCGCCCGGTCGACGCCGCGCCGTTGGCCACGCCCATCTCGGCGCTGGTCGGCGACGTCGACACCGAGGCGGCGGTGGACGAGGTGGCGGCCTGGGCCGGCTACACCCGGGCCGCCTTCGACCTGACCGTCTTCGACGGCGACCACTTCTATCTGGTGCCGCACCGGACGAAGGTGCTGGCCGGCGTCATCCGGAGCCTCGGCCTGACCTGACCGGGCCCGCCGCGTCCTCGTCCGGCGCGGCCCGGTCCAGGTGACGCCGCCACAACTGACGCCGTCTCGGCTTGCCGCTGGTGGTGCGGGGGATGGTGCCCGACGGCACCGGCAGCACGTGCACGTCGGCCGCCGGCACCAGCGGGGCGACCAGGGCGGGGATCCGGGGCAGCCACTCCGGCCGGGGGTGTTCCAGGTGGACCACCACGGTCGGGGCTCCCGCCACCAGGCCGAGCACGGTGGCCAGCCGTCCGGGCGGTGCGTCCAGGGCCGCGCCCAACACCGCGTCGACGTCCTCGGCGAAGACGGTGCGCCCGTGGACCTTGAGGCTGTCGCCGAGGCGGCCCAGCACGAAGAGCTGCCCGTCCCGGACGAAGCCGGCGTCGCCGGTGCGGACCGTGTCGCCGAAGGGCGGGCCGCCCGCGTAACCGTCGGCGACCGACGCGCCGCCGACCACGATCTCACCGACCGTCCCGTCCTCCACCGGCCGGGCGTCGTCGTCGACCACCGCGATCCGGGCCCCGGTCACCGGCCCACCGCAGCCCACCACGGGCACGCCGTCCGGACCGGGCACCTGCCGCCAGCCGGTCCGCAGCGGCACCCCGGTCACCGCCAGCGTCGCCTCGGCCAGCCCGTACGCGGGCAGCAGCGCCTCCCGGCGCAGCCCGTGCGGCGCGAGCAGGTCGGCGAAGGCGTCCAGGGTGGCCGGTGCGACACGTTCGGCGCCGACGATGACCGCCCGCCACTGCCCGAAGTCCAGCCCGGCGAGCTGCTCCGGGCGGACCCGGCGCAGCACGTGCGCCAGCCCGAAGCCCGGCATCGCGGTCAGCCGGGCCCCGGCCCGACCGAAGCACTCCAGATAGCGGCTGGGTCGGCGGACGAACTCCGCCGGCGTGAGCAGCCACAGGTCGGCGCCGGTGACCACGGGTGCCAGCAGGCAGCCGACCAGGCCCATGTCGTGGTGCACCGGCAGCCAGGAGGCGGTCGCGTCGTCGGGGGTCATCTCCAGCCAGTCCCGGACGGCCGCGATGTTGGCCTCCAGGGCGGTCCGTGGCACCCGTACCCCGCGGACCGCGCCCGTGGTGCCGGAGGTGAACTGGAGCAGCGCCACCGCGGCCGGCCGGGCCGCGACCGGTTCCGCCGTCCCCACCGGCAGGTCCGTGACGTCGACCGTGGACACCCCCGCGTCGGCCGCCGCCCGGGCCACCGAGGGCACGGACGCGCCGTCGACCACCAGCAGTCGGGGTCGCATCGCCGCCAGGGCCGCTGCCAGGTGCTCGGCGTACCGGTCCGGGTCGCCGAAGGCGGCGGGCGGGGCGAGCGGGGACACCGTCGCCCCGGCCAGCAGCGCGCCGAACAGGGTGCCGACGAATCCGGGCCCGGAGGGCAGCACCACCCCGACCACGTCGTCCGGGCGTACGCCGCGCTCGACGAACCCGGCGGCATGTCCGTGGGCCAGCCGGGCCAGTCGCGCGTACGACCACCGGTCCCAGTCGCCGTCCGGGCGGGAGAACCGGATGCCCCGGTCGTCGCGCGGCTGCGCCAGCCAGGACAGCAGCCCGGTCATACCGGTCGGGCCTCGATCACCGGGAACATCGGGGTCTGCGTCGCCTCGACCAGTTCCAGCCCGGCCCCGGCCAGGATCGCCCGCTGCTCGTCGAGGCTGCGCGCGCCGCCCGCGCTCAACGTGAGCATCAGCATGTCCATCCGACGGGCCAGCGGGGTGCTCTCCGCCTCGGACTGCCGTCCGGCCTCGAGGATGAACACCCGGCCCTGCGGGGACATCGCGGCCCGGATGCGGCGCAGCACCCCGGTCGCCTCCTCGTCGCTCCAGCTGTAGAGGATCCGCTTGAGCACGTACGCGTCGCCGCCGGCGGGGATGTCGTCGGTGAGGAAGCTGCCGGGCACCACGCGTACCCGGTCGGTGACGCCGGCCGTGGCGAACGTCTGCGGCGCGTTCGCCACCACGCCGGGCTTGTCGAACAGCACCCCGCGCATCCGGGGGAAGCGACCCAACAGGTCGGCGAGGAAACGGCCGTTGCCGCCGCCCACGTCGACCACCGTGCCGAAGCGGGACCAGTCCGAGGCGCGCAGGATGGCCTCCAGCTCCATCCCGGTGACCCCGCTCATCACCTTGTCGAACGCCTCGCCGTCGCCCGGGTGCTGCCCGAAGTGGTCCCACATGCCGATGCCGTGCACCGCGTCGAAGGCACCCTCACCGGTGCGCAGGGTGTGGTCCAGGCCCTCCATCGCCCGGGTGCAGACCACCGGGGAGAGGAAGATGTCCCGGGCCGAGTACGGGTGGTCGGCGCGCAGCAGGTCGGCCATCGGGGTCAGTCCGAACTCGCCCGGCGTGACCTCGGCGAACAGGTCCCGGGAGGCCAGGTACCGCAGCGCCTTGGTCAGCGAGGGCTCGTGGGCGTCGCAGGCGCGGGCCAGGTCGGCGGCGGCCATCGGCCCGTCGGCGAGCTGGTCGGCCACCCGCAGCAGGCAGACCGCCCGGATCGTGTACGGCAGCAGGTAGTCGCCCACCTCCATCAGCCGCAGGATGGCCGGTACGTCGATGCGGGCACGTCGTCTCGTCAGCATCGCTGCTCCTTGTCGGTCTCGGTCGGTGCGCCGTCGGCCGGTGGGGTCACGCGGCCGGCCGTGCCGGTTGCGCCCGCCCGGGCAGCAGGTGACCGGCGAGGGCGGCGAGATGGTCTGCGCTGGGGGTGTCGAAGCTGTCCAGCCAGAGTGCCCGGCGGTACCACCAGTGCAGCGGGTACTCCCAGGTCGCACCGAGCCCGCCGGTGACCTGGAGGGCGTCCTCGCAGGTGCGGACGGCGGCCCGGCGGGCCGCGACGACGGCTTCGGCGTACGCCCGGGCGGTCTCGTCCGGTGTCGCGTCGTCCGGCCCGGCGCCGACCAGCCAGCACGCCCGCAGGGCGAGCGAGGTGGCCAGTTCCAGCGCCACGTAGCCGTCGGCCAGCCGGTGCGCCACCGCCTGGTAGGCCCCGATGGGTCGGCCGAACTGCACCCGGTCCAGGGCGTGTCGGCGGGCCAGGTCCAGGGCCCGGCGGGCGACGCCGACGGCCTCGCAGGCCAGCAGCGTGCCGCCGTGCCGGCGCGCGTCGGCCAGCACCCGCTCGGCGTGCCCCGGCCCGACCAGCATCTCGGCCGGGGTGTCGACGAGGTCCAGCCGGGCGGCGCCACGCAGCCGGTCCAGGGCGGGCTGCGGTGCGACGGTGAGCCCGTCGGCCGCGGAGTCCACCAGGAACAGGGCCGGTCCGGTGTCGGTGTCGGCGGCGATCACCAGCGCGGTGGCCGCCGCCGCCTCGGTGACCAGGCCGCGTCGGCCGGTCATCCGCCAGGTGCCGGCGCGCTGCTCGGCGCGGGTGCCCTGGCCGGTGTCCGGGTCGTCCTGCCAGGCCAGGGTGAGCGGGCCGGTCGGCAGCTCACGCCCGGCCGCCGCCAGGACCGGATGGGCCAGGCCGACCGTGCTCCACCAGCCGGTGGCGGCCAGCGCGTACCCGGCCTCCTGGGCCAGCAGGCCCTTCTCCACCATCGGCAGCTCCGGGTCGCACCAGCCCTGCCGGCGCAGGTGCGACCAGGTGTCCGGGTCGGCGTCACCCGTCTCGGCGAGCGCGGCGACCCGCTCGGTCGGGTACCGGTCGGCGAGCAGCCGGGCGGCGGCCGACGCCAGGTCCCGCTGGTCGTCGGTCAGGGCGAAGTCCATGGTCATCCTCTCCGGGTCACCGGGTGCGGGGCAGGCCGAGCACGCGCTCGGCGATGATGCCGCGCAGGATCTCGGAGGTGCCGCCCTCGATCGAGTTGGCACGGCTGCGCAGCCGCAGGTGCTGCCAGTGGCCGGCGGCGTGACTGTCCGGGCCGTCGAGCGCCGCCGCCGGGCCGAGCAGACGCAGCGCGAACGCGGCCAGCCGCTGGTTGGTGACCGACCAGTGCAGCTTGAGCACCGAGCTCTCCGGGCCGGGCTTGCCGGTCCGCGCCAGGGTCGCCATCGTGCGGTGACCGGTCCAGCGCAGGGCCTGCAACTGCACGTGCAGCTCGGCCAGCTCGGCACGGACCGCCGGGTCGTCGGCCAGACCGAGGTCGCGTACGGTGCGCAGCAGCCGGTCGAACTCGACGGTCAGCCGGGCGGTGAGCGTGATGCCGAAGGTGCCGCGTTCGTGGGCGAGGGTGGTCATCGCGATCCGCCAGCCCTCGCCGACCGGCCCCAGCACGCAGTCGCGGGGCACCAGCACGTCGTCGAGCACGATCTGGTTGAAGTCGGCGTCGCCGGTGCTCTGCCGCAGCGGCAGCACCTGTACCCCTGGGCTGCGCATGTCGACCAGCAGACAGGTCAGGCCGGCGTGCGCGGTGGAGTCCGGCTGGGTGCGGGCCAGCAGCAGACACCAGTCGGCCTGGTGCGCGTAGGACGACCAGACCTTCTCGCCGGTGACCCGCCAACCGTCGGCGGTGGCCGTCGCCCGGGTCCGCACCGCGGCCAAGTCACTGCCCGCGTCCGGCTCGGAGAAACCCTGACAGAAGACGTACGCGCCGGACAGGATCGGTTCCAGGAAGCGGCTCTGCTGATCGGGGCTGCCGTGCGAGACGATGGTGGGTCCCACCATGCCCAGGCCGATCACGTTGCTGTGATCGGGTGCCTCGGCCAGCGCGCTCTCCTCGGCGTAGATGCCCTGGTAGGTCGGGGGCAGACCACGCCCGCCGTACGCGGCCGGCCAGGTCAGTCCGGTGTAGCCGGCCGCGTGCAACGCCTTGGTCCAGTCGCCGGGTGCGCCGCCGTCGCGGTGCCGGGGCACGTGTTCGGCCAGCCAGGCGCGCAGGTCACGGCGGAAGGCGGCCTCCGGCGGGGTGTCGCGCAGGTGCATCCCTCAGCCCTCCCGCGCGGTGACGGCGCGCGCCGGGTCGCGGTAGGTGCTCACCCCGGCGCCGAAGTACCGCTCGCGCAGCGTCGTCTCCGCCGGGTCGTACGCGGTGCGGAACAGACCCCGCCGTTGCAGCTCCGGCACCAGCAGGTCGCAGATGTCGTCGATGCCGTCCGAGGGCGGGCAGGGGATCAGGTTGAACCCGTCCACGTCGGCGACGGTCAGCCACTGCTCCATCCGGTCGGCGACCTGCTCGGGGGTGCCGAACAGGGTCACCGGGGCGTCCACCCGGGGGCGGCGGGGGCGCGACACCAGGTACTTCACGTCACCGACGGTCCAGGTGCGGTCCGGGCTGAGCTTGCGCAGGAAGCCGAGGAAGGAGTGGCTGGCCTGGCTGCGGATCTCGTCCACCGGGGTCTCGTCGGGGAAGGCGGCGAGGTCGATGTCCATCCACCCGCACCACTTGGCGAGCTGCCCCTCGCTGCTCCACAGCGTGTTGTACGCCTCGGCCTTCGCCTTCGCCTCGGCCCGGTCCCGCCCGATCATGACCATGCCGCCCTGCAACGCCTTGATCATGCCCGGGTCCCGGCCGTGCCGGGCCGCCGCCGCGCGCAGGGCGGCCACCGGCTCCGCGCCCGAGGCGGGGTCGGCCAGGGTCAGGAACGCCACCTCGGCGTGCCGGGCGGCGAACTCGATGCCCCGGGGCGAGGAACCGGCCTGGTAGAGCACCGGGGTGCGCTGCGGCGACGGCTCGCACTGGTGCGGACCCCGGACGGTGAACCAGCGGCCCTCGTGGTCGATCTGGCGGACCCGGTCGGGGTCGGTGAAGACATCGCGTTCGGCGTCGCGGACCACCGCGTCGGCGTCCCAACTGTCTTCCCACAGGGCCCGGGCGACCTGGACGTACTCGTCGGCCCGTTCGTAACGCTCGTCGTGGTCGAGGTACTCGCCGAGGCCGTTGGCGGTGGCCGAACGCAGGTAGGAGGTGACGATGTTCCAGCCGACCCGGCCACCGGTGAGGTGGTCCAGCGAGGAGAACAGCCGGGCGCACTCGTAGGGGGAGTGGTACGTGGTGGAGTAGGTGATCGCGAAGCCGAGGTGCCGGGTGGCCGCCGCCGCGGCCGACAGCAGCAGCGCCGGGTCGATCGAGGGGATCTGCACCGCGTGCCGCACCGCCGGTGCCCAGGAACCCCGGTAGACGTCGTAGACGCCGTGGATGTCGGCGAAGAACAGCGCGTCGACGCAGGCCGCCTCCAGTTGGCGGGCGCGGGAGATCCAGTACTCCAGCGACCGGTATCCGGTGGCCGTACGGTCGCCGGGGAGCCGCCACATGCCCTTGAACTGCGGTGACGGCGAGCACTGGGTGAACACGTTCAGATGCATGCCCGGTTCCTCACATCCGTTCCGGCCCGGTACGGGCAGCGCGCTGCCAGGTGACGACACGCTACCGGTTTCCGGCGACAACACGCCACACCCAAGATACAAGTGAAGCATCTATGATGCGTCATGTGCCTAAACTCAACGGCAGGAACCACGTCAACCTGACCGTCCGCGACCTGGATCGCAGCACCGAGTGGTACTGCCGGGTCATGGACTTCACGCCGGTACGCGACGCGACGCCGGCCGAGTCCGGGTTCACCTTCCGGACGTTGGTGCACCGGGGATCGCTCTCCTCGATCGTGCTCGGCCAGGCCGTCGAGCCCGATCCGGCCCCCTTCGACGAGCGCCGGGTGGGCCTGCACCACCTGGGCTACCACGTGCCCGAGCTGGCCGACCTGGACCAGTGGGCCGCGCATCTGGACGGCGTCGGCGCGGAGCACTCCGGCGTCCGCGAGCTGTTCCTGGAGGCCGGTTACGGCATCTGGCTGCGCGACCCGGACAACATCTGGCTGGAGTTCTACTGGCTCAACGCCGACTACTTCATGGACCGGCTGCGCCAGCAACGCCGGGCCCAACGGGCGGCGCGGACGGCCGCCGACCGGCATTGACTGTCGGGTCTTGCCGAACACAACACACACTATGGATAGTGGGTGCGGACCGACGACTTGGAGAGCGACGTGGAAGAGACCCGGAACAGCGTCTACTGGCACGACACCGAGCCGGTCGAGGTCGGCGAGCCCCTCGACGGTGACGCGAGCTGCGACATCTGCATCGTCGGCGCCGGCTACACCGGCCTGTGGGCGGCGCACTTCCTCGCCGAGGCCGAGCCCTCGGCCGACATCAAGGTGCTGGAGGCGCAGGCGGTGGGCGGCGGCGCGTCCAGCGCCAACGGCGGCTTCGTCGGGCTGACCGCGGGCAAGGTGCTGCGCCGGTTGCTCTGGTACTACGGCCGGGAGAAGGCCGCCGGTGTCTACCGCAGCGGCGCCCGGTCGATCATCGACATCGGGCGGTTCTGCCGCCAGTACGGCATCGACGCCGACTTCGCGATGAACGGCGTGCTCCAGGTGGTCACCGACCGCAAGCAGTTGGCCCGACTCGAACTCCAGGTCAAGCGCAGCGAGCGGACCGGCCTGCGGGGGTCGTTCAAGCTGCTGGACCGCGACGAGGCGCAGCAGCGCATCGGCTCCCCGCAGGTGCTCGGCGCGCTGCGCACCACCGGCGCGCTGGTCAACCCGCACCGGCTCGTGCAGGGCCTGGCCCGCGTCGTGCGCGAGCAGGGCGTGGACATCCACGAGCGGACCCCGGTCACCGAGGTCCGCAGGGTCGGCGGACGGTACCGGGTGACCACCCCCACCGGCACGATCACCGCCAACGAGGTCGTCCTGGCGACCAACGCCTGGCAGCACAGCTTCGCCCAGACCCACACCAAGGTCATGCCGGTGTGGAACTACCTGATGGTGACCGAACCGTTGACCGACGCCCAGCTCTCCCGGGTCGCCTGGCCGGGCCGGGAGGGGGTCAGCAACTCGCTGTCCTTCGCCCACGCCGCCCGGCTCACCGCCGACAACCGGGTGGTCTGGTCCGGCGGTCGCTGGTACTACTACGACCAGCGGGACACGGACCGATCCCACCTGCGCAACGACGCCGCCCACGCCGCCCTGCGGGAGTCCTTCGCCCGCTTCTTCCCGGCCTGGCGGGACGTCCGGTTCAGTCACGCCTTCGGCGGCCCGATCGGCTGGAGTCGCACCTTCATCCCGCAGTTCGGCCGCACCGACGACGGCCTGGTCTACGGGCACGGCTACACCGGCAACGGGATCGCGCCCAGCCACACCGGCGGCAAGATCCTGCGGGATCTGGTGCTGCGGCGCGACACCGAGTACACCGACCTGGCGTACGTAACCGTCAACCAGCCGAAGTTCGCCAAGGGCGCGATGGGCGACAAGGGCGCGCACCTGTTCATCTGGCGGCAGGAGACCGGGGACCGGCTGCCGCTGATGCTGCCGCACCCGGCCGCGTTGGCGCCCCGGTCGTTCTTCGCCGGCCGCGCCGCGCGCCGGGCGGCCGGCGCCAGCCGCTGACCCGTCGCACCGCGCAGCGGCCCGGCCCGACGACCGGGAACCACAGCGAGCAGGCGGCCCGGCCGGTCACCACCGGCCGGGCCGCTGCTCAGCTTGGGTCGGTGGTCTCGAACACCCGGCTCTGCCCGACCGCGAGGTCCCAGAGGGCGTCGACCGGTCGGCCCGACTCGGCCCACGCCTTGCGTGCCAGCTCGACCGGGGCCAGCACCGGCTCGGCGGAGAGCGCGAACGTGCCCCAGTGGATGGTGAGCATCCGCTCCGCACCCAGGTCGACGCAGGCGCGGACCGCCTCGGCCGGGTCCATGTGCAGCGGCTTCATGAACCAGCGCGGCCGGAACGCGCCGACCGGCAGCAGGGCCACGTCGATGCCGGGGAAGCGCGCGCCGATCTCGGCGAAGGCCGGACCGTACGCCGAGTCGCCGGCGAAGAAGACCCGGTGGGTCGGGGCGTCCTCCGAGGTCATCAGCCACCCGCCCCAGAGGCTCTGGCAGGTGTCGAACAGACCGCGTCGGCTCCAGTGGTGCGCCGGGGTGAAGTCGAACCGTACGCCGCCGACGACGGTCGACTCCCACCAGTCCAGCTCGACCACCCGGCGGAAACCCCGCGTCTGGAACCACCAGGCCAGCCCGGCCGGCACCAGCACCGGAGTGTCCCGGGGCAACCGGCGCACGGTCGGCTCGTCGAGGTGGTCGAAGTGGTTGTGGCTGATCACCACCGCGTCGATCGGCGGCAGCGACTCCCAGCGCACCCCGGGCGGGGTGTACCGACGCGGCGTACCCGGGATCTTGTCGGCGAAGACCGGGTCGGTCAGCACCGTCCGGCCGCCGAGCTGCACCAGGCAGGTGGCGTGCCCGATCCAGGTGACCGCCGTCTGTCCGGCACCGACCCGGGGCACCGCCTCGTCCACCACCGGCACTCGGCCGCCGGTCGCGCCGACCGGGCGGGTGCCGCGCTCCCGCATCAGCCGCAGCACCGCCGCCGGGCCGGGCACCGGGTGCGTGAGCCGGTCGGTGAAACCTCCGGGCCAGGTACGCCCCCGGGGCGCCCCGGTGAGCCGGGCGAGAGCGCGGTGCACGGCACGTGGTCGGTACACGGGTTCCTCCTCGGGTAGTGCGGGAGTCGGCACCGGCTGCCGGGCCGGGGCCCGGTGGTGTCACCCCCGCCGGTGCGCGGTGAGCAGCAGGTAGCCCAGGCAGGACTCGGCGACCGCCTGGAGGTCCAGGACCGCGTCGCCGAGCTGGCGCAGCACGCGGGGCCCGTACGTGCCGGCGAGGCGCTCGCGCTCGCGCGTCACCGCCTCGCGGGTGGCCTGGTGGGAGCGGCGTACGTGGGCCCCGGCGTCGACGGCGTCGACCACCTCGAAGCCGGCCGCGCGGACCAGCTCGACGTAGTCCGGGGCGGTCGGCGGTGTCGACATCGGCATCGCCGACCAGATCCGCGCCTGCGCGTCGTCCATCGGCCGGACCAGGGTGAGTTCGGCGAGGACGAGCCGCCCGCCGGGGCGCAGCACCCGGTGCACCTGGCTCAGCGCGGCGGCCTTGCCCGGCACGTGCACCAGCACCTCCAGCGCCAGCGCCGCGTCGAACCACCGGTCCGGATACGGCAGGGCCGTGGCGTCGGCCCGGGTGAAGCGGACCCGGTCGGCCAGTCCCTCCTTCACCGCGAGTTCCTCGGCGCGCTCGACCTGACGGCCGGAGAGCGAGACCCCGCTGACCTCGGCGCCGGTCACCCGGGCCACGTGGCGGCTCGGGCCGCCCGTGCCGCAGCCGACGTCCAGGACGTGGTCGCCGGGCCCGACCGCGAGTCGACCGGCGAGTTCGTCGTTGAGCCGTGCCTGGGCCTGCGCGACGGTGGCCGGGTCGTGCTCGTCGGACCAGTAGCCGTAGTGCAGGTTGTCGCCGTAGACGGCGTCGAGGAACGGGCCCATCAGGTCGTAGAACAGTCCGACCCGTTCGGCACGTGTTTCTGGATCTTCGGTCACCTGCGACCTCCCCCGCGGATTGACGTTTCTCAGCATAGTGTCCGTCGTTTGCGGCAAACACAACACTGTCTTTATGTAGCTTCTAGGCCGCAGGTGGTGTCTTCGTTAGGCTGTGTGCAGAACCCACACCGACTGACGACGGAACGGACGGTGGACCGACTGATGAGCAACTCTGCCAAGGTGCTGGACCGCGCGGAGCGCATCGCCGAGGAGGTGCTGTTCCCGGCGGCGGAGAAGGTCGACGCCGCCGACACGGTCCCGGGCACCCACCTCGACCTGCTCGCCGCCGAGGGCTTCTACGGCCTGGCCGGACCGGCGCGGTTCAGCGAGATGGCCGCCGAGGAGACCGCCACCGCGGCCCGCGCCTTGGAGATCATCGCCAGCGGATGCCTCACCACGGCGTTCGTCTGGGCGCAACACCACAGTGCGGTGATGGCCGCGACGCACAGCCAGCGGCCGGGCATCTCCGACCGGTGGCTGGAACCGCTGTGCCAGGGCGAGCGGCGCGCCGGGCTGGCCATCCTCGCCGCGACCCGGCCGGGCCCCCCGGCGGTACGCGCCGAAGCGGTCGACGGCGGCTGGCTGCTGCACGGCACCGCGTCCTGGGTGACCGGGTGGGGTCTGGTCGACACGCTCTTCACCGCCGCCCGGGACGCCTCGGACACACTGGTCTGGTCGCTGCTGGACGCCGCCGAGAGCGACACGCTCAGCGTGACGCCGGTCGACATGGTCGCGGTGTCGGCGAGCCGCACCGTGCAGGTCACCTTCACCGGCCACTTCGTGCCGGAGGACCGGGTCACCGGCACCGTCCCGCACGAGGTCTACCTGCAACGCGACCCGGCGACCCTCCGGTTCAACGGGTCCCTGCCGCTGGGCGTGGCGACCCGCTGCGCCCGGCTGATCGGGCCGAGCCCGCTGGACGCGGCGATCGACGAGTGTCGGGCCACCCTCGACGCCGCCGGCCCGGCGGAGCTGCCCTCGGCCCGGGGCGCGGCCGCCGCCCTGGCCCTGCGCGCCGCCGGCCTGCTGGCCGTCACCACGGGTAGCGCGGCCGTGCTGCGGAACCGCCCGGCCGAGCGGCTGATGCGGGAGGCGTTGTTCCTGCTGGTCTTCGGCACCCGCCCGGCCATCCGCGCCGACCTGACCGACCGGCTGCACCGGAGCTGAGCCGAGGCGACCACACGCCCGGGATACGGATTCCGTACCCCGGGCGTCCGTCGGTCAGGACCCGGTCAACACGTCGGTCACGACGGCGGCGGTCGGCGACACCGCGTCCGGGTCGGTCACCGCGAAGTGGTCGCCGGGCACCTGCCGTCGGGTCGTCACGGCGCCGTCGGGCAGCCGCTCGCCCAGCGGCACCAGATAGCCGCCGGCCGCGCCGCCGAGCGCCCTCCGTGCCTCCAGCAGGTGCACGGTGAGGCCGGACGCCGCCGGGACCGGGTAGCGCACCAGCGCCCGGGTGTGCGCCGCGAAGACCTCGAACAGCCGCTCGACCGAGTCCAGGCCCAGCGACGCCAGCTCCGGACGGGCGGCGGCCACCTGCGGCCACGCCGCCCGCAACGCCTGCACCCCGGAGGCGTCCGGGTCCACCGAGGCGGGGTCGGACACCTCGCCCCGGGTCACGTCGGTCAGGAACGCCCGGACCAGGTCGACGGCGCCCGGCTCGGCGGTGGTGCCGGGCGGGCCGACCCACGGGTCGATCAGCACCGCCGTGCAGGTACGCCCCGCCTCGGTCACCTGCCGACCCACCTCGTACGCCAACACCGCGCCGAGCGACCAGCCGACCAGGCGTACCGGGGCGTCCGCCGGCAGCGCGGCGGTCAGCTCGTCCCGGTAGGCGCGGGCCAGTTCGGTGAGGGTCGGCGGCACGGTGGCCGTACCGTCCAACGCGGGCGACGCGATCCCCAGCACCGGCCAGCCGTGCGGCAGCCGCGCGACCAGCTCGCGGTAGCAGAGCAGGTCCCCGCCGACCGGGTGGATCAGCACGACCGGCGGGCCGTCGCCGGGGGCCAGCGACTGCACCGGCGAGGACCGGGCGGTGCCGTCCCGTTCGTCGAGCAGGCGGGCCAGCTCGGCGACGGTCCGGTGCTGGTAGAGCGCGGCCAGCGGGAGTCGGCTGCCGAACTCCCGCTCGACCCGGTTCATCAGTTGCGCCGCCTGCAACGAGCTGCCGCCGAGGGCGAAGAACGGATCGTCGACGCCGACCGTGGGCAGGTCGAGCAGCTCCGACCAGAGCGTGGCCAGTCGGCGCTGGGTGGCGGTGTGCGGGGCCCGGAACCGTCCGCCGTCCGGTGCCAGACCGGCTGCGGCGGCGACCAGGGCGGCCCGGTCCACCTTGCCGTTGCCGGTCAGCGGCAACGCCTCCCGCACCTCGATCACCGGCGGCACCAGGTACGCGGGCAGCGTCGCGCCGAGCGCCGCGCGGACCTCGTCGGCGAGGTCCGGCTTCGCCGCCTCGGCGGCCACGAAGGCGACCAGTGAGGCACCCCGCTCGCCCCGGCGGGCGACCACCACGGCGTCGGTCACCCCCGGCTGCGCGACCAGCGCCGCCTCGATCTCGCCCAGCTCCACCCGGAAACCGTTGATCTTCACCTGCGGGTCGTCGCGGCCGAGGAACTCGATCACCCCGTCCGGGCGGTACCGGCCCAGGTCGCCGGTGCGGTAGAGCCGCTCACCGGTGACCGGATGGGTGACGAACGCGGCGGCGGTCAGCTCCGGCGCGTGCAGGTAGCCGTCGGCCAGCCCCCGCCCGGCGATGTACAGGTCACCGGGCACCCAGTCGGGCCGGTGGGCGAGCCGGGCGTCCAGCACGTGGAAGCGCTGGTTCCGCAGCGGCCAGCCGTACGGGACGCTGGTCCACTCCGGGGGCACCCGGGCGGGGACGTCGAACCAGTTCGACCAGATCGACGCCTCGGTGGCTCCGCCGAGCGCCACGCAGCGGGCCCTCGGGGCGATCTCGGCCAGCTCGCGGCCGAGCGACAGCGGCACCCAGTCGCCGCTGACCATCGCCGTCCGCAGCGCCGTCGGGCGTTCGCGCTCCGCCGCGGCCCGGACGTAGTCGACGAACATCGCCAGGTAGGCCGGGACCGAGTTCCACACCGTCACGCCCGCCCGGACGGCCAGCTCGTGCAGGTGCACCACCTCGCGGGCCTGGCCCGGATCGGGGACGACCACGGCGCCGCCGACGGCCAGCAGGCCGAAGACGTCGTACACGGACAGGTCGAAGGTGAACTCCGAGACGGCCAGCACCCGGTCGGCGGCCCCGACACCGAAGCGCGTGTTCACGTCCACGATGGTGTTCGCCGCGCTCTGGTGCCGGATCATCACGCCCTTCGGCGTACCGGTGGTGCCGGAGGTGAAGATCACGTACGCCAGCGTCTCCGGCTCGTCGGCGACCGCGCTGTCGGGCAGGTCGCCCGGTGGCAGGTCGGACAACCGCCAGCGGACCGCGTCGGCGGGGGCACCGTCGAGATCGTCGTCGGTGTCGCCGAGTACCCCGGCCACGCCCGCCCCGGCGAGGATCTGCGCGCGGCGCGGCAGCGGCCACGACGGCGCCACCGGCACGTAGGCCGCGCCGGTCATCAGCACCCCGAGCAGCGCGGCGATCTGGCCCACCCCCCGGTCCGCGACGACCGCCACCAGGTCACCCGGGCCACGTCCGGCGACCCGCAGCGCGGCGGCCACCGCGCCCGCCCGTGCCCGCAGTTCCCGGTACGTCACGGTGCCGGTCGGGGTGACCACCGCCTCGGCGTCCGGGGTGCGGCGGGCCTGGGCCAGGAAGCCGCCGTGCAGGGTCTGTGCGGCCACCTCGGCGACGGTGTCGTTGACCTGTGCCCGGACCGCGAGCTGCCGTGCCGGGGTGAGCCGGTCGCCCCGCCCCGCCGACCAGGCCGCGTCGTCGCCGGCCAGGCCGACCAGCAGGGCCCGGTACGCGGCGAACATCTCGTCGACCATGCCGGGCGGGTAGAGCCCGTCGGCGGTGTCCCAACTGAACACCATCTCGCCGCTACGCATGAACACCTGGTGGTCGAAGGCGACCTGCGGGGTGCGGACCAGCGACTCGCGGCGCTGCCAGCCGAGCAGCTCCAGGAAGACCGGGTCGGTGTCGGAGCCGAGTCCGAGCATGCTGGTGAAGACCACCGGCATCCGGGCACCGGAGACCGTCCCGGAGCGGCGGTTCAGCTCCCGGATCACCGACACCCCGCTGAACGCGCCCTGTGCCATGTCGCGCAGCATCCGGCCGCGAAGCGCGGCGGCGTCGGCGGCGAAGTCGCTCTCCTGACCGGCCGGCGAGCACTCCAGCAGCAGAGTGCTGGCGAAGCTGCCGATCAGCCGGGACACGTCGGGGTGCAGGTTCAGGCGCTCGCCGTACATGATGTTGACGGTGAACCGGTCCTGGCGGCTCCAGTGCCGCAGCACCCGGGCGAACGCGGCGGCCACCGCCATCGTCGGGGTGAGCCGACGGCGGCGCAGGGCTGCGGAGAACGCGTCGGTCACCGCGACCGGCAGCGTGAAGACGCGCCGGGCCAGCGGGCCGTCGTGCCGCCCGCCCCGGCGCAGCGGCAGCTCCGGCGCGCCGGGCAGGTCGTCGAGCCGGTCGGTCCAGTACCGGCGGGCCGCCGCGTACTCCGGGCCGTCCCGGCGCTCGTCCAGTTCCCGGCGGTACCGCTCGTAGGTGAAGTCCAGCGGCGCGAGGTCGCCACCGGCGAGCAGGGTACGCAGCTCCTGGGCGAAGACCTCGCCGGACTGGCCGTCGAAGACGATCAGCCGCCCGGCCATCTGCACCAGGTACTCGCCGTCGTCGCACCAGACGAGCATCCGGAACGCCGCCGGCCCGGTCAGCGGCGGCCCGTCGCCGGAGAGTTCCCGGCGACCGGCGGCCAGCAGTTCGGCCCGCCGGTGGGCGGGTTCACCGCGCAGCGACCGTACGGACAGCGGCGAGGGCGGATCGGGAAGGATCCGCACCTGCCCGTCCTCGCCGACCGCGCAGCGCAGCATGGGATGCCGGCGGACCAGGGCGTGCACGGCAGTGGCGAACGCGTCGGTGTCGAAGGGAGGTGCGGCGTACTCCTCGTAGAACAGCGCGGGACCGCCGAGCTGGAAGTCGCCCAGCTCGCCGATCAGGTACGCCTGTTGGAGGTCGCTGAGTCCGAACCCGGTTGCCGTGAGCTGGTCCATCGTGCTCCTCGCTGGGGTGGCCGGCGGTCAGCCGACCGTGAGCTGTTCCCGTACGGCCGCGAGCAGTTCCGCGGGCGTCGGGCGGTCGAAGACCTCGAACAGGGGCAGCGAGACACCGAACTCCTCGGCCACGTGGTGCACGAGGGCGGCGGCGGCCATCGAGTCGCCGTCGAGATCGGTGAAGAAGTCGGCGTCGTCGGTGACCGACTGCTGGAAGATGAACTCCCAGACCTTGCGCATTCTCTCCAGGTCGTCCATGCCAGGCTCCTCGTCGCTGGTCGGGGAAGCACCACTGGTCGGGGGCTCACACGATGGCGCGGAGCGCGAGCCGGGCCAGGGGCGCCGTCCGGTCGGTGCGGTGCTCGTAGTGGTCGGCTCCGGTGGCGACCGCGCTCACGCCCCGCACGCCGATGAACCGCAACGGTTCCGGCTCCCACCGGCGGGACGCGTTGTCCACCCAGCAGAGCCGCGTCTCCGGGCGGCTGACCCCGGCCACCAGCGCGGCCAGCGACCGGGCGGCCAGGTTGCTCAGCGCGATGCCCTCGCCGCCGTAACCGCCCGCGTGCCCGAGCCCGGTGTCCCGGTCGTAGACCACCTCGGGCTCGGTGTGCCGGTGCAGCCCGTACACCCCGCTCCAGCGGTGCGACACCGGCACGTCGGCGAGGTCGGGCAGCAGCTCGGCCAGGGTGCGGCGCAGCCGGTCGTGCGCCCGACGGTCGGCGACCCGGCCCCGGTCGGCGGCCGAGCCGAACCGGTAGTAGGCGCCCCGTCCGCCGAGCACCAGCCGGTCGTCGAGGGTGCGTTGCAGGTAGCCGAACTGGTAGCGGCCGTCGGCGACGGTCCGGTGGTCGGTCAGGCCGAGCCGCTGCCAGATCGCCTCGTCCAGCGGCTCGGTGGCCAGCACGTACGAGTGCAGCGGCAACACCCGGCGGGCGTGTCCGGGCAGCCGACCGGTGTACCCCTCGGTGGCGCAGAGCACCGACCGGGCGCGCACCGTGCCGGAGTCGGTGACCAGCAGGCCGGGGGCGATCCGCAGGGCCCGGGTCCGCTCGGCGACGCGGACCCCGCGACGTTCGACGGCGGCGAGCAGGCCGCGCGCGATGCGGGCCGGCTGCACGGCGGCGCAGTGCGGCGTGTACGCGGTGGCGCGTACCCCGGTCAGTCCGATCTGCGCGGCGGCCGACGGCCCGACGGTGAGCGTGAGGCCGGTGATGCCGAGCTTGTCGCGCACCTCCTGCCAGCCGCGCAGCCGGTCGACCTGTGGCGCGCTGCGCGCGACGTAGAGCGAGCCGTCGTGCCGCCAGTGCGCGTCGATGTCCTCGGCGGCGAACACCCGGCGCAACTCGTCGAGGGTGCGTTGACCGGCCCGGTACAGCCGCATCGCGGCCATCGGCCCGTGCCGGCGGATCAGACCGGGCAGCAGCGCCGGCATCTCGGCGGTGCACCAGCCCCCGTTGCGCCCGGAGGCCCCGAATCCGGCCCGCCCCGCGTCGACGACCACGATGGACAGCTCGGGGCGGTGCACGCCGAGGTAGTACGCGGTCCACAGGCCGGTGTAGCCGGCGCCGACGATCGCCACGTCGGCGGTGGTGTCGCCGTCCAGCGGCGGGCGGGGGGCGAGCTGGTCGGCGGGCAGTGAGTCGAGCCACAGCACCCGGTCGGCGACGCCGGTCGACAGCGGCGGGCGGGTCACGCCGCCGCCACCTCACGGGCCAGCGCCCGCCGGTCGATCTTGCCGACCGGCGTGTACGGCAGCGCGGGCGCGACGTGCAGCCGGTCGGGCAGCTTGAAGTCGGCCAGGCCGCGCTCGCGCAGGAAGTCGTGCAGGTCCCCGAGGGCGGGCGGGGTGTCCCGGGCGACGATCACCGCGCAGGTCTTCTCGCCGAGGCGGGCGTCCGGCACCGGCACCACGGCGGCGGTCCGCACCGCCGGATGCGCGATCAGGTGGGCCTCGACCTCGTCCACGGAGATCTTCTCGCCGCCCCGGTTGACCACGTCCTTGATCCGGCCGACCACGACCAGCCGTCCGGCGGCGTCGCGGCGGACCAGGTCGCCGGTGCGCAGGAAGCCGTCGGCGGTGAAGACCGTGCGGTTGTGTTCGGGCACCGCGTAGTACCCGCGCAGCGTGCACGGCCCCCGGGCGAGCAGTTCGCCGACCTCGCCGTCGGGCACGTCGCGATCGGCGTCGTCCACCACCCGCAGTTCGTCGGCCGGGCTCAACGGTGTGCCCTGGCTGGTCGCGGCGGCCTCGTCGCCCTCATCCGGGCGGGTGAAGCAGAGCACCCCCTCGGCCATCCCGAACCAGTGGGTGAGCGTGGCGCCGGTGGCCGGGCGCACCGTGCGGGCCACCTCCGGGCTGAGCGTGGCGCCACCCACCTCGATGACCAGCTTCGACAGGTCGGCGCCGAAGATTCCGGCGGTCTCGGTCCAGACCGGCAGCAGCGCCGGCATCAGCGTGGTCAGGGTGACCTGCTCGGCCGCGACCAGCGGGAACACCTCGTCCGGTGCCGGGGTGGCGGCGAGCACGGCCCGACCGCCGGCCCGCAGCGCCCCCAGCACGCCGGGGCAGCCGAGCGCGGCGTTGTGCGCCACCGGCAGCGCGGCCAGGTACGCCCCGTGCTCGTCGAAGCCCATCGCCTCGGCGGTGGCGCGAAGCTGGAACGCGTAGTCGTCGTGGGTGCGCGGGATCAGCTTGGGCAGGCCGGTGGTGCCGCCGGAGAGCAGGAAGAACGCCACCTGCGACGGGTCGGGGGCGGGTAGGTCCACCGGCGCGGCGTCGACGTCGCGCAACGCGGTCAGCTCCTGCGGGTCGCCGGCCACCAGCACGTGCCGGACCGAGGGCACCGCCTGGCGTACCGCCCGGGCCA
Organism: Micromonospora sp. NPDC049900; assembly: GCF_044461025.1. Taxonomy (NCBI): domain Bacteria; kingdom Bacillati; phylum Actinomycetota; class Actinomycetes; order Micromonosporales; family Micromonosporaceae; genus Micromonospora; species Micromonospora sp. NPDC049900. The sequence continues at coordinate 48,110 of NZ_JBITKM010000014.1, forward strand.
GCTCCCGGTGGTCGGTACCGGCCAGCACGTCGGGCACCACCAGCGCCACCGCGTCGGCGTACTCGGCGAGATAGACCAGCTCGGCCCGGCGGTGGGCGGGCAGCGCCAGCACCGGCAGCGCGCCGAGTCGGAAAAGCGCCACACACGTCACCACGAAGTCGGGAGTGTTCGGCAGTTGCACGACCACCCGGTCACCGGGCCCGACGCCGAGCGCGACCAGGCCGGCGGCCAGTCGGTCGGCGCGGGTGTCCAGTTCGCGGTACGTGTGCCGGCCGTGCCGGGTCACCACCGCGATCCGGTCCGGGTCCCGCGCGGCCCAGGGTCGCAGCAGGTCACCGAGCACCTCGCCGCGCCAGATGCCGTCGCGGCGGTAGCGCTGCGCGAACTCGTCGGGCCAGGGGACGCATCCGGTCAGCATGCTCGGCCTCCAGGACGTGCCATCGGGGGACGCTACCCGCCGCAGCGGACCGCCCGACGCTATGCGACGTTTCTTCTCTCGCGCAAGTGTCTGTTGTTTCTGGTCGGCGAATCCTACATGCGTCATCTATCGTGGGCGTGCCCCGGCCAACCCGACGCGTGGGAGAAGACGATGTGGATAGTCGTGGACTACGACCGCTGTGACAGCCACGGGGTCTGCGCCGACAGCGCCCCGGAGGTGTTCGAGATCCGGGATGACGACCTCATGTACGTGCTGGTCGAGCAGCCGTCGGCGGAGCAGGTGCCGCAGGTCGAGACCGCGGTACGCGGCTGCCCGAAGCTCGCCCTGTCGTTGCGGGGGGAGTGAGCGTCGTGGCGGAGGCGGTGATCGTCGCGGCGGCGCGTACCCCGATCGGTCGGCGGGACGGGTGGCTGCGCGGACTCAAGGCGGTCGAGCTGCTGCGTACCGTGCAGCGGGAGGTGCTCGACCGGGTCGACCTGCCGGCCTCGGCGGTGGACCAGATCATCGGCGGTTGTGTCACCCAGGTCGGCGAGCAGAGTCTCAACGTGACCCGCAACGCCTGGCTGAGCACCGGGCTGGACCCGGAGGTCGCCTGCACCACCGTGGACGTGTCCTGCGGCTCGGCGCAGCAGGCCAACCACCTGGTCTCCGCGCTGATCACCGCCGGGGCGATCGACGTGGGGATCGCCTGCGGGGTGGAGTCGATGTCCCGGGTGCCGGTGGGCACCAACCTCTACCAGGGCCCCGGCCACTACAAGACCGACGACTACCCGTGGGACGACCCGCCCAGGGCGCAGTTCGGCGGCGCGGAGCGGATCGCCGCCAAGTACGGCGTCGACCGGGCCGCCGCCGACGCGTACGGGCTGCGGTCGCAACGACGTGCGGCGGCGGCCTGGGCACAGGGCCGCTTCGACGCCGAGGTGGTCGCGGTCCGCGCCCCCGGCCCCGACGGCGGCACCGTCGAGGTGACCCGGGACCAGGGCCTGCGCGAGAGCACCCCGGACGGGTTGGCCGCGCTCAAGCCCACCGTCGAGGGCGGCGTGCACACCGCGGGCAGCACCTCGCAGATCTCCGACGGCGCGGCGGCGATCCTGTGGATGTCGGCCGAGCGGGCCGCCGCGCTCGGGCTGCGGCCCCGGGCACGCCTGCTGCACCAGGTGGTCACCGGCTCCGATCCGGCCCTGCTGCTGGAGGGGCCGGTGGTGGCCACCCGCAAGATCCTGGACCGGGCCGGGATGCGGCTGTCCGACATCGACGTCGCCGAGGTCAACGAGGCGTTCGCGGCGGTGGTGCTCGGCTGGACGGCGGCACACGACGCCGACCCGGAACGGGTCAACGTCAACGGCGGCGCGATCGCCCTCGGTCACCCGCTGGGGGCCTCCGGCACCCGGCTGCTGGTCAGCGCGCTGCACGAGCTGGAACGCACCGACCGGGAGCTGGCCCTGGTCACCATGTGCTGCGGTGGCGCGCTGGGCACCGCATCGATCCTGCAACGGACGTGAGCGCGGTGCACGGGTCGTACCGCGAGGCCGGGGACTTCTATCGCGAGGCCCGCGAGGACCTGGCCGGACCGCTGGACGGGATCCGGGTGCTGGACGTGACGAAGGTCTGGTCCGGCCCGCTGACCAGCGCGATCCTCGCCGACATGGGTGCCGACGTGATCCGGGTGGAGCTGCCGCACGGACGCGACGGCGAGGTGCCGCCCCGGATCCCGGGCACCGGGCTGTCCTGGTTCCGGCAGACGGTCAACCGCAACAAACGCAGCGCCGGGCTCGACCTGCGCGAGACGGCCGGCCGGGAGACCTTCCTGCGGCTGGTCGCCACCGCCGACGTGGTGGTGGAGAACTACCGCCCCGGCACGCTCGACGGGTGGGGGGTGGGCTGGGCGCAGTGCCGGGCCGTCCGCCCCGAACTGGTCTTCGTCTCGATCTCCGGCTGGGGCCAGTACGGCGACCGGCGCACCGAGGCGGCCTACGACCCGATCGTGCAGGCGGCCAGCGGGTGGATGGCGCTCAACGGCCCGCCCGACGCCGGCCCGGTCCGGGCGCCGACGTTCCTCGCCGACGAGCTGGCCGGTCTGCACGGGGCGATCGGCGCGCTGGCCGCCCTCTGGCACCGCGCGCGCACCGGCGAGGGGCAGCACGTGGACGTGGCGATGTTCGACGCCATGCTCGCCGGGAGCGCCGGCCTGCACACCCTCGCCGCCGCCGGGCGTCCACCCGACAGGTGGGGCAACCAGACCGACTTCGTGGTGCCGTCCAACGTCTACGACTGCGCCGACGGGCAGATCTACCTCGCCGTCGCGCTGGACCGGCACTGGCGGGAACTGGCCGAGGCGATGGACCGCCCGGAGCTGGCCCGTGCGCCCGGGTTCGGCCGCGCGGCCGACCGGCTGGCCAACCGGGTCGAGGTGGACGCCGCGGTGGCCGGCTGGTGTCGGGGGCGACCGGCCGACGTCGTGGTCGCCGAGCTGGTCGCGCGGGGTCTGACCGTGTCCCGGGTGCGCAGCGTGGCCGAGGTGGCCGCCGATCCGTACCTGGCCCAGCGGGCGATGCTGCAACCCACTCTGCTCAGCGACGGCAGCACCGCTCCGATCGTCGGTCCGGCGGCGAAGTTCTCGCGTACCCCGACCCGGGTGCGGCACGGTGCGCCGGCCCCCGGGCAGCACACCGAGCAGGTGCTCGACGAGCTCGGTCTGGTGCCCGTCGAGACGGCAAAAAAAACATACGACACCACTTGCTGACCCCGTCGCCGGTGGGTCAGTATGTTGGCGCGGAACAGATACAACATACGCGTCAGTGGAGTGTTGTGTCGCGTTCGGTCGGCAGTCGTCCGACAGGGGAGGTTGGCTTGACCACTCAGCTTCGAGCTCTGGTGACCGGCGTCTCGCGGGGCATCGGGCGCGCGACGGCACTGCGGCTCGCCGAACAGGGCTACGCGGTGGCCGGTTGCTACAGCAGCGCCAGCGAGGCGGCGGCCAAGACCCGGGCCGAGGTCGCGGCGTTCGGAGTGCCGGTGCACTTCGCGCCCTGCGACGTGACCGACCTGGCCGCGGTGGAGGCGTTCGTCGGCGCCGCCGAGGAGGCGTTGGGGCCGATCGACTGTCTGGTCAACAACGCCGGCATCACCCGGGACAGCCCGCTGGTGCTCTCCACCGAGGCGGACTGGTCGGCGGTGCTCTCGACCAACCTGACCGGCACCTGGAACCTCTGCCGGGCGATGACCTTCCGCTTCATGAAGCGTCGGGCCGGCGTGGTGGTCAACATGTCCTCGGTGGCCGGCGTGTACGGCAACACCGGCCAGACCGCGTACGCCGCCAGCAAGGCCGGCATCATCGGCCTGAGCCGCTCGCTGGCCAAGGAGGTGGCCCGGTACGACATCCGGGTCAACGTGGTCGCCCCCGGCTTCATCGAGACCGACATGACCGACGCGCTCTCCGGCAAACTCCGCGAACAGGCACTCGGTCAGATCGCACTGCGCCGCTTCGGCCGCGCCGAGGACGTCGCCGACCTGGTGGAGTTCCTCTGCTCGCCGCGCGCCGGATACATCACCGGCCAGGTGTTCCAGGTCGACGGGGGGATCACGTTGTGAGCACCCCCACCGTCACCACCACCCGCCGCTGCCCGCCCGGTGCCGCCCCGCTGGCCGCCGTCGACGACCTCCAGGTCACCGCCGTCGGCGAGCACGTCGAGGTGATCGCCGCGGTGCCGGTCCGCCCGGACGACCCGAACCTGTGCGGTCACTTCCCCGGCTTCCCGGTCTTCCCCGGCGTGTTCGTCCTGGAGGCCCTCGCGCAGGCGGTCGACATCGCCCTGCGCGGTGCCGGTCGGCCCCGGCTGCGGACGCGCGCGGTCCAGGCCGTGCGGTTCCTGGCGCCGCTGCTGCCGCCGGACCGGTTGACCCTGGACATCAAGGCCGTCGCCGACGGACCCGACCGGTGGGCGGTGACCGCCTCCGGCCGCCGTGACGACGGCACCGTGACCGTGACGATGCGGGCCCGCTTCGACGGCGGCGACGTCGTCGAGCCGACCGGGCCCGACCCGTCGGGTTCGCCCACCGTCACCGGGGGAGGGCTCGGGCACCACCAGGTCCGGGCACTCCTGCCGCAGCGTTACCCGCTGCTGCTCGTCGACCGGGTCCTGGGGCTCGCGCCCGGCGACCGGATCGAGGCGGTCAAGACGGTCACCGCCACCGAGCCCTGCTACCGGGCCCTGACCGACGACGCGCCGCCGGGCGACTACGCCTATCCGGCGTCGCTGCTGGTGGAGTCGCTCGGGCAGACCGCCGCCCTGCTCTGGCTCACCGGGTCGAACACCCCGGTCGGCGACGAGCACGTGCTGATGTTCGTCGGGGCCCGCGACTTCACCTTCGACGGCGTCGCCTACCCCGGCGACGTGCTGCGTCACGTGGTCCACCTGGAACGGGTGATCGCCGACACCGCCTTCGCCACCGGCGAGACGTACGTCGGCGACCGCCGCATCGCCCGCGTCGGGACGCTGATGGCGGCCCGACGCCCGCGTACGGCGCTCACGGCCCCGGCCGGCGCCGAGACCGCCACCTCGGGAACCGTCGGCGTCCCCACCGGTCGGGACTCGTCCCCGCCCGGGGTGCCGCCGGCTTCGTCAAACCTCCGCTGGAAAGGCTGACCTGTCATGACGCAGACCGACCCCCGCATGGCCGAACTTCGCGAGATCGTGGCGGAGGTGCTGGAGCTCGAGCCGGAGGAGCTCACCGAGACCGGCGACTTCGCCGAGGACTACGAGGCCGACTCGCTGCGGGCGATCGAGATCCTGGCGCGGATCGACAAGAAGTTCAAGATCGAGATTCCGCAGTCGGAGTTGCCGCAGCTCAACAACCTCAAAGCGGTCTACGACGCGGTGGTGCGTCACTCAGCCGACCAGGCCTGAGCATGAACCGGGTCGTGGTGACCGGGCTCGGCCCGGTGTCCAGCATCGGGATCGGCGTCTCCGCGTTCACCGACGGCCTGCGCGCGGGCCGGTCCGGGATCTCACCGATCCGCAGCTTCGACGCCAGCGGCTTCCCCCACCGCAACGCCGGGGAGGTTCCCGGGTTCCGCCCGGAGGCGCTGCTGGACCGGATCGACGTGGCGCGGTGGGGGCGGTCCGCGCAGTTCGCGGCCGCCGCCGCACGACTGGCCCTGGCCGACTCCGGCCTGGACCCGTCGGCGGTCGCGCCGGAACGGGCCGGGGTGGTGGTCGGCACCACCAGCGGCGAGTCGGTGGTGGTCGAGGCGGTGACCGCCCAACAGGTCGAGTCCGGCTTCGAGGGCATGGACCCGGACCTGCTGCGGCAGGTGCCGGCGGGTCGGCTCGCCCACGCGGTGAGCACCGAACTCGACCTGGCGGGGGAGTCGCTCACCCTGGCCACCGCCTGCTCGGCCAGCAACTACGCGATCGGCTACGCGTACGACATGCTGGCCACCGGCGAGGCGGAGGTGATGTTCGCCGGTGGCGCGGACTCGGTCTGCCGCTGGGCGCACGCCGGCTTCTACCGGCTGGGCGCGCTCACCGCCGACGCCTGCTCGCCGTTCGACCGGGACCGTTCCGGCATCCTCACCGGCGAGGGCGGGGCGATCCTGATGCTGGAGACCCTCGACCACGCCCGTGCCCGGGGCGCACGGATCTACGCCGAGGTCCTCGGGTACGGCGTCAACTGCGACGCCAACCACCCCGTCGCACCGGACCGGGGCAGCATCGCGGCCTGCATGCGCGCCGCGCACCGCAACGCCTCGGTCAAACCGGCCGACGTGGACTACATCTGCGCCCACGGCACCGGCACCCCCGCCAACGACTCGGTGGAGGCCCAGGCCATCTTCGACGTCTTCGGTGACCGGGTGCCCCCGGTCAGCTCGATCAAGTCGATGATCGGGCACACCATGGGCGCGGCGAGCGGCTTCGGAGCCATCGCCGGGACGCTCGCCATCGCGCACGGGTTCCTGCCACCCACGATCAACTGGGCCAATCCGGACCCGGCCCTCGCCGGGCTGGACCCGGTGCCGAACACCGCCCGGCGGGCCGGGGTCCGGGTGGTGCAGAACAACGGGTTCGCCTTCGGCGGCAACAACGCCATCGTCCTGATCGGAGCCGTCGAATGAACGGGGTCGTGGTCACCGGATGGAGCGCGGTCAGCCCGGCCGGGGTGGGCCGTACCGCGCTGACCGAACGCCTGGCCGCCGTCGCGGCGGGCGTCCCGGCCGGCGGAGCGGGCGAGCCGCCGCGGGCCGAACCGGTCGACGTGACCACGCTGAGCGAGGAGCCGTTGCCCACCCCGACCGGACACGCGCTGGTCGACTTCGACGTCCGCAGCCACCTGGGCCGCAAGGGCACCAGCTTCTACGACCGGGCCACCGCGCTGTCCGTGGTGGCGTGCGGCGACGCGCTGCGCGACGCGGGCGTGGAGGTGGACGACACCAACCGCGCCCGGCTCGGCCTGGTGCTCGGCACCTCGCTGGGCAGCTTCCGCTCCACCAGCGACTACACCCGGGAGACGCTGGTCCAGGAGAAGCCGTACCTGGTCAACCCGGTGCTGTTCCCCAACACGGTGATGAACTGCGCGGCCGGGCAGGCCGCCATCCGGCACGGCCTGCGCGGGGTCAACGCCACGGTGGCGACCGGCTCGCTGGCCTTCCTCGACGCGCTGCGCTACGGCAGCAACGCCATCGCCCGGGGCTACGTGGACGCGATGCTGGTCGGTGCGGTGGAGGAGTTCAGCCCGCACCGGGCCTGGACCACCTGGCTGACCGGGCGCCCCGAGCAGCCGGTGCCGACCGGGGAGGCGGCCGTGGTCTTCGTGCTCACCCGCGCCGAGCGGCCCGCCTGGGCCGGCGTGCGCCGGGAGGCCGAGGTGCTCGCGTTGGCCACCGCGTACGGCCCGGGTGGCGGCCCGGCCGCCGACCGGGCGTTGACCGGGTGCGTCTCCCGGGCGGTCCGCCGGGCCGGCGTCGACCCGGCCGAGGTGGACTGCGTGCTGACCGGCGAGACCGCCGAGGACGACACCGACGAGTTCGACCCGGCCTGCGCGGCGCTCGGCCAGGTGCCGACCCGGATCCGGGCCAGCCGCCTGTTCGGGCGCTGCGACGCGGCCACCGGCGGGCTCGCGCTGGCCACCTTCCTCGCCACCGCACCGACCGGCGACACGCCGCGACTGGCGCTGATCACCTCACGCAGCCCGGACGGCGGCACCGCTGCCGCCATCGTCAGGGGGTGGCCGGGTGCCGGCGCGTCTGACCGCTAGCGAGCTGCGCACCTGCCTCGGCGACGGGGACCGGACCTTCGCCGGCCTGCTCGCCGGGACCAGCGGGATCGGTCCGCTGCGCCACGGTGCACCGGCCGCGCTCAACGTGGCCCACGGCTACCACATCGACGACGGCGCGGAGCGGGCCTTCGCGGCCAGCCGCTGGGTGGCCGAGTGCGCCGCACGGGCGGTCGCCGCCGGTGCGCTCGACCCCCGCCGCCGCCGCGTGGTCGCCCTGGTCGGCACCGGCCTGCGGGAACTGGCCGCGGTGGAGGCGTACGCCACCGGCGGCGACGCGTTCGCCGCCCACCGGCTGCACTTCGGCGACGCGGTGCACGCGGCCGTGCCCGGCCTGCGGGAGGTGGTGACCGTCAGTAACGCGTGCAGCGCCGGAGGCCACGTCCTGGCCCTCGCCGAGGACCTGCTCATGCTCGGCGACGCCGACGCGGTGCTGGTCTGCGGCGTCGACGCGACCACCGAGTCGATGCTGGCGATGATCGGCCGCGTCGTCGACCATCCCACCGAGACGGTCCGGCCCTTCGACGCCGACCGGCAGGGCGTCCTGCTCGGCGACGGCGCCGCCGCGGTCGTGCTGGTGCCCGACGACGACCCCCGACCCGCACTGGCCCGGGTGGTGGCCACCGGGCTGTCCTGCGACGCCCACCACGAGACCGCCCCGTCGGTGGCCGGGATCACCCGCGCGATGTGCGACGCGCTGACCCGCGCCGGGCGGGAGCCGGCCGAGGTCGACCTGGTCGTGGCGCACGGCACCGGCACCGCCCTCAACGACCCGGCCGAGTGCGAGGCGCTGCGGCAGGTGCTGGTCAGCGGCGGCGCGGACCCGCTGGTGACCGCCGTCAAGGGGGCCACCGGGCACACCTCCGGGGCCGCCGCGCTGGTCAACCTCGACGTGGCACGCCGCTGCCTGAGTCAACGCCGGGTGCCGCCGGTGGTGGGGTTGCGTCGCCCGCTGCCCGAGGGCGCCGGCCTGCGGTTCGCCACCGAGGCGACCGGGCACACCGCCCGGCTGGTCCAGTCCGACGCGTTCGGCTTCGGCGGCGTCAACGCCGTCACCCTGGTGGAGGCCCCGTGACCGGCCCACTGACCGCCCCCGCCCCGACCCGGTCCACCACCGCCCCGGTGACCGTGCGGATGGCCGGGTGGAGCCTGCACCTGCCCGAGGCGACCGGTCTCGCCGCCGACCTGGCCGCGTGGTCCGGCGCGTCGGCGTCGCGGCTGACCACCGCCCTGGCCGACGCGGTACCCGCCGACCGCGCCCATCTGGTCCTGGGCCGCAAGGGACTGCTCTACAAGGAACCCGCCACCCGGTTGGCGCTCTGCGCCGTGCACCGCGCGCTCGGCCTGCCGCCCGGCCGCCACCCGACCGACGGCGTCGACCCCCGGACCGCGGTGGTGGTCGCCGGCAACCTCGGCAACGTTGCCACCGTCGCCGACCTGGCCCGCACCGTGCACGCCGAGGGCGGTCGCGCGGTCAGCCCACTCGCCGCCCCGAACGCGTCCAGCAACGTGGTGGCCAGCACCGTGGCGCTCTGGTTCGGGCTCGGCGCGGCGAACCTGATGGTCTGCTCCGGCGCCACCGCCGGTCTGGACGCGGTCCGCGCGGCGATGCTGCTGCTGCGGGCCGGACGGGCCGATCGGGTGCTGGTGGTGGGTGCCGAACCGGCCGACGAGGTGGCCACCGAACTGCACCAGGCGGGTCGCCCGGCTTTCCCGCTGCGCGCCGGTGCCGCCTGCCTGGTGCTCACCACCACCGCCGTACCCGGCACCGGTCCCGTGCTCGGGGGGTCCGACGGGCGGGCCGCGTACCGCCGGATCGGGCCGGGCGGTTTCGACCCGGCGGCCCGCTGGGGGGACTGCTACGGCGCGGCCGGCGTGGTGAACCTGGCGCTGGCCGCGACGCTGCTGGACGCCGGAGCGTCCGGCCCGGTCGCGGTCGCCTGCGGCGACGACACCGACGGCGTACGCGAACTGCTCCTCGCCGCCGCCCCCGGAGCCGGACGATGACCCCGGCCCCGGCGCTGCACGAGCTGACTCCCGGCGCACCCGGGGGAGACCTGGTGGTGCTCGCCCACGGCCTGGAGGACTCCTGGGAGTCGTGGCGACCGCTCGCCCGCGCCTTCGACCCCCGCTGGCACGTGATCGCCCTGGACCTGCCGTGGCGGGCCGGCAACGACTACCGCTGGCGTCGTCGGGGCAGCCCGGCACAGTGGCTCGCCGCCGGGCTGGCCGAGCTGCCCCGACCGGCGGACACCGTCGTCGCGCACTCCTTCGGCGCGAACGCGACGCTGGAACTGCTGGCCGCCGGCCGACCGGCGGCTCGCGCGACGGTGCTGATCTGCCCGCTGTACTGCCCGCCCGAACAGCCGATCACCTGGCAGGTCTTCGACCGGGCCCGGCGCACCTTCGACCGGCACGTCCGCGACGGGCTGCGGCTGCGCGTCGGGGCGCGACTGCGCAAGTTGGACGCCGGGTTGCTCGACGCGATGTTCGCCAAGGCCATCGACCGGATCGGTCCGGCCGGCTTCCTCACCGTGTTCGACCAGTTCGTCAACAGTGGCGGGCTGGCGTTGACCACTGTGGACACCCCGACGTTGATCCTGGCCGGCGGGGCCGACCCGACGCTGTCCCCGGCTGCCGCCGCCACGCTGGGCCGGGACATGCCCCGGGCCACCCTGCTGGTGCACGAGCACTACGACCACTTCTGCCACGTCCGCCACGCCGACGAGGTCGCGGAGCAGGCCGCCCGGTTCGTCGGTGAGGCGAACCGGGTGACGGTACGTCCCTGACGACAGGAGCAGCCACCATGACCAGTGCGCCCACCGCCCCGCTGACCGTCCTGGTCGGGCGGCCCCGGTACGAGGGGGCCAACATCCGCACCTGGATCGGCTTCAAGCACTTCATCTATCTGGTCGAGGAGGCGGTGCTGCAGTGGCTGCGCGAGCGCGGACCCGGTGCCCGTGACCTCTTCCACGAGTTCGGCCTCGGTGTCGAGATCGTCGACTGTTCGGTGCAGTTACCGGCGGTGCTGGAGGTCGACGACGAGGTCCGGGTGGAGGTCACCGGGGAGTCCGCCGGTCGGCTGACGGTGCGGATGACGGTGGTCCGCGACGACCGCGAGCAGGTGGTGCTGCGCGGCAAGGTCCGGGTGGCGCTGGTCGTCGAACCCGCCGCCACCGCCTCCGCGCCCGCCCCCGCCCACCTGGCGGACCTGGTCGTGCCGACCCTGGGTGCCGCCGCGACGGTGGCCCGCCCCGACCACCGGCCGATCCGGCCCGGCGAGACGGTCGCCGACGTGCTCACCCCGGTCGGCTCCCGCTCGTTCCTGTGGAGCTGGCGGGCCCCCTACTTCTACTGCCACTTCTCCGACCGGGTGCAGCACTCCGGCTACGTGCGGGCGCTGGAGGAGGTGGTGGACCGCTTCCTGGCCGCCCGGGGCATCTCGGTGGGTCGACTGGTCCGCGAGCGCGCCTGGATCCCGGTGGTGTCCCGGGCCCGGGTCCGGATGGTCGAGGCGGCCCGGATGGAGGAGGACGTGCACACCGTCCTGACCGTCACCGACGTGCTGCGCGGGGTCATGTTCGACGCGCGGATGGACTGCTACGTCCGGCGCGGCGAACGGCTGGTGCACACCGCGACCGCGAGCATCCTGCACGGATACGCGATCAGCGCCGGACCGAACGCCGGCGACCTGGCCGAGTTCGACGACGAGGTGCTGCGCGCGCTGGCCGGGGGTGTGGCGTGAAACGGCGGCCCCGGCTGTACTTCTCCTTCCGCAGCCCGTATAGCTGGCTGGCGGTGCACCGGCTGCGCGTCGCGGTGCCGGACTTGTTCGCGCAGGTCGACTGGTACCCGTACTGGGACCCGGACGAGAAGACCACCGCGGCGCTGGCCGAGCGGGGCGCCGAGCTGCACTACGTGCAGATGAGCCGGGCCAAGCACCGCTACCTGCTGGTGGACACCAAGCGGCTGGCGCAGCGGGCCGGCCTGCCGATGGCCTGGCCGATCGACGTGGACCCGTGGTGGGACCTGCCGCACCTGGCCTGGCTGCTGGCCCGCCGCGAGGGTCGGGCGGTGCCCTTCTACGACGCGCTGGTGGCGGCCCGCTGGGAGCGCGGCGAGGACATCTGTACCCAGGAGGTGGTCGCCCGCGCCGCCGCCGAGGCGGGGGTCGACCCGGTGGCCGCACAGCACGCCCCGCAGGACGAGACGCTGCGCGCCGAGGGCGTCGACTGCCTGGCCGCCGCGTACGACGACGACATCTTCGGCATCCCGTACCTGCGCTTCGGTCGGCACCGGTTCTGGGGACTGGACCGGGTGGACCACTTCCTGTCCGAGTGGCGACCGGAGACCACCCCCACGGCGGAGGCGAGTCCCGCCGTGCCGGCGGCGGTGCTGGCCGGTGCCGCCTTCGACACCGACACCGCGGGAGGCTGCGGATGACCGGACGTACGCCGGCCGAGGAGCGCCTGCGTCGGCAGCGGCAACTGGCGGCGACCTGCCGGCTCTTCGCTCGGTACGGGTTCGACGAGGGCGCCGGGGGCCACGTCACGGCCCGGGACCCGGAGCACCCGGACCGGTTCTGGATCAACCCGTTCGCGATGCACTTCGGACACGTCCGGGTCAGCGACCTGCTGCTGGTGGACGCGGGCGGGGAGGTGCTTCAGGGCACCGGGCGGATCAACCCGGCCGGGTACGTCATCCACTCCCACGTGCACGCCGCGCGTCCCGACGTGGTCGCCGCCGCGCACACCCACTCCACCCACGGGCGGGCCTGGTCGGCGTTGGGTCGGCCGCTGGATCCGATCACCCAGGACGCCTGCGCCTTCTACCAGGACCACACGGTGTTCGGCGACTACACCGGTGTGGTGCTCGCCGACGAGGAGGGCAAGCGGATCGCCGACGCGCTCGGCGACACCAAGGCGGTGGTGCTGCGCAACCACGGGCTGCTGACCGTCGGCGGCTCGGTGGCGGAGGCGGCCTGGTGGTTCATCGCCATGGACCGCAGCGCGCAGGTGCAGTTGCTGGCCGAGGCGGCGGGCCGACCGATCCTGATCGGCCCGGACGAGGCCGCCGAGACGCGGCGCGTCATCGGCACCCCGGGGATCGCCCGGCTGAACTTCCGGCCGCTGTACGCCGACATCGTGCGGGCCCAGCCGGACCTGCTGGACTGAGCCGGAGGGACGCGATGGCCGTACTGCTGAGGGACCTGGCCGGGGCCACCGGCGAGCCGGCGCTGTCCGACGCCGACGGTGAGCTGGACTGGCCCGACCTGGACGCGCGGGTCAACCGGTGGATCCGGTTGCTGCGCGCCGAGGGGCTGCGGGTCGGCGACACCATGGCGGTGGTCTGCGGCAACCGGCGGGAGACGATCGAGGCGCTGCTGGCCGCCCTGCACACCGGGGTGACGGTGGTGCCGGTCAACTGGCACCTGACCGCGCCGGAGATCGCGTACCTGTTGGCGGACTCGGAGAGCCGACTGGTGCTGACCGAGCCGGCCTACGCGTCCGTGGTGGACCAGGCGGTGCGGACCGCCGCCGTGCGGGTACGGCAGCTCGTGACGGGGGAGCGCGACGTCGGCGACGCGGTCGCGGTCGAGCCGAGGCTGGCGGGGCTCGCCGCCGACGAGCCGCCGGAGCAGGTCTGCGGCTCCACCATGCTCTACACCTCGGGCACCACCGGCGCGCCCAAGGGGGTGCGCAACGGACTGTTCCGCGCCGAGGCGCCGTTCGGGCGGGTGGAGCGGCTGCTGGCGTACGCCGGGCACGCCCTGCACGTGCCGGCGCGCGGCGCGGTGCTGCTGGTCGGTCCCTGGTACCACTCGGCGCAACTGTTCTTCGCGCTGCTGCCGCTGCTGCGCGGCAGCCGACTGGTGTTGCACGAGCGTTTCGACCCGCAGGCGTTCCTGGCCGCGGTGGCCGCGCACCGGATCACCGCCTGCCATCTGGTGCCGACCCAGTTCGTTCGGTTGCTGCGGCTGGACGACGCGTTCCGGGCCGCCGCCGACGTGCGCAGCCTGCGGGTGGTGTGGCACGGCGGCGGGCCCTGCCCGGTCGAGGTGAAACGACGGATGATCGAGTGGTGGGGGCCGGTGGTGGTCGAGTACTACGCGGCGACCGAGGCGGGGGTGGTCACGCTCATCGACGCCGAGCAGTGGCTGCGCCGACCGGGCAGCGTCGGCCGGGCGGTGCCGCCCAACGAGGTGGTCATCCTCGACCCGGACGGAGCGGTGCTGCCGCCCGGCCGCCCGGGCCGGGTCTTTGTGCGCCGGGCCGGGAAGACGTTCGAATACCACAACGCCCCGGAGAAGACCCGTGACGCGCATCTGGGTCCCGGCGTCTTCACCTACGGCGAAACCGGTCACCTGGACGAGGAGGGCTACCTCTATCTGACCGGGCGGGCCCGCGACCTGATCATCTCCGGTGGGGTGAACATCTACCCGGCCGAGGTGCAGGCGGTGCTCCAGGAACACCCGGCGGTCCGGGACGCGGCGGTGACCGGGGAACCCGACGACGAGTACGGCGAGCGGGTGGTGGCGGTCGTCGAACTCGACCCGCACCGGCTCGACCCGGCCGCCGCCCCCCAGGTGCTGGAGGCGTTCTGCCGCCGGTCGCTGGCCGGGTTCAAGGTGCCCCGCCGGTGGCGGTTCGTCGCCGAGCTGCCGCGCGACGGCACCGGCAAACTGCGTCACGACGTGCTGCGTGAGCTGCTGCGCCCACAGACCGCGGCGGGACGCTCGTGAGCCCGGTGGCGCAGCGTCCGGACGTGGCGCACCCGGCCACGTACGGCACCGGTGTGCCGCACACCGAGTTCGCCCGGATGCGCCGCGAGGAACCGGTGTCCTGGGTGCCCGAGCCGGCACTGTGGCGGCGCGGCGGCGGTGGCCGGATGCTCAGCCAGGGGTCGGGTTTCTGGGCGGCCACCAGTCACGAGGCGGTGGTCGCCGCGTCCCGGGCACCGGAGCTGTTCTCCTCGGGCCGCAGGGGCGCGTTCCTGCCCGATCCGCGTACCCCCGCCGACCTGGAGCAGGCCCGTCAGCTCCTGGTCAACATGGACGCGCCGCAGCACTCGCGGATCCGCCGGCTGGTCACCTCGGTGTTCACCCCACGGGCGGTGCGGGCGCTGCACGACAGTGTCGCCGCGCACGCGCACGACCTGGTCCGGCGCGCGGTCGCCGCGGACGAGTGCGACGTGGTCGCCGACCTCGCCGCCGAGCTGCCCCTGCTGGTCCTCGCCGACCTGCTCGGGCTGCCGCGCGAGGACCGGCACCTGCTCTACCGGTGGAGCAACAACCTGGTCGGCTTCGACGACCCGGAGTACGGCGGCGGGGACGTGGAGGCGTACCGCACGACGTTCGTCGAGGCGTTCCAGTACGCCCTCTCGGTGGCGGGTGAGCGGCGTCGGTCGCCGCGGGACGATCTGATGACCCTGCTGGCGACCAGCGAGGTGGACGGTCGACGTCTGACCGACCGCGAGTTCTGTAGCTTCTGGCTGCTGCTCGTGGTGGCCGGCAACGAGACGACCCGACACCTCATCTCCGGTGGTGTGTCGGCACTGCTGGCCGCTCCGGCACAACGGGACCGGCTGGCGAGGGACATGTCGCTGTTACCGACCGCGACGGAGGAGCTGTTGCGGTGGGTGACGCCGATCATGCAGTTCCGGCGTACCGTCACTGAGGACACCGAGTTGTGCGGTCGGGCCGTCGCCGAGGGCGACAAGGTCGTGCTCTGGTACGTCTCGGCCAACCGCGACGGTGCCGTCTTCGACGACCCGGACGTCCTGCGGTTGGACCGGAATCCCAACCCACACCTGTCGTTCGGCATGGGGCCGCACTTCTGTCTGGGTGCCCATCTGGCCCGGTTGGAGGCGCAGGCGATGCTGCGGGAACTGGTGCCGCACCTGGCTCGTTTCGAGGCGACCGGACCCGCCGTCCGACTGGAAAGCAACTTCGTGAACGGGCTCAAGTCATTGCCCGGACGCTTCACTCCGGACGGCTTCACCGGGCCGGAGGGGGCGTGAAGCAGTTGTTAACTACCGACGGTGATATCGTCATATGCCGGGTCGCTTCTGTGAGTAGGCCGCTCAATCCGCTAATCTGGTGTGAAGCGTTCAACCACCACACTGCCGGAGTGTGCAGTGTGATGTGACGAACAGCGGAGGGTGGCGATGAGTGACTACACAATCACGATCCGGGCCGAGGGTGCCGACACGGAGACCGTTATCTGTGTCGACATCGACGATTCCACGCCGCGCGTGGTCGAACTCGTGATGCGCGCCGGCAGCGGCATCTCGGCGCCGACGCTTCCCTCCTTCGACCTGAATCTCTTACTACGCGCGCTGTTCCCGGCCGGCGGCGCGCCCGTGACTCCCGCCTCCGTCGTCGAGTCGCCCACCGAGGTCACCGCCACCGAGCAGGCCTTCACCCCGGCCACCGGCAACCGGTCCGTGCGCTCCGGCGCCAACCGCGCCGGCTCCGGCACGACGCGACGCCGGACCGAGGCGGCGGTGCCGAAGGGGCGGGTCTACCGGCGGATGCCGGAGGACGTCGTCGAGGTCTTCAACCGCACCGGCACGGTCACCGCGGTGGCCGAGCACTACGGGGTGCCCCGGCACACCGCGCAGGGCTGGATCGGCCGGCTGCGCCGTCGGGGCGGGTTCTCCGCCGCCTCCTGACCGTACGTCCTCGGGTGGCCGCCGACCGGCCACCGGAGGACGTCAGGGCGTCGCCCAGGGTGACCTTGGTGGTGGCGCGGGATCAGACCGTGACGTGACCGGCGGGTCGGCGCTGCGCCACCGCACCGGCCTCGACCTCGGTCGCCGTCAGCGCGGCCTGCCGCAACTGCGCCACGGCCTCGTCGAGACTCTCGAAGATCGGGAACACCCCGTCGAGCTTCATGGTGTGCAGCACCGTGCGGATGAACCGCGACGGCGCGGCCAGGCACAACCGCCCGCCCCGCTCGCGTACCTCCCGGTGGGCCCGCACCAGCAGGCCGAGTCCGGCGGAGTCGATGACCTGCACCCCGTCCAGGTTCACCACGACCGTGCCGTGCACGTCGACCGCCTGCCGCAGCGCGACCCGCAACGCGTCCTCGGGACCGGCCGTGGTCCCGTCGCCGACGGCGACCACCGGCGTCTCGTCGGCGCCGCCCACACCGATCGGCGTACGGTCGGCGCGCGGCGCCGGCCCGGCCGGCAGGGCACTGCACCGGGGGCAGCGGTGCGGACCGGTGGCGAACGGGGAGCCGCTCCACCCGTGATCCGACACCAGCGTCCAGACCACCTCCGCGTCGGGCAGCACACACGCGGTGCCGGTGGTGGTGTCACCGCAGACGTCGCAGATCAGGGTCATCAGGTTGTCGTCCGGTACGACGGTCATTCTGCTTCCTCTCCGGTGCCGCAGCCGTGCGGCCGGGACACGGACTCGGGGGGCGTCGGTGCGGTGCGCCGTCGCCGTACGGACTTCTCAGAGGGAGTCGGAACGTTCCTTGCCGGCGGTGGCGACCACGATCACCACACCGACCGCGGCGAGACCGGCCTGCGCGACCAGCCCCAACAGGCTGAATCCACGGAGGCCGGCCAGCCAGGCACTGATCGCGCCGAGCAGTGCGATGACCGCGCCGATGGTCATCGTGAGCCACAGCGGCACGGCGGGACGGCCGGGGACGACGAGCCGGCCCACGGCACCGACGACGAGACCGACGACTAGGGCCGCGGCGATCCCGGCGATGGTCATGCTGCTCCTCGTACTCGCGATGTCGTGCGTCGGCGGCGGTGGGTCAGGTGCGTACGGTCACGGCCGCCCGGCCGTACCCGGCCGGCTGCGGCGCGGCCCCGGGCTGCCGGGGCGGCACCACACCGGGTGCGGCCGGTGTGGTGCCGGGCGGTGTACCGGCGTCGTCGACCAGCTCCGGCGACGTCCCGGTCGCGCCGTGCACCGGCAGGATCCGGTCCAGCCGGGCGGTCTGCAGGATGCGCGTGATGCGGGGGTTGGGGTTGCGTACCGCCAGGACCCCGCCGAGGCGCAGCATCCGTCGGTGCAGGTCGAGCAGCAGGCCGATGGCGGCGGCGTCGATGTGCCGGCAACCGGCCAGGTCGATCACGACCTGCTGCGGCCGTAGGGCCAGCAACTGGTCGAAGACCGCGCCGGTCTCCGGCAGGCAGGCCAGGTCGAACTCGGTGATGGCCACCTCGACCAGCGGCACCGCGCATTCGGGGCGTCGTGGCGTGGTCACGTCGAGAGCCCCCTTCCTGATAACCCGAGGCCGGTTCTCACCCTGCCCAGCGGGCTTGGCGGGCACCGCGCGGACGTATGACAGTTGCGTGACAAAAGCCGCGCAGGTCGATGGCGGTTGGCCGCCCGGCCAGGGCTTGGGGATGATGCCGGTATGACAGCGGTACTGGTGATCGAGGACGACGACCGGATCCGGTTGGCGCTGCTGCTCGCCCTGGAGGACGAGGGCTACGAGGCCCGGGGCGCGGCCACCGCCGAGGAGGGGCTGCGCTCGCAGCGCCGGGACCCGGCCGACTACGTCCTGGTCGACCTGATGCTGCCCGGCATCGACGGCTTCGAGGGCATCCGTCAGCTCCGTCGCGACGACGACGTGCCGATCGTGGTGGTCAGCGCCCGCGACGACACCCATGACATCGTCGCCGCGTTGGAGGCCGGTGCCGACGACTACGTCGTCAAGCCGGTGGCGATCAAGGAACTGACCGCCCGGCTGCGGGCCCTGCGCCGCCGGGCCCGCACGGTGGCCCCGGTGGAGGCGTCGGTGCCGGTGCTCGCCTTCGGCGAACTGGAGGTCAGCCCGGAGGCGGGGGAGGTACGCCGGTCCGGTACCCCGGTCGCGGTCACCCGCACCGAGTTCCGGCTCCTCTGTGAGCTGGCCGAACACGCCGGGCGGGTGCTCTCCCGGCAGCAGTTGCTCAGCCGGGTGTGGGGCTACGACACCGGCGACGAGCGGCTCGTCGACGTGCACGTGGGTCGACTCCGCCAGAAGATCGAGATCGATCCGGCCAACCCCCGGCACCTGGTGACGCTGCGCGGGCTCGGCTACAAGCTACAGAGATGAGACCCCGTCTCGGTCTGCGCGCCCGGGTCACCGCCGCGTTCGCCGTCGGCGCGCTGTCGCTGTCCGCCTCGATGGCCCTGGTGTCGTACGAGCTGACCCGCCGGACCCTGCTCGACGAGCGGGAACGCACCGTGCTGCGGGCGGCGTACTACGACGCGGAGGTGGTCCGGGCGGGCCTGGCCACCGACGAGCCGGACGTGGCGGAGGCGCTGCGCGCGCTGGACACCGGCACCAGCCGGCGGGCGGTGCTGTACTTCAACGGCGAGTGGTACGGCCGGCGGGCCGACACCGGCACCACGCCCGCGATCCCGCAGCGGTTGCAGGATCTGGTGATGGCCGGTGAGCCCGCCGTGCAACGTGTCCGGGTCGCCGACCAGCCGGTGGTGCTGGTGGGCGTGCCACTGTCGGACTCGGCGGCGTTCTACGAGATCGTCTCGCTGCGGGAGTTGGACCAGACCTTCCAGGTGCTCGCGTTGGCGCTCACCGCCGTCGCGATCGTGGTGGCCGGGTCCGGTGCGGCGCTCGGCTGGTACGCCACCCGGCACGGGCTGCGTCCGCTCACCGCCGTCGCCGACGCCGCCGAGCGGATCGCCGCGGGTGACTTCACCACCCGGCTCGCCCCGGACACCGACCCGGACCTGACCCGGCTCTCCACCTCGTTCAACCGGATGGTGGACGAGTTGGCCCGTCGCATCGACCGGGACCGGCGGTTCGCCGCCGACGTCAGCCACGAGCTGCGTTCGCCGTTGCAGACGCTCGCGGCGGCCGCCAGCGTGCTCAGCAAGCGGCGGGAGAACCAGGACGAGCGGACCACCACGGCGGCCCGGCTGGTGGCCGACGAGATCGTCCGGTTCCAGCAGCTCGTCAACGACCTGCTCGACCTGGCGCGCAGCGACCAGCCGACACACCGCGAGCCGGTCGACGTCGGCGCGCTGGCCCGGCAGGCGTGCCGGGACCGCGACCTGCCCGAGTCGATGGTGCGCCTCGGTCCGGACACCCCGGACACCTGGCAGGTGGACCGGCGACGCGTCGCGCAGGTGTTGACCAACCTGCTCGACAACGCCGAGCGTTACGGCGCCGGCCCGGTGGCGGTGCGGCTGTCCCGCGACGGGGACACCGGTGTGGTGGAGGTCGACGACGAGGGACCGGGGGTGCCGATGGAGGACCGGAAGGCGATCTTCGACCGCTTCGTGCGCGGCCGGGCGGCCAACTTCCGTGGCGGCGGCGACGGCACCGGCCTGGGGCTCGCGCTGGTGGCCCAGCACGCCGCCGCGCACGGCGGTGACGCCACGGTCAGCGACCGCCCCGAGGGCGGCGCCCGGTTCCGGATCACGCTGCCGGGCAGCTTCGGATGAGGCGTACCGCCGGGCGGATCGCGGTCGCCCTCCTGCTGACCCTGGTCGCCGCGTGCGGGGTGCCCGCCGAGGACCAGCCCCGGACGGTGACGCCGCCGCCAGGCCCGTTCCCGTACACCGCGACGGCCGCCCCCACCGCGGCGGAGACCGGGGCCCTCACCGAGCTGCTCTACTTCTCGCGCGACGACCGGCTGGTGCCGGTGACCCGCCGGGCCGACCAGGCGCCCACCCCCGACGAGCAGCTCCGGGACCTGCTGGCCGGGCCGACGCCGGGGGAGCGGGACGACGGCGTCGGCAGCGCGCTGCCCGGGGCGCTGAGCACCGCCGTGGTGCAACTCGTCGACGGGCAGGCCCGGGTGACGGTCGCCCCGGCCGGTGCCGACACCGGCCGCAGCGACGAACTGCTCGCGTACGGGCAGATCGTCAGCACCCTCAGCGCCCGCCCCGACGTGTCGGCGGTGATCTTCCTGGACGGTGACGGCACCCCGCTGCGGGTGCCCCGGGCCGACGGGTCGCTCTCGGCGGCCCCCCTCACCTCCGCCGACTACGCGGTGCTCGTCAGCCCTCGATGACGGGAGTTCCACGGCTTCGTGACGGTTGCGTGACAAACACCGCAGTCCCCGGGCGGCGGCGTTTGACCGACACGGCGGTAGGGGCACCACGTCGGCACACCAAAAGCGCGAAGGGACGGCTCTCGTGGAAATCACCGGTTTCTTCATGGCCATCATCATCGGTCTGGTCATCGGCGCGCTCGGCCGGCTCGTGGTGCCGGGCCGGCAGCGGATCCCGATCCTCTTGACGATCTTGATCGGTATCGTGGCCGCGATCCTCGGCACGGTGGTGGCCGGACTGCTGGGCGTGGACGACACCGCCGGCATCGACTGGATCGAGCTGTTCATCCAGGTGGCGTTCGCCGCGGTCGGTGTGTCGATCGTCGCCGGGGCGTACGGTCGCCGACGCTGATCCTCCTCCGCTCGTCGGGGCCCCCCCCGGGGCGGGCCCCGGGGGGGGGGCGGCGGGGGGGGGGGGGGGGGGGCCCCCGGCGGGCGGGGGGGGGGGGCGGGGGGGTTCGTTTTTGGGGCCCGGAATGGTGAGGACGCGAGAGG
>NZ_JBITKM010000014.1:69360-71618 GCF_044461025.1 Micromonospora sp. NPDC049900
GGGGGGGGGGCGGGCGGGGGTGTGGGGGGGGGGGGCGGGGCGCCGCCCCCGCCCCCCCCCCCCGCCCCCGCCCCCCCCCCCGGGGGGCCCCCCGGGGGGGGGCCCCCCCCACGGCGTCCGGCGGTTCGGGTGGCCACCGGACGCGCGTACGTCATGACGGCTCGTATCCTTTGTGCGACCCGTCATGCGTACGACCGAGAGAGGACACGGCGTGAACGACCGGACCGAGACCTTGGAGTTCCAGGCCGAGGCGCGTCAACTGCTCCAGTTGATGGTCCACTCGATCTACTCGAACAAGGACGTCTTCCTGCGCGAGTTGATCTCCAACGCCTC
Organism: Micromonospora sp. NPDC049900; assembly: GCF_044461025.1. Lineage (NCBI taxonomy): Bacteria > Bacillati > Actinomycetota > Actinomycetes > Micromonosporales > Micromonosporaceae > Micromonospora > Micromonospora sp. NPDC049900. The sequence goes on from NZ_JBITKM010000014.1 coordinate 69,694, forward strand.
GGACGCGCTGGACAAGCTGCGCCTGGCGTCGATGGTCGACAAGGACCTCGACGTCGACACCGGCGACCTGCACATCGCCCTCGACGTCGACCGGGACGCCCGCACCCTCACCGTCCGGGACAACGGCATCGGCATGACCCGTGACGAGGTCGTCTCCGTCATCGGGACGATCGCCAAGTCCGGCACCGCCGAGTTGCTGCGCCAGTTGCGCGAGAGCAAGGACGCCGGGGCGTCGCAGGACCTGATCGGCCAGTTCGGCGTGGGCTTCTACGCCGCCTTCATGGTGGCGGAGAAGGTCGAGCTGGTGACCCGGCGGGCCGGCGAGAGCGGCGGCACCCGCTGGGAGTCCGACGGCGGTGGCACGTACACCGTCGCGGCGCTCGACGACGCGCCCCAGGGCACCACGGTGACGCTGCACCTCAAGCCCGTCGACACCGACGACAACCTGCACGACTACACCGCCGAGTGGACCGTCCGCGAGATCGTCAAGCGGTACTCCGACTTCATCGCCCACCCGATCCGGATGACCGTCGAGCGGCCCGGCGCGGACGACGCCCCCGCCACCACCGAGACGGTCACGCTGAACTCGATGAAGGCGCTGTGGGCCCGACCGCGCACCGAGGTCGAGCCGGCCGAGTACCACGAGTTCTACAAGCACATCGGTCACGACTGGGCGGACCCCCTCGAAACCATCCACATGCGGGGCGAGGGCACCTTCGAGTACGACGCGCTGTTGTTCATCCCGTCACACGCGCCGCTGGACCTCTTCGCCGCGCAGGGCCGTCGGGGCGTGCAGCTCTATGTCAAGCGCGTGTTCATCATGGACGACTGCGACGCGCTGATGCCCAACTACCTGCGCTTCGTCAAGGGCGTGGTGGACGCGCACGACCTGAGCCTGAACATCTCCCGGGAGATCCTCCAGCAGGACCGCCAGATCCGCGCGGTGCGCCGCCGCCTGGTCAAGAAGGTGCTGTCCACCGTCAAGGACCTCAAGACCGGGCAGCCCGAGCGGTACCACACCTTCTGGACCGAGTTCGGCGCGGCGGTGAAGGAGGGGCTGGTCGACGACACCGACAACCGGGACACCCTGCTGGAGATCCTCTCGGTCGCGTCCACGAACGATCCGGCGGAGCAGACCGACCTGGCCGGCTACGTCAGCCGGATGAAGGACGGCCAGACCGACATCTACTACGCCACCGGCGAGCACCGGGCCACCATCGAGAACTCCCCGCACATGGAGGCGTTCCGGGCCAAGGGCTACGAGGTGCTGCTGCTCACCGACCCGGTCGACGAGGTCTGGGTGGAGCGGGTCGGCAGCTACGACGGCAGGACGCTGCGCTCGGTCGCCAAGGGCCAGGTCGACCTGGACACCGAGGATGAGCGCACCGAGGCCGAGGCCGAGCGGGAGCGGCAGCGCACCGAGTACGCCGCCCTGCTCGACTGGATGGGCGGGGTGCTGGCCGAGTCGGTGAAGGAGGTCCGCCTCTCCTCGCGGCTGACCACCTCACCGGCCTGCGTGGTCGGTGACGCCCAGGATCTGACCCCGACGCTGGAGAAGATGTACCGGGCGATGGGCCACGAGGTGCCCAAGGTCAAGCGCATCCTGGAGCTGAACCCGGGCCATCCGCTCGTCACCGGCCTGCGCAAGGCCCACGAGCAGGGCGACGCCGAGACGGCCCTGGCCGAGACCGCCGAGCTGCTGTACGGCACGGCCCTGCTCGCCGAGGGCGGCGACCTGGCGGACCCGTCCCGGTTCGCCCGGATCCTCGCCGACCGTCTCGCCCGCACGCTGTAACCGGTCACCGGAGCGGGGGGGGGCCCCCCCCCCCCGCGGGGGGGCCCCCCCCCCCGGGGGGGCGGGCCCCCCCCCCCCGGGGGCGGCGGGGGGGGGGGGCGGCGTGGGGCGCCCCCGCGGGGGGGGGCGG
>NZ_JBITKM010000014.1:71628-150999 GCF_044461025.1 Micromonospora sp. NPDC049900
GCCCTCGCCCCCCCCTCCACCCCCGCGCTGGCCGGCCCCCCCCGCCCCCCCCCGGGCCCCCGCCCCCCCCCCCCCCGCGCGCCGCCCCCCCCCCCCCCCGCTCCGGTACGTCAGCTCCCGCCCGCGCGAGGCGGCATCGTGGTTCCGCATGTGGTGTCCCGCGAACGGTCGGGGCCAGGCGTGGATTTCCGGACGGCGGGGTATTGCGGCGGCCATGAGCGCGAGTGTGGTGGTGGATCCGGACCGGCCGCCGGCGCCCGACCTGGCGGTCGGCACGGTGGCGGTGGTGGCGCATCGGAAGAAGAGGCTGGGCGGCGGCCTGGACGAGCTGCGCGCCGCGTTGGTCGGGGCGGGAGTGCGGGACCTGCTCTGGTACGAGGTGCCCAAGAGCCGCAAGGCACCGAAGAAGGTGCGCAAGGCCCTCGACCGGGGCGCCGAGCTGATCTTCGTGTGGGGCGGCGACGGGATGGTGCAGCGGTGCGCCGACACTCTTGCTGGCACCCGGACTCCGATGGCGATCCTGCCGGCCGGGACCGCCAACCTCTTCGCCGGCAACCTCGACATCCCCGAGGACCTCCCGGAGGCGGTCCGCATCGGCCTGCACGGCCGACGGTGCCGCCTCGACCTGGGGCGGCTCAACGGGGAGCACTTCGCGGTGATGGCCGGCGCCGGATTCGACGGCGACCTGATCCGGGAGGCGGACCGGGACATGAAGGGTCGCCTCGGTCGGCTCGCGTACGTCTGGACCGGCCTGCGCCACGTCCGGGGGGAACTGACCCGGACCCGGGTCACCGTCGACGGGGACCTGTGGTTCGAGGGGGACGCGAGCTGCGTGTTGTTCGGCAACGTCGGCACGATCACCGGTGGCATCCCCGCCTTCGACGATGCCCGTCCGGACAGCGGCTCGCTGGAGATCGGTGTCTCCACCGCCAGCGGTGCCGTCGACTGGGCGCGCACGCTGGGCAAGATGGCCACCGGCCGGTCCGAGGACGCGAAGTTCGTCCGGATCACCCGGGGGCGCAAGGTCAGGGTCCGCTTCGCCGAGGCGAAGACGTACGAACTGGACGGCGGTGCCCGGTCGCGGACGAAGCGCCTGAAGGTCAAGGCCGTACCCGCCGCACTGACGGTCTGCTGCCCCGACGGGGAACCGGTGGCCGCGCCACAGTGAGCCGGCGCCGCACCATGGCGGCGGCGACGAGGCAGACGACGGCGGCGAGGACCAACGGTGGCCGCCCGCCCAGCAGGACGGCGGCGGAGCCGAGCGGGATCGCCGCCGCGATCGGTCCGAACATGATCGTGTTGGCGGTCGCGGCGGCGCGACCCAACAGCTCGTCGGGACTGTGCATCTGCACGGCGGTGACGGCGGCGACGACAGCCCACGGCAGGCCGCCGCCGGCCACCACCGAGGCGGCGACCACCGCCGGCCACCAGGGCAGGCAGCGGCCCAGGCAACTCACCGCGAACAGCGCCGTGCCGAGGGCGGCCACAGTGGTCGCTCCGAACCGGGCGATCAGCCGACCGGAGACCAGCCCTCCGGCGACCGAGCCGAGGCCCTGCGTGCTGAGCAGCACACCGAGGAACGTCGCCGGCAGGCCCAACTCGTCGGTGACGACGGCGTACCCGGCGGCGGTGGTGAAACCGGACGCGGCGATCGCCACGCCCGCGAGGATCACCGGCAGCCGTGTCGACGGCGACGCCCACACGACGGCGAGGCCGGCGCGGACACCGGTAGGCCGGGACGCGACGGTCCGTGCCGGGTGCCGCAGCCGGAGCAGTGCATACAGGACGGCGGCCAGGGCGGGCAGCGCGGCGGCGAGCAACGCGACGAGGTGGCCGCCCTGCCATGCGTACAGACCGGCACCGGCCAGCGGAGCGACGAGTTTGACGCCCTCCTGGGCGCTGGACCGCCAACCGTTGACGTGGCCCAGTTCGTCGGGTGACAGGGCGGCCGGGAGCAGGGCGCTCTCGCTGGCGTCGACCAGTACGTACGCGACGCCGTACACCGTGGAGACGCAGAACAGGAGCCACACCTGACCGGGTCCGCGGACGGCCAGCAGGGTCGGCAGGACGGCGGCCAGGATCAGGTTGACCGCGATGACGAGCGGTCGGCGGGGGAGCCGGTCGACCAGGACGCCGCACCAGGGACCGGCGAGGGTGGGGGCGTACACGCAGAGTCCGGCGAGGGCGGCGAGGCTGCTGGAGCGGGTCAGATCGAGGATCCAGATCCCGGTGACCAGGGCCATGGCGCTGCCGCCGCAACCGGAGAGCACGGAGATCGTCACGAACAGGATCGCGTTGCGCCGCACATGCCGCTCCAGGGTTGAGTCGAAGTGACTCACAGCCTCGACCCTTGAGTTGGCCAGAGGCAATATCGCGGAGCCGCGTCAACGGTGTGTTGACAGCGCGGCGTCGAGGTGTCGGGCGATGGTGCGTACCGGGGTCGGCAGCCGGTGGGCGGCGCGGTGCAGGTCGGCGGCGACGTGCCCGGCGAGGTCGTACAGGGCGCCGGGCGCGGCCTGAAGCGCCAGCGCCGTGGTGTGTCGGGTCAGTGCGGCCCCACGGAAGCGGCCGTCCCAGCGGCGATCGGTCGCTATCCAGCGCTGTAACCCGCTGAGCAGGGCGCGGAGCGCGGCGACCTCGTGCGGCCAGCGCCGGTCGGACTCGGCTCGCCGCGCCCGGCGGCGGGCGGCCAGCCGCTGGCGACGCTGTTCGGCGGCCTGCCGACTGCCGAGTCCGAGCGCCTCGGCGATCTGCTGCCAGGCCGCGCCGGCCTGCCGGGCGCGGTCGATGAGGTCCAGCTCCGTCTCGTCCAGCCGGTCGCGGGCGGCCGGGACGCCGGCCAGGTCGCCGAGTGGATCCTGCACGTGTCAACGTTATCTTGACAGCAGTGCGGCGGGTCGCCCGGCGGCGACCGGGCCGGCCCGCCGCTCAGGCGGCGGCGGAATCGCGGCGCGCACGCTCCGCGGCCCGACTCGGCAGCGCCGCCTGCGTCGACCATCCGCTCTGGCGCGCCGGTGCCACCTGCGCCGTGCCGCCCTGCGCCAGGACGAGTGCGCGTTGGGCCTGCTGCCACGGCGCGCACGGCCACTCCTGGCCGGCGCAGAGCAGGTGGGCGCAGTCCCCGTCCTCGGCCGGTGCGTGCGCGTCGGCGACGTGCAGGGCGAGTCTCCACAGCAGCGGATCTGTGACGTGTTCGGGGCGCTCGTGGGTTGTATCGGGCCGCTCGGTGGTGTATTCGGACATGCGTTGTCCCCCCTCGTTGTCGAGCTTCCCGTTCCTGGTCTCCACTCTGCGCCCAGGTCAAACGCCTACCGCCGGGTCGGCGGGTGAGGCGGGCGTGACAAATTCGGCCCCCCGGGATTATTGACAGTGGTCGCTTGTTGCGTGAAAGTTGTGCGCAATCGATTACCCTCCACATCCGACGTGTGACGCTGCGCAATCGGTGACGCGGGCGGCGTCCACTCCGGACGCTCCGTGCCGCCCGCTGCCAGCGAACCGAGGTGGCTGAGGCGCGGGGCGACACCCACCCCATCACCTCCGCGCGCCGAGAAGGGGCCACGAGCCTCATGTCCGAGTTCCGTACCCGTTCCCCGTGGCGACGCCGCATCGCCGTCTCCTCCGTGTTGGCGGCCGGCGCGGCAGTGCTGCTGGTCAGCCCCGCCGCCGCCATCGTTCCGCAGGCCGCCGCCCCGACCGCCAGGACCGCCGCCACGATCGACTCGGGCACGTCGTCTGTGCCGCCTGTGTTGCAGTCGCGTTTTGCCGGAGTCGGCACCACATCGTCGGTCGGTGGGTCGGAGGCGGTGCGGTCGACATCGGACCGTGCCGCGGCGCGTGACCGCATCGTCCGGCCGCTGCCCACCGTCTCGCCGGGATCGCCCGGCGCATACAAGGTGGTGACCGGCGAGCTGTATCCGCGCCACGTCGCCTTCGAGCAGGTCAAGGGCACGCCGGCCGGCCATTCGGTGTGGCAGGTCCGGTACGGCATGACGTATGTGGGCGGACTCGTCGGCGAGACCGAGGACGTCGAGTTCCAGGTCCTGGACCGTGCGGGCTACGGCACCATCGACAGCGCCGGAGCCTTCGCGGGCACCCTGGACGGGCTGGAGGGCGGGTTCGTCTTCGAGTCCGACGGCAAGCAGAGCGCCGACGGTACCTTCACGATGAACTTCGTCATCACGCCGGGTACCGGCTACGGCAAGCTCACCGGGGTGACCGGCAGCTTCACGGTGGTGGCGACCCGCGACCACTGCGGACCGAGGGACACCCCGGAGACGTGCGAGACGATGGTCTCGTACAGCCTCGGCTACAGCCTTCCGTAACCCGGAAGCCGCGCACGGCGCCGCGTTCGGCCCCCGTCACGACGGTGGGTCGGACGCGGCGTCGGTGCTCAGCCGGGTGGGCGCACGCCGGCTGTCCATACTTCGGGACGATTGACAGATGACCTTCGTCAGGTGAGAGTGATCCGCAACCTGATCACTCCTACCTCTCGACATGTGACGCTGCGTAATCGGCGATGCGGGCGGTGTCCATGTCGGACGCACCTGGCCGTGGCTGTCACCGGAGCTGAGACAGCCCAGGTGAGGTGCGAACCCCCACACCCCCACCGCACGCCGAGAAGGGGCCACGAGCCTCATGTCGGAACTCCGTACCCGTTCCCGGTGGCGACGCCGGATACCCTTCTCCGCCGCGCTGGCCGCCGGCACGGCCGTGCTGCTGCTGGTCAGTCCGGCCTCGGCCGTGGTGCCGCAGACCGCCGCGCCGGGCGCCGAGACCCCCGCCGACCTCGGCCGGCTGGCAGACGAGCAGACCAGCGTGATCGAGGTGGTGGTGGCCGACACCACCGAGCTGGACGCCCTGGTGGCCACCGGCGTCGACCTCGACCACCACGTCCACCACACCGCCGACGGCATCGTGGTGCACGCCGTGGTGACCGGCAACGAGGTCGCCACGCTGACCCGGGCCGGTTTCACCTTCGGCAAGGTGCTGCACACCGAACAGGACGCGCAGGACCGGATCGCCGAGCGGGAGGCGACCATCGCCGCCCACCTGGCCGACAACCGGGAGTTCTCCGGAGCCGCCGTCGCCGCCCGGTCCGCCGCCTCGGACGTCAGGATCATTCGTGCCGACTACTACACCTCGGGGGACACCCAGGTGCTGTCGGTGGAGGCGAAGTGGGCGCAGGGGCAGACCGCCGCCACCGCGCTGACCGTCGAGCGGGACAGCGGGCCGGGCACCGAGTTCGGCTCCGGCGGCACGCAGAACATCACCCGGTTCGTCGACGCCGGGGTGTACCTCTACCACCGGGGCGCGGCGCAGGTGACCAGCCGCCCCGACTACGTCCGGATCACCAGCCCGACCGGTGACGTGGCGGTGGCCAAGGTGCACGAGTGGCTGCCCATCCCGGACACCGACCCGGAGGGGCCGGGCTACCAGAAGGACTTCGTCACCAGCTACCTGACCCCCACCGAGCTCTACGACCGGATCAAGGCGATGTCCGCGCAGTACCCGGAGATCTCCGAGATCGTCGAGCTGCCGCACAAGACCAACGGCTACCGGCGCAAGGCGCAGGCCGTACTCGGCACCGCCAACGCCAGCCGCGTCGGCGTCGACTCGCTGGCCTGGGGCCACCAGGGCGGCAACGACATCACCGTCGAACTGGCGAACCCCGGCACCGCGAGCGCGTCCCTGACGGTGACCGTGACCGGCAACCAGGTCCGCGTCGGCCTCGCCACCGACGCCGCCGGCACCGTCACCAGCACCGCCGCCGAGGTGGCCGCCGCGCTCAACGCCCAGGCGGGCACGCTGCTCACCGCATACACCTACCGGGGCAACGCGGGCGCGGGCGTGGTGGCGCCGGCCGCACCGACCGCGCTCTCCGACGGCCTGTCCGCGCCGACGACGGTCTCCCGTGACCCGCACCCGGTGTACGCCATCCGGATCGGCAAGCACCGCGACGGCTCCAAGTTGGGCGTACTCGCCTACGCGCAGGAACACGCGCGGGAATGGGTGCCCCCGTTGGTGACCATCGAGACCGCCGAGCGGCTGCTGCGCAACTACGCGCACGACGCGAACACCCGCGAGCTGGTGGACAACCTCGACATCTGGATCGCGCCGTCGATCAACCCGGACGGCGGGCACTACTCGTTCTACGACTTCAACTCGCAGCGCAAGAACATGACCAACCACTGCACGCCGGAGACCTCCGGGGACTTCCTCGGCCGGACCTCCTGGGGTGTGGACAACAACCGCAACTACACCGAGTACAGCCTCTTCGACGGTTACTCCGGTGCGTCCCCGAGCTGCACCAGCGGCACGTACGCCGGGCCGGACGAGCTGTCCGAGCCGGAGAGCCGCAACGTCGACTGGCTGGCCTCCCGGCCGAACGTCAAGTTCTCGATGAACCTGCACTCCTCGGGCAACTACTTCATGTGGTCGCCGGGTTCGTACGCCACCCCGGGCCGGGTCTCCGCCCCGCGTCCGACGCTGGCCGAGGAGTCGCTGTTCTGGGGTGCCTCGTCGCGGATCCTGACCGCCATCAAGCGGCACCGTAACCTCGCGGTCACCCCGGCGCGCACCGGCCCGATCGCCGACGTGCTCTACTCGGCGGCCGGCAACTCCGGTGACATGCTCTGGTACAAGTACGGCATCTACGCCTGGAACTTCGAGGTCGGCACCTCCTTCCAGCCGACCTGGACCTCGGCCCGCGAGGAGACGCTGGAGTTCTCCAACGGCCTGGTCGAGATGCTGCGGGTCGCCCGCGACTTCGACACCGACGAGTCGGCGCCCACCAGTTCCGTCGAGGTGGCCACCAGCGCCACCGAGGGCTCGGTCGACGTCACGTTCTCCACCAGCGAACCGGCGGCGGTGTTCTACACCCTCGACGGCAGCCGGCCCACGTTCGAGTCGACCCTCTACGGCTCGGCCGGCATCCGGGAGGGCGGCGAGACGCTGACCGTCCCGGTCGGCACGACCGTGCACTGGTTCTCGGTGGACGCGGCGGGCAACGTGGAGCGCGGCTACCAGCCCGACGGTCAGGACGACACCTACAACCGCAAGCGGCTGACCGACCCGAACGCCGAACCCGAGGTGCCGGTGACGGTCACCGTGCAGGCGCGGTGTGTGGCCGGGAAGGCGTACGTGGCGGTGCAGGCGCGTAACGACCATGACGGTCCGGTGGACGTGGTGTTGGAGAGTGCGTACGGGCAGCGGTCGGTGTCGGCCGTGGCTCCGGGTGCGAGCGCGTTCCAGCAGTTCACCACGCGTGCCGCGTCGGTCCCGTCCGGCACCGCCACGGTTCGGGCCACCGGCACGGTCGACGGTGAGAGCGTCACCACCGTCGTCACCGCCGACCACGCTGCGGTCAACTGTGCCGCCGACCCCCGCCAAGCCCAGTGACCGCGAACGACACGGAGAAGCAGATGAGAACGGACAATCGGAAGCGGTTGCTGGCGGCGGGTGCCGCCGGGGCCCTGCTGGTCGGGTCGGTGGCGATGGCCGCGCCGGTGTCGGCCGATCCGGGTGACACCGGTGACGTGACGGTCACCGTCGACATCGAGGAGCTCGTGGAGCCGGGTGTGCTGGCGATGTCGATCGCGGGCGACTCGGTGGCGTTGACCGAGGACGGGTCGACGCTGCTGGTGCGTCAGTTCGTCGGCGGTCTGCCGACGGTGACGGTCACCGACACCCGCACCGCCGACGAGGTGCCGTCGGGTGCCGCGTGGGCGGTGCTCGGCAGCGCCACCGACTTCACCGGTGGCGCGGGTCAGGAGCCGATCGGCGCCGGGCACCTGGGCTGGAAGCCGCGTCTGGTCGACGGTGGTGACACCGGTCTGGTCAGCGAGGGTGAAGAGGTGGTGACGGTGTTGGACGAGCCGACGCAGCCGGGTAACAACGTGGGTCTGGTCGACCAGGAGTTGCTGGTCTCGACGTTCGACTCGGGTGCGGTCGCGGGTGGGGCGTACTCGGTCGACGCGGATCTGTTCCTGCGGACCCCGGCGGACGTGGCCGCGGGTGAGTACACCTCGACGTTGACCCTGTCCCTGTTCGAGTGATCCACCGAGGGCGGGGCCGCCGAGCCACGGCGGTCCCGCCCTCAGCATCACGGCCGTGACCTGGCCGAAGGGCGACCCCTGCGGCGGCCGGGAACCGGTGGGCGCGATGATGGACGGGTGAAGATCCTGTCGATCCAGTCCTCGGTCGCCTACGGCCACGTCGGCAACTCGGCCGCCGTGTTCCCGCTGCAACGGCTCGGGCACGAGGTCTGGCCGGTCCTGACCGTGCACTTCTCCAACCACACCGGCTACGGCGCCTGGCGCGGACCGCTGCTGGCGCCCGCCGACGTCGCCGAGGTGATCGCCGGCATCGCCGACCGTGGGGTGCTTGGCGACGCCGACGCCATCCTCTCCGGTTACCAGGGCGACCCGGCGATGGGCGCGGTGATCCTCGACGCGGTGACCCTGGTCAAGACCGCCAACCCGGACGCCGTCTACTGCTGCGACCCGGTGATGGGCGACGTCGGCCGGGGCATGTTCGTCCGGCCCGGCATCCCCGAGTACCTGCGTGACGTGGTGGTGCCCCGGGCCGACATCGTCACCCCGAACCAGTTCGAGCTGGAGTTCCTCGCCGGCCGGTCGACGCACTCGCTCGACGACGTGCTGGCGGCGGTCGACGTGGTACGCGCCACCGGCCCCCGGCACGTCCTGGTCACCAGCGTGCTGCACGGCGACGCGCCGCCCGACTCGCTGGAGGTGGTGGCCGTCTCCGACGAGGGCGCCTGGGCGGTGACCACGCCGCTGCTGCCGATCAGCCCGAACGGCGGCGGCGACGTCACCGCCGCGCTCTACCTGGCGCACCTGCGCAGCACCGGATCACCCGCGACGGCGCTGGAACGCACCACCGCCTCGATCTTCGCCGTGCTGGAGGCGACGCTCGCGGCCGGCACCCGCGAACTGCAACTGGTCGCCGCCCAGGACGCGATCGCCGACCCACCGGCCCGGTTCCCCGCCCGCCGCCTGCGGTGAGCGCACCGCCCCGGTCCCGGTGACCGGAACGCCGGAGGCCACCTCCCCCGGCTCGTGGGGAGGTGGCCTCCGGCGGGACCGGGGCCGGGGGAGGACGGCCCCCGGTCCGTCTAACCGGCGCGGCAGGACGCCAGGACGCCCACCACACCGACCCCCGGGTCACGCACCGGCAGCCGGGTGGACGCGGCCGGGCAGCGGGGGACTGTCAGGTCGTAGATGCCCCGACCGAACGTCGCCGCCGTGAGTTGCCGTGACGGCTCGTGGTACCGCAGGTACATCACCGCCGCCTTCGGCAGGGCGGTGCCGAGCGCGGCCCACTCGCCGCCGTTCCACGCCGACACGAACACCCCCACGTCGGTGCCGACCAGCAGCAGACCGTCGGCCGTCGGGATCACCGAGTTGACCGGCGCGTCGGGCAGGCCCCGACCGATGTCGGTCCAGGTCCGGCCGCCGTCGCGGGTCATCATCACGTGCGCCCGGTCGCTGCCGGACCGGAAGGCGGAGAAGGTGGCGTACGCGACGTTCGCGTCCTTGGGGTTGACCGCCACCCGGGTGACCCAGGTGCCGGGCAACTGGGCCGGGTCGACCTGCTGCCAGTTCGCGCCTAGGTTCCGGGTCCACCAGAGCCGGCCGTCGTCGGTGCCCACGTAGAGCGTGGCGCTGTCGCTCGGCGCGGCGGCGACGGTGGTGATCGTGCCCCACGGGTAGCCGGACGGGTCGTTGGGACCGCCGCCGGTCAGGTCGGGACTGATCGCCGTCCAGGTCCGGCCGTTGTCCGTCGACCGGTTCACGATGTTGCCGGCGTAGTACATGACGTTCGGGTCGTTCGGGTCGAACTGGAGCGGGGTCAGCCAGTTGCGCCGCTGCGAGGTGGTCTGGCCGGTCCCGATCGACTGGCGCGGGGTGCCGCCCGCGTTCTCCGAGCGGTAGCAGGCACCGTACTGGCTGCACCCGAAGACGATGTTCGGGTTCTCCGGGTGGATCAGGGTCTGCAACCCGTCGCCGCAGCCGATCGCGTTCCACGGGCCGCCGACGCCGTTGTAGCCCCGGTTGCAGCCGTTGTCCTGGGTGCCGCCGACCTTCAGGCTCGGATCGGTCTGCGCCACGTCCACCGTGTAGAACTGGGTGTACCGCTCGTCGACGGCCTTCACCCAACCGCTGGCACCGTTGGTCTCCGAGCGGTAGACGCCGCCGTCGTTGCCGAGGTAGACCCGGCTCGGCACCTTCGGGTCCCAGCGCATCACGTGCTGGTCGGCGTGCACGCCGCCGACGGAGGAGAAGCTCCGCGCACCGTTGGTGGAGCGCATCAGGTTGACGCCCATCAGGAACACGTGGTCCGCGTCGCCCGGGTCGACGAAGATCTTCCCGAACCACCAACTGAACGTCGACTGCGACGCCTGGCTGGTGCTGACCGGCGTCTGCGTCCAGGTGTCACCGCCGTCGTCGGAGCGGTAGAACGCCCGGAACGGACCGAGGGCGGTGCCCACGTACGCGTACAGCCGCTGCGGGTCGTTCGGTGCCAGGGTGAGGCCCCACCGGCCCTGGTCGGCGTCGGTGGGCAGGCCGGTGGTCATCCGCGCCCACGTCTCGCCGCCGTCGTCGGAACGCCACAGGCTGGACCCCGGCCCCCCGTACGTGCGCTGGTGCGGCTCGCGCAGGTGGTCCCACATCGCGGCGTACACCCGGTCGGGGTCGGTGGGGTCGATCACGACCTCGGTGGCGCCGGTGGTGTCGTTGGGCGGGGCGAGCACCTGCCGCCAGGTGTCGCCGCCGTCCTCGGTCAGGTAGACGCCCCGTTCGCCACCGGGCACGAACAGGTTGCCGCTGGCCGCCGCGAAGACGCGGTCCTCGTCACTCGGGTCGACGGCGAAGCGCCCGATGGCGTGGCTGTCGGCCAGGCCGACGCGCTGCCAGGTCGCGCCCCGGTCGGAGGAGCGGTAGACGCCGTCCCCGCCGAAGGTGATCGACCCGCCACCCGGCTGCGCCTCACCGGTCCCGGCGAACAGCACTCCGTCGCTGGTCATCGCGATCGCGCCGATGGCCTGCGCCCAGCCGTCCGGCCAGGCCGGCGTGAAGGTGGCTCCGGCGTCGGCGGAGCGCCACACGCCGCCGGAGGCCGCGGCGATGAAGATCTGGTCGGGCACCTGCGGATCCACCGCGATGTCGACCACCCGGCCGCCGATGTTGGCCGGACCGAAGAAGGACCAGGGCCGCTCGGCCAACGGGCGGTACGCGCTGCGGGTCCGGGTGGCGAGCCGGTCGGCCTCGCCGCGGGCCCGGGTGTACTTGACGACCGACAGGTCCCGGCTGCCGTCGCTCATCCGCTGCGCGGTCATCCACTCGTCGGGGACCTCCATCGGCCCGGTGGGATAGCTGGTGGCCAGCGACGGGGCGGCGGGTGGGACGGTGGCGGACGACGCCGTCAACGCGACCGTGGCGAGCAGCGCGACCAGCGCCGTCGCCGTCAGTCCGCGATGTCGTCGGACGAAGGTGGCCCTCATGCGGTCTCTCCTGATCCGAGCGCGGAAAATGCTGTGTGCGCAGGCTAGACAGGAGATCGGCGGACGTCACCGAGCAGGTGTCGGGAAACGCGCCATCCGGTTAGGACATCTGTCGAGGTCGATCAGCCGCCGCTGCGGAACTCGGGCAGTCCGGCGTCGTCGGAGTCCGGCCCGACCATCACGGTGAGCGTACTGCCGTCGGCGCAGAGCGCCGAGGCCCGTAGGTACATTCGGCGCTGCCCGGCCCGGGTCAGCACCTCGGTCTCGAAGATCTCGTCCTCGATCTTGAGCAGGTCGATGTCGGCCCGCTGCTCGTAGTGCGCGCGGACGTCCAGCGGGGACATCCGGACGGTCGCCTCCACCGTGGTCAGCACACCCTGCCGCACCACGCTGGTGACCCGGGCGCCGTCGGGCAGCGCCAGGCCGGGCACGCCCGCGTCGACCTCCGGGTCCTCGTCCAGCGGCACCCGGTCGCAACTGGGCAGGTTGGCCAGCAGGTCCCGGGGTCCACCGCCGGGTGTCTCGGCACCGCCACCACAGGCGGCCAGCACCGGCAGCAGCGCGACGGTGACGGCGAGCAGACGCAGTCTCACCGCAGCAGGATGCCAGCTCATCGCGGCACCCGCCAGCGGCGTACGGCCAGCAGCAGCCCGGTGATGATGGTCGCCGTGATCAGCATCAGCACGATGGTCACCAGCGAGCCGTACGCGAAGCCGGAGAACTCGAAGGCCTGGTCGAAGATGTAGACCGGCAGGTAGAGCGTGGCGTTGGCCGGTCGCCCGTCGGTCAGCACGTACGCCGGGACGAAGTTCACCTGGAGGGTGAGCACGATGTCCCGCACCGCCAGCAGCACCAGTACCGGGGCCAGCAGCGGCAGGGTCAGCCGACGCAGTTGCCCGAACGGCCCGCACCCCTCCAACGCCGCCGCCTCGTACAACCGACCGGCGAGCAGCCGACGGGCGGCCAGCACCACCACGAAGCCCTCGCCGATCGGGAAGGCGAGCATCAGCACCACGCCCACCCGGGCGGTCGTCGGGTCGGCCAGCCAGTTGTAGCCGGCGTGCCCGAAGAGCCCGAGCACCTGGTTCAACGGCCCGTACAGCGGATTGAGCACCCAGAGGAACAGCACCGCGAGCGCCACGTCCGGCACGACCGTGGGCAGGTACACGGCGGTGCGGAACCAGCGACCGCCGACGCGCGGCGCGGCGAGCAGCAGGCCCAGCCCGACCGCCGCGACGAACCGCACCGGCACGGCCAGCGTCACGTGCACCAGCGACGCCTCCAGGCTGTCCAGCAGGAAGCGGTCGTCGAGCAGCCGCCGGACGTTGGCCAGCCCGACGAACTGCGGATCGCGGGTCAGGCCGGTGTGGTCGGTGAACGCGTACCCGACGTTGAGCAGCACCGGCACCGCGATCAGCAGGAGCACCGCGACCGCGTACGGGGCGAGGAACACCCAGCCGGTCACCGGCGCACGGGCACGCCTCACCGGCGCCGCCCGTCGGCCGCGTCGAACAGGTGGCGCCGGTCGACCCGCAGCCGGATCTCGGCACCGGGCCCGACGCCGGGGCGCGGGCCGGTGCGCACGGTCAGCCGGGTGCCGTCCGGGCAGCGGGTCAACAGGATCGCCTCGCTGCCCAGCGCCTCGACCGCCTCGACGGTGGCGACGACCGGCCCGGCGTCATCGCGTACCAGATCCTCCGGGCGTACGCCGACCGTCGTCGTCGGGTCGCCGCCGAGCACACCGCCACCGGGGACCAGGTTCATCGGTGGGCTGCCGAGGAACCCGGCGACGAAGGTGTCGGCCGGGGCGTCGTACACCTGCTGCGGCGGGCCGACCTGCCGGATGCGCCCGGCCGACAGCACCACCACCCGGTCGCCGAGGGTCATCGCCTCGTGCTGGTCGTGCGTCACGTGCACGGTGGTGGTGCGCAGTTCCCGGTGCAGGGCGAGCAGGTCCGCCCGGGTGGCGAAGCGCAGCGGCGCGTCCAGGCTCGCCAGCGGCTCGTCCAGCAGATAGACGCTGGGGTCGCGCAGCAGCGCCCGGGCCAGCGCCACCCGCTGCCGTTGGCCGCCGGACATCTGGTCGGGACGGCGGTCGAGCAGGTCGGCGATGCCCAGCCGGTCGGCGGCGGCCCGTGCCCGCCGGTCCGCGTCGGCCCGCCGCACCCGGCGTACCCGCAGCCCGAAGGTGAGGTTGCCGAGCACGGTGAGGTGCGGGAAGAGCGCGTAGTCCTGGAACACCATGGCCACCGCGCGGCGGTGCGGCGGCACCGTGGCGACGTCGACACCGTCGAGCAGGATCCGGCCGGCGTCCGGCCGCTCCAGCCCGGCGATCAGCCGCAGGATGGTGGACTTGCCCGAACCGGAGGGCCCGACCAGGGTGAGCAGTTCCCCGGCCCGGACCTCCAGGTCGACACCGTCGACGGCGACGGTACGCCCGTACGACCGGGTCAGCTCCTCCAGCCGGATGACCCCCGTCACTTGCCGACCGGCAGCGCGAACAGCGGACGGACGGTCTCCTCCAGCCGACGCAGCCCTTCCTCCCGCTCCACCCGGCCGTAGAACACCTCCTCCAGCCGGGTGTTCGTCTCCTTCTCCACCCGCGACCAGGTGCCGGTGCGGGGCGTGGCCCGCAGGTGCGGTTCGGCGTCCAGATAGACCTGCGACGAACGGGGCGGTCGGGCCGGATCGAGGAAGGCGGGGGAGTCGGCCACGTCCAGCCGGGACGGCACGGTCCGCCCCGACTCGGCCAGCACCCGCTGCCCGGCGGCGCCCATGGCGTACTCGATGAACCGCCACGCCGGTCGGTGATCCGGCAGGCCGGCGCTCATGCAGTACGCGTCGCTGTGCAGGATCGACGCCGGTACGCCGCCGGGGGCCACCGGAAGCGGCGCGGCATCCCAGGTGAACCCGTCGATCGTGCGCAGCGTGGGCACGGCGACCCGGCTGTTGAGATACATGCCGAGCGTGCCGCGCAGGAAACGGGCCTCGCTCGACTCGCTCTGCTCCTCCGCGTCCGGCGGCACGACGCCGTGGCGCAGCCGCAGGTCGAGGAACCAGTCCACGGCAGCGCGGGCGGCCGGGTCGTCACGCAACGTCAACCGGGTCGGCCGGTCCGGATGGTCGACCAACTCGCCCCGGTTGGACCAGACGAACGGCGCCAACCGGGCGACGGACGCCTCCACGCCCACCCCGTACCGGCCGTCGCGGGTCAGCGCCTTCCCGGCGGCGAGGAAGTCGTCCCAGGTCCAGCCGGGGCGCGGGACCGGCACCCCGGCGGCGGCGAACAGGTCGGCGTTGTAGTAGACGACCAGCGAGGACAGGTTCTGCGGCAGGCAGGTCAGCTCCTCGCCGTCGAACCGGAACGCGTCCAGGGCGCGGGGACTGAAGTCGCTCGCCCGGATGGTGTCGCTGCCGTCCAGGTAGGACTGCGCCGGCTCGATCGCCCCCTGCGCCGCGAATTGCCCGTACCGCCGGTAGTTGAGCAGGAACACGTCCGGCGGTCGGCCCCCCGCGAACGAGGTGGTGAGCCGCGCCATCAGCTCGTCCTGGGTGGCGACGGGGGAGAGCGTGACCGGCACGTCGGGGTTCGCCGCGGTGAAGCCGTCGACCAGCGTGTGATAGCCGGCCACCTCCTCCGCGTCGCCGAACAGCACCACGGTGATGCCGCGACGTTCCGCGGCCCGCTCACCGGACGAACAGCCGGCGGCGACGAGCAGGACGGTGAGCAGCGCCGCACAGGTGCGCCACCGGGTCGGGGTCATCGGCGTCCTCTCGGTCGAAGCGCCGCCAACGGGTCGTCGGCGAGCAGGACCCGCTGGGCGAGCAGGAAGACCAGCACGCACGGCGCGGTGGCGACCACGCTGCCGGCCATCAGCAGCGGCCAGTCCGTCGGGTTGAGCAGCAGCAGGAAGCGCAGGCCCAGCGGCCAGGTGTACCGGTCGCCGCTGGTGAGGTAGAGCAGCGGGTCGATGAAGTTGGACCAGTGGAAGGTGAAGGCCAACACCGAGACCGCCAGCGTGGCCGGTTTGACCTGCGGCAACGCCAGCCGCCGCCAGATGGTCAACCAGCCCGCCCCCTCCAGGCGGGCGGCCTGCAGCTGGCTGTCGGGGATCCCACCGAAACTCCACGCGTACAGCAGCACGAGGAACGGACTGACCGCCAGCGCCGCCGGTGCCAGCAACGGCAGGTACGTGTCGACCACCCCGGCCAGCCGGAACACCTCGAACCGGGTCGCCCAGACCGCCGTGACCGGCACCAGCAGCAGCACCAGCAGCCCGGTCAACGCCCGCCGCCGCGAGCGCCGGGACAGCAGCCGCAGCCCGAACCCGCTCAGCGCGGCGACCAGCACGGTCAACGGCACGGCCAGCGCCACCACCAGAGCCGAGTTCGCCAGGTAGCGGAAGATCGGGATCAGGTCCGGCAGGCGGGTGTACGCGGCCGTGGTCGGCGCGGTCGGCCACCACTCCAGCGTGCGCGGAGGTGGGGCACCGGTGGGGCGCAGCGAGCCGACCACCATGAACCACAGTGGGGCGACGAACAGCAGCGCGACCAGGGTGGGCAGCAGGTACCGGCCGAGCCAGCGTGCCCTCACCGCGTCGCCCCCTCCCCGCCGTCGCACCGGACGCCCCGGGTTCCGCCGAACCTATGGACCGCCTCGCCGCCCGGTCATCGGTCACCTGTCGGAGATCTCCGCCGCCGCTTGCTACGCCTGTCGGAGCCGACTGCTCACTCCGCACCGCCGTGCCGCTCCGCCAGTCGGGCCAGTTTCAGCGCCAGGTGCAGGCAGAGCCGTTCGCCGCCGTCCTTGAGGTCGGTGCCGGCCAGCTCCTCGATCCGTTGCAACCGGTAGTAGAGCGTGGTCCGGTGCAGGCGCAGGTCGGCGGCGGTGGCGTGGGCGTTGCCGGCCCGGTCCAGGTAGTGCTCCAGGGTGGTCAGCAGCGTGTGGTGACCCGGCGTGGACACCAGCCGGGCCAGCCCCGGATGGACGTCGGCCACGGTGAGCTGCTGCTCGCCCAGCCGGGCCAACACCCGGTAGACGCCCAGCCCGGCCCAGGCGACCACCCGACCCAACGCCGGCAGTTGCGCGCCGACCCGCGCGGCGTGCAGCGCCTCCACGTACGACTCGACCACGTCGGCCAGCCGTGGCCTGGTCCGGCCCACCCCGACCACGGTCCGCTCCACGGAACCCAGACTGCGGGTCACCTGTTGCAGGTCGTCGTCGAGTTGTCGGGCGGCCACCTCCGGTGTCGGCCGACCGGCGGCCGGTTCGGCCGGCAGCAGCAGCACCCCGTGGTCGTGCCGGACCAGGTGCAGCGCCTCCCGCGTACCGGCCCGGCGACGCGCGGCCACCAGCGACTGTTCCAGCGCGATGCGGGCCCGCTCGTCCGGCTGCCGTTCCTCGGGCGCGACGAGTCGGGCGACCAGCGCGGTCCGTGGACCGTCAGCATTGATCATCCCGGCCTCCAGCAGCGCCCGCACCGCCTGGTCGCGGGTGCCGGGGCTGTCCGCCAGCAGGGTCCGGGCCGCCTCGGTCTCGCTCTGCGCGGCCAACTCGCCGAGCAGGTTCTCCCGGTACAGCGCCAGCGACAGCTCCTTAAGCAGGCCGGTGGCGGCCAGGTCGACCTCGGTCATGGTGCCGTCGGGGTCGATGAACCAGACGAAGCCGAGCAGCAGGTCGTGGTGGCGTACCGGCACGCAGAGCCGGGGCAGCAGGTCCAGTTCCGGGCTGGCCGGGGTGCGTACCGCCCGGCGGGCGTCGGTGATGCCGAGGCCGCGCAGCCAGGCGATGACCTCCGGTGCGGTCTGCCGCCGCAGGATCGAGGCCCGGCGGACCTCGTCCATCAGGCCGGTCTGCTCGCTGTAGACGACGACGCGCTGCCGTCGGTCCTCGATCAGTGCGGGACGGCCGACGTGGGCGGCGACCGCGTCCACGATGCGTTGCAGTTCGCCCCGCACCGCACCCCCTCTCCCACGACGTTCCACCGGTTCCGGCGCACGGCATGATCGAATCTTGTCTACACCGGTGGAGAGCGTCGGGCCAGGCCCATTCGTTACGGATGCGTGTCCGCCGACGCGCGCCTGGGTGGATCTCCGCACTAGCCTTGTCGGCTATGAGCATCAACGTGTGGAGCTACCTCACCGAGTACGAGGCGGAACGCGACGAGCTGCTCGAAGCTGTCGACAAGGTGTTCCGATCGGGTCAACTGGTGCTCGGGGAGAGCGTGCGGTCCTTCGAGACGGCGTTCGCCGCGAAGCATCAGCGGAGTCACTGCGTCGGCGTCGACAACGGCACGAACGCGCTGGTGTTGGCGCTGCGCAGCCTCGGTGTCGGGCCTGGGGACGAGGTGATCACCGTGTCGAACACGGCCGCCCCCACGGTCGTCGCGATCGACGCCGTCGGTGCGACCCCGACCTTCGTCGACGTACGGCCCGAGACGCAACTGATGGACGTCGGGCACCTGGCCGCCGCCGTCACCGAACGCACCCGCTGCATCCTCCCGGTGCACCTGTACGGGCAGGCGGTCGACATGCCGGCGGTGCGCCAGGTCGCCCAGGACTTCGGGCTGACCGTCCTGGAGGACTGCGCCCAGGCCCACGGGGCCCGTCAGGACGGCCGGATCGTCGGGTCGTTCGGTGACGCGGCGGCGTTCTCCTTCTATCCGACCAAGGTGCTCGGCGCCTACGGGGACGGGGGTGCCGTGGTCGTCGACGACGACCAGGTGGACGCGACCCTGCGAAGGCTGCGGTACTACGGCATGGCGGAGCGCTACTACGTCGTCGAGACGCCCGGGTTCAACGCCCGCCTCGACGAGGTGCAGGCCGAGATCCTGCTCCGCAAGCTGGCGCGGTTGGAGCAGTACGTCTCGGCCCGGCGCGCGATCGCGGCCACCTACGACGAGGCGTTCGCCGACACGGACCTCGGCCTGCCGACCGTGGTGCCCGGCAACGAGCACGTCTACTACCTGTACGTCGTGCGGCACCCCGCCCGCGACGAGATCATCCGGCAGATGAAGGCCGCCGGGATCACGCTGAACGTGAGCTATCCCTGGCCGGTGCACACCATGAGTGGCTTCGCGCACCTGGGACAGGGGGTCGGCTCGCTGCCGGTCACCGAACGGTTGGCGAACGAGGTCTTCTCGTTGCCGATGTATCCGACGCTGGCGGCGTCGGACCAGGCCCGCGTGATCGACGAGCTGCGCGCCGTCCTGTCCCGGCTGTGAACACCACCGGTCAGCTCACTGGTCGGCTCGCTCGAAGACCGAGATGACCAGTGGGCTGTCCGACTCGACCGGGGTCCGCTCCCAGTCGCACCAGCGCTCACGCAACCGCAGCCCGGCCAGCCGAGCCATCAGGTCGAGTTCCGCGGGTGATACCCCACGGCCGTCGAACGGGACGACGCGCATCAGGTTCTCGCCGTAGATGATCTCGCGGATGTGGAACTGCTGCGACAGCGGGTCGACCTGGTAGGCCCAGAGCACGGTGGCGTTCTCACCCAGGTGCGCGGGCATCACCCCGAAGTCGCCGGGTGCGCGGGCGAAGGTCTCCAGCACCAGCAGACCGTCGTCGGTCAGCATCTCGGCGGCGTTCAGGACGCACTGCGTCTGTGCGTCCTGGGTGGTCAGCAGCAGGAAGGTGTTGTCGAGACAGGCGACGAGTCGGTACCGGCCGTCGACCGCGATCTGCGGCAGTTCGCTGAGCGCGGTCCGTACCGAGTCGCCGCCGGGCTTGCCGGCCAGGGTCTTCAGCATCGCCGTCGAACTGTCCACACCGGTCACGGCCAGGCCGCGAGCGGCGAGGGGGATCGCGACCCGGCCGGTACCGACGCCCAGTTCGAGGACGGGCCCGTCCTCGGCCAGGTCGGCGAGGGTCGTCACCATCGAATCGGGCGCCTCGGCGCCGTAGACGAAGTCGAAGAGTTCGGCGTAGCCATCTCCGTACGTTTCTGCTGCCATGTCGGCTCCTGCCAGTGAGGGGTCGGGATTGGAATGCCCCGTGCACACATCAGCACACCCGACGGACCCTCCACAAGGGGCTGACACCGATCACCCGGAAACCACGCGGGGCACCCGGAACCCGATCCGTCGTGCGATCAGTTCCGGGTGCCCCGACCTGGTGAAACGGCCGGACGCGACGTCCGACCACCATTCACACCCGTCAACGGGTGCCGTGCTGCGGTCCTACTCCGCCGGCGGCTCGTACTTCGGGTTCTCCCACACGAAGTTGACCTTGTTGCCGGCCGGGTCCACGATCTCGGTCAGCTTGATGAAGTCGTAGTCCTGGATCTCACCGACGGGCACGCCCGCGCTCGCGAGGCTGGCCACCTGGGCGTCGATGTCTTCCACACCGACGACGATGTTGGTCCGGCCGGTGGTCTCCGGGTCCAGCGAGACCTGGATCCAGGCGTTCTCTGCGATCTGCCACTCCGCGACGCCCTCTTGGGGCTCGACGTCGGGGTCGCGCCCGATCCACTGCTTGTACCAGGCGACGGCAGCGGCGTGGTCGGAGACTGGCAGAACCGCCGTGACACTCTTCAGGTTCGGCACGTGGGGCTGTCCCTTCAGTTGGTTGCTCGTCAATTCCTGCGCCGCGCAAGGCGGTAGGCGAAGGTGTACGTTAGCAGCGTTTCATACATTTCGGTCTGTCGCTGGGCGACGGAGTCGCGTGTCGCGATCCGGATGAAGCCACACTGTCGACAGTGTCCGTAGCGGTCGGACCCGCCCCACCGCCGCCGACCGCGAGCGCCGCCGCACCCGGCGACGGGTGCGGCGGCGGCGTCGAGCGAGCCTCTGCCCGGCGACGGGTCAGTCCGTGACCACCCGGCGCAGGGCGGTCTCGGTGAACACCTTGATGGCGACGACCTCGTTGTCGGCGTTCGCCATCGGGACGAGGCCCTCCTGGAAGTAGGAGAAGCCGATCGGCGGGACCTTGTTGACCGTCGCGAACATGTGCGCCGCGTCCGGGTTGTGCAGCGTACCCATCGGCGTCTCGACGGCCAGGTAGATCATCTGGTGGCTGCGCACCGTCTCACCGGCGGCGAAGTCGATCCCGAGCGGGATCTCCAGACGGCCGACCGACGGCGGCAGGTTGACGTCGAACGACCGCCCGACGCCGAGGGCCACCTTCTGCCCGGGGAACAGGATCTGACTGGTCGCCTCGGCCCGGTAGGACTTGATCTCGAGGTCGAGCCGGAGGGCGCCGTTGAGCGTGAGCACCGGGTCGTGGAGCTGGATGACGCAGGGCGACTCCGGGAACTCGAAGCGCTCCCGCGGCATCGTCGTGTCGTTGGGGTCCTTGCCGGCGACGACCTCGATCGTGGTCTGTGCGATCGCGTGGTAGCCGCGGCTGCCGTCGGCGAAGGTGCGCCGAGGCGTCATGACCTCGAGCACCTGGGCGGCGCGGCCCCGCAGGGCGGCGGCCGGGTCGGCGATCTCGCTGGGGAGATCCCGGTCGAGCTCTTCGAGGAGCATGTCACCGATTTTGATCATCTCATCGGACCTTTCGTGCGAGTCGTCTTGACGGGTGTGATTGCTGCCGGACCGAGATTCGCTCGTAATCGCAACCCTAGGAGCGCATTGCGGAATCGGGCACCGGTGAATCACGCCAGTCGATCCGACAGGCGCGCCAGAAAACATGGCGCACCCGTGACACCGGCCGACACGGTTACGACGCGGTCCGCGTGATCCACGCCGGACGCCAGGCCACGGCCCTGACGAGCGCCTAGCATCCGCTACATGCCTTGCAGAGCCTGTGGCGACGCGGTGACGCAGTTCCTGGATCTGGGCCGGCAACCGCTGTCCGACGCATTCCGCATTCCCGACGATCCCTCCGACGAATTCTGGCTTCACCTCAGGGCCGTGGTCTGCCACGGATGCCACGTCGTCCAACTCGCCGATCCGGTCCCGGTCGAGCGGATGTTCCACGAGGAGTACCCGTTCCGCACCTCGTCGTCGAGGCGGATGGCGTCGCACTTCGCCGCGACCGCCGAGCGCCTCGTCGCCGGGCTGGAGTCACCGGATCCCTTCGTGGTCGAGATCGGCAGCAACGACGGCACCATGCTCGCCACGATCGCCGAACGCGGCATCCGACACCTCGGCATCGACCCGGCGGCGAACATGGTGGACGAGGCGGTGGCCCGCAGGGTCAACGCGCGTGCGGAGTGGTTCGACGCCACCACCGCCGCCCGGGTACGCGACGAGTTCGGCCCCGCCGACGTCGTCTACGCGGCGAACACCATGTGCCACATCCCCGACCTGCACGGCGTCTTCACGGGCCTGGAGACGTTGCTGGCCGACGACGGCGTGGTGGTCTTCGAGGATCCCTACCTCGGTGACGTGCTGCGTCTCGGCTCGTTCGACCAGATCTACGACGAGCACTTCTATCTCTTCTCGGCCACCTCGGTCGCGCGGATCGCCGCGCTGTACGGGTTCGCGCTGGTGGACGTCGAGCACCTCGGCGTCCACGGTGGCGAGCTGCGCTACACGCTCGCCCGGGGCGGCCGTACCCCCACGCCCGCCGTCGGCGCGCTGATCGCCACCGAGGACCGTGCCGGGACACACGAACTGTCCCGGCTGCAGGCGTTCGCTGCCGGCGTCGCCGACCGCCGCGAGCAGCTCCGGGACGTCCTGGCGGACGAGCGGAAGGCCGGCCGCAGCGTCGCCGGATACGCCGCCACCGCGAAGAGCGCCACCGTGCTGAACTACTGCGACATCGGGCCGGGACTGCTGCCGGTCGTCTACGACACCACACCGGAGAAGCAGGGCCGGACGACTCCCGGTTCCGGCATCCCGGTCGAGCCGTTCCCGCAGAACCTCGCCGACTACCCGGACACCTTCCTGCTCTTCGCCTGGAACCACGCCGACGAGATCGTCGCCAAGGAACAGGAGTTCGTCGAGCGCGGCGGTCGGTGGATCCGTTACGTGCCGGAGGTGCGGATTGACTGACCGCCGGGTGGCCACCCCGTCGCATCTCGTCGAGTCGCGTGCCGACCCGTCGCTGCTCGACGAGATACGACACTGGCGTGAGGCGATGGGCCGCATCCGGTACGCGCGACCGTCCCGGCTTCCCCTCGATGACGTACCGGGCTGGATCACCGGGGCCGAGGAGCCCGCCCTCACACACGGCAGCGGTCGATTCTTCGCCGTCCGGGGGCACCGGGTGCGGACCGAGGACGGCCGCCACTCGTGGATGCAACCGATGGTCGACCAGCCGGAGATCGGCCTGTTGGCGATCGCGGTGACCCGCTCCGACCGGGGCTACGCGGCGCTCGTCCAGGCGAAGGCCGAACCCGGCAACATCAACGGCATCCAACTGTCGCCGACCGTGCAGGCGACCCGGAGCAACCGGGAACGGGTGCACGGCGGCCGACCGGTCCCGTACCTGGACCTCTTCGACCCGGCCACGGCGGACGTCGTCGTCGACTCGCGGCAGTCCGAGCACGGTGGCGTGTTCTGGCGCAAGCGCAACCGGGTGATGATCGTCCGGACCCCACGCTTCGCGCCGCAGGAGGGTTTCCGCTGGATCGACCTCGCCGACCTGCTGGCGCTGCTGCACGACGACGACCTCGTGCACGCCGACACCCGGGCCGTCCTGGGCTGTGCGCCGTGGACGCTGCCCGGTGAGTTCGCCCTGTCCGGGGCGCGGCTGCCGGTCCTGCCCCGAACCCTGGCCGCTGCCGCCCGGTGCGACGTACGGCCGCTGGCCCGCTGGCTCTCGGCCGAGCGTGCCCGGCAGTCGTCGGTCTCCGTCCGCGTCGCCCTGCCGGACCTCGAGGGCTGGCGACGCGGCGCGGACGCGCTCCGCCGCGACGACGGTACGGGCTTCGAGGTCGTCGCGGTCAGCGTCGACGCGGCGGGACGTGAGGTCGACCAGTGGTGCCAACCGATGATCCGGCCGGTCGGGCTGGGCGTGGTGGGCCTCGCCGTCGCCGACCATGGTGGTGAACTCCACCTGCTCATGCAGGCCTGTCCCGAGCCCGGCCTCGTCGACGACGTCGAGTTGGGGCCGACCGTGCAGATCGCCGGTGGCGAGACGCCACGGTCCGGCGCGGAGGCGGAGCTGCTGGCCCGCCTGCTCGACAGTCCGGCGGAGGCGGTCCTGTTCGACGCGGTCCTGTCCGACGAGGGCGGACGCTTCCTGCACAGTCGCTGTCGGCATCTCGTCGCGTTGGTCGACCACCACGACGCCCCGGCGGGCTTCCGGTGGTGCCCGGTCAGCGAGGTGATCGCCATGCTGGTGCACAGTCACCAGGTCAACATGCAGGCGCGCAGCGCGCTGGTGTGCCTGGTCGGTGCGGTGGCGGGCGAGTCGCGGTCGAGGACGACACCGCTACCGCGACCGGCCGCGCGTACCGCGGCCTGACCCGCGTCACCGGCGGCTCGGGGCCGCCGACCCGGTGACCGAGGGCTGCCGGTCCACGCGGTGTGCGCTGTCGGCCAGCACCGCCCTGGTGGCGGTGCCGTTGCGGGTGCCGGACCCACGACGACCGTCGTCCGCGGCACGTTCCCGCATGGCCTCCATGGAGCCGTCGAGCAGACCGTGCCGGGCGGCGACCACCACGGCCTCGTGCCGGTTCGACACGCCGAGCGTGCGGTACAGCTCCTGGAGGTGTCGGAACATCGCCCGGGTCGAGAAGTTCTCGTGGCTGGCGAGCCGTTCGACGCTCCATCCGCTGGCCAGCGCCGCCAGGCGCAGCACGTCGGACTCGTCGACCGACAGCTCCGTCTCGGCCCGACCGGGCCGACTGAGCAGGTCGACGGCGACCGCCCTGGGCAGCCGGACGGCGCCGGCCCACGTCGCCTCCAGCGCGGCCACGATCTCGTCCGGAGACGCCGCGTAGTCGACGACACCCCAGGCCCCGGCGTCGAGCGCGCGCCGGTAGTCGTCGGCGGCGGGGTCCACGAGCAGGGCGAGCAGCGCCACCTGCTCGTCGTGCGCCCGGAGCGCCGCGAGCACGTCGACGTCGGACTCGCTGCGGATGGAGAGCAGCACGGCGAGGCGGTACTCGGTGGGGTGGGCCGCCCGCCGGAACCGCCGGATCCAGGCGTAGCAGTCGCCCGGCTCGGCCGTCTCGTAGCCGGCGTTGTCGAGTTCCCGCGCGATGCCCTGCCGGTAGGCGGGGATCGGGTCCCGGATGGCGCAGACGTGCCGTGGCCTGCTCATGCCGATCGCTCCGGGACCGGGAGTTCGGTGCGCAGCCGATGCTGCCAGGCCACGTAGCCGCCGTCGCGGCTGGCGTCCCGCTCGGGCGGCGCGAGGCACCGGTCGGTGACCGTGGTGACCCAGCCGGCGTCGGACCGGCCGAGCTGGTCGAGGAACCGCGCGAAACTGCGGGGTGAGGCTTCCCGGCGTGCGGTCAGGCCGAACGCGACTCCCTGGAGAAAGGCGCGTCGCTCGCTCTCCTGATCCGACGGTGCCGCCGGGATGCGCCGCATCCGGCGCATCCCGGCGAAGGCGGTCGCCAGGCCGAGACCGGCGTACAGCTCCGGTCTGAGCGCAGGGGCCAGCCGCGCGCGCTGGTCCTCGATGACCTCCGGTCGACCGCCGGCGACGAACCAGAGCGCCCGACCGTAGCCCTGTGACCACAGCGCCCGGTACTCCGCCTCGGGGAAGGGGCAGGGCACGTCGAAACGCGGTGGCGCGGCGTTGAGGAAGCACGTCGCGAACGCCATGCCGTCGACACCGAGGCCGGTGAACAGGCTGTCCTGGCGCCAGAGCGGACTGCGTCTCATCGCGCGCGCGGCGAACGGCCGTACGGCGTACCACCAGCCCCAACCCGCGAATATCAGGTACCGGTGGCCGGGCAGCGTGGCGAGCAGGCGGTGGTGTGCCGTACGGGCCCGAATCGGATAGAGCGTTCCCGCCGCGGCGAGCGCCATCGCGGCGCCCTCGACATAGAAGGGGGCGAGATAGTCGTCCGCCATACCGTCCACCCGAGCGCTCACCGCCGCCGGATCGTACGCCCGCAGGGTGTCGTTGAAGCCGGCCGCGAACTCGCGGCTGATCGCCCGGACGAGGTCGCCCGCGGCGGCGTCGACCGGTGTGAACAGCGCGAGTCGACGGTCGAGCCGCTCGTCGGTGAGTGCCATCCGGGCCGCGATGCGCGACCGCACCCGGTCGCCGGTGCCGGTCATCGGCGCGGGTTCTCGGCGTGGACCCGCTCGATGAAGCCGACCGCCGCGTCGTCGATCGGCGGCACCGTCAGCGTCCGGGCCTGCAACCGGCGGGCGGCCCGCCGGTACGCCGGATCGCCGAGGACGGTGGTCGTCGCCGCCGCGACGTCCTCCGGCGTGAAGCTCGTCCAGTCCAACTGCACGCCCATGCCGTGCTGCGTGAAGCGGTTGGCGATCTCGAAGGCGTCGAAGAGCAGCGGCACCGCGACGACGGGTACGCCGTTGACGATCGCCTGGCGGGCGGTGGCCGGGCCGGCGTGGGTGAGCAGCATGTCGACCGAGCGCATGAGCAGCGCCTGGGGCACCCACTCGACGACCCGGACGTTCTCCGGCACCGGGACCCCTTCGATGATCTCCTTGCCGTGCCAGTCCAGTCCCTTGCCGGTGGAGACGATGACGTTCGCGTCGACCGCGCCCATGCCGGCGATCACCTTGGCCAGCGGCGGCCCGTACGAGGGGATCGTCGAGGCCGCCGTACCGAAGCTGGCGTAGACGAGTGGTCGCTCGTCGTCGACCAGGTCGCCGATCCACTCCGGCAGCACCTCGCCGCGCCGGACGCCGTCCACCCGGACGGTGAACACGTTGGGCAGTTCGAGTTCCTCCGGCGCGAAGGTCGGCGACAGCATGTTGAGGTGGCCGTACGCGTACTGCCGCAGGCCGTCCGGGTCCGGCGGCAGTCCGAACTGCTGGCGGCGGCGGTCGAGGGCGGCGACCACACCCTTGCCGAGCATCATGCCGTTGAAGTCGAGGACCCCGACGGTGACGTGCGGCAGTCCGGCCCGTTCGGCGGCGAGGTAGCCGCCGAGTTCACCGGTGTCGCGCAGCACGATGTCGGGATTCCAGTCCGCGATCGCCCGGGAGACGTCGTCGCCCATCGCGACACACGCCTCTCCGCAGAACAGCTCGGCCATGAAGTTCTGGGTGAAGTCCTCCATCTCATCGGGGAGGACGTCACCGTCGAGGCTGTCGAGGAAGTCGCCGACCCAGTCGGGACCGGCGGTGATGTGCTCGATGCCGAGCGCCTCGACGGTGGCGGCGAAGCGTCCCGACACGGCGATGGCGACGTCGTGGCCGCAGCGCTTCGCGGCCTCCGCGACGGGGATCAGTTCCAGCAGGTGATCGTGGGCCGGCAGACTGCTGAACAGCAACCTCATGTCGAGTCGTTCCTCCGTGGTCGGTGGTGCCCTGGGCGGTGGTGCGGGACGCGGGTCGTCATCGGCGGTCGGCGCCGTTCGCGAGACGGGTGACGGCGAGATGCGCGGACTCCATCGCGCCGTCGAGGAAGGGATGGTCGATGACGTCGACACCGGCGACGGCGATCCGTCCGACACCGTCGGCGAGCCGGCCCCTGGCGTCGGTCGTGGCACTGCCGTCGCCGGGACGGTCACGCGAGGTGGCGTACCGGGCGTAGCCGTGCGGCCACAGCTCGACGCGGAGGTCGGCGATGTCGCGGTCGGCCACGAAGCCGCCGGGCGCGAGCGCCTCCGCCAGCAGGTTCCGCAGTTCGGTGGCGATCTCCTGGGATGCCCCGGCGGCGTACAGCCGTCGCCGGCCGGCGGCCGCGCCAGCGGCGGGTGCGGTACCCGCCACGGTGAGCGCGCCGAGCGCGGTCGCGGTCGTCGGCTCGTCGGGTGACGGCGACGGTGCGCAGGCGCCGATGGCGACCGGGAACTCCAGCCCGGCGATCTGCCAGGTGGGGTGACCGGGCCAGGAGAGCCGGGAGACGCCGAGCGACTGCCACGCGCGCCAGTTCCGCAACGCGACGGAGGCCGACACGATCGGGTACCGGCCGAGACAGGCGGCGGTGGCCCGCTGCTCCGGACCGAGTTCCGGGACGAGCCGCGCCGTGGTGTGGGCGGGTGCGGCGACGATCGCGGCCCGCGCCCGGTACGTGATCGTGGCCGCCCCGGCCCCCTCGACCTCGACCTCGACCGTGTCGGGGCCGACGTGACGCAGCGCGGTGGCCGTGGCGTTCAACCGGATCCGTACCTGGTTGTCGGGGCGGTCGAGCGCGTCGACGGACATCTCGGCGGTCAGCCGGTCGTCGACGGTGTCGGCGTCGAACAGGTCGGGCACCAGGTGGTGGGCGAGGGCCCGGGCGACGGTGGCGTTGCCGTCCGGGAAGCGGAAGATCGGTGGGTCCAGGTGCGGGAAGAACCTCGCGCCGGTCCGGGTCAGTCCCGCCCACGGCGTGCCGCTGGGGCGGACCCCGATCCCGTCCAGGCCCAGATATCCGATGAGCGCGGCGTCCAGGGCGGGATGCTGGTCGAAGGTCATGCCCGACTGCGCCGACGTGCTGTACCGCAGGAACCGGTGGGTGTCCTCGTCGAGTTCGGCGAAGTCGCGAAGAACCTCGTCGCAGCTACGCCGCCGGAGTTCGGCGAGCTTCTCGTCATCGGTCCGGCCCGCCAGCCAGTCGGTGGGTTCGTCGACCAGCGCCGCGACCTGCCCTCTGGCCCTTGCCGCGAGCGGCGCGTCGGTGAGGTCCACGGCGTCGGACGGGCCGTGGGCGGCCAGGTGGCTTCGCCCCCAGACCGACGCGGCGAAGGCGAGGCCGTGGCCGCCGGCACCCCGGTCGGTGTAGTGCCGCGCCACCGTGTCGGTGTGGAAGCGGTCGGTGTCGACGCCGACGGTGGCCAGGGCGGACCGCACGGCGGGGGCGAAGGCGGAGGGGAAGGTGAGTTCCTGGGCGCCGCCCGGCGAGACGAGCCGCCGTCCGTCGACGTCGAAGGTGTGCCGGATCGCGGGTCCGCCGAGCTGCGTACCGGCCTCGACGATCAGCACCCGCGCGTCCCGGTCGACATCGGTGATCCAGTAGAAGGCCGCCGACAACCCGGCGACGCCGGCACCGACGACGATCAGGTCGAACTCGGGTGTGGTCGTCATGGTCGGCCTCCTGCTCGCGGCGTGACGATGGTCAGCGGCCGGCCCGACGGGTCCAGGGTCCACCGCAGGCACGTCGAGAAGGTGCCCGGCTCCTGCTGCTCGGCCCACTGGTCGCCGACCAGGGTGGCGAGTGCGGACCGGCGCGGCGACCAGTCGAGCACCGCGCGGGCCGGACGCAGGTCGCAGGCGGGACGGTCGTCGACGTCGGCGCGTTCCGGCAGGTGCCGACGCTGCACGCGCCGCCGGGTGACGCGTTCCACGGTCGTGAGGACGGCCTCGATCGTGGACAGCCGGCCGCTGCCGATCTCGACGGCCCGGTAGCCCGCGACCGGGCGGCGGGCGGCACAGACGACCGCCCGCGCCGCGTCGAGGACGTGCAGGTAGTCGCGGCCCGACGAGCCGTCGCCGTAGACGTCGAACGGCCGGTTCTCGTCGGCGGCACGAAGCGCCGCCGCGACGATGCCCCGGTCGGTCGGCGTGCGCGGCCCGCCGAGGGCGTTGAGCCGCAACGAGACACCGAAGCCGTACCGTTCGACGAGTTCCTCGGCGGCCAGCTTCGACTCGGCGTAGGCGGCCCGCTCGGAGTGCCGTCCGGTCGGGCCCAGACCACGGACCATCGCGGTCGACGCGAACACGAACCGGCACCTGCTGGTCCCGGCGACGGCGTCGAGGAGCAGACGGGTCGCGTCGACGTTGCACCGGGCGTAGGTGCGGGTGGTCCGTCGACCGGGCTGCAACGGTGTGGCGGCGGCGAGATGGCAGACGGCGTCGACCTCGGCCACCGCCCGGCGCAACGCGCGGCCCGGACCGGCCACCGCCACGCCGAGTTCCCGACCCGGGAAGGTGGTGACGTGGTCACCGAGGGCGGCGAACGCCTCGGTGACCCACCTGCCGAGGAAGCCCGTCGCCCCGGTGACCAGGACCCGCACCGGCCGCGGGGTGGCCGCCGCGACGGCCGGTACGCGACCGGGAGCCTCCGGCGTCCGCGATCCGCTCACGGCGTGCCCGCCCCGGCGGCGACGGCCACCATCACCAGCTCCGGGCCGGCGCTGTTGACCTGGATCTGCGCGTCGATCCCGGCGGTGTCGAAGTACGCCCGCCAGGCGGCTGCCGGATGGAAACGGCTGCCCCGCCGACATGCGTCGGCCGACAACGGCAGCAGGTTGAAGATGAACTCCTGGTGCACGAGGTCGCCGGTGGCGCAGAGCGACTCGCTGAGCACCAGCGCGCCGCCGGGCCGGACCAGCGACCGGAGGTGGCGCAGGGTCGACGGGATGTCGGCGGCGACGTGCAGCGCGTTGACGGCGAGCACGACGTCGTAGCCGTGCGGGGCCAGGCCCTGGTCGTCGGCGAGGTCGAAGTCGAACCGGCGGAACTCCAGGCGTACCGGGGCCGGGGTGTTCCCGCTGTGTCTGCGGCGGGCGCCGACCAGCAGGCTGGCGCTCATGTCGGTGACCGTGTAGTCGTAGGTGCCGCGCAGGTCGTCGGGCCAGTGCGCCAGCAGGTGTGCCGTCGCCCCGCCGGTGCCGGCGCCCACTTCGAGGATCCGGGTGCCGCCACCGGTGCGCAGGGTGTTCTCGACCGCCGCTGCGGCGGCGGCGTTGAGCGGCCGGTACAGCAGGTTGTCGGACTGGAAGTAGCCGTGCCACAGCCGCATGCCCGGCCCGGCGAGCAGGATCTTGCGGCCGGAGGAGGTGCCGTCCAGGAAGCCGGGGTACGCCCCGGCGGCATGGCGCAGCAGGTCGACCGTCGGCGCGTGGCTACCCGCCGACGGGTCGAGCACCGGTGTGGTCCGGGGGAGCGTCCGGCGTTCGGCGGCACGGCGGAGCCAGGCGACGCAGTGTCGGCGATGCTCGTCGGTGGGGTTCACCGCCTCGGGGTCGAGCGTGTCCAGGATCGACTGCGCGAGGTCGCCGGTCACCTGCCACGCGTCGGCGCACGCGTCGAGGTACGCCTCGTCCACGTGGGCGTCGACGTGGCCGGTGTCGGTCCGGGTCCGGTCGGTCATGTCAGATCGCCTCCAGGACGATCGCGCCGTAGAACCCGCCGAAACCGACGGCGGACTTGACGGCGTACCGGATGTGCTTCGACGTCCAGCCGGTGGGCAGGTCGAGGCCGTGGGCGGACTGCGCGCCGGGT
This sequence comes from Micromonospora sp. NPDC049900, assembly GCF_044461025.1. Classification (NCBI taxonomy): domain Bacteria; kingdom Bacillati; phylum Actinomycetota; class Actinomycetes; order Micromonosporales; family Micromonosporaceae; genus Micromonospora; species Micromonospora sp. NPDC049900. The sequence continues at coordinate 102,349 of NZ_JBITKM010000014.1, forward strand.
GTCCCGGGCAGCCGCCGCTCCGCCATGGCCTTGAGTAGCAGGGCCGTCTCCAGCAGCGATGACCCGCCGAGGTTGTGCCCGACGTAGGGCTTGAGCGGCAGGCACACCGGTTGCCGGGTCTGGTCCGGCCAGAGACGCCGGATCGTCCGGGCCTCGTAGGTGTCGATCATCCGGATCCCGGTGCCGTGCGGTACGACGACGTCGACCTGCGCCGCGTCGAGGGCCGCCTCGCGCAGCGCCCGCCGGATGGACCGGCCCTGGTTGCCGCTCGCCGGGTGGGGTGCGCTGATGCGCCATCCGTCCTGCGTGAACCCGGCGCCGCGCAGGCGACCGTAGATCCGGGCGCCACGACGTCGGGCGTGCTCCTCGTCCTCCAACACGACCGCGGCGCCACCGTCGCCGAAGACGGTGCCGGACGCCGCCGGGTCGAACGGCCGGGGGACCCCGTCCGGCGCGTACAGGCCCATGTCGGCGAACCATCGGAACTTGCCCGAGCTGAGTGGGTCGTCGGAGGCCACCGCGACGGCCAGCGGGGTACGGCCGAGCCGGATCTGGGTGGCCGCGTTGTCGATCGCGGTGAGGCCCGACGCGCACGCGGAGTTGACGAAGCCGCACTCGCCGCCGACGTGCAGTGCGCGAGCGACGAGATAGGGCGCGAGGAACGTGTTCAGCGCGAAGATCTGCTCGGACAGGTCGGTGTAGCCGGCCTGTGCCGTGCCGGTGTCGTGCTCGGCCACCGCCCCGTACAGCGTGCGGGCCAGACGTTCGACGCCCGGGTGTTCGTCGGCCACCACGAGCCCGACCTCCCGCAGGTCGAGGTCGGGGAAGGTGCGCAGTCCGGCGTCGTCCATGGCGAGTCCGGCCGCGGCGACGAGGTGCTTGATGTCGCGTTGCCGGTCGATGCCTTCGCGTTCGAGCTGGGCACCGTCGACGTACGTCTCGGTGACGTCCGCGAGGCGGTAGTCCGGCGCCATGAAGACCTTGAACGTGCCGTCCTCCGGACGCGCGGAGGGCAGCTCGACCATCTGGGCGCACGGCGGGTCGGTTTCGATCGTGCGCCAGGTCTGGTCGATGCCGATGCCGGCGGCGCTGACGACGCCGAGTCCGGTGATTACCACTGGCCTGGTCATCCGCGCCTCCTATGCGGTCAGCCCACCGTCGACCACGAAGGTCTGCCCGGTGATGTATCGAGCGCCGTCCGAGACGAGGAAGCCCACGAGCGGGGCGACGTCCTCCGGCTCCGCGAAGCGCCGCAGCGGGATCCGGCTCAGATAGGCGCGCTTGACGGCGGACGGGAGGTCAGCGGTCATGGCGGACTCCACCAGCCCCGGCGCGACGCCGTTGATGGTGACGCCGAACTGCCCGAACTCGCGGGTCAACGCACGGATCATCGCCTCCATGCCGCCTTTGCTCGCGCCGTAGTTCGCCTGGCCCGCCACGCCGGCCCGCCCCGAGACGGAGGAGACCAGGATGATCCGGCCGAACCCGGCGCGGACCATGTCCGCCCCGGCCAACCGGACGAACTGCATCGCTCCCCGCAGGTTGGTGTCGAGGACGTCGGCCCAGTCCTCGTCGGCCATCTGCAACAGCGGCCGGTCGCGTCGGATCCCGGTGCAGTAGACGAGTGCGCCCGGCGGCCCGAGCGTCTCGACGAAGTGTCGGTAGGTCGCGCGGACCGACTCCGGGCTCCGGGTGTCGCACCGGCGCCCGACGCTGTCCAAGCCGGCCTTGTCGGCGTGGGTCAGCAGGTCGCGCAACGCCTCCTCGTTCGCGTGACAGGTGAGCCCGAGACGGTGGCCGGCGTCGACGAGGGTGGTCGCCACGGCTCGCCCGAGGTCGCCGCTGGCGCCGACGACGAACGTGGTCGACCGTGTCGTGCGGTCCGAGGTCGTGGCGTCACTGTCGACCGCTGGTGGGGCCGTCATCGTGGGACCGCCCCCGCCGCCACCGAACCGGCCACGCCTGCGGCGACCGGCTCCGGCGTGAACGCGTTCGCGAACCCGACGAGCGCCGCCATGCCGCCGCCGTCCCCGGCCTGGCGCAGGCCCGGCCCCGACGCGACGCCGATCCGGTGTGACTGCGCGTCCAGGGGCCCCAGGTGGCGTTTCCCGAACGCCGCCTGGTCGGTGCTCAGTGCGGTGAAGGCGGCGACCGTACCGGTGGTGCCGTCGGGTAGTGGCCGTGACTCGAAGCCGCCGACGAACACGAGGTCGGCGCTGCCGTCGACGAGCAACGCGCGGGCCGTGTCGAGCGCCGACCAGACGGAGTCCGTACCCGCGCTCACCACCACGCTCGGGCCACGGCACTGCGCGGCGATGGCCGCGTTGCCGGCGGCGGCGTTGTGCACGGTCATCGGGAACAGCGCCGGGTTGACGAGGTGGTCGCCCCGGCGGATCGACTCGTCGAGGAACTCGTCGATGTCCGGGCCCGCGCCGGTCTCGGTGCCGAGGACGATGCCGCGACGCTCCGGGGCGGGCAGGTCGGCCCCGGCGTCCTGGAGCCACGCCTGTAGGGCGTGGACCACCACGGCGGAACGCGCCGACCGGTACCGGCGGACGAGGGCGGGCAGGTCGCTCGATGGAGCCGGGACGCCGGTGAGGTGCGCGACCCGACCGAGGTCGAAGGTGGCGGCGACCGACGCGGTGGCACAGTGGATCTCGTTCGTCATGCGGTGGCCTCCTCATACGCGGGACGCCGTAGGCCGACGCAGGTGTTGTTGCCGCCGAAGGCGAACGCGTTGTTCAGCACCAGGTCGATCCGGGCCGCCTCGTCGCGACCGCCGGTCGCCGGCCGGACGCCGAGCGAGGTGCCGGCGTCGTCGAGACCCCACTGCGGGATCGTCTGCTGGTGGGCGAGCACGAGCGTGCAGGCGACCGCCTCGATCGCGCTGGCCGCACCGAGGGAGTGCCCGATGAGCGCCTTGATGGAGCTGATCGGCGGGGGCGACCCGGTGAAGACCGTGCGGTAGGCGGCTGCTTCGGCGGCGTCGTTCTGCGGCGTGCCGGTGCCGTGGGCGCAGACGTACGCGACGTCGGAAGGGTCCGCGCCGGCGATCGCCGACCGCATCGCCCGGGCCACCCCGTCGCCGGACAGGTCCGGTGCCGCCGGGTGCTTGGCGTCGCAGGTGAGGCCGTATCCGGCGATCGTCGCGCGTACCGGTGCGCCACGGGCGGCGGCGTGCGCGGCCGACTCCACGATGAGGAAGGCGGAGCCCTCGCCGAGCAGCAGTCCGTCCCGCGCGTCGCTGAACGGGCGACAGCGTTCCCGCGCCATGCCGCGCATCCGCGAGAAGCCGGTGAAGGCCATCCGCGACAACGCCTCGGCCCCACCGCACACCACGACGTCGGCGGAGCCTTCGGCGACGAGCTGCGCGGCCCGGATCAGCGCCATGTTGCCCGCGGCGCACGCGGTGACGAACAGCTCCACCGGGACCGACCCGCCGAGGTGCCGCGAGATCCGGGTACGCAGTGAGGTGTCCACGTCCAGCGCCCCCGGCCGACCGGCGCCGCTGCGGACGGCCTCGCGCCGCGCACTCTCGTGATCGGCGACGTCGCCGACCGTCGTCCCGACCAGCACGCGGCCCGGCCGGACGTCGCCGAGTCCGGCGTCGGCGATCGCCTGGTCCAACGCCGCGAGCGCGAACGTGGCGGTCCGGTCGCCGTCGAGCCGGTCGGCGTCGAGGGCGTCGAAGCCGGGCGTCCACGGCCCGATCTCGCCCGCGACGTGGTTCGCCAGGTCGTCGGTCGGGAACAGCGACACCTCGCGGAAGCGGGGTGTGCCCTGCCGCAGACCCTGCCAGAAGTGCGTGGCACCGATGCCGGCGGCGCTGACGACGCCGAGACCGGTGACCACGGGTGTCCTGGCCGTCATGCGGCCGCGAGGGACTCGGCGAACTCGACGACCTCGTTGATGGTGTCCAGTTGCGGCGTCTCGTTCTCCGGCAGGATCTTGCCGAGGTGCTGTTCGACGTGGGCGATCAGTTCGAGGCGACCCAGCGAGTCGACCCCCAACTCGGCGAAGGACGTGTCGAGGCCGATCTCCTCCGGCTCGGCCATGACCAACATCGCGACCGTCTCTCGAAGTGTCTCGGTGAGTTCCACGGTTTCTCCTTTCGACCCGTCCACCGGCGCGAACGCCGGAGCCAGGTGACGACTAACTCGTTCGGGGCCCGCTACGGCGCGTGGTTCGGGGCGATCGTCGGCGCGCCTTGCTCGGCGCGGGCTCCGGTGGACGCCGTACGCGACTCTCGCCGCGCCGCGATCCACAGTCCGGCTCCGCGGCAGGCGCTGACGATCGTGAGGGCGAAGAAGACGCCGAAGGCCACGTGGAAGAGCATCAGGACGCCGTAGACCGCGGCGACCGAGAGACCGAACGTGATCTGGCCCGACGTGGACCTCGGCGTCGTACCCGGGTCGGTGATCATGTAGAGGGTGAAGAGCAGCAGCGCCATCCCGGTGAGCGGGGACATCGCGGCCGGGAAGGAGGTGTCGTCGGTGAACACCGCGCGCAGCGCCGCCTGGGCGGTGAAGCCGCCGATCCACGCGAAGATCAGCGGGAGCTTGCCGGTGAAGATGAAGTTGATGAACAGGCCCAGGCAGGCGAGGAAGGCGGGCAGCGCGATGTCGCCGAAGTGACCGAGGTTCTCGGTGAACTGGTACGGCGGCGCGATGCTGACGGTGCTCGCGTAGAGCACCAGCATGACCGTGATGCCGAAGTTCGAGGGGTTGAAGAAGTGCTTGTCGCCCCGCCCGGTCCGGACCCGGAAGATGTACTTGCTGCTGATCGTGACGACCGCGGCGACGACGAACAGGTCGAGACGGTCGCTGATGAACAGCAGCATCGCCAGCGCGAATCCGCTGATGTGCGCCGGCAGGAGGAAGTTGACCAGCGACAGCACCCGCTCGCGTCGGGTGGGCGCCTCGGTACGCGCCAGATACGCCGGCCGTCGCGCGTCCCGCCTGGCCACGAGCGTCTCGAGGGCGATCTCGGTCAGGTAGCACATCAGGACCACGAGGATCATCTGGGCGATGGTCTGCTCGAAGCCGAGGAACAGATGGCCGACGATGTTGAGCACCATGATCGCGACGGCGAACCGACGCAGCGCCGCGAGCCGCAGCTTCGCCGGGTCGGTCGGCCGCATCTTCGCGGGCAGGTCCCGCAGTCGGGTACGGGGTGGCGCCGTCGGGGTGGGAAGCGTCAACGTCCCGGTCATGGCAGCACCACCGTGTGCCAGCCGCGGCCCACCTGCACCTCGGCGTTCTGCACCGTCCCGGTGGCGTCTCGCCAGGTCAGCGCCACCGTGTTCGTGTCACCCGCGTCGTCGCCGAGCCCGAAGTGGACGTCGGTGCTGCTCTGCCCGCTGTGTCCGTTGCCGCCGTCGACGTAGGAGCGGAACGTGCTGCCGCTCGGGGTGGTCACGGTGGCCGTGGCGCCCATCGCGGCCGCGCCCCGCACCTCGTGGGTGGCCCGCAGACCCTCGATCACCTGCGGCGTACGGGGGCCGGTGGGGGAGGCGTCCTCGGTGCTGCGCAGGATCCGCAGGCCGACGAACCCGTCGCAGCCGTCGCAGTCGTTCACGACCAGCCGGGCGTCCGCCCACTGGTTCGCCTCGATCCAGTCCAGGTCGCCGTCGCCGTCGATGTCGGCCAGTGCGATGCCCCGCATCACGCCCCCATCGTCAAGGCCGGAGGATTCCGCGACGTTCGCGTACCGGCCGTCGTCTGTCGGTGTCATGACGACCCGAGGCGCCGCACCACTGATGTCCGCGTCCCTCAGGTCGGGCCAGGCGCGGGGGTTGGCGATCAACGTGTCGTTGGAGAGTGCGAGTTCCTGGATCTCCGGCCATCGGTTCACCGGGCCGCGGACGAAACCGGTCGCCTGGAGCAGCTCGACCCGCCCGTCGTTGTCGAGGTCGCCGACCTTGTTGTCCCAGGAGAAGGCGGTACGGGCCAGGCCGAGGGCCTCGGCTCCCGGCCGGAAGGTGGGTACGCCGTCGTCCCGCACACCGTCGCCGAGGAAGAGCAGTTGGCTCTCGAACAGGCCGTACTCGTGGGTGATGTTGCTGACGTAGACGTCGTACTCGTCGTCGCGGTCGACGTCGGCGATGGTGACGCCCATGCCCTTGAAGGAGTCCCGACCGATCATCGTGGACCGGGGGTTGAGGAGTCCCTTGTTGCCGCCGTCGACGTTCTCGAACTTCAGTTCGCCGTCGACCGACCGGTTGACGAAGAAGCGGTCGGGACCGAAGTCGTTGGCGACGTACAGCTCCGGCAACGCGTCACCGTTCATGTCGGCGGCGGCCACCGCCAACGTCCAGCCCCGTGAGTGGTCCTCGGAGAAGGCGTCGGCGACGAGTTCGTACGAGACGGTGGGGAATCCGCCCCGGCCCAGCAGCACGTAGTTCTTCCCGCCGTTCATCGCCCGGGAGAGGGAGTCGTTCATGTCGACTCGCTTCGGCGATCCCGTGTCGAGGAGTTGGGCGCCGTCGGCGAAGTAGTTGCCGATGAAGATGTCCATGATGCCGTCACCGTTGAGGTCGCTGAAGACCGCGGTGTTCGTGTACCAGTCGAGGTCGGCACCGCCGTCGAGCACCTCGTGCGGCGCGAACGTCATGCCACCGGAGTTCAGGTAGGCGACCGGTCCGCGTCCCCAGAAGTAGACCAGGGCGTCGGTCCAGCCGTTGCCGTCCAGGTCGGCGAGTCGACAGCCCATCGGGGCCTGCGTGTCCTTGTCGTAGGCGAGCCGTTGTCCCGCCGCGCCCGGAGCGATTCCGTTCTCGTCGAGCAGCGTCACCACCGGACTGCTGCGCATCGTGCTCCGGTCGATTCGGTGCACGCTGACGGAATCCGATCGCGGATCGACCAGGCAGACCTCGTTGGCGTACGCGTCGCCGTCGAGATCGGCGACGGCGGCGCCGGCACCCACCGAGCTGATCCACGGCGCGATGTGGTCGACGGAGGCATTGACCTTGCGGACCGTTCGGACCGGATCCACCGCCGGATCAATAGCAGTGACACTGAGGGCAAAGGGTTCGGCGTCGGCCGAACTCGGGGCGGACGGGACGACGAATCCCAGCGTTATCGCGACGAGCGGAACTGCGACGAGCGCCGCTTGGTACATCGGTCGTCCCTGGAAACCTATCGGCATCGCACTCCCAGTTCTCAAGTGCCAGCCGACCTGCAGCGAGAAACCGGAGGAACTGCTGGCGTCGCGTTCGCTTGAGCGGAAGACAACGGTGGCGTCCTGGACGCGAAAAGCGACCACCGAAGCCATGACAATCAACCTTGACGGGACCGTCCACTGTGGGAGCCACCGTCCGTCGGCGGAACTTCCACACTGGTGGTTATCCCACAGGTGAGATGGCCGGCGCAAGTGGGAAGAGGGCTTCCCAGCATCGAGATGCGACTATCGTCAACCAAAATTTAGCCCCTCTGACCAGGGAAAACTCAGCCGATGCGAGTGCTGAACGGTCGTTTGCGAAGACGACACCGCGCACAGTCGAGTACCTTGTCCGCAGCGGCGAACCGCCCCTGTCCAGCCGGACGAGGGGTGACGCTCGTCCTGCGTCGCGTGTCGTCCCGGCACGCGACGCAGGCGTCACTGCGAACGCCCGCGGTCGATCAACCCCTTGCTTTCGGCCGCGTAAGTTGCTAAATCTCAGAAGCTCGATACGGCACCCTCCACTGAAGGGAGTCGATGGTGCTACCGGTGTCAACCGATCCGATCCAGCCGAGGAATACGACGGAAGCGACCATTTCCTCACCCCCTACGAGACAGCCGTGCTGACGGCGATGCGAGCCGGACCGGTGCGGCGGGAAACCGCTTCTTCCGCCGGGCCGCACACCGTTTCTCGGCGTCTCACCCCGCCGGGCTCCGGGTGATCCGGGGCCGGATGTCGACATGAACATCGGAATCGTCGGAACCGGGCCGATGGGGCTCGCGCTGGCGCGCGGACTACGATCCGCCGACCTTCCGGTACGGCAGTGCGGTGGCGGTCGCCATCGCGGTCCGGAATCGGTCCGCAGGGAGGTGGAAGGGCTGTTGCCCTGGGCCTCGGTGGTCATTCTCGCGGTGCCGTTTCCGATCGCCCTCGCCATGGCCGGCGGCCCGCTCGGTGGACACGGCGACGGGCGCACCCTCGTCGACGTCACCAATCCCACGATGACGCCCCTCGACCCCGGCGGGGTGGGTCGTTCGGCGGGCGAACGGATCGCCGAGGCGGCACCCGGGTGGCGGGTCGCCAAGGCGTTCAACACCGTACCGGCGGCGCTGATCGCGCAGATCCCCGGCGTCCGGCGACCGATCTCGCTGCCGGTGGCCAGCGACCACGCGTCGGCGGTAGGGGACGTCTTCGCGCTGGCCGGCGCGCTCGGCTTCGCGCCAATCGATGCCGGCGGCATCGCCACCAGCCGTCACCTGGAGTCACTCGCCGTCCTGCTGCGCCAGATCAGCGTCCGCCACCCCGGCGCCGGACGCGTCACCATCCACGTCGATTTCCAGAAGCCGCCATCGCCCATCGACGGTGATGGGTCGTCATCCCAACCATCTCCACGTGGCGTCGCCCGTTCGTCCACCCCCGACCTCCGAGCACCCGTGAAGTGAGGACCCCGATGAATCGGCTCAACTCCCAGTACCACCGTCCGGCACTACTGCTCTTCCTCGTCATCGTGGTCGCGCACTGGGCCGAGCACCTCGTGCAGGCGTTCCAGATCTGGGGCCTGGGTTGGACACCCGCCGAGTCCCGTGGCGTCCTCGGGATGCCGTTCCCGTGGCTGGTCACCGAGGAGTGGATGCACTACGCGTACGCCCTGATCATGCTGGCCGGGTTCATCGCGTTGCGGCCCGGCTTCACCGGTACGGCCAAGACCTGGTGGACCGTCGCCCTGGGCATCCAGGTCTGGCATCACTTCGAGCATCTGCTGCTGCTCATCCAGGTGCAGTCCGGTACCACGTTCTTCGGTCAGGCCGGCCCGGTGAGCATCGCCCAGCTCGTCGTGCCCCGGGTCGAGTTGCACCTGTTCTACAACGGCATCGTCTTCCTGCCGATGGTCGTCGCCATGTTCCTGCACCGCCGCCCCGGTCCGGACGAGGCGGACGAGATGACCTGCACCTGCGCACCCCGCGAACTCACCGGAGCCGGCGTCTCATGAGATCACGCCACCGGCAGTGGGGCCTCGCGGCGGGCGCGCTGATCGTCACCGTCGGGGTGGCGTTGGCGCTGCGTCAGGGCGAGCCGGGCGCACCACCGGTGGCGCCGTCGTCCGGTCACCAGCACGGTGCCCCGCCCGATCCGCTCACCAGCGCGGTGCTCGCCCTCAACGTGATTGTCCTGCTCCTGCTCGCGGTGCTGGCGCGATCGTGGCCGGCGGGCGTCCGCCGGACCGGTGAGACCCGATCGATGTGGCGCTACTCCGAGCAGGACCAGGACGCCTCACCGTCCGACGAGGAGCCATCGGACGATCCGTCGCCGACCTCGTCGCGATCGGAACGCCGATAGGTGCCGGGGCAGGATCGTGCGGCCCGGTCCGGGACCCCGGTCAGAGGTGGTCCCGGACCCAGCCGGCGAGCAGCCGTGCGCAGTCGTCCACCGACTCCTGCCAGGTCCGGTCCGCCCCGGCCCCGGCCTCGTCGCTGACCTGCTTGACCAGCCGCACCGGTACGCCGAACCGCAGCGCGGTCGACGCCACCGCGTAGCCCTCCATGTCCACCAACTGGGCGCGGGCGGCCAACTCGGCGCGCGTCTCGTCGTCGGCGACGAACCGGTCGCCGGTCGCCAGCACCGGCCCGTCGCCGCCCAACGCCAGCGGCGCGCCGACGCTCTGCCCGGTCAACCGGCGGATGAACTCGGTGTCCAGGTCGTGCTGGAGCACACTGCCCACCTGGTGCGTGCCCGTCCAGTCGGGGTGCAGGGCGCCGGCCGTACCGAGGTTGACCACCGCCGACGGCAGCGGGCCCCGGGCCAGCGTCGCCGCCACCGCGACCGCCGCGTTCACCTTGCCCATCCCGGTGAGCAGCACCGGCAGGCGCGCATCGAGGTAGGCGGCCTCCTCGGCGATGGCCAGGACGAGCAACGGGCGGTCCGGGCTGATCGTTCCGCGAAGATCCATCCGGCGATGGTAGCGGCCGTTCGTGACTACCCCGTTGCCGGCGGCCACGGCCGGACGGGGATGCCGTCAGCATGCCCCCACGGTCGCAGCAGCGGCGGCGAGCAGGGTCCGCAGCTCGGTGTGCGGGAAACCACCCGACGTCGGTGCCACGCGGGTGCTGTAGAAGTCCCGCTTCTGCCCGTCCTCCTGGGTGGCCCACCGGTTGCCGGCCTCGTCGTGCTGCCAGACGACGCCGTGACCGCGGAAGTCCGCACCTTTGAGCCAATCCGTGCCACGCGGCCAGTAGCCGTCCCACCCCGACGGTCGCAGCGAGGCGTACGCCGCCTCCACCGCCGCGACCGCCGCGTCCACGTCGTCGTCGGCGAAGACCGCGGCGTACCGGCAGAGCAACGCCAGCGGCGCCCCGGGATGCGAGGAGCCCGGATCGAGGGCGGCGATCGCCCGGCAGATCAGGTCGAGTTCCGACCAGCGCAGCGCGTACGGGTGCCAGTGCGCCAGATCGTCCCAGCCCAGCTCTGCCGGCTCGGCCGAGCCCGGCACGACGATCTCCAGACTGTGGAAGTCGATCCCGACGTCGGCGGTCAGCAGCAGGCGACAACCGCCGCCGACCTCGAACACCGCATCCGGGTCGTCGTCCTCCCCGTCCTCGTCGTCACGCTCGTCGTCGAGGTCGTCGTCTGGCAGGTCGCCGAGCCGATCGGAACCCGCGCGGTCCGCGTGGGCGAAGGTGTAGCGAGCCCAGAACGACGGACTGTGCAACGACTCGGACAGGGGTGCGGAGGTGGTCATCACACGATTCTCGTCGAGCCGTACGACACGATGCCGGACGGGCACAGCGGCCGGTGCTGTCTCTGCCGGCGCTGTCCCTGCTGGCACGGTAGTGGCCTCGGTCGCGAGCCCAGGCCACCGTGTCCGCGTCGGCTGCTGTCGAGCTGACCCGTTCGTGCTATCGGGATGCGGGCTGGCGCTGCGGGGCCCGGACGCACTCGGAAGGCGCATCGCGGTGCCAGATGTCACCGAGCTCGCCGACGCCACCGGTCAGAGGTACTCGCAGTAGTCACCGACCTGCATACCCGGATGCAGGCGCGGTCGGTGGACGTGCTCGACCAGCACCAGTCGGTCGGACCCCTCGTAGGACTCCGCCCGCGACCACTGCTTGAGCTCCACCACCACGTAGGAGTCCTCGTCGGTCTGCGGATGCGTGCCCGCCAGGACCACGTCGACGCGTTTGCTGGTCAGCGGGAGCTGGTACTCGACGAGCATCTCGACCTGGCCGAGTCCGGCATCGACCAGATCCTGGCCGAGCACCGGCAGGCTCCGCTCCCAGGATCTGCGTTCGGCCGTGCTCACGCCACGGCCGATCTGGTCGATGATCCGATCGGCGAGATCGCCGCTGGCGGCGTGACGGAGAAGTCCCTCGGCGGAGGTGCGGAACGCTGACAACACTTGCCCCCGGGCAGCACGAAATGATCGTGCGCATGGGGGGCGTGTCCGGTCGTCGCCGGAAGCCCGTCGTTACGCGCCTGTACGCGCCGGACTTTAGCGGAGAGATCATTTCTCCGCACGCACCGCTACCGCTTCGCCGCCGAACCCTTGGCCTCGCTGACGGGGTAGCGGGTGGCGACCTCGGTGAGCTTGTCCCGGGCGGCGTCCTCCAGATCGATGTCGAGGACGTCCGCGAGTCGCGTCAGGTAGATCATCACGTCGCCGATCTCCGCGCGTACGCGGGCACCCGCCTCGGGGTCGGCCATGACCGCGCTCGCCTGCTCGGGGGTGAGCCACTGGAACTCGGCCAGCAGCTCACCGACCTCGCCCGCGAGGGCCATGGCGAGGTTCTTGGGCGTGTGGAACTGCTGCCAGTCCCGCTCGTCGGCGAAGGCGCGTACCCGCTCGGTCAGGTCGTTCACCGAGGCATGCTCTCACGGCCGACCGCACGAGACCCGGACGCTGTTCATCTCTTCGCGCAATCAGGACACCGCTACGGGTGCTCTTGCGCCAGACGGCGCCGGTCAGGTCAGTCATGCCGCATCTCCCCGCTGAGCCTTTGCCGGCGCGGGCTCGGGGCTACGACCGGTGAGTCGGGCGGCGATGGCCTGCGCCAAGGGTAGGCCGACGAGCACCAGCAGGCCGGCGGTCGGCGAGGCGAGCGCGGTCAGGGTGGCGGCGGCGAAGGTCACGCTGAGCGCGACCGGCGCGGCCAGGGTCCGGGTGCTCGGCTGACTCTTCGGGGCGCGCAGGTGGGGGTGGCGGTCGACCCACCATGCCTGGGTCAGTGCGAGAAGGCTGATGAGCAGCATGTTGCTGAGGTAGAGGACCGCCGAGTCGGTGCGCAGGTGTGTCTCGACGAAGAGTCGCGCGGTGGGAAACGGCAGGAAGACCACTGCCATCAGCCATGCCGTGTTGAGCAGGACGAGAGGCTCGTCGTAGTCGACGAGTTGTTCGTAGAGGTGCCGGTGGGTTCGCCAGAACAACGCGATGACCAGGAACGACACCGCGAAGGAGAGGATGTCTCCGAGGTGCGCGGCGAACAGTTCGGCCACGGACTGCCGAGCCGTGCTCGCGTCGGCGAAGTTGACCAGGGGGAGCGCCAGCAGGGTCAGCGCGATCGCCACGGCCCCGTCGGTGAAGGCGGCGGTCCGTTGGAGGGTGCGCTGACGCCGTTCCCGGAAGTCGGGAACCTGCCGTGGGCCGGCGCAGTCGGCGTCCTCGTTCATGCCCTGATTGTGGCGAATCGGACACCCCTCGGCGTCGTACTTCCTCGCCTTTCCGGTGGCGGCAGCGCGGACACGCTGTTCGGTCCCGTGGCAGAGCGCGGACACGCTTGGTGTGTGCGAGCGCGGTGACCGGTCGGGCGGGTGTTACCGATGGGCTACGTCGATGAAACACGCCGCTGAGATCGTCGTCCATCGATCGAGGAGGCGGCGATGACGACACCCACCACGCGGCGGCAGTTTCTCCAGGCGGTCGGGGTCTCCGGCGGTGCCGGGGTGCTCTACGGGACGATGGGCGCGCTCGGACTGGCCCCCGCCGCGCAGGCGGCGCCGCCGTTCCGCGCCCCGAACCGGTCGGACTTCACGCTGACCGGCCGGTCGGCGAAGTCCGTCGTCGTGCTCGGCGCGGGTATCGCCGGACTGACCACGGCGTACGAGTTGGGCAAGGCGGGTTACCGGGTGACCGTGTTGGAGGCGCGCACCCGCCCGGGTGGGCGTAACTGGACGGTGCGCGGTGGCACCAGCGAGACCGACCTGGACGGGCACACCCAGCGCGCCCGGTTCACCGGCGGGCAGTACATGAACGCCGGTCCGGCGCGGATCGCCCAGCACATGGTGACCATGGACTACTGCCGGGAACTGGGTGTGCCGGTCGAGATCTTCGGCAACCAGAACGCGGACGGTTACTACTACAACGAGAACGTCGGCCCGCTCTCCGGCACCCCGATCCGGCACCGCGAGGCGAAGGCGGACGTCTACGGGTACGTCTCCGAACTGCTCGCCAAGGCCGCCGACCAGGGCGCGCTCGACGGGCACCTCACCGCCGACGACAAGGAACGGCTGTTGGAGTTCCTGCGCGGGTTCGGCGCGATCGGCGGCCGGGTGGCGGGCGACCCGGCGACGAGTTGGCGGTACGCGGGCACCAACCGCCGTGGCTACCAGGTGGAGCCGGGCGCCGGCAACGAGGCGGGTACGCCGAAACTCACCCCGCACTCCCTGTCGGACGTGCTGGCCAGTGGGGTCGGCCGGTACTTCTCCTTCGAGTTCGGCTACGACCAGGCGATGCTGATGTTCCAACCGGTCGGCGGGATGGACCGTATCGCGTACGCCCTGGAGCAGGCCGTGGGGCGCGGACGCATCACCTACGACGCCGAGGTGCGGTCCATCTCGAACACCGGCTCCGGTGTCTCCGTCGTCCACGCCGGACCCGGCGGGCGGGTGCGGACCGTCACCGCGGACTTCTGCGTCTGTACCATCCCACCGCCGGTGCTGGCGCGGATCCCGTCGAACCTGTCGCAGCCGGTCCGGGACGCACTCGGCTACGCGGTGCCGACCGCCACCGGCAAGATCGGCTTGCAGTACCGGCGGCGCTGGTGGGAGCAGGACGAGAACATCTACGCCGGCATCACCAACACCAACCTGGACCTGTCCGCGATCTGGTATCCGTCGTACGGCTACCACGGTGCGAAGGGCCTGGTCATCGGCTATTACAACATCGGTGCCAACGCCCAGTCGTACGCCGCCCTGCCGCCCGCCGAGCGGGAGGCCCGCGCCGTCGCCCAGGGCGTGAAGATCCACGGCGAGGCGTACCGCAGCGAGCTGGAGACGTCGTTCTCGGTGGCCTGGGAACGGACCCGCCACAGCGAGGGCGGCTGGATGTCCTGGCCCTCGCGGACCAGCGGCGGGCACTACGGGCGCCTGCTGGAGCCGGACGGCCGGGTCTACTTCGCCGGTGACCACCTCAGCCACTACATCGCCTGGCAGGCCGGTGCCTTCGAGTCGGCCCGCAAGGTGGTGTCCGACCTGCACGCCCGGGTGATGTCGGGCTGAGGGACGTCTCCCGCAGTGTTCGACCCCGCTCACGTCGCCCGCCGGGCGGAACTTGTCGTACCCGACGAGTATGACCGTCAGTGGACGGTACCGGCGTGGCAATCGGGGTTCATCGGACACGACAGGAGAATGACGACATGGCCACACGACAACGAACAAGACACCGGGTCGGTACGGCGCGCCGGGGAGAGCCGCGATGACCGGTGTACGGGTGCTGGTCGGCACCCGCAAGGGCGCGTTCGTGCTCACCTCGGACGGTCGACGCGCCGACTGGACGGTCGACGGGCCGCACTTCGGCGGCTGGGAGATCTTCCACCTCACCGGGTCCCCGGCCGACCCGGACCGGCTCTACGCCTCACAGTCCGGCGGCTGGTTCGGGCAGTTGATCCAGCGCTCCGACGACGGCGGCAAGACGTGGACCACCGTCGGCAACGACTTCGCCTACACCGGCGAGGTCGGCGAGCACCTCTGGTACGACGGCACGCCACGCCCGTGGGAGTTCAAGCGGATCTGGCACCTGGAGCCGTCCCGCGACGACCCGGACACGGTCTACGCCGGTGCCGAGGACGCCGCCCTCTACGTCTCCGGCGACGGCGGCCAGAAGTGGACCGAGCTGACCGCCTTGCGGACCCACCGGACCGGTCCGTCGTGGCAGCCCGGCGCGGGCGGACTCTGCCTGCAC
This sequence comes from Micromonospora sp. NPDC049900, assembly GCF_044461025.1. Lineage (NCBI taxonomy): Bacteria > Bacillati > Actinomycetota > Actinomycetes > Micromonosporales > Micromonosporaceae > Micromonospora > Micromonospora sp. NPDC049900. The sequence goes on from NZ_JBITKM010000014.1 coordinate 117,678, forward strand.
ACGATCATCCTGGATCCGGTGCACCCGGGCCGGATCTACACCGCCATCTCGGCGGCGGGTGCGTTCCGCAGCGACGACTCGGGCGCGAGCTGGCTGCCGATCAACAAGGGACTGCGGTCGGGGGAGATCCCGGACACCGACGCCGAGGTGGGCCACTGCGTCCACCACATCACCCAGCACCCGTCGCGGCCGGACACGCTGTTCATGCAGAAGCACTGGGACGTGATGCGCAGCGACGACGCCGGTGCGAACTGGCGTGAGATCAGCGGCGACCTGCCGTCGGACTTCGGGTTCCCGATCGCGGTGCACGCGCACGAGCCGGAGACGATCTACGTCGTGCCGATCAAGAGCGACTCCGAGCACTACCCGCCGGAGGGGCGGTTGCGGGTCTACCGCAGCCGCACCGGCGGCGACGAGTGGGAGCCGCTGACCGACGGGCTGCCGCAGTCCGACTGCTACGTCAACATCCTGCGCGACGCGATGGCGGTCGACACCCTCGACGAGTGCGGCATCTACGTCGGCACCACCGGCGGGCAGGTCTACCACTCGGCGAACGGCGGCGACACCTGGGCGCCGATCGTCCGGGACCTGCCACCGGTGCTCTCCGTGGAAGTCCAGGTGTTGCCGTGATCCGGGTCGTCCTCCCGGCCCACCTGAAGACCCTCGCCAAGGTCACCGGCGAGGTACGCCTGGCGGTGGCCGGTCCGGCCGGCGGACCGGCCACCCAGCGTCTGGTGTTGGACGCGTTGGAGGCGCGTTACCCGATGCTGCTCGGCACCATCCGGGACCGGCACAGCGGCAAGCGTCGGGCCTTCGTCCGCTTCTACGCCTGCGAGGAGGACCTCTCCAACTCATCGCCCGACGCACCGCTGCCCGAGGCGGTGCTCACCGGCGTGGAGCCGTACATCGTCCTGGGGGCGATGGCCGGGGGATAGCCGGCCTCCGCGATGGCCGGGGGGACAGCCGGGCTCACAGCCGGGCTCACAGCCCTCGGGCGAACAGCGCCAGCCGGACCCGGTTGGGACTGCCGGTCTTGGTCATCAGGCTGGTGATGTGGGTCTTCACCGTGGTCACACCGATGTGCAGGCGCTCGCCGATCTCCGCGTTGGACAGGCCCTCCGCGACCAGGTCCAGCACGTCCTGCTCCCGGGTGGTCAGGCCGTCGACCGGTGTCGGTGTCTCGGCGCGGGCGTGCACCGCCCGGGTCACCAGGCGTCGCAGCACGTCCTGGCTGAACGGGCTGTCGCCGACGGCGGCCCGCCGGACGCCGTCGAGTAGGTCGGTGGGCGGCGCGTCCTTGAGCAGGAACCCGCAGGCACCGGCGGTGAGCGCCGGATAGAGGTGGTCGTCGTCGCCGAAGGTGGTCAGCACCAGCACCCGGGTGGCGGGCCGGTCGGCCAGGATGCGGCTGGTCGCGGTGATCCCGTCGACGCCGGGCATGCGCAGGTCCATCACCACCACGTCGGGCACCAGCCGTGCGGCCATCGTGATCGCCTCGCGGCCGTTGTCGGCCTCACCGACCACCTCGATGTCGGGTTGCGCGTCGCAGAGCATGCGCAACCCGGCGCGGATCAGATGCTGGTCGTCCACCAGCAGTACCCGGATCATGATGCCTCCCTCGCCCGCGGCACGTCACGGTCCGCTGTGGCGGGCAGGATCGTCCGGACCCGCCAGCCGCCGTCGGTCGGCCCTATCTCCAGGTGGCCGCCGAGGACCGCGACCCGTTCCCGCATCCCGGTGATGCCGTGGCCGCCGCCCGCCGGGACCGCCGTCGGGACCGCGCCGCGCCCGTTGTCCGTCACCTCCAGGTGCACCGCGCCGTCGACCACGGTGACGGACAGCCGGGCCAGCGCGGCGGCACCGGCGTGCTTGGCGACGTTGGTCAGCGACTCCTGGGTCAGGCGCAGCACCGCCAGCCCCCGCACCGCGTCGAGTGACGCGACCGCCGGGTCGACCTCCGCCTCCACCGTCACCCCGGCCTGACGGGCCCGGTCCACCGCCGCGCCGATGGCCGCCGGTACCGCCGACGGTTCGATCGCGGTGAGTGCCGCGTCGCCGCGTACGCCGTCCGGGTCGCGCAGCACCGCGACCAGCCGGCGCAGGTCGGCCAGGGCGGCGCTGCCGGTACCGTGCACGTCGTCGAACACCTCGTTCACCCGTGGATCCAGGTCGGTCAGCACGTGCCGGGCCACCCCGACCCGCAGCACCATCGACGCCACGTGGTGCGCGACGACGTCGTGCAGTTCCCGCGCGATGGCGCTGCGCTCGTCGGCCCGTGCGGCGCGGCTCTCCGACTCGCGTCGCCGCTGCTCCTCCTCGGCTCGTTGCTGCGCCTGCCGACCCAGCTCCTGCGTGGTCCGGATGACCAGGCCCAGCAGCACCGGCACGCCGACGTCCACCAACAGCCCGGACGCCCCGGCGAGAAGCCACTCGACCGGATCGCCCCGCACGCCGGTCAGGTCGACCAGGGCCAACAGGCCGGCGCCCCACCAGACGGTGCGGGTCCGGCGCGCCCGCACGGTCAGTTCCAGCAACGCCCACCCGGCGCCCACCTGGTTGATCATCACGTCGTCGATGGCGTGGATCGCGACCGCCAACAGCGCCACCTGCACCAGCAGGTTGCCCACCAGTCGGCGGAACAGCAGCAGCCCGGCGGTGAACGCGGCAACCGCGAGGACCAACTGCGTGGTGGTGGGCGTACCGGCGTGCAGCCCACCGAAGGAGAGGTAGAAGACGCCCGCGATGATGACCAGGACCATCCGCACGCGGGCGTCCCGCGCGTCGAACAAGCGTCCCAGCCATCCCACGGTGACCAAGCCTAGGCCCTGCCGTCCGACAGCGAGATCGGCCGCGTCCAGCGGGTACGCACCGCCAGGTAGACGGCCAGCCCGATCGGCCCGAGCAGGATCGTCGACACCAGCACCGGTGCCATGACCAGCGTGGGCATCCGCCGTTCCCGGCTGTCCAGCCACGCCCACCTCCCGACGAAGAGGTCGAACGCGATCATGTGCGCCCAGGCCGCCGCCGCGCCGTCGTCGGTGCCCAGCAGGTCGCGGATGCCCTCCAGGGTCGGCGAGGCCACCGCCGGCAGCACGTCGCCCAGCGCCGGGAGCACCAGCACCGCATAGACCACCAGGACCGGTGCCACGATCAGCGGCGAGGCGATGATCCGACTGGTCACGGGCCAGCGCGGCAGCAGGATCATCAGTACCCAGAAGGGCGCGGCCAGCGCGAACGTCAGCGTGAACAGCGCGCCGGTCACACCGTCACCTCGACCCGCGCCGCGTCGGCCTGCTCCCGGCTGCCGTCGACGGGCGTGGTCACCGGCTCGGGTCGACGTCGCCGCACGAGCACCGCACCGACGGCCAGCACGGTCGCGACCAGCAGCGCCGCGGCGGCGCCCAGGGTCAGCGCGTCCGGGCCCAGCAGCGGCTGTCCGCGCAGCGCCTGCCAGGTCAGGAGCAGAGTCCCCGCGCCGTACGCCGTACCGGCGACCACCAGCAGCCGCACCTGGTCACGCTGATCCAGCCGCCCGCTGCGCAACCGGCCCAGCAGCAGGGCCAGGGCCGGCAGCACCTGCAACGCGTGCATGCCCACGAAGTGCGGGATCCGCAGGTCCCCACCGGTGGTGCTCCAGCCCACGATCGGCAATCCGGGTCCACCGTCCGGCACGCCGACACTGTGCGCCCCGGCGATCCCCGCGACAGCCGATTCCGCGCCGTTCATCGTCATCGGGATCGCGGTCAGCATGCCGAGCGCCGTCAGACCCAGACCCAACCCCACCGCGTACCGGCCGACCCGGTCGGGGATCGGTCGCCGCAGCACCGCCACGCCGATGACCATGTGCGCGACGAACAGCACGTTGATCGCTATCCCCATCGCCTGCCAGAGGGCGGCGTTCAGCGGGCTGCTCACGTTGAAGTGGCTGGTGGTGCCCCGCAGCACCTGCCCGACGATGATCGCCATTTCCACCACCCCCATGGCGACGATGACGGTGCCGGCCCATTCCGCGACCCGGCTGCGCCGGGGCAGCAGCGTGAGCATCCAGGCCAGGGTGGCGCCGTACAGCATCAACGACACGGAGAACTTCAACGGTTTGAGCCAGATCGGCGCGCCGGTCAGGACCCGGGGATCGGCGAAGACACCGACGGCGCAGACGACGGCGAGGACCGCCATCGCCGAGACGAAGACCAGCAGGGGACGGTGCCAGGGTGCCCGCATGGGCAGCACGGAAGTCATGTCCTGATGCTGTTCGGGCGGCGACCGGGAAGCGCCCGACCAGCGGTCCCACCTGCGGCCGTCGGTCCGAGCGCCGTCTCCTACCCAGGTCGGAGGTGCCGGCCGTACCTCGGGCCCGGGCCGGGGGAGTGCCCCCTGGTTCGGACGCCATCCGCGTACGCTGCCGAGCATGGTCGACCGACCGGACGCCGCACCCCGCTTTCCGGGCCTACGGGCGACGGGCCGGGGTCCGGCCTGGTACCGGGGCGACTGTCACCTGCACTCGGTGCTCTCGCACGGGGCGGAGCTGACCGTGCCGCAGCTCGCGACGGCGGCCCGCGCGCTCGGGCTGGACTTCGTCGCGACCACCGAACACGACACCGTCCGTGGTCACCCGGAGTGGGCCCCGCCCCACTCCGGCGACGACCTGCTGGTGATCCTCGGTCAGGAGGTCACCACCCGTACCGGCCACTGGCTGGCCCTCGGGCTCCCGCCGGAGCAGCAGGTCGACTCGGGCTACGGCATCCGCGACGACACCGTCGAGCGCCACCTGCACCGGGTACGTGACGCGGGTGGACTGTGCGTGCTGGCCCACCCGTACGCGCCGTACCCCTCGGGGACGTCGGCCTACCCGTACCGCTGGTTCGACGCGGTGGAGGTGTGGAACGGTCGCTGGTCCTCGGACCTGCCGTGGAACGCCGACAACGAGGCTGCCCTGGCCGAGTGGGGGCGCACCCTCGCCCACGAGGTCCACCGGGGACGCTGGCGTCCGGCGGTCGGCAACAGCGACACGCACCTCGCCGGCCAGCTCGGCGCCCCGCACACCGTGGTGTTCGCGGCGGATCTGAGCACCGAGGCGATCCTCGCCGGCCTTCGCCAGGGCCGGAGCTGGCTCGCCGAGTCGACCGGCGTCCACCTTGCGGTCGAGGCGTCGACCGCCGCCCGCGTCGCCGCCGTCGGCCAACACCTACCCACCGGCGGCGAGCAGGTCACGGTACGCGTCGAGGTCTCCGGCGTACCCTCCGGTGTCGTCACCCTGCACACCGAACGCGGCACGGTGCACCGCGCGGCGCTGTCCTCCGCCGGAACGGGTACGACCCGGTGGCACACCACGGCGGGCGAGGCCGGCTACGTCCGCGTCGAGGTCCGCCACCCCACCCGCCAGATGGCCGCCCTCACCAACCCCATCATCCTGACCTGAGGCACTCCGCTCCCAGCGGTCAGGAGGGGGCGTGGATCGGGCGGATCTGATCGTCGGTCAAGGTGACCATGCTTGTCGTCCTTCCGTCCGAGTCAGCGAACTCCACCTCGTACGCGACCGGGGCGTGAGCGAAGACGTGCACGATCGTGCCGACCGCCCCCGGCGCCAGATTCTCGTCCGGGATGGCCTCTCGCAACTCGACCACGTCGTACAGGTTCAACGGTCAGCCTTCTTTCGGCGGGAACGAGATGGTCACCATGCGAGGCGTGGAGGTACCGCTCTCAAGTATCCACGCGGTCCGGACGATGATCGTTCCTTCCGGACCGGACAGTGGTAGGTCGACGCTCCACCGCTCGCCGAACTGATCTGATTTTCCCCGCAGCGGGCTGCTGGCACGGACACCGTCTCTGACCTGCTGAAGGATCGACTCTGCGTCGTCAGGGCCCAACCCGGTGGCGGAGTTGATGACCCGGTACTTGTTCTTGCCCACGGGGTGGTCCGGATTCATGGCGTAGGCAGTGATCTTCTTCGGGTCGATGTCCGGACTCCTGAAATCGGGCTGGTGGAGATCTCGGGACGTGTTGGTCGGCTTGGGATCGTCTGGCACGTGAGGTGCTGGAGGCTCTCGGCGAAGGCGGTCCAGGGCGCGCTTGAGGTGGTCGATGAGGTTGGCGAGGCGGCGGACGTGGGGGATGATCGCCCGGAGGCTGTTCAGTAGGCCGCGCAGCAGTTTGGCGATTCGGGCTGCCCAGGACGCGACCAGTGTGGTGACCTGTTCGACCACCAGTGGGGTGGCCAGTCCGGCGGTGGCGACGAGTTCGGCGGCGTACACGGTGAGGCGGGAGACGCAGGTGGCGATGGCGTCGCGGACCAGCAGTCGGACGGCGGCGACCAGTCCGGCGGTGCCCTCGGTGATGGCGGCCATCGTCTCGGTGCCCCGGGCCAGACCGATGACGGCTTTGTGCTGTTGGGCGGCCCAGGTCCGGTAGGCGCGCCCGGCGCTGCCGTCCCAGGCGCTGACCTGGGTGCGGACGGCATCGGTGAGCCCGGTGGCCTCGGCGTGCAGTGACGCGGCGACGTTACGCCAGGTCTGGGCGTGCGCGGTGATCTGTGCGGGGTCGCCCGCGAGCCAGTCCAGGGCCTCACTGAGCGGTTTGACGTGCTCGATGAGCCAGGCGACGCCGTACTGGAGGAGGGCGCCGACCGGGTCGGAGACGAAGGCGAGGGCGTCCAGGCCGGCGCTGACCACGCCGAGGCTGCCGTCGATCCAGCTTCCCTCGCGTACCCCCTTGGCGATGAGCTCGATGTCCTCGCAGATCCAGACACCGGCCCAGGCGCTGGGCGCGCCCTGCGCCGGGGCGGCGACGAGGGGGTTACCGGTCACGCCGTTCCCGCAGGCTGTCGAGTCGGTGCCGGGCCCGTGCGTCGGCCGCCCGGTAGCGGTCGGCGCCGGTGCGCAGGCGGGTGGCGGTGTCGCGGACCGAGGTGGTGGCGGTCCCGATCCCGTCGACCAGGACGCGGTGCAGGCCGTCGAGCAGCGTCGGCATGATCGCACAGAGTCGCCCGTACGCGTCGGTGCCGAGCCGGACCTGCTGCCCGGCCCGGCGGGCGGTGTCGAGGGTGTCGGCGTGCCGGTCGAGGCGCGCCGCGTGGGTGGTCAGGTCGTCGGGGTCGACCCGGAGCGGGTCATCGGTCGGCATCCGGGTGCCCCCGCCCGTCGCCCAGCCGCCGCCGGTAGGAGTCGACGACGGCCCGTCCCGTGGGGTCGTCGGCACCGACGGTCTCGTGGGCCGTCGCGGTCACGCGGCGCAGCAGGTCCGCGTGGGCGGCGCGGGTGGTGGTCATGATCAGGCGCGCGGTGTGGGCGGCGGAGTTCTGCCGTACGCGTTCGTCCAGTCGCAGGTCGACCAGCAGCCCGGCCGAGTCGACGATGGCGGTGACGGTGCGGTCCGGGCTGTGCGCGGTGCCGGTGAGCGCCGCGACCCGGCCCGCCAGCGACTGGGCCCGCCGGGCCCGGTCGGCGACGGCGGACTCCCACTCGTCGAGGCGGCGCTGCGCCGCGTCCAGCGCCGCCTCGTCCGCCCACACGCGACCCTCCCCAAGGGACACCACCGCAGATCGCCGCCACGTTACCAACCGGTGGCGCTGCGTGCTGCCCCACGCGCTAGCGGGCGGTGACCCGTTCGGCGAGGAACGCCTCCCAGGTCCGGGTGCCGACGCTCGCGCCGTGCAGCGTCAGGTTCGCCCCGTCGCGGTAGGCGCGTCCCGCCTCGCCGGGCAGGCGGACCGGCAGGGTGAACCGCCGTTTCCCGCTGGCCCGCAGGTAGCCACGGATCAGTTCCCCGGTGGTGTGCACCTGGGGGCCGACGATGTCGGGCACCAGGCCCGCCGGGGTGCCCAGGGTCAGTTCGGCGAGCCGGGCGGCGACCTCGCGGCCGTCCACCGGCTGCAACCGCAGACCGGGCAGCGGCACCACCGGCAGGGCGGTCAGCTTCTGCGCCATGCTCAGCACCAGGTCGTGGAGCTGCGCGGCCCGCAGCACGGTCCAGGGCAGGCCGCAGCCGCCGATCGCCTCCTCGGCGTGCAGCTTGGTCCGCATCCAGGCGAGCGGGAGGCGGTCCGCGCCGACGACGGAGACGAGGACCAGATGCCGCACGTCCGCCTGCCGGGCGGCGTCGACCAGGTTCCGGGCCAGGACGTCGTCGCCCTTCGCGCCGCCGGCCAGGTGCAGCACCGTGTCGACGCCGCGTACCGCCCGCTGCACGCCCTCGCCGGTGCTCAGGTCGGCCCGGACCTGTTCGATTCCGTGGGCGGCGCGGCCACCTCGCCGGCTCAGCACGCGTACCGGCCGGCCGGCGTCGCGCAGCAGCGGGGTGACCAGGCGGCCCAGGGTGCCGGTACCGCCGGTGACCAGGATCGGTGGGTTCATTCGTCTCTCCCTGCGTCGCGACCGCCCGTCGTGCGGTCGGCTACCGTTCGTGGCTTCACCGGGTCGACCCCGTCCGGACGCCGGTGGTGACCGGTCGACGTCACATCGGTGGGCCCGGCGGGGTCGGGTGGGGTGGGACCCGGAGGAGGGCGAACGATGATCGAGTCCGACTGGCTGGCCGCGCGGTTCGAGGAGCAGCGGTCGCACCTGCGGGCGGTGGCGTACCGGATGCTCGGCTCCCTGGGAGAGGCCGACGACGCCGTGCAGGAGGCGTGGCTGCGGCTGGCCCGCACGGACGCCGCCGCGCTGGACAACCTGCCCGCGTGGCTGACCACGGTTGTCGCGCGGGTCTGTCTGAACGCCCTGCGGACCCGTCGGCGTCGTGGTGAGGAGCCACTCGACGCCCGGGTTCCCGATCCGTTGGTCAGCCCGGAGGGCGCCGACGATCCGGAGCACGCCGCGGTGCTGGCCGATTCGGTCGGGCTGGCGCTGCTGGTGGTGCTCGACACGCTCGGCCCGGCGGAGCGGCTGGCGTTCGTCCTGCACGACATGTTCGCGGTGCCGTTCGACGAGATCGCGCCGATGATCGACCGGACACCGACGGCCACGCGTCAACTGGCCAGCCGGGCGCGCCGCCGGGTACGCGGGCAGTCGCCGGTGCCGGACGCCGATCTCGCCCGTCAGCGTGCGGTGGTCGACGCGTTCCTGAGCGCGGCCCGGGACGGTGACTTCGACGCGTTGGTCGGCGTGCTGCACCCGGAGGTGGTGCTGCGGTCGGACGGCGGTGCCGGTCGCGCCCGGTTCACCACCGTGATCAGAGGTGCCGCCACCGTCGCCGCCGAGGCCACCTCGTTCGGCCGGTTCTCGCCGTTCGCCCGACCGGCGCTGGTCAACGGCACGGCCGGGGTGGTGGTGACCGCCGCCGGTCGACCGTTGTCGGTGATGGCCTTCACCGTCGCGGGCGGGCGGATCGCCGAGATCGACGTGATCGCCGATCCGGACCGCCTGGACGTGCTGGACCTTGCCGCGTTCACCGACTGACCGGGGGAGCGGGCGGTCAGCCGAAGCCCGCCAGCCGGAACGCCACGAACCCGGCCAGCGCCAGCGGCACGGCCGTGGCCAGCGCGACCAGCCGCTGCCGGGCGGTGCGGCCGACCAGGACCACGACCAGCACGCCGAGCACCGCGTTGATCAGGGCGTTCCAGAGCGGTTCGATCCCGTAGCTCGGATGGTCGATCCGTCGCGCCTGGAGTAGCGCCTCGGCGAATAGCACGGCGGCGGGCAGCGCCGTCCCGGTCACCTGCCGCCATCCCGACCCGCGTGCCCAGACACCGCCGACACCGAAGATCACTCCGGCCAGGACTCCGAACGTCATCCAGATCAGCGAGGTGGTCGCCCCCAGCACCGCCCAGTCGTCGCCCTGCACGAGCGCCGCCGCGACGTAGTAGCTGGGCACCGCGACGACGAGCCCGACGGCGGCACCGACGGCCGCGCGGACCGGACCACGGCGGACCCAGAGCCCGACGGCGAACGCGGCCACCGCCCATACCGCGCTGGAGTTGCCCAGGTTGGCGAAGGGGTACGGCACGTACTTGATCCACACGAAGTCGAGGAAGCCGAGCAGGAAGCCGCCGAGCACGGCGACGAGTGCCACGCGTCGGTGGTCGGGGGCGGGTCGCATGGCGAGGGAGCATACCCGGTATGCAGCAGCCCGCCCCGGGTGGGAAGTGGTGCGGGCGGTGGTCAGCGCGGCACGGCGTACGCCAGTGGCGCGCTGACGTCGTCCCAGGTGCCGATCAACGCGACCCCGGAGGCCGTCGCGCCCGAACCCGGGCGGCGGACCACGGCCAGTTCGACGCCGTCCGTGGCGATGACGGCCAGGTCGCCGTCCGCGACCGACCGCACCGCGCCGACCGGGGGCGCCTCGGATGCCGGTGCGTCGCTGGCGATCTCCATGTTCGGCGGTCGGACCTGCCGCTCGCCGTCCTCCTCGAAGTACTCCTCGGCCTGACCGGTGTCGGCGAGCACCGCGTCGGCCAGCGCCGCCACGTACACCGGGTCGCCGCAGGCGTCGTAGACCCACCGTCGGCCCAACGCCGAGTGCTCCATCGTGCCGACCAGCCACTCCTCCGCACCGGCCAGCGGCTCGCCACGGTAGGTGAGCGGCACCTGGTGCACCGGGCCGGTTCCGGCGCGTACCAGCAGCGTCTCGATCCCGACCTCGCCCGCCGGGTCGTCGAACCGGTACGCGCCCACGCGTACCACCTCGGCGTCGGCGTCCCCGCGATACCAGACGCGGCCGGGCAGCCACGTCGCCAACAGTTCCAGTTTGGTGGGGCGCAGTTCCGCCCGGTGCAGCAACGCCATGCCCGCATCGTACGGACGCCCGCTCCGCCGATCGTGGCGGGATCAGGCCGGCTCGGGGGCGGGCTCGGCGGGATGCCCCTGCTCCCAGATCGAGGACATCTCCTCGAACGCGTGCTCCATGATCTGCACCATCGCCTCGCGCGCGGTCTCGCCGTCGTGGCGCTGGATCGACTGGGCGACGTCCGCGTGCAGTTGCAGTGCCTGCTCGTGGGGGTAGTGCGGCATCAGGTGGTAGTGGTGGCGTCCGATCAGGACCTCGGCGACCAGATCCTGGAGCTTGACGAACATCTCGTTGCCGGAGGCGCGGAGCACCCGCTGGTGGAACTCGATGTCGAGGTCGAGGAAGCGCTTCTCGTCCCCGGCCTTGCCGGCGGCCCACAGCTTGGCGGCGAGGCCGACCAGGTCGCTGGCCTCGTCGTGGTCGACCCGGTGGGCGGCGAGCCAGGCGGCGTGCGGCTCCACCGCGGTCCGCAGCTCGGTGATCGACCGGATCTGCGCGATGCGGCCGACGGAGGCGAGTCGCCAGCGGATCACCTGGGGATCGAAGACGTTCCAGTGGTGGGCCGGACGGATCATGACACCGACCCGGCGGCGGGTCTCGATGAAGCCCATCGACGCCAGCACCCGGAGGACCTCCCGGATCACCGAGCGGGACACGGCGTAGCGGTCCACCAGGTCGTCGATGTTGAGCACCGCTCCGGAGGTCAGCTCACCGCCGCAGATGGCCGTACCGAGGTGGTCGAGGACACGGCCGTGCAGACCGTTCTCGGTCCGGGTGGTTTGGGCGGGTGTCACCCCGGGTGAGGGAACCTTCACGGCTCGGATCATATCAGTTAGGTCTCCCCCTTGTATAAGTCTGCTTTTTCGGCCTAACATCCGGACGTTAAGCGGATGTAACAGCCCGAGGTCGCGCCCGTCCCCCCGAGGCGTCGGCCAGGACAGAAGGAGAGACGGACGTGGGACGTCGATCAATAGTTGGGACATCTCTGGCGGTCGTGGCCGCCATGACCCTCTCCGCCTGTGGCGGTGGCGGTGAGGACAGCGGCGCGTCGGACACCGTGCGCGTGACGTTGGTCAACCACGTCTGGACCGAGAACATCCGGAAGGCGCTGCCCGAGTTCGAGCAGCAGACCGGCCTCAAGGTCGAGGTCACCCAGCTCGGCGAGGACCAGCTGTCGGACCAGTACAACGTGAAGCTCAACGCCGGCTCGAACGACATCGACGTGATGATGTACCGGCCGCTGCAGGAAGGCCGGCTGTTCGCCAAGAACGGGTACCTGGCCGACCTGACCGACAAGGCCAAGGACAGCGCGGACTTCGACTTCGCCGACTTCCAGGACGCCCCGGTGAGCGCCACCACCTACGAGGAGAAGGTGGTGGGCATCCCGATCATCACCGAGCAGCAGGTGCTCTACTACCGCAAGGACCTGCTGGAGAAGTCCGGCTTCAGCGCCCCGCCGCAGACGCTCGACGAACTGAAGGCGCAGGCGACCAAGATCCAGGCGGACAACCCGGGCGTGGCCGGCTTCGTGGCCCGGACCGGTAAGGCCGCCGCCGTCACCCAGTTCTCCAGCTTCCTCTACAGCTTCGGCGGCGACTTCGTCGACGAGGCGGGCAACTCCGCCGTCAACAGCGCGGCCGCCAAGCAGGCGTACGCCTTCTACGGCGGGCTGCTGCGCGAGCAGGGTCCGGCCAACATCAGCACCGACATGAGCTGGTCCGAGGCGATGGCCATCTTCACCCAGGGCCAGGCCGCCTTCTACCCCGAGGCCAACTCGCTCTACGCGAACGCCACCGACCCGAGCAAGTCGCGGGTCTCCGAGAACGTCGGGTTCGCGCCGTTCCCGGCCGGTCCCGCCGGCTCCAAGCCGTACAACATCCCCTCGTGGGGCCTCGCGATCAACGAGGCCTCGGGCAACCAGACCAACGCCTGGAAGTTCATCGAGTGGGCGGCCGGCAAGGAGCAGTCGCTGGAGCAGCAGAAGGCCGGTACCCCCGGCGCCCGCGCCTCCGTCTTCGAGAACCCGGAGGGCACCTCGACCTACCCGGAGGACATGGCGCAGGCGATCACCGTGAGCCTCGCCAACGGCGTGGGTCACGACCGGCCCGTGGTCGAGCGCGTGGCGCAGGCCCGGGAGATCGTCGGTCAGCCGATCGTGGACGCCATCACCGGTCGGGACGCCGCCGCCTCGGCGGACACCGCCCACGAGGCGTTCCAGAAGTTCCTGGACGACGAGGCCCGCTAGGTCCGAGCGCGGGGGTGGTGGGGCCGATCGCCCCGCCACCCCCGCCCGGCCTTCCCATCACGGAGATCTGATGTCAGCAGTCAGCGCCCCCGAGCGGGCGACCAGTAGCGCCTCTGTCATGCCCGACACGCCCGGTTGGGCGCGTTGGGCCAACGACCATCGCAAGTGGCTCTTCGCGGCCCCGGCCATGGCCTTCGTCGCCGCGCTGATCATCTTCCCGCTCGCCTGGACGGCGTACCTCAGCCTCACCGACTCCTCGGGGTCGGTCCGCGCCGAGTCGGAGTTCATCGGTTTCCGGAACTACGTCGACGTCCTCACCGACACCGACCGGTTCTGGCCCGCCGTCGCGCGTACCGGTGCCTTCACCGGCGTCGCGTTGCTCGTCGAGGTCGTGCTCGGCATGGCGATCGCGCTGTTGCTGTGGCGGCCGTTCCGGGGCGAGAAGTGGGTCCGCGTCGCCATCCTGCTGCCGCTGGTGGCCACCCCGGTCGCGGTCGGCATGATGTGGCGGCTCATCTTCGACCCGAACATCGGTCTGGCCAACCAGGCGCTCGGCTGGGTCGGCATCGGCCCGCAGCCCTGGCTCGCCGGTCAGCACACCGCGTTGCCCACCACGATCTTCATCGACATCTGGCAGTGGACGCCGATGGTCGTGCTGATCCTGCTCGCCGGACTCACCTCGCTCTCCGACGAGCCGCAGGAAGCCGCGATGATCGACGGCGCCAGCGCCTGGCAGCGCTTCCGGCACGTCACCCTGCCGCTGCTGATGCCCACCGTGATCGTCGCGGTGCTGCTGCGCGGTATCGACGCGCTGAAGACCTTCGACATCCTGTACGCCACCAAGGGGCGCGGCGGCGGTTCGTTCAACGAGGTCGAGACGCTCAACGTGTACGCGTACGGGCTGAGCTTCGACTACAACGAGTACGGCCTCTCGTCGACCGTGTTGATCCTGTTCTTCCTGCTCATCATCGCCCTGATGTGGGTCCTCACCGCGCGCAAGAAGAAGGAGGAGGGCCGATGAAACCGGGTAAGGGTTTCAAGATCTTCCGGGTGGTCGCGCTGGCCGTCGTGGTGCTGTCGCTGGTGGCGCCGCTGATCTGGATGGTCGCCGCGTCGTTCAAGACCAACGTCGACATCTACGACTCCAGCAAGGCGCTGGTCTTCACGCCCACGCTGGACAACTACAACACGGTCCTGCAACAGGCCAACTACGTCCAGTTCATCGTCAACAGCCTCTGGGTGGCGTTCGCGGCGACGACGCTGTCGTTGCTGCTGGGCGTGCCGGCGGCGTACTCGATGAGCCGCTTCAACATGAAGAAGTCGGCACTGGTCGTGCTGATGGCCCGGATCATCCCCGGCGTCTCGCTGCTGGTGCCGTGGTACTACGTCTTCTCGAACCTGCGCATGGTCGGCGGGTTCAGCGTGCTGATCCTGAGCCACATGTTCGTCTCGCTGCCGCTCATCGTCTACATCATGATGGGCTACTTCGACGGCCTGCCGGAGGAGTTGGAGGAGGCGGCGCTGGTCGACGGGCTGACCCCGATCGGCGCGTTCCGGCGGATCACCCTGCCGCTGTCCGTCCCGGGCATCGCCACCGCCGGCATCCTGTCCTTCATCTTCTCCTGGAACAACTTCATGTTCGCGCTGGTGCTCTCCGGTGCGAGCACGAAGACCCTGCCGGTGGCGATCTTCGACTTCGTCGGGTACGCCAGCATCGACTGGGGCGGCCTGATGGCGGCGACCACGGTGGTCACCCTGCCGATCATGCTGATCGCCCTGTTCGTGCAGAAGTACGTGGTCTCCGGTCTCACCGCCGGTGCGACGAAGGGCTGACGCGATCATGACCACCATTGCCCGTGTCGAGACGTTCCTCGTCGCCCCCCGCTGGCTGTTCGTGCGGGTGGAGACCACCGACGGCATCGTCGGCTGGGGCGAGGCCACCTGCGAGGGCCGCTCGGAGACCGTCCGCACCGCCGTCGAGCAGCTCTCCGAGCTGCTCGTCGGGCAGGACGCGCTGCGCATCGAGGACCACTGGCAGGTGATGACCAAGGGCTCCTTCTATCGCGGCGGGGCGATCCTGGCCAGCGCCGTGGCCGGACTCGACCAGGCGCTCTGGGACATCGCCGGCAAGCGGTACGGTGCGCCCGTGCACCAGTTGCTCGGTGGGCCCGTCCGGGACCGGATCCGGGTCTACGGCTGGGTCGGCGGTGACGAGCCGAACGAGGTCCGGGACCACATCGCCGCACGGGTCGAGTCCGGTCTGACCGCGGTCAAGATGAACGCGTCCGGGCGGATGAGCCCGCTCGCCTCCGTCGCCGAACTCGACGCGGTGGTGCAGCGGGTCGCCGCCGCCCGGGAGGTGCTCGGGGACGAGCGGGACGTGGCGGTCGACTTCCACGGCCGGTTCACCCTGGCCAACGCCCGTCGGGTCGCACCGCTGCTGGAGCCGTTCCGGCCGCTGTTCCTGGAGGAGCCGGTGGTGCCGGAGAACTCGCACCTGATCGGCGAGTTCGTCCGCTCCACCAGCACGCCGGTCTCCACCGGGGAGCGGCTGTACAACCGGCAGGAGTTCCTGCCGGTGCTCCAGGCCGGTATCGCGGTGGCCCAGCCGGACCTCGCGCACGCCGGTGGCATCACCGAGGTACGCAAGATCGCGGCGCTGGCCGAGACGTTCGACGTGCAGCTCGCCCCGCACTGCCCGCTCGGGCCGATCGCGCTGGCCGCCTGCCTCCAGGTCGGCTTCGCCACGCCGAACTACCTGATCCAGGAGCAGAGCATCGGCATCCACTACAACCTCGGGGCCGAGGTGCTCGACTACTGCGTCGACCAGCAGCCGCTGACCTTCGTCGACGGGTACGTGCAGCGACTGACCGCACCGGGGCTGGGCATCGAGATCGACGAGCAGGCGGTGCGGGCGGCCGACAAGCGCGGCCACGCCTGGCGCAGCCCGATGTTCCGACACCCCGACGGCTCGTACGCGGAGTGGTGAGGATGACCTTCGACCTGACCGCCGAACTCACCCGCTCCCGGGTGCTGGCCATCATCCGGGGCACCGACACCGCCGCCGCCGTCGCCGCCGGCACCGCCCTGCTGGCCGAGGGCGTACGCGCGGTGGAGGTGGCCCTGACCACCCCGAACGCGCTCGATGCCATCGCGGCCATCCGGGCCGACGCCCCGGCCGACACGTTCGTCGGCGCCGGCACGGTGCTCACCGGGGCCGACGTCGCGGACGTGGCGGCGGCCGGCGCGCAGTTCGTGGTGACGCCGGCCGTGGTCGAGTCGATCGTCGAGGCGGCCCGGCGGGGCCTGCCGGTCGCGGCCGGCGCACTGACCCCCACCGAGGCGTACACGGCGGTGCGCTCGGGGGCGAGCGTGGTCAAGCTCTTCCCGGCCTCGGTCGGTGGACCCGGGTACCTCAGGGCGCTCCGCGACCCGTTCCCGGACATCCCGTTCGTCGCGGTCGGCGGGGTCGGACTGGCCGAGATGCCCGCCTACCTGGCGGTCGGCGCGATCGCGGTCGGCGTCGGCGGCCCGCTGGTGGGCGACGCCGCCTCCGGCGGCGACCTCGACGCCCTGCGCGACCGCGCCCGCCGCTACCTCGACGCGGTGCGGGAACTGCGGCCATGAGCGAGCGTCAGCGAGTGAATCATCGTGTTCTGGTGTCTCATGGTGGCGCGCAGCGCAGCGGAGTGACGGCATGAGCGAGCGTCAGCGAGTGAATCATCGTGTTCTGGTGTCTCATGACGGTGCGCAGCGCAGCGGAGCGACGGCATGAGCGAGCGTCGGCGGGATCTGCTCACGGTCGGTGAGGCGCTGGTGTCGTTGCGGTCGTCCGGCCCGTTGGCGGCCGGTGGACCGTTGACCATGCACCTGGCCGGTGCCGAGTCCAACGTGGCCATCGGCGTGGCGCGGCTCGGTCACCGGGCGGCCTGGGCGGGCCGGGTCAGCGACGACGAGCTGGGCGAGTTCGTGCTGCGGCAGTTGCGGGCCGAGGGCGTCGACACCGCCGACGTCCGGCGGGACCCGCAGCGCCCGCCCGGGGTGATGTTCCTGGAGCGGCGGACCGCCGACGTGTCCCGGGTGCGTTACCTGCGGGCCGGTTCGGCGGGCTCGGCGCTCGACGTCGACGACCTGCGCGCGCCGCTCGCCGCCGGTGCCCGCCTGCTGCACCTGAGCGGGATCACCCCGGCCCTGTCCGAGGGCGCGCGGGCCGCGGTGAGCTGGGCGGTCCGCACCGCGGCCGAGTCCGGCATCGCGGTCAGCCTGGACGTCAACTACCGGGCCGGCCTCTGGTCCCGGGAGCAGGCCCGGGCGACCCTGACCCCGCTGGCCGGGTACGCCTCGGTCGTGGTGGCCTCCACCGACGAGCTGGACCTGGTCGCCGAGGCCGGGGCCGACGAGCGCGATGCCGCCGCCGACCTGCTGCGGCGGGGAGTGTCGACGGTGCTGGTCAAGCTCGGTGCCGACGGCGTCCGTGCGTACACCGTGGATGGTGTGCAGCACGTGCCGGCGGTGCCGGTCACCGCCGTCGACACCGTCGGTGCCGGTGACGCGTTCACCGCCGGCTATCTCTCCGGGCACCTGGACGGGCTGGACCTGACCGACCGGCTCCGGCGCGCGGTGGCGCTCGGGGCGTTCGCGGTCGCCGGACACGGCGACTGGGAGGGCCTACCCCGCCGCGACGAGTTGTCCCTGATCACCGGCAGCGCTGCCGGCACCACCCTTCGCTGAGCATCACCTGCGAGAAAGGCACCCTCGTGAAGATCGTCGCTGCAGACGTCATCGTCTCCAGTCCGGACCGCAACTTCGTCACCTTGAAGATCACAACCGAGGATGGCATCACCGGCCTGGGCGACGGCACACTCAACGGGCGTGAACTCTCGGTCGCCTCGTACCTGCGCGACCACGTCGTCCCGCTGCTGATCGGCCGGGACGCGCACCGCATCGAGGACGCCTGGCAGTTCCTCTACCGCTCGGCGTACTGGCGGCGGGGACCGGTGACCATGGCCGCCATCGCCGCAGTCGACGTGGCGCTCTGGGACATCAAGGCCAAGGCCGCCGGGATGCCGCTCTACCAGCTCCTCGGTGGCGCGTCCCGGACCGGCATCATGGCGTACGGGCACGCCTCCGGGCGGGACCTGCCGGAGCTGTTCGACTCGATCCGCGCGCACCTCGAACAGGGCTACCGGTCGATCCGGGTGCAGACGTCGGTGCCCGGCATCAACGCCGTGTACGGAGTCGCCGCGCAGCCCAGCACCGGCGGCAAGCGCTACGACTACGAGCCGGCCCAGCGCACCCCGCTGCCGGCCGAGGAGGACTGGGACACCCGGGCGTACCTGCGGCACCTGCCCGGCGTCTTCGAGGCGGTCCGCAGTGAGTTCGGTCCGGAGCTGCCGCTGCTGCACGACGGCCACCACCGGATGACCCCGATCCAGGCCGCCAAGCTGGGCAAGGCGCTGGAGCCGTACGACCTGTTCTGGCTGGAGGACTGCACCCCGGCGGAGAACCAGGAGGCGTTGCGGCTGGTGCGCCACCACACCACCACCCCGCTGGCCATCGGCGAGATCTTCAACACCGTGTGGGACTACCAGACCCTGATCCGGGAGCAGCTCATCGACTACGTGCGCTCCGCCGTCACCCACACCGGTGGCATCACGGCGATGCGCAAGCTGCTCGACTTCGCCGCGCAGTACCAGATCAAGTCCGGCATCCACGGCCCCACCGACATCTCGCCGGTCGGCATGGCCGCCGCACTGCACCTCGACCTGGCCATCCACAACTTCGGCATCCAGGAGTACATGCGGCACGGCCCGCTCACCAACGAGGTGTTCCGCCAGTCGTTCACCTTCGCCGACGGCTACCTGCACCCGGGCGAGCAGCCGGGCATCGGCGTGGAACTGGACGAGGAGGCCGCCGCGCGGTACCCGTACCAGCCGGCCTACCTGCCGTTCAACCGGCTGTCGGACGGCACGGTCCATGACTGGTGACCCGTCGACCCGGCACATCGTGGTGATGGGGGTGTCGGGCGCGGGCAAGACGACCGTGGCCCGGGGCGTCGCCGCGCTCACCGGGCTGGTGTTCGCCGAGGCCGACGAGTTCCACTCCGAGGCCAACGTGGCGCGGATGCGGGCGGGCGTACCCCTGGACGACGACGCCCGCTGGCCGTGGCTGCGGGCTCTCGCCGGGTGGATGGCCGACCGGCACCGGGAGGGCGTGTCGACGGTGCTGGCCTGCTCGGCGTTGAAACGCTCCTACCGGGACGTGCTGCGGCAGGGCCCGCCGAGCGTCGACTTCCTGCACCTGGACGGGCCGACCGAGACGATCCGGCAACGGATGTCGCTGCGGGCCGACCACTACATGCCGGCGAGCCTGCTGGACTCGCAGACCGCGACGCTGGAACCGCTCTGGCGGGACGAGCGTGGCGTGGTGCTCGACCTGCAACTCACCACCGGGGAACTGATCGAGGCGGCGGTGCGGCGACTCGGGCTGCCGGTGCGTGACCTGGCCGCCGGCGTACCCGCGGTGGCCGAGCCTCCGGCGTAGCCCGCCGGACGGCGCGTGGGAGGCGGTGGTCCCGGCTTGTCCCGGCCGGGCCACCGCCGTCCGCGTTCCCTCGAATCGATCGCCGGGCGGCGGGGTGCGGCCCTAGCACGTGCCGGACGGCACGGGACGGGTTCTCGCGTTCCCGGGACCGGGCTCGGACCGCCCGGTCACCATCAGCCGGACGGGGACTCGACGGCAGGTGGGCGCGCGTGCGGGAGACAGCGGTTGATCCGATCGTCGGCGGCGAGGACGGCAGCCTGGCCGACCGGGTGTGGCGCAACGCGGCCGAGGACCCGGACGCCGTCCAGTTCGTACGCCCCGATCCCGACCCACGGTCCTGGCCGGTGCGGCGCTCCGGGCGCGGTGGCCCGCTGCCGGTGACCTGCCGGCAGTTCCGCGACGACGTGCTGGCGCTGGCCCGGGGCCTCCTCGCGGTCGGCATCGCGCACGGCGACCGGGTGGGGCTGCTCAGCCGGACCCGGTACGAGTGGACCGTGGTCGACTACGCGCTCTGGTCCATCGGCGCGGTCACCGTGCCGATCTACGACACCTCATCCAGCGACCAGATCCGGTGGATCCTCGGCGACTCCGGCGCGGTCGGCTGTGTGGTGGAGACCGCCGACCACGCCGCCACGGTGACCGGCCTGCGGCCGGACCTGCCCGAGCTGCGGCAGACCTGGCGCATCGACGCCGGTGACCTGATCACGTTGACCGCCCGGGGGCGCGCCGTCGACGCCGACGAGGTGGACCGTCGGCGCGCCGCGGTGACCGGCCGGGACATCGCCACGATCGTCTACACCAGCGGCACCACCGGCGCGCCGAAGGGCTGCGTGCTGACCCACCGCAACATCTCCACCGACGTCGGCAACGCCACCGCCGTGCTGCCCGAACTGCTGCACCCCGGCGCGTCGACGCTGCTGTTCCTGCCGCTGGCGCACGCCTTCGCCCGGCTGATCCAGATCGGCATGGTGCACACCCGGGCCACCATGGTGCACAGCGCGGACATGTCCGGGGTGCTCGACCAGCTCCGCCGCTTCCGGCCCACGTTCATCCTCACCGTGCCCCGCATGTTCGAGAAGATGTACGACCAGGCCCGGCAGGCGGCGCAGGACGGCCACCGGGGCGCGCTGTTCACCCTCGCCGAGAAGGTGGCCGTACGGTACAGCCGAGCCCTGGACCACCCGGGCGGGCCCGGACTGCCGCTGCGCCTGGCCCACCTGGTGTTCGACCTCGTCGGGTACCGCCGGCTGCGGGCCACCCTCGGCGGGCGGTGCCGGATGGCGATCGTCGGCGGGGCACCGCTGGGGGAGCGGCTCGGACACTTCTTCCGGGGCGCGGGTATCACCGTGCTGGAGGGGTACGGACTGACCGAGACCTCCCCGGCCCTCGCCGCCAACCTGCCGACCGCGATCCGGATCGGTACGGTCGGTCGGCCGCTGCCCGGGGTGCGCGTCCGCATCGCCGACGACGGGGAGATCCACGTCCGCAGCGAGGTGGTGTTCCCGGGGTACTGGAACAATCCCGAGGCCACCCGGGAGGCGAAGACCGACGACGGGTGGCTGCGCACCGGTGACCTCGGTCGGCTCGACGACGACGGTTTCCTGCGCATCACCGGCCGCACGAAGGAGATCATGGTGACTGCGGCGGGCAAGAACGTCGCGCCCGCGCCGATCGAGGAACTCATCCGCGCGCACCCCCTGGTCAGCCAGTCGATGCTGGTCGGCGACGGGCGTCCTTACGTGGGCGCGCTGGTCACCGTCGACCCGCAGGCGTGGCTGCGGTGGCGGGAGAGCCACGGGCACTCCGGTGCCTCGTTGGCGTCCCTGCGCGACGATCCGCACCTGCGCGGGGAGATCCAGCACGCCGTCGACAGGGCCAACCGCACGGTGTCCCGCGCCGAACAGGTCAAGACCTTCCGCATCCTGGCCCGAGACCTGACCGAGGACGACGGCGAACTGACCCCCACCCTCAAGATCAAGAGAAGCGCCGTCGAGTCCCACTTCGCCGACGACATAGCCGCCCTCTACCCCAAGCCCTAACCCCCCCACCCCCCACCCCCACCCCCTCACCGGGTTGATCAAGGAGTTTGGGTCCCGATCCACGAGGAAACGGGACTCAAACTTCTTGATCAACGCGGCGACGAGGTGAGGGGGGCGACGGGGGCGACGGGGGTGGGGGCGGTGGGGGAGGGAGCGGATCGGGTGAAGGGGGGAGGTGTCAAGCGGCAGAAGGACGGATCCGGTGTCGGTATCTGACAGCCGGATGATCGTTTTCGGCCTACGGTTCACGCACCCGCTGCACCGGAGGAACCAGAGTGTGCGTCGACACGGCCATCCGCGCCGAGATCAGAGTTTCCATCCAGGACCGTCGTGCGACCGACCGGGCAGCCGGTCACCTCGCCGCCGGTGTGTTGATCGACGGCGACCAGGTGCTCGTACCCGACCCGCCGAAGCCGCTGTTCGACCCGCACGCCGACCTCGAGGTCGTGATCTTCCCGGCCGGTCTCGACAACCACCTGCCGGTCGAGGTGGCGCCGGTGTGGAAGTGGCGGCGGTTCGGGCTGACCGACCGGGCGCCGCTGGCGCTCGTCGCCTCCCTCGGCCGGACCTCCGGCTACCGGACGCAGGTCGGGCCCGCCGAACCGGCCGCCCTGGCCGAGGCGATCGAGGCCGCCGGTGGTGACCTGTGGGAGGCGCTGCGTCGGCAGGAGATCGTCCGCGACGACATCCACCTGATCGACGACGACCTGCTGCGCCGGGCCGGTGACCTGGAGCAGGCCCAACGCGAGCCGCGCCGCGCCGAGCACCGGTTCGACACGATGCGCGACCTGACCGGCGGCTTCTGCATCCTTTTCTGCTTCTGCCAGCCGCACGGCCCCCGATGACCACCCCGCCCGGCCCGCCGATCGGGTCACCGCCCGCACCGGCCGTCGGGCCCGAGTCGGCGGCGGTCGGGGCGGTGGACCCGTCGGACCGTACCCACCGGCTGGCCGGGCGGGACGTCCTGGTCGCCACGGCGGTCTGGGTGCTCGACCTGGCGCTGTTCTCCACCGCCGGTTCCGACCTGGCCCAGGCCGGGCCCGACGGTTCGACGCTCCTGCTGGCGGCGTTCGCGGCGCTCGCCCCGGTCGCCCTGCTCTGGCGTCGCCGGGCGCCGGTCACCGTGTTCGCGCTGGTGTGGGCGCTCGGCCTGGTCGGCACCGCGCTGGTGCCCGGCTACCAGCCGGTGCTCGGCGTGCTGGTCGCCCTGTACGCGGTGGGCGCCCACGCGCCGGCCGACCGCGCCTGGGCCACCGTCCCGGCCCTGGCCCCGTACCTGGTGATCGCCGCCAACGAGGCGTGGCTGGCGGGACGGGAGGACGCCGGCCGCCGTACCGCCGTCTTCGTCGGTCTGGCCCTGGTCTACGCCACGGTCGTCGCCGGGGTGTGGGCGCTGGGCCGGTGGGCCGGCAGCAACCGGCGTCGGCTCGCCGCCGCCGAGCGGCTGCGGGTTCTCGAGGCGCAGCGGGCGGTCACCGACGAGCGGGCCCGGATCTCCCGCGAGTTGCACGACATCGTCGCGCACAGCGTCACGGTGATGCTGTTGCAGGCCGGCGGTGCCCGCCGGATCGTGGCCACCGACCCGGACCGGGCCGGTCAGGCGCTCGCCCACATCGAGCAGGTCGGCCGGCAGGCCGTCGAGGAACTGCGGCGGATGCTCGCCGTCATCGCGCCCGGCGACGCGCCGGCACCCGCCGAGGACCGGCACCCCGGGCCCGCCGAGATCGACGACCTGGTGATCCGGATGCGGGACGCCGGACTGCCGGTCACCGTGACCGTCGACGGTCGGCCACGCCCGGTGGACCCGAGCGTGGGCCTGGCCGCCTACCGCACGGTGCAGGAGGCGCTGACCAACGCCGCCCGTTACGCCGGCCCGCAGGCCACCGCCATCGTGCGCCTCACCTGGGGCGACGACCTGGAGGTCGAGGTCCGCGACACCGGCGGCACGGCCTCCGGCGGCCTGCCGTCGACCGGTCGGGGTCTGCTGGGTCTACGCGAGCGCGTCGCCGTGGTCGGCGGCGAGCTGGCCGCCGGGCCGCTGCCGGACGCGGGCTTCCGGGTGTACGCGCGCCTGCCGCTGCGCGCCGCACCGACGGTGGCGGCGACCTCGTGATCCGGGTGCTGCTGGCCGACGACCAACCGCTGGTGCGGTCCGGGATCGCCATGTTGCTCGCCGCCGAGGCGGACATCGAGGTGGTCGGCGAGTGTGACGACGGTGCCGCCGCGGTCGAGCTGGCCCGCCGGATCCGCCCCGACGTGGTGCTGATGGACGTACGGATGCCGGGCACCGACGGGGTGGCCGCCACCCGCCAGATCACCGCCGACGCCGCCGAGGTGCGGGTGCTGGTCCTGACCACCTACCACGTCGACGACGCCGTCCGCGCCGCGTTGCGGGCCGGTGCGTCCGGGTTCCTGCTCAAGGACGCCGTGCCCGACGAGCTGACCATGGCGGTCCGCGCGGTCGCGGCCGGGGAGGCGTGGCTGGACCCGGCGGTGACCCGGACGCTGCTGACCGAGTTCGCGGCGCTCGGCGAGCACCGTGCGCCCACCACCGCCGAGCTGGACCGGCTCACCGACCGGGAGCGGCAGGTGCTGGTGCAGATGGCGCACGGACTGTCCAACGCCGAGATCGCCGCCCGGTTGCACATCGGCGACGCGACGGTGAAGACACACGTCGGCCGGGTCCTGATGAAACTCGGACTACGCGACCGCGCCCAGGCCGTCGCCGCCGCCTACCGGGGCGGGCTGATGCCGCCGGTCTGATCCGGCCCGGCGACGCGCGCCGCCCAGCCGGTGGTGATCAGCAGCAGGGCCGCGCTGTAGGTCGTCATCACCAGCACCCCGTGCGCGGGCCACGTGGTGCCGGCCGCGTCGAGGCCGATCAGCAGGTCCGACACGAGGAACAGCGCGGCGCCGACGGCCACCCGACGGTTGACGGCGGTCGCGGTCGCGGCCATCAGGCTCAGCGCCAGGCCGTACCCGAGCACCGGCCAGCGCAGGTCGCCGAGGCGCGGCCACAGCAGCGCGATCGCGCCCGCCCAGAGCAGCAGGTAAGCGGCGAGCGCGGGCACCGGCGGTCGCCGATGGCCGACGAACGCGGTGATCAGCGCCAGTTGCGTACCGAGGAAGCAGCCCATCCCCACCAGGAACGCGACCTCTCCCGGCACCAGCAGCGCGATGTCACCGGCGGTGGCGAAGACCAGCGCGACGGCGACCGGGCCGCGCTGTCCGCGTACCCACCACAGCCAGACCAGCAGCAGCGGCGCCAGCAGCGGCTTGGCCAGCCACTGCACCGGTGTCGCGTCGACCGCCACGGCGACCAGCTCCACGATCGCCACCACCAGGAACGCCCCGAGCCAGGCCCGACCGGGCTCCGGCCGGTCGGGCCGGCGCGTACGGTCCGCCGGCCTGCTCGTCGGGCCGGTGCCTCGGGTCGGGCGGGTCATGTCGCGGCTGTCCTTTCTGGGGGAATCGGTCAGCGAGCCGTGAACTGGCGGGACCAGTATCCGTGAAGTGTCGGTGTCGCGACACACCGAGCAATCTGTGACCGGGCGATCGCTGCGGGTTAAAGTCGTTCGCGTTCGCCGACCGTGACCCCACGGCCCGGCCCGTATCGGCGTCCGCGTCACCCGAAGCAGACCGGCCCGACGACACAGGAGCTCTCGTGCAGGTCACCCCGCCGGTTCACCGCGCCCGCTGGAGCGACATCGACTGGATCGTCGACCTCGTCACCGCCACCGTCGCGCCGACCAGCGCCGGGGCGTGGCTCGTACCCGATCGGCGACGGCGGGCCGCCGTCCTCGCCGCGGTGGCCCGGATCTGGGTCGAACACGCGCTGCTCTTCGGCGACGCGTACCTGCTCGCGAACGGGTCGGCAGCCACCGTCTGGTTCCACCGGTACCGACCGATCCCGCCCCCGCCCCGGTACGACGAGCGGCTCGACGACGCCTGCGACGAGCACGCCGTACGCTTCCGCCGGTTCGACGAGGCCCTCGCCGCGCGGCGTCCCGAGGAGCCCCACCAGCACCTCGCCCTGCTCGCCGCGCCGCCGGACGCCGACCGGGCGGGGCAGGCCGCCACGGTCCTCGCCGCGAGTCACCAGTGGATGGACACGCTCGGTATGCCCACCTACGCCGAGGCGCACCACGGTGCCGACCACCGCCTCTACCACCGCGTCGGCTACCGTGAACGGTGCCGTCTGGTCCGGGCGGACGGGCGTCCGGCGGCCGGGCTCTGGCGGCTCGCCCCGCATCCCCGCCTCGATCGGGCCGGCGACGTCGGTTCCGGCGCGGGCATCGCCGCACCCGCCCTCTCCGCCGCCGAGGGGGACTCCCGGCTCCTGCGGTGACCGCGCCTCGGGCCCCACGTCGATACGGGTCAGGGGTCGGGCAGCAGCGGCATCTCCGGGCCGGTGTCGCGGCCGAGCAGCGCGCCACGGGTCACCGCGGTCGCGCCGAACCGGTCCCGGACCGCGTCGGCCGCAGCGTCCGCTTCCGCCGTGGGCGGCGTGGCACGCCAGGGCAACGTGAGCTGCACGTGCCCGTCGGCGAGATTACCGACCGCCACCCCGATCAGCGTGACCCCGCGTCGCTCGATCTCGGGCAGCGCCGCCCGAGGCCGTCCGGCACGTCGCCATCCTCGCGCATCTGTACTAAGGGCGGTGGTGGCCTGGGACGGATCGTCGGTCAGCGCGGGCGGCGACTCATCTGCGGGCGGTCCGGGACGGGGGAGCGCTGCCGCCCTGCGGGGCCTCGGTGGACATCAGGTCCACGATCGCCTTCCGGTCGGCGGCAGACGGCAGACCCCAGTCCGGCTGGTAGCCGTACACCTCGCGCAGCGGGGTCGAGCTGGTACGGCCGCCGAGGATCTCGACGGAGTCGGCGTCGATGAGACCGGGGTGTTCCACCCCGCATGCCTCGGCCACCTTCATCAGGTCGCGGCGCAGGGTCTTGATGTAGTGCGCGGCGCGCTCGGCCTTCGACGTGGGGTCCAGACCTCGGGCGAGCCAGGCGTTCTGGGTGGCGACACCGGTCGGGCAACTGTCGTCGTGGCACTTCTGCGCCTGGATGCAGCCGATCGCCAGCATCGCCTCCCGGCCGACGGCGAGCATGTCGCAGCCGAGCGCGAACGCGACCACCGCGTTGTCGGGCAGGCCGAGCTTGCCGGCGCCGACGAAGACCACCTGCTCGTGCAGGCCGCGCTCGGCGAAGATCGGGTAGACCCGGGCGAAGCCCTGCTGGAACGGCAGTGACACCGAGTCGGTGAAGATCATCGGTGCGGCGCCGGTGCCGCCCTCGCCGCCGTCGACGCTGACGAAGTCGACGCCCCGGTCGGTGTCCC
This sequence comes from Micromonospora sp. NPDC049900, assembly GCF_044461025.1. Classification (NCBI taxonomy): domain Bacteria; kingdom Bacillati; phylum Actinomycetota; class Actinomycetes; order Micromonosporales; family Micromonosporaceae; genus Micromonospora; species Micromonospora sp. NPDC049900. Next base: position 144,561 of record NZ_JBITKM010000014.1, read on the forward strand.
GCATCAGGTCGGCCAGCTCGGTCCAGAACCCCAGGTCGCCGACGGCGGACTTGATGCCGACCGGCAGGCCGGTCTCGGCGGCCAGCAGCTCCACCCAGTCCAGCAGGCTGTCGCAGTCGGAGAACTCGGCGTGCCGGGACGGGCTCACGCAGTCCCGGCCGACCGGGATGCCCCGGGTCTCGGCGATCTCCGCGGAGACCTTCGCCGCCGGCAGCAGCCCGCCGAGGCTCGGCTTGGCACCCTGGCTGAGCTTGATCTCCAACGCCCGGACCGGGTTGGCGGCCACCACGTCCTTGAGCCGGGCCAGGTCGAACCGGCCCCGGTCGTCGCGGCACCCGAAGTACGCGGTGCCGATCTGGAGGATCAGTTCACCTCCGTTGCGGTGGTACGGCGACACCCCGCCCTCGCCGGTGTTGTGCAGGCAACCGGCGAGCGCCGCGCCCCGGTTGAGTGCCTCGACGGCCCGGCCGGACAGTGAACCGAAGCTCATCCCGCTGATGGTCACCACCGACTGGGGCCGGAAGGCGCGGGCTCGACCCCGGGCGGCCCCGAGCACCTTGGCGACCGGCAGCCGTACGTCGTGGCCCATGGTCGGGATCGACGGGGGCACCGGCCGCCCGAACGTGCGGTGCTTGATGATCGGATAACCGGCGGTGTACTCGATGTCGTTGTCGGTGCCGAAACCGAAGTAGTTGTTCTCCTGTTTCGCCGAGGCGTACACCCAGCGGCGCTGGTCGCGGGTGAACGGGCGTTCCTCGTTGTTGCCGGCGACGATGTACTGCCGCAGCTCCGGCCCGATCGACTCCAACAGGTAGCGTGCCCGGCCGAGCACCGGGAAGTTGCGGCGCAGCGCGTGTTCGCGTTGGAGCAGATCGCGTGCGGCGAGCGCGGCGAGCGCGGCGACGGCGGCGGGTACGGCGTGACGAGCCCATCTCATCCCGCCACACTTTCCGACTCCGGGCCAGGTCAAACGTCCCGGCGGCGCAGCCGGGTCCGCCCGCGCCGGTCGACCTCCCGGCGCGGACTCAGCCGCGGACCAGGGACTGCCGCACCACTCCGCCGACGATGGCGCACCAGGTGCCGGTGTCGACGGTGCCGGTGCGGGGCAGGTGGTGCAGCGCCTGGAGATCGCGGACCGCCCGTCGGGTCGGCGCGTCGAGCACTCCCGTCGGCGTCACGTCCGCGTACCCCTTGACGGCGAGCAGGTCCTGCGCGGCGGTGACCGGCAGGCCGACGCTGCGTCGGTCCAGGTCCGGGGCGAGGGTCTCCCAGGTGGCGGCGGTCAGCGTGGCGTCGACGTCGACCGGCAACCCCTGGCGGGCCTGCCAGTCCTGCACCGCCGTCACGGTGGCCGGGTCGAAGGTGCCGGTCGGCGCGACCGGGTAGCCGTGGTGGGCGAGCAGGTACTGCGCCACCCGGACGGTCGGGGCGTTGACGAAGCGCCACACATCCGGCCAGCGGCGGGCCGGCACGTCGCGCCGCCGCGTGCCCAGGACCCGGAAGACCTGGCGGCGCAGCATCGGGAACTGCCGGTAGAAGGCCGCGCCGGGACACTGGGTGGTGCGGAAGTCCCAGTGTCCGAAGATGTCGTGCGCGTGCAACCCGTACCGGCGGCAGACGGCCACGCAGAGCCGCACCAGTGAGTCCAGCAGCGCGGTCGGCGGGGTCTGGTCGACGTACGTGCCCTCGTTCTCGATGCCGATGGCCCGGCCGTTCTCGCCGGGACAGTGCGCGGCGACCATCTGCCGGTCACCGGCCCGCAGCCGGTCCAGACTGCCGTGCCGGCCCTCCAGGACGTACCCGCCCCGGCTGACCGTGAAGTGCTGGCCGGTGTCCGACCAGCCGTTGCCGTCGACGTGCAGGTCCTGGCACTCCCGGGCGAGCGCGACCGCCCGTTCCCGCGAGTGGTCGGTGACGTTGGGGAAGGCCATGTGGTGCACGATGATCTTGTTGGTGGGCGTCGCGCTGACCGACAGCGGACCGGTCGGCGGGCGGGCGCCCCACTCGTCGCAGCCGATGATCCAGTCCAGGTCGTCGCCCGCCCGGGCCGGTGCGGGGCGGGCGAGGCCGGTCCCGACGACGGCGACCGTGGCGGCGCCCAGGCCCGCGCGCAGCATCGTCCGGCGGTCCCACTCGGTGTGCTCGCTAGGCATGGTGTCTCCTCCGGGACGGCGCGTCCGAAAACCAGCTCCATCAACTGCTGTTGAGATGGAGGATATTGCCATCACCGTGGTTGATGCCAGAGGTCGACGCAGGTCGACATCCGCACGCGCCCACACCGCTCGTGCGGCGGGTGTTGACCCGAGGTGCTACCCCTGACGACGTGTCCGAGACCGACCATCGCGCCCCGTCCGTCCGGCGATCCGGTGGCGACCCCGTCGATCGGACGAGCCGCCGGGCGGCCACCCGGCCGACGACGGCACCTGTCGGGCGGATGATCCCGTCGCCGCGTACGGCGACAATGGGCGGCGTGCCCACCCTCACGCTGGGCGGAGCGCGGGGAGCGGCGACATGAGCGGATGGCAGGTTCCCGGATACACCCTGGTCCGGCGTCTCGGTGCCGGCGCGTCCGGCGCCGTCGACCTCGCCGTGCACGACGCCACCGGCACCCCCGTAGCCATCAAGTACCTGACCGGTCAGCTCCACGACGAGCTGTTCCGGTACGCCTTCCGGGACGAGGCCCGACTGCTGGCCGAGATCGACGACCCGTACGTCTGCCGCCTCTACGAGTACGTCGAGGCACCCGACGGCGCGGCCATCGTGATGGAGTTGGTGAACGGCGTCTCCCTGCGCCAGATGCTGCGCGCACAGGGACCCACCACACCGGAGTCGGCGCTCTGTGTCCTCAAGGGATCATTGGCCGGGCTGGCCGCCGCCCACGCGCACGGGGTGGTGCACCGCGACTACAAGCCGGAGAACGTGCTCGTCACCGCCGAGGGCACCAGCAAGCTGGCGGACTTCGGCATCGCCATGCCGGTCGGCGCCGAATCCGGTGGCAGCGTCACCGGCACCCCGCGTTACATGGCCCCCGAGCAGTGGACCGGCGCCCCCGCCGAACCGGCGTGCGACATCTACGCCGCCACCGCGACCTTCTTCGAGTGCCTGACCGGCCGTCCCCCGTACGACGGGGGCGACCTGGCCACCCTGCGCCGACAGCACGCGCGTGCGCCGATCCCCACCGACGGAGCCCCGCGACCGGTGCACGGGTTGCTGCGGCACGGCATGGCCAAACGTCCCGCCGACCGGCCGCAGCCCGCCCGGGTCTTCCTCGCCGTCCTGGAGGAGACGGCCGTCGGCGCGTACGGGGCGGACTGGGAGGAACGCGGGCTGCGCGAGCTGGCACAGCGGGCCGCGCTGCTGGCCGCCCTGTTCCCCTTCCCGGACGGCGGCGGCGGGGCCGTCAGCGTGGCCACCACCGCGCTCGGCGCGACCGGCACCGACCAGGGCTCGCGCGGCCGGTCGCCGTCGCGGCGGACCGGTCGGGCCCGGGCCGCGCTGGTCGGTGGTGGCCTGGTGACGGCGATGCTGGTCGGCGGCGCCGGACTCGGCTACGCGATGGAGGAACCGCCGGTGCCGACCGGTGCGGCGTCCGAGGTGACCACCGACCTGACCGGGTCACCCGCACCGACCGAGGCGGTGCCGACCGGCACGCCCACGCCCGGCCCCACCGCCACCCCGACGTCCGTCCCGCCGCCCACCCCGACCGGCGGCACCGCCACGACCGCGCCGACCGGGTCGCCGACGCCCACCGGCGATCCCGCCCCGCCCACCGGGGACCCGTCACCGTCGGCGAGCACCAGCCCCGCGCCGCCACCGGACGTCACCGCGCCCACCGTGGGTCGGGTCGCCGCGAGCCCGACCACCCTCGATCCCGCCGGATGCCCGTACGGGCCGACCGCGAGCACCGTCACCGCACTCGTGCAGGACGACCGTGCGGAAGCGGACGACCTGCGGGTCCGCTTCCGCTACACGATCGAGAAGCAGTCGTACGAGCGACGCATGGACCCGGTCGACGGCAGCCGCTTCCGGGGCGTACTCGCGGACCTGCCCCGCCCCGCGAACACCATCCGGATTCCGGTGACGGTGGTGGCGACCGACGCCGCCGGCAACAGCACCACCGGTGACCCGACCTACGTCACCCTCTACTCCTTCTGCACGCCGGGCTGACCGGGCGCGCCCACCACGACGACCCGGGAGAGCCACCGTGACCCAGCCCGACGAGCCGACCCACGCCCTACCCCGACCGGTGTCGCCGCCCTGGACCCCGCCGCCTCCGAGCGGCGAGCCGACGATCCACCTGGACGCCACCGAGGCGACCGTGCACCTGGGCGCTGCCGAACCGACGGCCGACCTCGGTCGCACCGAGGCGGCGAACGCGACTGCTGCCGCGACCGCGCGGGGCGGTGCGCTCGCGGCACCGACCACCGGACCCGGCGGTGAACTGCGTTTCGGTCCCGGCGTACCGGCCGCGCCGCCGTCGGCGCCCGCGTGGCCGGCAGGCGTTCCGGCACCGCGCCGCAGGTCGCTGTGGCGTCGGTCGGTGTCGGTACTGTCCACTCTGCTCACCCTGGTGCTGCTGGTCGCGGTCGGGTTCTGGATCTGGCAGCGGCTGAGTCCCCTGGAGATCAGCGGCGTGAGCGTCGCCGTGCCCGAGCCGGCGGGACAGCGGTGCGACGTCACCGTCGACGTGGTCGCCACGGTACGCACCAACGGCCGCCCGGGCACCGTGAAGTACCAGTGGCTGCGGTCCGGGAGCGCCCCGGGCGCCCTGCTGACCGAGCGGGTCGGCCCGGGGCAGCGGACCGTGGAGCTGACCCTGCGGTGGACGTTCAGCGGGGTCGGCAGCACCACCGAGACGGCCACGGTGAATGTCGTCTCGCCGTCGTCGGCGCAGGCGGTCACCGAGGTGGCGTACTCCTGTCCGGGCTGACGGCCGGACGCTCGGCACGTTTCTCGCGCGGCGCTCCGGGGTAGGTCGGGCCGGACGAACCGATCGCCCGCGCAAAGGACCAACGGATGCGAGACAACTTCGGCGACGCGGTGGGGGACACCCTCCGCGCCATACTCCTCTTCCTTCCCAAGGCCGTCGCCTTCGTGGCGATCCTGGTGGCCGGCTGGCTGATCGCCAAGGCGGTGCTCAAACTCGTCGGTCGGCTGTTGGAGCGCGTCGGCTTCGACCGGGCGGTCGAACGCGGCGGCATCCGTCGGGCGCTGGCCCGTTCCCGGTACGACGCCAGCGACATCGTGGCGAAGCTCGCGTACTACGGGATCCTGCTGCTCACCCTCTACCTGGCGTTCGGTATCTGGGGACCGAACCCGATCTCCGACCTGATCGCCGGAGTCATCGCCTGGCTGCCGAGGGCCTTCGTCGCCATCGTCATCGTGGTGGTCGCCGCCGCCATCGCCAGCGCCGTCAAGGACCTGATCTCCGGTGCGCTCGGCGGGCTCTCGTACGGCCGGCTGCTGGCCACCATCGCCTCGGCGTTCATCCTCGGGCTCGGCATCATCGCGGCGCTGAACCAGATCGGCGTGGCCACCGCCGTCACCACCCCGGTGCTGATCGCGGTGCTCGCCACCGTCGGCGGCATCCTCGTCGTCGGGGTCGGCGGCGGGCTGATCCGTCCGATGCAGAACCGCTGGGAGTCCTGGCTGTCCCGGGCCGAGGCGGAGTCGCGGACCATCGCCGAGCACGCCCGCGCCTACTCCGCCAACCGCCGCGAGCGTGAGGAGCAGGCCGCCCGGGAACGTGAGGCACGGGCCGCTCGCGAGCGCGAGGAGCAGGCGGCCCGCGAGCGCGAGGAGCAGCGGATCGCCGCCGAGCGGCGGCTGGCCGAGTCGGCGGCGGCACCCGTACCGCCCGGCGGGGCGACCTTCGGTGCGCCGGCCGCCGACCCGCCGCCCGCGACGCCGGTGTTCGCGACCGGGACGTCGGCGGGTACGCCGCTGTCGGACGACCCGGAGGCGACCCAGATCGTCACCCCGCCCCACGTCGACACCGACCCCACCACGATGCTGCCGCGCCAGTCGGCGGCGGGCCCGGACGACGACCCCGACGCCACCACCGCGTTCCCGCGTCAGTCGGCGGCGGACTCCGACGACCCGGAGGCCACCACGGCGTTCCCGCGCCAGCAGCCGGTCGACGACGATCCGGACACCACGACCGCGTTGCCGCGCCAGTCCGCCGCGACGACTGATGATCCGGACACCACCCAGGTCACGTCGACCGGCCCGGACGTGCCGTCGCCGCGGGCGGCGGCCGACGACAGCGAGTCGACGATCATCCTGCCGAAGAACGACGGCCCGTCCGGGCGCTGACCCGACGGCGTCACCTCGCGGGGGGGGGGGGGGCGGGGCCCCCCCCCCCCCCCCCCCGGCGGGGGCCCCCGGGGGGGGGGGGGGGGCGGGGGGGGCGGCCCCGCCCCAAACCCCCAAAACAAGG
>NZ_JBITKM010000015.1:0-142973 GCF_044461025.1 Micromonospora sp. NPDC049900
TGCCGCCCACCACCGCGGGTACTACCTTTTGTCGGGGGCGGGGCGCGGGCCGGCCGTCCTTCAAAACCGCGCGGGGCCAAAAAATATGCCCCGGGCGGGGGGGGGGGCCCCCCCCCGCCCCCCCCCACCACGCAGTCCCCTAGTACGCGCCGCGCCGGGCCAGCACCACCCGGACCGTACGCCAGAGGATGCCGAGGTCGTAGACCAGCGACCAGTTGTCGACGTAGTGCAGGTCCAGCCGGACGGCGTCCTCCCAGGTCAGGTCGGATCGGCCGGAGATCTGCCAGAGACCGGTGATGCCCGGACGGACCAGGAGCCGACGCCGGACGTCGCCCCGGTAGTCGTCGTCCTCGGTGGGCAACGGGCGCGGGCCCACCAGGGACATCTGCCCCACCAGCACGTTGATCAACTGCGGCAGCTCGTCCAGCGAGAGGGCACGCAGATGCCGACCGATCGGCGTGACCCGCGGATCGTTCTTGATTTTGAAGAGCAGACCGTCGCTCTCGTTGCGGTCCCGCAGCGCCTCCAGCCGCTGTTCGGCGTCGGTGTACATGGTGCGGAACTTCCACACCTTGAACGCCTTGCCCTGATGGCCGATCCGGCTCTGCCGGAACATCACCGGACCGGGGTCGGTCATCTTGATCGCCACCGCGATCCCGATCAGCAGCGGGCTCAGCAGGATCAGCCCGGCGAGCGCCGCGAGCCGGTCCATCACGCTCTTGGCCAGCAGGGACAGGCCGGAGATCGTCGGTTCCTCGACGTTCAGCAGCGGCAGGCCCTCGATCGGGCGGACGTGGATCCGAGGCCCGGTGATGTCGGTGACCTGCGGCACCACGACCAGGTCGAGGCCGGTGCCCTCCAACTGCCAGGCCAGCTTGCGCAGCTCGTACGACTCCAGACTGGCCGGGCCACAGACCGCGATGGTGTCGGCGCCCAACTGCTGGACCAGCGGCACCAGATCCCACCCGACGTAGACCGGCACCGGTGCCTCCACCCGCTCACCGGCCTGCGGGAACCGGGGCAGGTGGATGGCGACCGGACGCAACCCGGCACCGGCGTTGCGGGTCACCACCTCGTGCACCGCCAGCGCGTCGGAGAGCCGACCCACCAGCAGCACCTTCTGCGAGGCCCGCTGACTGCTGCGGCGGATCCGGCGGAGCACCACCCGGGCCACGAACCGGACGAAGACGGTGTACACCAGCAGGCCGATGATGATCGCGGCGACGGTGGCCCGGGACAGGTCCTTCTTGAAGCCCAGGGCCAGGAACGAGACGGCGGCGGCCATCGCCACGTTGGCCCGTACCACCCGCTTGAGTTCCTCGGTGCCCCGGCCGAGCGCCCGCCGGTCGTACGCGCCGGCACCCGCGAGGATCGTCAACCACATCAGCGGCACGACCACGTTGGCCACCAGCGCGAAGGTGCTGACACCGAGCACCCGCTCGTCCCAGAAGCCGGCGTCCGCCTCCTCGAACACCCGCACGACCGTCTGGCTGGCGGCCCACGCGGCGAGGAAGTCGAGCGCGATCAGCCAGGCCATGTAACGCCGTCGCCACTTCGCCTTGGGCGCCACCGGGCGACCGAAGACCGACCGGGGCATACCGTTGGACGGAGGTGTGATCACCCCGAGGTCGGGGTCGAAGCGCGGGGCCGGTACCGGCCCCACCGTCTTGAGGAACTGGGTGTGCGCGGACACGACTTTCCTTTCACCAGCCTCGTCAGCCGTGACGATAACGAACGCCACGAGTGCCCAACCGTACGGTGCACGATGGACGAAGGTTCAGGGTGTCTCGGTGGGGGTCACGGTCGGCTCGGTCAGCCGGCCGAGCTCGTCGACGAGTGCCGCGTACGCCGGTTTGGGACGGAGATCCTCGTCGAACAGACAGGCCGCACCGTATCCCCGGCGGTAGCCGGAAAGTAGCTCATCTATTGGCCCACCGGGTCTGGCGGCTGTCACCAGGGCCCCGTATCCTGCGTTCGCTCCGGTGGCTGCGACGCCAACGGCGGTCACTCCGCGGGGGAGAGGAACTGGACATGTCGAGGCAACCTGTCGTGGGCTGTCCGACCACGAACGTGCCCGACGACGTGGGGATGTCGATCCTGGACGAGCAGCCCCCGGCAGTGGATCCGGAGCACGAGGACCGCGCTCCGCAGGTGACCGAGACCCCGACCGCGTCCGCGGCGGAGAACACCGACCCGGGACCCGGTCTCGACGTGACCACGGTGCTGCCGTACGCAGGTTCCCGCGCTTCGGTCCGCACCCGTGCTCTGCGTGCCTGGATGTTGACCGCACCGGTCGACGTCGCCGCGCTGCTGTCGCCGCTCGCCGTCACGACGCAGCACTGGCGCGGCACCCTCGCGATGACCGTCCTGACGGTGGCCGTCTTCGCCGCCGGAGGGCTCTACCGCGCCCGCCGCCACGTGAGCATCCTCGACGAGTTGCCGAGCCTCTGCGGCCGACTGCTGGCCTCCTCGGCGATCGTCGTGATCATCGCGGCGCTGCGCCACGACTCCCCGCAGTACCTCGTCGGGTTCATCCGCGGCATGGCCGTCGCAGCCCTCCTGGTGCTGGCCGGTCGCCTGCTCGCCCGGGAGATCGCCACCCTGGCCCGCCGTCGCCGATGGGTGGAGCACAACGCAATAATCATCGGCAGTGGACCCACCGCCGTGGAACTGGCCCGGTTGCTGCGTCGCTACCCCCGCTACGGTCTGCGGTTCGTCGGGCATGTCGACAGCCCGTCACCGGCGACCTCGTCCATGGTGCCCGTGATCGGGACGCTGGACCAACTCGGGCACCTGGTCCGGCTGACCCAGTGCGAAGTACTGATCATCGCTGATCCGGACTGTCCCGAACTGGTACTGATGGAGATCCTCCGGCAGCCGGCGGTCGCCACCTGCGACCTGTGGGCGGCCCCTCGCCTCTGGGGCTCCCGGTCCCACGGCGACCACATCGGCGCCATCCCGATCGTCAAGGTGGGCGACACCACCCTGTCCGGGCCGCGCTGGGCGCTCAAGCGCGCTTCCGACGTGCTCTTCGCCGGCTCGGCCCTGCTGTTGCTCAGCCCGCTGCTGCTGCTCTGCGCCTCGCTCGCCTTCGTCGACGGCGGACGCGGCGTCGTCTTCCGGCAGGAACGCGTCGGCCGGCACGGCCGGCCCTTCGACATCATCAAGTTCCGCACCATGCGGCCGTTGGACGAGCAGGAGTCGCAGACCAACTGGTCGATCGCGCACGACCGCCGGGTCTCTACGATCGGACGTTTCCTCCGGCGTACGTCGTTGGACGAACTGCCACAACTCTGGAACATCCTCAAGGGCGACATGAGTGTGGTCGGGCCGCGCCCGGAGCGCCCGTACTTCGTGGAGAAGTTCTCCGCCGAGTACCCCAGCTATGCCATGCGTCACCGGGTGCCGGTGGGCCTCACCGGCCTCGCCCAGGTCAGTGGCTTGCGAGGCGATACACCGATCTCCGATCGAGCCCGCTTCGACAACTACTACATCGAGAACTGGTCGCTGTGGCTGGACGCCAAGGTGCTCCTGCGGACCGTGGCCGAGGTGTTCCGCGGTGGTGGTCGCTGACCGATCTGTCATAGCCGTGCCGTCGCCGGACCGGACCGGCGACCTCATCACCTCGCCCCCGACCGGCGACGCCCGACCGACGTGCCCCTGAACCCACCGGCTCCGCCTCCGATGCGCGCAGCCGAACCGCTTGGAGATCTCCCGATGCCGGACGTTTCGGTAGTCATCCCGACGACGGGTCGACCCAGCCTCGCCGAGGCGGTCGCGACCGCCCGCGCGCAACAGGGTGTCTCGGTGCACGTGGTCGTCGTCTGCGATCTGGCCGAGATACCCGCCAACGTGTCCGAGCTGCGTGGCCAGATCGACGATATCGTCTGCACCGGCGGAGGACGACGCGGCTCACACGCGCGCAACCTGGGCGTACGGCACGCCGCGCCGGACAGCCACGTGGCGTTCCTCGACGACGACGACGCGTGGTTGCCCGGCAAGCTCGCCGCCCAACTGCCCGTCCTGGAGCGGCTGGCCGGCGAGGGTTGGTCGCCGGTGGTGTCGTCGCGGACGCTGCAGCGCAAGGCGGGCGGCAGCCCGCTCCCCTCCGCCGTGCCGAGCACGCTGATCGCCGACGGCCAGCTACCGGAGGACTACCTTTTCCGTCGACGCCAACTCGGGGTGGCACGCCAGTCGCTGCCCACCTCGACGCTGCTCACCACCATGGCATTGGCCCTGCAATGCCCGTGGGACGAGTCGCTGCCCCGGCATCAGGACTGGGACTGGCTCGTCCGGGCGGCCCGACTGCCGGGTGCGAAGATCGTGCAGATCGAGGAGGCGACCGCCGTCTACACGGTGGGCAGCCCCGGCTCGATCTCGGCCGGTGCCGACTGGCGCACCTCCTGGTCCTGGGTCCAACGATGGGAGGGTGTCTGGGCACCGGAGACCTTCGCCGACTTCGTCACCGCACAGACCCTGCGGTACGCGCTCCAGGCCCGCGACCGCGAGGGCGTACGAGAGATGGTGCGTGCCATCCGTCGCAACTCCGTCCCGTCGGCGAGCAACACCGTTCTCGCGGCGCTCGGTCTCGTGCCGCGCGCCGCGCTCGAACGAGTGGCGATGCGCGGGTCCCGGGCCACCGGCGACGTGCCGACGGGTGGGCAGCAGTGATGCGTCTGCACTTCGTGCTCCCCCAACTGGAACCGCTGTACGGGATGGAACTCGCCGCCGCGCTGCTGATGCGGGGCCTGCGGGACCAGGGCGTCGAGGTGTCCGCGACCGCGTTGTCGGGGTCCGTCCCGGCCGCCCTGGGCGACCTGGCGGTCGACACGCTCGGGCTCGGCACCCGGATCACCCGCCTGATGGAGGCGGTCCCGCCGTTACGTCGCCGGTTGCAACGGCTCCCCGCGGACGCGCAGATCGTGGCGAGCGGTCTCTGGGGCAGCGTCCCGGTCGGTGCCGCACTGACCGGGACCGGTCGCGGCTACGTCGCCTGGGAACACTCGCTTTTGCCGGAGCGGCTGCGCATCGACGGCCGGGTCCGGATGCTCGCCCGGCTGGCCCGGGCCCGTGCGTTGCGGCCCCGACTCGTCGTCGCCGTCTCCGACGGTGTCGCGCGGACCGTCCGGCGACTCGCTCCCGAGCAGCGGGTGGTGACGGTCCCCAACCCGCTGCCGACCAAGCCGTTCGTCGGACCACGCGAGGTCGTGGACCGGACGCGGATCGGTCTGCTCACCACCGCCGCCTTCCGGCCCTACAAGAACCACTCCTGCGCGCTCGAAGCGCTCGCCCTGCTGCCCGCGAACTACCACCTGACGCTCGCCGGGGACGGAGAGGAGCGCGACCTGCTGCACGACACGGCGCGCCGGCTCGGGTTGCAGGACCGGACGACCTTCCTCGGCCGGGTCCCGACGGTGGCCCGGCTCCTCGCCGAGGCGGATGTGCTGGTTCACCCGTCCCGCGCCGAGACGTTCGGCTTCAGTCTGGTGGAGGCCGCCGAGGCGGGGTTGCCGGTGGCCGCGCTGCCCGTGCCCGCCCTGGACGAGATGATCCCGACCTTCGTTCCGGGCACGCTGGCGGCGGACACCTCGGCCGAGGCGCTCGCCGCCGCGATCGTGCGGTCGACCGGCGACGGGCGTCCGGGCGTCACGGACTTCGAGAAGGCGTGGCACGCCCGGCGCAGCGAGTTGGACCCGGCCGCGGTCGGTGGCCGATGGGTGGAGGCGTTGACGTGACGGCGCTGCCCGAGGACGCCGCACGCCCGGGCGCCGACGAACGCCCACGATCCGAGCAGCGGACGCCGTTCCGCGTCGGGCGAGGCGACGGTTTCCTGCGCAAGTCCGGCACCTTCTTCACCGGCACACTGCTGCGCACCCTCGCCCAGGGTGCCCTCTTCGTGCTGCTGGCGCGGGAGATGCCGATCAGCACCTACGGCCTCTTCGTCGGGGTAACCGCTCTGGTCGCGGTGGTCTCGCCCTTCGCCTCGGCCGGCGCGCCGAGCCTGATCATGCAGAACTACGCGGACTCGCCGGGCGAGTGGTCCCGTCACCTCGTTCGTGGGCTGTTCCTGTCCACGGTCTTCGGCTGCGCGGCCACCGTCCTGGTCGCCGCTGCGGGGCTGGTCATCTGGGGCGCCGACGTCGGGCTGGTGGATCTGCTCTGTCTGGCCTTCGCCGATCTGGTCGCGTGGCGGCTCATCGAGGCCGTGGCGGCGTCGATCCAGGTACGCGGTCGGATCCTGCTCGCCGCGTTGATCCCGGCCCTGCTGCACGTCTGTCGGCTGGCGGGTGCCGTGGTGCTGGCCATAGCGGCGGAACCGATCACGTTGCACGACTGGGCGGTGACGTCCGTGGCGCTGTCCGTCGTCGTGTGCGTGCCGGTGATCCTGTACGGCCTGGTTGGCGGCGGCCGGCACGGGATCAGCGTCCGAGGTTCACTCGGGCAGGCCCGAACCGGGATGCTCTTCGCCGTCGGACTGTCGGCTCAGTCGGTCTACAACGACGTCGACAAGGTCATGTTGTCGCGTCTGGGCACCCCCGAGAGCGCCGCCATCTATGCCGCGGCCTACCGGGTGGTCGATCTGGCATACACCCCGGCACGGTCGATGAGCGCGATCGCCTACCCCCGGTTCTTCGAGGCGGGTCGGAACGGACCCCGGGCGGCCCTGCGGATGGCCCGGGGCCTGCTCCCGCGTTTCCTGGCGTTCAGCGTGCCGGTGAGCCTGCTGCTGGTCGCCTTCTCCTGGATGATGCCGCTGGTGTTCGGTGCCGACTTCGAGGCAGCCGTGCCGGCGCTCCAGGGACTGAGCGCACTGCTCGTGCTGAAGTCACTGCACTACCTCGCCGCAGACGCGTTGTCCGGAGCCCGGATGCAGGGGCGCCGGACGGTCTGCCAGATCGGCGTCGGCGTACTGAACGTTCTGCTCAACCTGTGGCTCATTCCGGCGTACGGCTGGCAGGGCGCCGTCTACTCCAGCCTGGCCTGTGACGCGCTGCTCGCCGTACTGCTCTGGGGATGTCTCGTCGTCGCGGTCCGCCGCGACCCGGCAGGCACGCCCGGTGCACCACGTCCCATGGAAAGGGTCTGAGGTGACCACACTCTTCGGTGTCCTGCTGAGCGCCGCTGGTCTCGCGGTGGCCGGCTGGCTGCTGTACGCGCGGAAGGCGGTCGCCGACAGCTTCGGCGACGCGTCGACCGCGGTCGCGCTCATCGGATTCGCGGTGCTCGCGAACGCCGCGCCCGTACTGGCCGGGGACCACTCGTCGGCGCTCATCGGCGTCCTGGTGTTCGCCCTGGTCGTCTGGCTGCTCGTGGTACGTCGTGGACGGCTGGCCGGTCCGCCCGAGATCTGGCGACGGATCTGTCTGGTGCTGGCCGGGGCAGTGCTCGTGTGGTGCGTCGGTGTCGACGTGCTGACCGGTGACGGCGTGTACGGGTCACGCCTGCCGGCGTACGCCGCCGCCGGTCTGCTGTTGGTGGCGGTCTGGTTGCTGGCGGCGGGCGCCCCGGTGAGCCTCGCCGCGATGGCCTACACCGGGCTGGCCGTCCTGGCTCTGCTCACCATTCCGACGGCCGTCTACGGGCAGGCGTGGCGGGCCTGCACCGAGGGGCAGTTGCAGAAGTGCTCGGTGGCAGGCGGGCTGTTCAAGAGTTTCTACGACTCCGAGAACTACATCGCCCTACTGACCTCGTTCACGCTGGTCGCCGCCGTCTGCGCGCTGCGCCGGGCCGAACGGTGGGCGGTGGTGGCGTTCTGCCTACTGGTCATCGTGGCGACCGGGTCCCGGACGAGCTACCTGGCGCTGGCCGCCGTCGGGATCTGGGTGCTCGGCGCATGGGTGCTCCAGTGGCGCCGGCCGTACCAGCACATCCACGTCGCCCTCTGCGTGTCGCTGGTCGTCGGTGCCGCCGCCGTGGCCACGTATCTGACCTGGAGCGCCTCCAAGAGCACCCTGAGCAACCGGGGGAACATCTGGATCCACGTGCGGGAGTACATCGCCGGTTCGGAGGGCACCGGGGTAGGCGTCTCCAAGTGGTACCACCTGCGGGACATCGGCGAGGCACCGCACCACTTCTTCCACTCGGGGTACGTGCTCGCCATCTTCGCTGGTGGCTTCGTCGCGCTGACGCTGTGGGGCCTGCTGCTGGCCACGCTCCTTCGCGCGCCCGTCGTCGACGGCCGCGCGTTCTCGGCCAAGGCACCGGTGGCGCTCTTCGTGATCTACTCGTTCACCGAGGTGGTCTGGAATCCACTCTCGGTCGACGGACTCACCTGGATCTTCGTCCTGATGGTGCTGACCGTGTCCGCGCTAGGATCGACCGACCCCGTCCCGGTCGACGTGACGGTCGACCATCGGCCGGGAGTGCTCGCCAGGCTCCGCCAGAGGACCGGCCGGCCCTCCCTCGGCCGCGCCCGCACCGAGGCGCGTGACTGACCGGGCACCGGACCGGTCTCCGCCCCGGTCCTCGCGGGCCGCACGTCCGCTGGTGTGAGGAAGGACCCGATGTCGTCAGGCTCCCTCACGGCGCCGGTTCGTCGCGCCGCCGCTGGGCGGCCGTCGGCGCCCGGGTCGGGTTTCCGCCCGGACATCCAGGGACTGCGCGCGTTCGCGGTCGTGGTGGTGATCCTCGAACACGTCGTCGGGTGGCCGGCCGGCGGGTTCGTCGGCGTCGACGTCTTCTTCGTCGTCTCCGGCTTCCTGATAACCGGCCTGCTGCTCGACGAGCACGATCGACGAGGGCGGATCTCCTTCGCCGACTTCTACCGGAGACGGGTCCGCCGCATCCTGCCGCTGGCGGTGCTCGTCCTGGTGAGCACGTACCTCGCGTCGTCGCTGCTGTTCCTCGGCGAGCGGGTCCGGGCGACGGCCTGGGACGCGCTCTGGGCCGGTCTCTTCGCGGCCAACTGGCGGTTCGCGTCCACCGGCACGGACTACTGGCAGACCGACGGACCGGTCTCACCGCTACGGCACTACTGGTCGCTCTCCGTCGAGGAGCAGTTCTACCTGGTCTGGCCGGTACTGCTGGTGGCGGTGCTCGGCCTGGCCGCCCGGCGGGGCCGGTACGGTAGCCGGTCCCGGTGGGCGGTCGGTGTGGTGCTGACGGCCGTGGTCGTCGCCTCCATCGCGTTCGCCCTGTGGGAGGTCGGCCAACGCCCGACCGTCGCGTACTTCTCGACCCTCTCCCGCGCCTGGGAACTCGGGGTCGGGGCACTGCTCGCGGTGGCGGTGCCGCTGCTGGCGCGGATACCGGCTCCGGCCCGCCCGGCATACCAGTGGCTCGGGCTGACCGGCCTGGTCGTCTCGGTGCTCGTCATCACCGCGCAGTCGCCCTTCCCGGTCCCGGGCGCCTTCCTGGCGGTGATCTCGACGGCCCTGGTCATCGCCGGTGGCGTCGGCGGCCAGCGGTTGATGTTCCCGCTGACCAACCGGACGGTCGGCTACGTCGGCGACATCTCCTACTCGCTGTACCTCTGGCACTTCCCGCTGCTCATCCTGATCGGCGCCGCCCTGCCGACCGGAGGACACGTCGTCGCGCTGCTCACAATCGGCGGCACGGCGGTGCTCTCGGTATTCTCCTACCACCTGGTGGAGAATCCGATCCGCCGGTCGTCCTGGTTGGAGCGCCGGCCTCAGGGTACGTCCCGGCAGCTCACCGGCGTGGCCCGGTTCCGCCGTGCCACCGGTCTGGTGGCGCTGGCCGGGGTGACGGTCACGGTGGGCACGGTCGCGGTCCGTACCTCGTCGTCGCCGCCGGTCGTACCGGAGGTGGCGGTGGTCGCCTCGCAGCGGGAACTGTCCCAGCAGATCGAGGCGGCACTCGGCGCATCCGACTGGCCGGTGCTCACCCCTCCGCCGGGCGAACTGGGCACTCTGGGCTTCACGCGGGGAGACGGCCAGGGTTGTGCGCCCTCGGTGCCGGACGGCAACGACTGCACCGTCACGCCGCGTCCCCGCAGGCTGGCAGTCGTCGTCGGGGACTCGATCGGCAGCGCCTGGCTGCCGTTGGTGCGGCGGGTACTGGAGCCGGACGGATGGCAGGTGCGGGACCTGACCTACGCCGGCTGCCCCTTCCTCGCCTCGGACACGGTGTCACCGACCGCGAGCATCACCAAAGCGTGCCCTGGTCACCGGCGGGCCGTACGCACGGTCATCGAGAACAGCCGGCCCGATCTGGTGATCGTCAGCAACGCCTACCGGCAGCGGTTCGCCGAGACCGGCGGGAACCCGTCACTGGCCGAATGGGAGCAGGCCACCCGTGACGCCAAGCAGAGGTGGCTCGCTCCGGCGAGCCGGGTGGTGGCCCTGCAACCACCGCCGCTGGGCCCTGACCCGAAGACCTGTATCACCCGGCTCTCCGCGCCCCGCGACTGCGTCTCGACGATTTCGGCGGAGTACCGGTCGTACGCCGAGGCCGACCGCCGGGTCTGGGGTGCGAAGGGATCCTGGTACGTCCCCACCACGGACTGGTTCTGTCTCTCCGGCCGCTGCCCCATCTTCATCGGCGGAGTCATCGTCCGACGCGACGGCAACCACGTCACGTCCGACTACGCTCGCCGACTGGCACCGCTGTTCGACGACGCGCTGACTCCGGTCCTCGGTCCGCCGTCGACCGACTAGCCCCTGAGCACTACCGTGCGTTCGGTCGCCGCCGCAACAGGACCAGGACCGCGATCCCACCCATCAGAGCGACTCCGGCCGCGACGAGCAGCGGTACCGCCCAGCCGGGCCGGGACCGCGTCTCGCCGCCGGCGGCGACGGACGCCTCCCGATACGCCTGCGCCAACGCGTTCGTCGGTGCCGCCTCGGCCGCCTCGGCGAACCGGGCGGCAGCCTCGGCCTCGTCGTCACCGAAGTATGCGTCCAGGGCGCTGCGGTAGAGCCGGTCCGGGGCGCCGAGAGCGTGTTCGACACCGGCGGCGTCGAGGAGTCCGGTCATCCGGGACACCGGGACCACGAGGCGGTTCGGCCGGTCGGGCTGCAACAGGTCGTTGTCGAGCATCCCGACCACCCGGCCCTGCCCGTCGACCACGATGCCGCCTCGGGACGAGGAGCCGATGTCCTCGTTGATGCGGTAGGTCGACGACTCGACGTCCAACTCGGTCACCTGCACCGGCTTGGCCAGGACCTGGTAGGCGGCGGAGCGGTAGTCGGTGTCGGTCGTACCGTAACCGAGGGCGTGCAACGCCGTCCCAGCGGTGACGGTGGCCGAGGTGTTCAGCTCGACGGCGGGCAGGTTCGCCTGGTCGAGCTTGACCAGCGCCAGGTTGCCCTCGTCGAGACCGAGCACACGGACCACCGCGCCGGGGATCGCCGCGCCGTCCTTGAGGTCACCCTTCGCCACGTTCAACTGTCCGTGCAGGGTCGCCGCCGGTGGCGTACCCGCCTCGGGTCCGGTGAAGACACTGCTCGCCAGTCGGGCCCGGACGAAGCCACGGACCTCGGCGGCCTTCAGCTCGCCGTCAGCCACGCGGGTGTCGGCCAACGAGCCGAGCGCGTGTTCGAGCAGGATGTCCGGTGTGGGCTGCACGCACTGCCCGTTGGTGAGCACGTGGCCGTCGTTGTTGACCACGACCCCGGTGCACCGACGGCTGAAGGTGAACGGCTCCGGGTGCAGCAGTGCGTCGTCCTGCCGGTTGCGGACGAAGCCGGTGAGGACGGCCTCCAGGAAGACCATCGACGGCGCCGCGGTGGCAAGGGTGCGCTCCTCCGCGCTGCGTGGCGTGGTCTCCGCCCACGGTTTGAGTCCTGGTGCGGGCGGAGTGGCGGTCGGGGCAGGGGCCGGCGTCGAAGGATCGACCCCGCCCGCCGAGATCGCCCAGACGCCTGCGCCGCCACCGGCGAAGGCGGCCAGGAGCAGCGCGGCGACCGCCACCAACAGGCCGGTCTGCCGCTTGGGCGGTGCGGAGGGCTGGATCCGGCGCGCCGGGGCGGTGAACGGATCGTGCTGCGGTGGGTCGTCGAGGGACGGACCGAGGCCCGGCGAGGTCGGCGCGCCGGAGACCGGATCGGCGTGAATCGGCTGCGCCGGCATGCCGGAGACCGGTTGCGGAGCAGCCGAGATCGGCTGTGGCGGACCGGAGACCGACTGCGGCGCACCGGAAGTCGGCTGCGGCGGCCCGGAGATCGGGTGGGGCGCACCGGACACCGGCGCGGGCGGACCCGACACCGGCGGCGGAGCGGGCGTGGTCACGGGCTGGTAGTCGACCCCCAGGGCCCGGAAGAGTTTCTCCGCGGCCGGTCCGGTCTCGGCGGGATAAGCCACCCAGGGCGCGGCGGCGGAGAAATCGGCGTAGGTGAAGGGCAGTCCGCCGGGTGACTGCGCCAGGTTGTTGACGATCCCGGCGAACGCCTCACGCCAGCCGGGAGAAGCGGCCACTGCGGCGTCGAGCACCGCCACCGTCACGAAGCGGCCCTGCCCGTCAATGGCCGCCCACGCTTTGCCGACCGGTGACCCGCCCAGCAGGTGGGTGTACCGGTAGGGGCCGTCCGGCTGCATGACAACTCCTCTAGTCGACCGCCGTGCGGATCCTATCGACCCGCCGCACCTCGCCCCGCCCGCCGGTCGTGGCCGTTCCTCGCTTGGCCCGAAGCCGCAGGTCACGACCGGGTACGGAAACGGAAGGGTTGCTTCGTGAAAGTTTTCATGCATAGAGTCAGCGAATGAATGACGGAGCCACCGTCGGGTCGACCGAGCGGATGGTCGGCCTCTTCGACGGGGTGCGGCTGACCCCGACGCAGCGGCGCATCGCGCACTGCCTGGTGCAGCACGCGCCCTCCGTCGGCTACCTCTCCGCCGCCGAGGTCGCCGAGATGGCCGGGGTCAGCCAGCCGTCGGTCACCCGGTTCGCGGTGGCGCTCGGCCACGACGGCTATCCGGCGCTGCGCCGTCGGTTACGCGAGCTGACCGCCGCCGCGCCCGGTCCGGACACCGCCGGCAACGAGCTGCAACAGGCCGTACGCGCCGAGATGGGCAACCTCGACCGGCTGGCCGGGCAGCTCGCCGACCGGGACCGGATCGCCGAGACCGGGCGGCTGCTGGCCGCCAGCCGACCGTTGCCCGTGCTCGGGCTGCGCGCCGCCGCGCCGCTGGCCGCGTACTTCGCGTACTTCGCCGCCAAGGTGCACCCGGACGTGCGGGTGCTCGACGACGGCGGCAGCCTGCTCACCGACCGGTTGGAACAGGCGGCCGAGGCCGGGGCCGGGGCGCTGCTGGCGTTCGTGCTGCCTCGTTATCCCCGGGAGACCCTGGACGCGCTGGGCGAGGCCCGGGCCGCCGGGCTGACCGTGGTGGCGATCACCGACTCGCCGGTCAGCCCGGCGACCGAGCACGCCGACGTGGTGTTGGCCGCGGCGGTCGGCGCGCAGCTCGTGTTCGACCTGCACACCGCTCCGATGACCCTGGCCATGGTGCTGCTCCAGGCGATCTGCGACGCCGCACCGGCCGAGACCCAGCGGCGGCTGGAGGCTTTCGAGGCCTCGGCCACCCGTCGTCAGTTGTTCCTCGGTTAGGAGGAGATCCGCACATGACGCAGTCCATCTCGACCGCGCCCGGACCCATTCGGGCCGCCCGCGGCACCGCGCGTACGGCGCGTGGCTGGCCGCAGGAGGCCGCGCTGCGGATGCTCATGAACAACCTCGACCCGGAGGTGGCCGAACGCCCCGACGACCTGGTCGTCTACGGCGGCACCGGGAAGGCCGCGCGGGACTGGCCGTCGTACCACGCCCTGGTGCGTACCCTGACCGACCTGCGCGACGACGAGACGATGCTGGTGCAGTCGGGTCGGCCGGTCGGGGTGCTGCGGACCCACGAGTGGGCGCCCCGGGTGCTGCTGGCCAACTCCAACCTGGTCGGTGACTGGGCGACCTGGCCGGAGTTCCGCCGCCTGGAACAGCTCGGCCTGACCATGTACGGCCAGATGACCGCCGGTTCGTGGATCTACATCGGCACCCAGGGCATCCTGCAGGGCACCTACGAGACCTTCGCGGCCGTCGCCGAGAAGCGGTTCGGCGGCACCCTCGCCGGCACGCTGACGCTCACCGGTGGATGCGGTGGGATGGGCGGCGCCCAGCCCCTGGCCGTCACCATGAACGGCGGCGTCTGCCTGGTCGTGGACGTCGACCGCACCCGGCTCGAACGGCGGGTGCACGACCGCTACCTGGACGAGATCGGCGACGACCTGGACGATGCGGTCGCACGGGTGCTGGCGGCGAAGCGGGACGGCCGGGCGCTCAGCGTCGGCGTCGTCGGCAACGCCGCCACGGTCTTTCCCGAGTTGCTGCGCCGGGGGGTGCCGATCGACGTGGTCACCGACCAGACCAGCGCCCACGATCCGCTGTCGTACCTGCCGGAGGGGGTGGAGCCGACCGACGCCCGGGACTACGCGGCGGCCGAGCCCGCCGAGTTCACCGACCGGGCGCGGGCGTCGATGGCGAAGCACGTCGAGGCGATGGTGGGCTTCCTGGACGCCGGTGCGGAGGTCTTCGACTACGGCAACTCGATCCGGGGCGAGGCGCAGCTCGGCGGGTACCCGCGCGCCTTCGACTTCCCCGGCTTCGTGCCGGCGTACATCCGGCCGTTGTTCTGCGAGGGCAAGGGGCCGTTCCGGTGGGCGGCGCTCTCCGGCGACCCGGCCGACATCGCGGCGACCGACCGGGCGATCCTGGAGCTGTTCCCGGAGAACGAGCCGCTGGCCCGCTGGATCCGGATGGCCGGTGAGCGGGTCGCCTTCCAGGGCCTGCCGGCGCGGATCTGCTGGCTCGGCTACGGCGAGCGGGACGTCGCGGGCGTGCGGTTCAACGAGATGGTCGCCGCCGGAGAGCTGAGCGCCCCGGTGGTGATCGGGCGGGACCACCTGGACTGCGGCAGCGTGGCGAGCCCCTACCGGGAGACCGAGGCGATGGCCGACGGCTCCGACGCGATCGCCGACTGGCCGCTGCTGAACGCGCTGGTCAACACCGCCAGCGGGGCGTCCTGGGTGTCGATCCACCACGGTGGCGGGGTGGGCATCGGCCGGTCCCTGCACGCCGGGCAGGTCTGCGTGGCCGACGGCACCCCGCTGGCCGGGCAGAAGATCGAGCGGGTGCTCACCAACGATCCGGCGATGGGGGTGATCCGGCACGTCGACGCCGGCTACGACGCGGCCCGTGAGGTCGCCGCCCGGACCGGCGTCCACGTGCCGATGTCCGAGTGAGGAAGGGTCCCTTGCTAACGCATACGGTAGAGGACGGGTCCCTTCCTTTCAGGTTCCGGGAACTGTGGGACGAGATCGCGCCGGTCGGGCGGGACGCGGACAGCGGCGGCTACCTGCGGTACGCGCTCACCGCGCCGGAGCTGCGGCTGCGGGCGTGGTTCCGGGAGCAGGCCGACGCCCGGGGCATGCCGGTGGCGCAGGACGGCAACGGCAACCTGTTCGCCTGGTGGGGTGACCCGGACGCCGGTGGCGCGGTGCTGACCGGCAGCCACTTCGACTCGGTGCCGCACGGCGGCGCGTACGACGGGCCACTCGGCATCGTCAGCGCCTGGCTCGCCGTGGACGAGCTGCGGGTCGCCGGGGTCACCCCGGCCCGACCCCTGGTCGTCGCCGCCTTCGTCGAGGAGGAGGGGGCCCGCTTCGGCGTACCGTGCCTGGGCTCGCGGCTGCTCACCGGGCAGATCAGCGCCGACCGGGCGGGCGCGTTGCGGGACGCGGCCGGGGTGAGTTTCACCGAGGCGCTGGGACACCTCCCGGCGGGTGCCGATCCGGCGTTGCTGGGCCGGTTCGCCGCCTTCGTGGAGCTGCACGTCGAGCAGGGCCGCGCGCTGGTCGACCGGGACGCGCCGGTCGCGGTGGCCAGCGCCATCTGGCCGCACGGCCGCTGGCGCTTCGACGTCACCGGCGAGGGCAACCACGCCGGTACGACCCGGATGGCCGACCGCCGTGACCCCATGTTGACGTACGCGTTCACGGTGCTCGCCGCGAACAAGGAGGCCCGGCTGCGCGACGCGCACGCCACCGTGGGTCGGGTGACCGTGGAGCCCAACGCCACCAACGCGATCCCGTCCCGGGTGACCGGGTGGCTGGACGCCCGCGCCGCCGAGCCGGAGACGCTCGCCGGGCTGGTCGAGGCGGTACGCGCCAAGGCCACCGAACGGGCCCGGCGCGACGGCACCGAGGTGCGGATGACCGAGGAGTCGGCGACGCCGCTGGTCGCCTTCGACGGTGGGTTGGCCGACCGGCTGGCCGGGCTGCTGGCCGCGCCGGTGCTGCCGACCGGGGCCGGACACGACGCGGGGGTGCTGGCGGCGCACGTACCGACGGCGATGCTCTTCGTCCGCAACCCGACCGGGGTGTCGCACTCCCCCGCCGAGTCGGCCACCGACGCGGACTGCGCGGCCGGCGTGCGCGCCCTGGCCCGGGTGCTGGCGGAGCTGACGCAGGCGGGCCGGCCCGACGCGGAGGGTGCCGGATGACCGCCACCCGTTGGCTCGCCGAGTACGCCTGGCTGCCCGCCCACGCCGAGCCGACCCCGGACGTGCTGATCGAGACGGTCAACGGCCGGATCACCGGCGTGACGCCGTTGACGCCCGGCGGCGACCCGGACGCGGGCGTGGACGTGCTGGCCGACGCGGTGCGGCTGCCCGGGTTGACGCTGCCCGGGTCGGCGAACGCCCACTCGCACGCGTTCCACCGGGCGCTGCGCGGCCGGACCCACGGCGGGCGCGGCGACTTCTGGAGCTGGCGCGACCGGATGTACGCGGTGACCGGTCGCCTCGACCCGGACACGTACCTGGCGCTGGCCCGCGCGGTGTACGCCGAGATGGCGCTGGCCGGGGTCACCTGCGTGGGCGAGTTCCACTACCTGCACCACGCTCCGGGCGGCACCCCGTACGCCGACCCGAACGCGATGGGCGCGGCGCTGGTCGAGGCGGCGGCGCAGGCCGGGATCCGGTTGACCCTGCTGGACACCTGCTACCTGAGCGCCGGGGTGGACGGTGCGCCGTTGGTCGGGCCGCAGCAGCGTTTCGGCGACGGGGATGCCCGGCGGTGGGCGGAACGGGCCGCTGCGCTCACCACCGACCGGGACCGCGCCCGGGTCGGCGCGGCCGTGCACTCGGTCCGGGCCGTCCCGGCCGACCAGCTCGCCACCGTGGCCGACTGGGCCCGACAGCGGGACGCGCCGCTGCACGTGCACCTGTCGGAGCAGCCCGCCGAGAACGACGCCTGCCGGGCCGTGCACGGGCTGACGCCGACCGGGTTGCTGGCCGAGCACGGTGTGCTGGGACCGGCCACCACGGCGGTGCACGCCACCCACCCGACCAGCGCCGACCTGACGCTGCTCGGGGAGAGCCGGAGCGGGGTGTGTCTCTGCCCGACCACCGAACGCGACCTCGCCGACGGGCTCGGACCGGCCCGCCGGATGGCCGACGCGGGGATCCCGCTGAGCCTGGGCAGCGACAGTCACGCCGTGATCGACCCGTTCGAGGAGGCACGCGCGATGGAACTGGACGAGCGGCTGCGGACCCGTCGGCGCGGCCACTTCGCCCCCGCCGAGCTGCTCACCGCCGCCACCGAGGCCGGGCACGCGGCGCTGGGCTGGACCGACGCCGGTCGGCTCGCGGTGGGTGACCGCGCCGACCTGGTCACGGTGCGGCTGGACAGCGTCCGCACCGCCGGGGTGGCCCCGGCGGGCGTCTGGTTCGCGGCGAGCGCCGCCGACGTGACCCAGGTCGTGGTCGACGGCCGGGTGCTGGTCCGCGACGGGCGACACGTCCGCGTCGACGTCCCCCGCGAGCTGGCCACGGCCATCGTGGAGGTGACCGGTGCCCAGTGAGCCGAACGCGCGGGCGGGCAGCCTGCTGGTGGACAACATCGGCGAGCTGGTCACCAACGAGCCCGGCGCGGGCGAGGCCGGGCCGCTCGGCATCCGTCGCCGGGCCGCCCTGCTGGTCGAGGCGGGCGAGGTGGTCTGGGTCGGTCCGGCCGCCGACGCGCCGCCCGCGGACCGGCGGATCGACGCCGACGGGGCGGCGGTGTTGCCCGGCTTCGTGGACAGCCACGCGCACCTGGTCTTCGCCGGGGACCGGGCGACGGAGTTCGCGGCCCGGATGGCCGGGCAGCCGTACACCGGTGGGGGCATCCGCACCACCGTCGGCGCCACCCGGTCGGCCACCGACGGGCAGCTCCGCGCCACCGTGCGGCGGCTGCACGACGAGGCGTTGCGGCAGGGCACCACCACGATCGAGATCAAGAGTGGGTACGGCCTCACCGTCGCCGACGAGGCCCGCTCGGTGCGGATCGCCGCCGAGGTGACCGGGGAGACCACGTTCCTCGGTGCGCACGTGGTGCCGACCGAGTACGCCGACCGGCCCGACGAGTACGTGGGACTGGTCTGCGGGCCGATGCTGGCCGCCGCCGCGCCGTACGCCCGCTGGATCGACGTGTTCTGTGAACGGGGCGCGTTCGACGCCGACCACGCGCGGGCGATCCTGACCTGCGGGCAGGCGGCCGGGCTGGGTGTCCGGGTGCACGCCAACCAGCTCGGCCCCGGTCCGGGGGTACGCCTGGGCGTGGAACTCGGCGCGGCCAGTGTGGACCACTGCACGCACCTGGACGACGCCGACGTGGACGCGCTGGCGGCCACCGAGGGCGGCACCGTCGCCACGCTGCTGCCCGGCGCCGAGTTCTCCACCCGGTCGCCGTATCCCGACGCGCGTCGGCTGCTCGACGCCGGGGTCACCGTCGCCCTGGCCACCGACTGCAACCCCGGTTCGTCGTACACGTCGTCGATGCCGTTCTGCGTCGCCCTAGCCGTACGCGAGATGCGGATGACCCCGGCGGAGGCGGTGTGGGCGGCCACCGCCGGTGGCGCGCGGGCGTTGCGCCGCACCGACGTCGGGGTGCTGCGGCCCGGCGCCCGGGCCGACCTGACCATCCTCGACGCCCCGTCCCACCTGCACCTGGCCTACCGGCCGGGGGTTCCCCTGATCCGCCAGGTCCTGCGCAACGGAGTGCCACGATGACCGTCACCATCGAACCCACCGGGGTCTCCCCCGCCGACGTGCTCGCCGTGGCGCGCGGTGCCGCCGAGGTCGTCCTCGCCCCGGCCACACTGTCCACGATGGCCACCAGTCGGTCCATCGTGGACGGCATCGAGGCCGACGGCCGCCCGGTGTACGGCGTCTCCACCGGTTTCGGGGCGCTCGCCAACACGTTCGTCGCCCCCGAGCGGCGCGCCGAACTCCAGCACGCGCTGATCCGCTCGCACGCGGCGGGGGTGGGCGCGGCGATGCCCCGCGAGGTGGTGCGGGCGATGATGCTGCTGCGGGTCCGGTCGCTGGCGCTGGGCCACTCCGGGGTACGGCCGTTGGTCGCCGAGGCCCTGGTCGACCTGCTCAACCACGACGTGACGCCGTGGGTGCCGGAGCACGGCTCGTTGGGTGCCTCGGGTGACCTGGCGCCGCTGGCGCACTGCGCGCTGGTGCTGCTCGGCGAGGGCTGGGTGCTCGGTCCGGCCGGTGAGCGGCGGCCCGCTGCCGACGCGTTGCGGCAGGCCGGTCTCGCACCGGTGGAGTTGGCCGCCAAGGAGGGCCTGGCGCTGATCAACGGCACCGACGGCATGCTCGGCATGCTGCTGCTGGCCGTCCACGACGCGGCCCACCTGTTCACCATGGCCGACGTGACCGCCGCCCTGGCGATCGAGGCGATGCTCGGCTCGGAGCGGCCGTTCCGACCGGAGCTGCACGCCATCCGCCCGCATCCCGGGCAGGGCGTCTCGGCGGCGAACATCCACCGGCTGTTGCAGGACTCGGCGGTGATGGACTCGCACCGCGACGACCTGGCCCACGCGGTGCAGGACGCCTACTCGATGCGCTGCGCGCCCCAGGTCGCCGGAGCGGCCCGGGACACTCTGGACTTCGTCCGGACGGTCGCCGGCCGGGAACTGCTGTCCGTGGTGGACAACCCGGTGGTGCTGCCGGACGGGCGGGTCGAGTCGACCGGGAACTTCCACGGCGCACCGCTGGGCTTCGCGGCGGACTACCTGGCCATCGCCGCGTCCGAGGTGGGCGCGATCTCGGAACGCCGGGTGGACCGGCTGCTCGACGTGACCCGCTCCCGGGACCTGCCGGCCTTCCTCTCCCCCGACGCGGGCGTCAACTCCGGGCTGATGATCGCCCAGTACACCGCAGCCGGGATCGTGGCGGAGAACCGGCGGCTGGCCGCACCCGCCTCGGTGGACTCGCTGCCCACCAGCGGCATGCAGGAGGACCACGTCTCGATGGGCTGGGCGGCGACCAAGAAGCTGCGGACCGTGCTGGACAACCTGACCAGCCTGCTCGCGGTGGAGCTGCTCGCCGCCGTACGCGGACTCCAGCTCCGCGCCCCGCTGACGCCGTCCCCGGCCGGACGGGCGGCGATCGCCGCCCTCGGCGCCGTCGCCGGTCCACCCGGCCCGGACGTCTTCCTCGCTCCGCTGATGGAGGCGGCCCGGGCCGTGATCTCCGGCCCCGACCTGCGCACCGCCATCGAGGCCGAACTCGGCCCCCTCCCCTGACGGCGCAGCCGATCCGCACCAAGATCCGGGGGTGGGTCAGGTGGTCGCGGGGAGCACCTTCGCCACCAGGGTGGCCAGTTCGCGCAGGGCCTTGCCCCGGTGGCTGACCGCGTCCTTCTCCTGTGGAGTCAGCTCCGCGTTGGTGCGGTCCTGACCGTCGCCCAGGAAGATCGGGTCGTAGCCGAAACCACCCTCACCGCGCGGGGCACGCAGCACCCGGCCCACCTGGCGGCCGTCCACCAGGTGCTCCTTGCCGCCGGGCAGCACCAACGCGATCGTGCAGACGAAGGACCCGCCCCGGTGCTCGTCCGGCACGTCGGCGATCTGGTCCAGCACGAGCTGGAGGTTCGCCTGGTCGTCGCCGTGCCGCCCGGCCCAGCGGGCGCTGAACACGCCCGGCATGCCGTTGAGCGCGTCCACGGCCAGCCCGGAGTCGTCGGCGACGGTGGGCAGACCGGTACGCCGGCAGCCCTCCCGCGCCTTGATCAGCGCGTTCTCACCAAAGGTCAGCCCGGTCTCCGGCAACTCCGGGTACGCCTCGACGTCGTCGAGGCCGACCAGGGCGACCCGGTGCGCGCCGAGCGCCCCGTCGAGGATCCGCTGCAACTCGACGAGCTTCTTCTGGTTCCGGGTGGCGAGCAGGACCTTGTTCATCGAGTCACCTTTCCGTTGCTCGCGACTGCGGGGCTCGCAAACTCACCGGTCGATCGCTCGCGAACCTCACAGGAGGGCCTTGCGCTGGGCTTCGGCCAGGTCCAGACAGCCGGCGACGGCCAGGTCGAGCAGCGCGTCCAGTTGCTCGCGGGCGAAGACGCCGGCCTCACCGGTGCCCTGCACCTCGACGAAGTCCCCGGTGCCGGTGCAGACCACGTTCATGTCCACCTCGGCGGCCACGTCCTCGTCATAGCACAGGTCCAGGCGCGGCTCGCCGGACACCACACCGACGCTGACCGCCGCCACCGACCGGTGCATCACCTTCTCCGGCTTGCCGGCCAGGGCCTTGCGGTCGGCGAGCCAGCTCACCGCGTCGTGCAGCGCCACGTACGCGCCGGTGATCGCGGCGGTGCGGGTGCCGCCGTCGGCCTGCAGGACGTCGCAGTCGAGCACGATCGAGTTCTCGCCGAGGGCCTTGAGGTCGATGGCGGCACGCAGGCTCCGGCCGATCAGCCGGGAGATCTCGTGGGTACGCCCACCGACCCGCCCCTTGACGCTCTCCCGGTCGGACCGGGTGTTGGTGGCCCGGGGCAGCATCGCGTACTCGGCGGTGACCCAGCCCAGCCCGGAGCCCCGGCGCCAGCGGGGCACGCCCTCGGTGACGCTCGCCGTGCAGAGCACCCGGGTCGCGCCGAACTCCACCAGCACGGAGCCCTCCGGGTGGCTGCTCCAGCCACGGGTCAGCGTCACCGGTCGGAGTCGGTCGGGCTCCCGCCCGTCAGGTCGCGCCATGCCTGCACCCTATGCGGTGCCCCGATCGGAGTGTCCCCGGGTGCCGTCGGGCGGCTCAGGCGTGCCCACCGAGGACCAGGGTCACCGCCACGTACCCGTCCACGGACCGCCTGCCGGACGCCGACCGCTCGCCCACCGAGAGGTCGACGCGGTCGAACCCGGTGGGCACGCCGGCCGTCTCGACCATCTCCTCCCGCTGTTCCTGGAGTTGGCGTGGCTTGTACCAGCGGTGGTAGGTGAGCACGCCGCAGCAGCAGAGCATGAGCAGCAACGCGCCGACACCGAGCAGGAGCCCCACCACCAGGCCGGTGCGGGGCCGCCTGCGTGGTGCCGGTGCCGGCGGGAACGGTCCCGGACGCGGCGGATGGGCGTACGGTCCGGGCGGCGGTGGCCAGACGCCCGGCGACTGTGGCGCGAACGTCGGCGGGTACGGCCCGGCGGGTGGCCGGCCCGGCGCGGGGGATGCCGGTCGGTCGGCGGGGCGCGGGTCGGGTGGGCCGGCGGAGGGGTCGCTCACCCGCGCGATCCTAGAGTCCGACCGACGCCCCCGCTGCCCGCTCCCGGGGCAGGCTCAGATGTCGTAGCTGGCACCCGGCCGGACCACGTCCAGCGGGCCGCTGTACGCCGACGCCGCCGACGTCACGGTGTGCGCCTCGCTACCCCAGGCGGCCACCAGGTGGGTCAGCAGCAGCCGCCCCACGTTGGCCTTGGCCGCCGCCTCGCCCGCCTCCCGGCCGGTGAGGTGCAGGTCGGGTGGATTGTCCACGCCGTCCAGATAGCTGGCCTCGCAGAGGAAGGCGTCGGCGTTCTGGGCCAGCCGCAGCAACGCCTCACAGGGGGCGGTGTCCGAGGAGTAGCAGAGCGTCCGGCCGCCGTGCTCCAGCCGCACGCCGTACGTCTCGACCGGATGCAGCACCCGGTCGACGGTGACGGTGAACGGGCCGATCGGGAAGGTGCCGGGTTCCAGCGCGTAGAACTGGTACACGTCCTCGACCGTGCTGTCCTCCTGCCCGTACGCGGTGGCGAGCCGGTCCGGAGCACCGGCCGGGGCGTACACCGGGAGCGGCGGGTACGGGCCGTCCGGGGCGTAGCGCCGCACCACCACGTACGACGCGGCGTCGAGGATGTGGTCACAGTGCAGGTGCGTCAGGAGGATGGCGTCCGGGGCGTGCAGCCCGGCGTAACGCTGGAGGGTGGACAACGAGCCCGGGCCGAAGTCCACCAGGAGCCGGAAGTCCTCGGCCTCGACCAGATAGGCCGAGCAGGGGGACTCGGGTCCGGGGAAGCTGCCCGCACAGCCCAGGACGGTCAGTCGCATCGAGTTGTCTCGCTGTCACGATAGGTAGCGATCGAGCCGGTCGCCGCTCCGGAGATGATCAATACCGACGCGTACGCCACGCTGCGCAGCCTACGCCCGCCCACCTGGAGGCAAGAATGATCCGTTGGAAGTTGTCACCAACGTGACACCCGTTCCGCCCATCCGATCGAGGCCGGGTTACCGGACCGGCCGATCCGGAGCGTCCGACGCGACGAGGGCCACCGGCACCACGCCGATGACCCTCGTCGATGTCGCTGGGCTCAGGCCCAGAGCTGCCCGTCCAGGGCGTCCTCCGCGTCGGCGAGCGTGCCGCCGTACGCCCCGGTGCTGAGGTACTTCCAGCCGCCGTCGCTGACCACGAACGCCACGTCGGCACGGCGGCCGTCGCGCACCGCCTCGTGTGCCATCGCCAGAGCGGCGTGCAGCACCGCCCCGGTGGAGAAGCCGACGAAGAGTCCCTCCACCTCCACCAACTGCCGGGTACGCAGCACCGCGTCGCGGGTGCCGACGGAGAACCGCCGGTTGAGCACGGTCGCGTCGTAGAGCTCCGGGACGTACCCCTCGTCGATGTTGCGCAGGCCGTAGACCAGCTCGCCGTAGCGCGGCTCGGCCGCGACGATCTGGATGCCCTCGACCTTCTCGCGCAGGTAGCGCCCGGTCCCCATCAACGTGCCGGTGGTACCCAGCCCGGCCACGAAATGGGTGATCGTGGGCAGGTCGTGCAGCAGCTCGGGACCGGTCGTCTCGTAGTGCGCCCGGGCGTTCGCCTCGTTGCCGTACTGGAACAGCATGACCCAGTCCGGATGCTCGGCGGCGATCTGCTTCGCGGTCGCCACCGCCTGGTTGGAGCCGCCCGCCGCCGGCGAGAAGATGATTTCCGCACCGTACATCCGGAGCAGTTGGATCCGCTCGGTGGAGACGTTCTCCGGCATCACGCAGACCAGCCGGTAGCCGCGCAGCTTCGCCACCATGGCCAGCGAGATGCCGGTGTTCCCGCTGGTCGGCTCAAGAATCGTGTCGCCGGGCCGGAGTCGGCCGGCCTCCTCTGCCGCCCGCACCATGAACAGCGCGGCCCGGTCCTTGACGCTGCCGGTCGGGTTGCGGTCCTCGAGCTTGGCCCACAGCCGCACCGGCGGTGCCCCGTCGGGCACCGTCGGCGACAGTCGGGGCAACCCCACCAGGGGCGTGCCGCCACAGGCGTCCAGCAGGCTGTCGTACCGCGTCATCGCGGCCGCCTCAGCTCGTGGCGACGGGCGCGCGACGCCCGGCGCGGGGCACAGTGCCCCCGGCGACGACGCTGTGCTGGCTGATCGCCGCAGCGGCGGCACTGTGCTGGCTGATCGCCGCGGCAGCGGCGAAGCCGAACGCGCCACCGGCCACGGCGGGCAGGATGGTGACGCTGTCGCCGTCGTTCAGCTTGGCGTCCAGCGCGCCCAGGAAGCGGACGTCCTCGTCGTTGACGTAGACGTTGACGAAGCGGTGCAGCGCACCGGCCTCGGTGACCAGCCGGCCCCGCAGCCCGGCGTGCCGGGAGTCCAGGTCGGTGAGCAGGTCGTCCAGCGTGTCACCGCTGCCCTCGACGACCTTCACGCCGCCGGTGTAGCTGCGCAGGATGGTGGGGATGCGAACCTCGATGGCCATGTTGTCGTACTCCTCGATCGGGTGTCTCGGTGACGGGAAAGGTGCGCGGGTGCTGACGGGGATCAGCGGCCCGAACACTCGTAGTCGACCGTCGCCGGGCTCTGCCCGAACATGTACGACTGCACGGCGTGCGGATCCACCCCGGCGTCGAGGATCCGCACCGGCTCCTCGGTGACCACCCCGTCCACGATCCGGAAGGAGCGGATCTCCTCCGTGTCGGGTTCACGGGTGGAGACGAGCAGATAGTGGGCGCCGGGCTCACCGGCGAAGGAGATGTCCGTCCGCGAGGGATACGCCTCGGTGGCGGTGTGCGAGTGGTAGATCACGATCGGTTCCTCGTCGCGGTCGTCCATCTCGCGCCACACCCGCAGGTGCTCCATCGAGTCGAACTCGTAGAACGTCATCGAGCGGGCGGCGTTCTCCATGGGGATGTGCCGGGTCGGGGTGTCGCTGCCGACCGGGCCGGCGACCACGCCGCAGGCCTCGTCGGGGTGGTCCCGACGGGCGTGGGCGACGATCGCGTCGACGATCGACCGGTCGATGCTCAGCACGACGCCAAGACTAGCGCCCAGCGCCCCAAGACCGCGAGGTCGCGCCGGTCACAGTCACTCGATCAAGGCGTTGAGCAGGGACTCCTGGAGATAGCCGAGATACGCGTAGACCGAAAGCTGGAACACCCGGCTGGAGGACGGATCCTCGGCGACCGCATCGTCCAGTTCTGCCCCCAGATCGGTGCCGTCCTTGATCTCCAGCCGCACGCCCATCGCCAACCGGGCGTCGTTCAGTGCCCGCAGCCACGCCTCGGCCGCCTCGGCGTCCAGGCGTACCTCCTCGCCGCCGTCACCGTCGTCGGGCAGCGCGGCCAGGATCGCGCCGGCCTGGTCGATCTTGGCCGTCTTCAGGTCACCCTCGGTGTAGCGGCGGAACTCCGCCGTCCCCGCCCCGTCGTCGGGATAGACCTCGGGGAAGAGTCGGCACACCACCGGGTCGGAGTGGTCGAACCCGTCGGTCAACAGCCCGACCACCTCGGAGGCGACCTTGCGCAGGACGCGCACCTCGTCGACGGCGAACGTGGCGACGTACCGGTCGCCCCGGCGGCGGAACATGCTCACGAGCGCTCCACCGTCGCCCACAGCCCGTACGCGTGCAGTTGTGAGGCGTGGTGCTCCATGCGCTCGCGGGCGCCGCTGGAGACCACCGCCTTGCCCTTGTGGTGCACGTCCAGCATCAACTGCTCGGCCTTCTCCCGGCTGTACCCGAAGAGCTTCTGGAAGACCCAGGTCACGTACGTCATGAGGTTGACCGGGTCGTCCCACACGATCGTCACCCACGGCCGATCGGAGGCCGGCACCTCATCGGTGTCCGGGGTCTGCGCCGGTGCAACCTGCGGAGCCGCCATGCCCCCCATCGTGCCACCGGATCGGCGGAACCGAGGAACCGGAACGCCGGACCGGTCGGGATCGCCACCGACCGCCGCACGATGACCACGGCCGGTCGTCCTGAGCGCGCACCCGGGCACCCCGGTGGCGGGGCCGCCGGGGTGCGCCGCGTGCCGGTCAGGCGAGCAGGATGCCGTGTTCGGCTGCATCGGACAGCACCATGCCGAGCGAGAGGCCGACCGCCTCGAACCGCCGGGCGATCTCCCGGGACAACTCCAGCTCGATCTCCCGCAGCGCCCGCTGCGACCAGGCCCGCGCGGCGCTCTGGTCGGCGTTGGCGGGCGTACGCCAGTGTTGCCAGCAGCCACCGGCCAGGGACACCGCGACCGGCGGCAGGATCTCGGTCCGCGGCACGGTGGGGTACGCCGCCAGCCCGTCGATCGCGGCGGAGCCGGTCAACGACGCCACCCCGGCGGTGCTGGTGACCAACAGCACCCGCTCCAACTCCGGGCCGGTGACGTGGTCGGACATCCCCCAGCGGACCGCCTTGGTGATCCGGCGACGCACACCTTCCGGCAGCGGCGCGCCGAAGAGCCGGCCTGCGACGTCCTCGACCAGTTCCCGCACCGCGTGGTCGCACTGCACGGTGGCCAGCAGGGACAACGCCTCCAGCTCCCGGTCGAGCAACCGCGGCAGACCGGCGCAGCCGGTGCCGAAGACGATCTCCTGGACCACCCGCAGGTGCAGCTTGGCCAGTTCCAGCGCCAGATGCTGACGAATGCGCCGGCCTTCGGACCGCACCTGCCGGTCGAGTCGTTCGGACCACTCGCCCGCCTCCGGCAGTACCGGCACCCGGCCGTGCAGGCCGGGCACGTCCGGCGGGTCGAGGCTGGAACGTTCCAGTTCCTCGTCGGAGGCCCACCCGACGAGTGCCCGCCGCAGATCCAGCGCGTCGCCCTCGACGATCGGGAACCAACGGGCCGTCGCCAGGCCGGGTACGGCGGCGAGCAGCGTGGCCCGCTGCGCCTCGACGATGACCGTGATCGGATCGACCGCCGCACCGGCGGGCGCCTCGGCCGGTTCCGCCGACGCCCAACCGCTCGCGCCCGGCGTGACCGCGAAGAAGACCTGTACCGGGCTGTCCACCACCTCGGCGAGCAGGTGCAGCTCGGCGGCGCTGAACGACTGGTCCGCCGCGATCACGAACAGCAGCGCGCCGGCCCGACCGGCGGCGTCGAGCACCACCCCGGCACCGGCCCGCCCGAGCGACGCGATGTCCGGCGTGTTCACGAGGCGGTACCGCTTGAGCAGCGGATCGGTCAGGCTCAGCTCGACCCGGCGGGGCGGCCGGGCCAGCGCCGGCCCGACCTCCGGCAGGTCCGTCCGGTACGAGAACGGCGCCCGGTAGCCGGGCACGTAGGCGGACCGGCTCGCCTCGGTCGCGTGCCGCACCACCAACCAGCTCCCGGCCGGCACGGTGAACATCGCGGCATCGAGGTCCAGCAGGGCGGCCAGCACGTCCGCCCGGCCGGCACCGGCCGGTCCCACGGCGACCACTCCGAGGGGTTCACGCGGATCGACGGTCACGCCGAGCCGATCGGGGAACGGGCGACGACCCGGCGGTCCGGTGGCATCGTCGGGGGTACCGAGGTCGTGGAGAGGGCCCGGCTTCATCAGGCGGCGGCCTCCGAGGCTGGGCGGCCGGCGGAGCCGGTCGCGGTGAGCATCCGGGGACGCACCCGGATTTCGGAAGAGTACGGGCGCGGACGTCGGGAATGGGACAAACGAAAGTACTCTTGGGTAACTCCGCGACTACTCAACTTCATCCGCTCGGGCTACCGGCCGGGGCACAGTTCCATCGATATGCTGCGCGAATGAGTCGGTGGAAGTTCGTGGGCCGCACGGCGGAACTCGACCGTCTGCACGCGGCGGTGACCGGCGCCCAGGGCCGGCGAGGCATATTCTTCGCTGGAACCCCGGGTATCGGCAAGAGCCGTCTGCTCCGGGAAGGTGTCGACGCGCTTCCCGTCGAGGAGTACGCGGTCTGGTGGATCGCGGCCAGCGCCACCACCCAAGCGGTGCAGTTCGGCGGCCTGGTGCAGGTCCTACCCGTCGAACAACCACAGGGGCTCTCCCCGGCCGGCATCCTGCGCTGGGCCGTGGACGTGTTGCAGCAGCAGGCCGCGGGCCGGCGGATCGTGCTCGCCGTCGACGACGCCCACCTGCTCGACCCGCCGTCGGCCGCGCTCGTGCACCTGGTCGCCCGGTCCGAGAACGCCTCCGTGGTGGGCACCCTGCGCGACGGCGAGCAGATCCCGCTGCCGATTCGGGCACTGTGGACGGACGGGCTGGTGGACCACGCCGAGGTGAGCCCGCTGCCACCGGCCGAGACCGCCCGACTGCTCCGGGAGATCCTGGGCTGCCAGGTCGACCACGCCTCGTCGGAGCGGCTCGGCCGACTCAGCTCCGGCAACCCCCTGCTGCTGCGCGAACTGGTGCACGCCGTCACCAACAGCGGCGAGTCCACCACGAAGTACGGCGTCTGGACCTGGACCGGCCGGCTGGAGCTGGCCCCCAACCTGACCGAGCTGATCGACATCCGGATCACCCAGCTCACGCCCGGCGTGCGCACGGTCGTCGAGCTGGTCGCGTTCGGCGAACCGCTGGGCCTGCGACTGCTCTACCGAGCGGCGGAACAGGCCGATGTGGAGACCGCCGAGGAGCGGGGCCTGATCACGGTGGCCCCCTCCGACCGGCGGGTCGACGTACGCCTGGCCCACCCGCTCTACGGCGAGGTGGTACGCCGGCAGTGCCCGGTCAGCCGGACCCGCCGGTTGCAGGCGCACCTCGCCGAACTGTTGGAGGGGGTCGGCAAGCGACGCCGTGAGGACCTGCTGCGGGTCGCCGTGTGGCGACTGGACTCCGGCACCGCGCAGGATCCGGCGATGCTCGTCGACGCGGCCGGTCAGGCGTTCGCGCGCTACGACGTACCGCTGGCGACCCGGCTGGCGCGGGCCGCGCTCGACGCCGACGGCGGCTTCGACGCGGCCGAGTTGCTGGCCACCATCCTGATGTTCGCCGACCGCCCGGCCGAGGCGCTCGGCGTGCTCGACGCCGTCGCCACCGACACCGGTGACGAGGAACGGCTCAGTCGGTGGCTCACGGTCCGCGGCATGGTCAGCTACTGGGGACTCAGTCAGCATTCGACGGTGGAGGAGATCGCCAAGCGCGGCGGCGACCTCAAGGACCACGCCGCCCAGGCCCGGGTACGCGCCTTCGAGTCGATCATGCGGCTGCACCGGCTGGACGCGCCGACCGCGCTGCGGCTCGCCCAGAACGTGCTGGACCGCCCGGCGGCCAGCATCGCCGCGCGGGAACTGGCCCGGTGCGCCATCGCCCACCTCCAGGCGGTACAGGGGCAACTGTGC
Source organism: Micromonospora sp. NPDC049900 (assembly GCF_044461025.1). Taxonomy (NCBI): domain Bacteria; kingdom Bacillati; phylum Actinomycetota; class Actinomycetes; order Micromonosporales; family Micromonosporaceae; genus Micromonospora; species Micromonospora sp. NPDC049900. The sequence continues at coordinate 29,747 of NZ_JBITKM010000015.1, forward strand.
CGCAGCGCCACCGCGGTCGACCTGGTGCAGGCGAAGGTGGCCAGTTGGCGGTCGGACATGCCGTACCTGCAACTCGCCGTCGAGCTGGCCCGGGGCACCCGGCTGGCGCTCTCCGGCGACCTGTCCGGCATCGACGCGCTGGTCGCCGACGAGTTCGCCGACCTGGCCGACGCGGGCGACTTCCGGCTGGGCAGCGGCTACCTGTCGATCCTGCGCGCGTACGCGGCCCGGCTGCGCGGACGCAGCGACGCGGCGTTGCAGGCCGCGCTCGGCGCCTGCGCGGTGCTGGCGACCAGCCGGGTCTATGCCGGCCTCGCCCAGGCCGAACGCGCGCAGGCCGCCGCGTTGCGCGGCGACGCCCGACAGGCGGCCGAGGCGATGGCCGAGGCGGACCGCATCCACGCACCGAGCATGGCGGTGCTGTACCCGTGGCTGGAGCAGGCCCGGGCGGCGACGCTCGCGGCCGGTGGTGACCTGGCCGGCGCGACGGCCCACCTGCACGGGCTGGTCGACCGGCTGCGGGTGGACGGCTTCGCCGGACACGAGACCCTGGTGTTGCACGACCTGGTCCGCCTCGGCGAGGCCGCCGCGCCGACCGGCCCGATCTGCTCCGACGGCAGCCGCCGCACGGTCGCCCAGCGGCTGACGGAGCTGTCCGAGCAGGTCGACGGCGACCTGCCTCCGCTGCTGGCCCGACACGCCCGCGCCGCGGCGGAGAGCTCACCCGACCAACTGCTCGCCGCCGCCGACGGCTTCCTGGACCTGGGGCTGGCGCTGCCGGCCGCGGAGGCCGCCGCCGAGGCGGTGCACCTGCTGCGCCGACGTCGTTCGCCGCAGCTCGCCAGCGCCGGCGAACGGCTCGCGGTGATGCTCGGCTGCTGTGACATGGTGCACACCCCGGCACTGCGCGCGGCCACCCCGACGCTCAGCGACCGGGAGTGGCAGGTGGCCCGACTGGCGGCACACGGCGAGACCAGCCGCGCCATCGCTGAGCAGCTCTTTCTCTCCGCGCGGACGGTGGAGAACCACCTCCAGCGGATATACACCAAGCTCGGGGTGACCGGGCGGGCCGAACTCCGCTCGGCGCTGCGGACCATCCCGGGGCACGACGGCACGACGACCGCCTGAACCCTAGGCTGGGGTGGTGCACAGCCTCAGTCCCGCTCTGCTGACGGACCACTACGAGCTGACCATGGTCAGCGCCGCCCTGCGCGACGGTACGGCGGACCGCCGCTGCGTCTTCGAGGCGTTCAGTCGGCGGCTGCCGATCGGCCGACGGTACGGCGTGGTCGCCGGCACCGCCCGGCTGGTGGAGATGATCCGCGAGTTCCGCTTCGACCCGGCCGACCTGGACTTCCTGCGCCGCACCGGCGTGGTCGACGAGCAGGGCGCCGCCTGGCTCGCCGACTACCGGTTCACCGGCGACATCGACGGATACCCCGAGGGCGACCTGTTCTTCCCCGGCTCGCCGATCCTCACCGTCTCCGGCGGCTTCGCCGAGTGCGTGGTGCTGGAGACGCTGGTGCTGTCGGTGCTCAACCACGACTGCGCGGTGGCCGCCGCCGCGGCCCGGATGGTGACCGCCGCCCGGGGCCGGGCCCTGATCGAGATGGGCTCCCGGCGGGCGCACGAGGAGGCCGCCGTCGCCGCGGCCCGCGCCGCGTACCTGGCCGGGTTCCGGTTCACCTCCAACCTCGCCGCAGGTCAGCGGTACGGCATCCCCACCGCGGGTACCGCCGCGCACGCGTTCACCCTGCTGCACGACGACGAGCGGGCCGCCTTCGCCTCGCAGGTCGCCACGCTGGGCAAGGAGACCACGCTGCTGGTCGACACCTACGACATCAGCCAGGGCATCCGTAACGCGATCGAGGTGGCCGGGCCGGAGCTGCGGGCGGTCCGGATCGACTCCGGCGACCTGGCCGTGATCGCGCAGCAGTCCCGGGAACTGCTCGACTCGCTCGGCGCCACCGAGACGAAGATCATCGTCTCCGGCGACCTCGACGAGTACGCGATCGCCTCGCTGGCCGCCGAACCGGTGGACATGTACGGCGCCGGCACCGCCGTGGTCACCGGCTCCGGCGCACCCACCGCCGGGCTGGTCTACAAGCTGGTCGAGGTCGAGGGGCGGCCGGTCGTCAAGCGCTCCGAGCACAAGGCCACCATCGGCGGGCGCAAGGTCGCGGTCCGCCGGCACAAGCCCACCGGCACCGCCACCGAGGAGATCGTCGTCCCGCAGGGCGTGCCGGACCGCCGCCCCAACGACCGGCTGCTGCAACGGTCGTACGTGGCCGACGGCGAGCCGGTGACGCTGCCGACGCTCGACGAGTCACGCGAACACCTGCGCCAGTGCCTGATCTCCATCCCGTGGGAGGGTCTCAAGCTCTCCGCGGGCGACCCTGCCGTCCCGGTCACGGTCGTACCGGCCGGATGACCCTCGTACCCGCCGAGTGAAAGGAGCGCGTCGATGCGCAACGCGCTGATCATCGTCGACGTGCAGAAGGACTTCTGCGAGGGCGGTTCGCTGGCCGTCGCGGGCGGAGCCGGTGTCGCCGCCGGGATCTCCCGGCTGCTGGCCACCGAGCCGGACCGCTGGGACCACATGGTGGCGACGAAGGACTACCACGTCGACCCCGGCAACCACTTCGCCGACGCACCGGACTACGTCAGCACCTGGCCCCGGCACTGCGTCGTCGGCACGCCAGGGTCCGAGTTCCACCCCGAGTTGGCCACCGACCGGATCGAGGCCGTCTTCCACAAGGGCGAGTACGCCGCCGCGTACTCCGGTTTCGAGGGGCAGGCCCCCGACGGCGCGGGACTGGCCGACTGGCTGCGCCGACGCGGGGTGGACCGGGTCGACGTGGTCGGTATCGCCACCGACCACTGCGTCCGCGCGACCGCCCTGGACGCCGCCCGCGAGGGCTTCGCCACCACCGTGCTGCTGGACCTGACCGCCGCCGTCGCACCGGACACCACCGACGTCGCGCTGCGCGCCTTCGACGGAGCCGGCATCACCGTGCACGGTGCCCCTGTGATCCCCGACGCCTGACCCCCTACCCCCCTCTCCCCCCCCACCGCCCCGCCCCCCCTAGCCCCTGCCCCGGCTCCGGTTGATCATGGAGTTGTGGCAGGGGCATAAGGTGCATCCGGGGCCAACCGGCGACCACATCTCCATGATCGACGTGGCCGGCGTGGCCTGAGGGACGGCCAGGGGCGGCGGCCAGAGGGCGGGCGGGAAGGGCGACGGGCGCCGACCCCGGGTGTGGGGTGGCGCCCGTCGTGGTGTGTGCGGTGGTGTCAGCGGCGATCGAGGTCGCTGGAGGTGTCCTCCTGGTAGCTGGCACCGCCGTCGGACTCGCTGGTGAGCGGCTTGGAGCCGCCCTCGGGCGGGCCGGCCAGGCTCTGCCCGGCGGCCAGCTCGGGGAACTTGGCGTCGAAGGCGGGACGCTCGGAGCGGATTCGCGGCATCCGGTCGAAGTTGCGCAGCGGCGGCGGGGAGGTGGTCGCCCACTCCAGCGAGTTGCCGTGGCCCCACGGGTCGTCGACCTCGACCACCGGACCGGCCTTGTACGCCTTCCAGCAGTTGTAGATGAACGGCAGCGTGGAGATACCGGTGATGAACGCGCCGATCGTGGAGATCATGTTCAGCGTGGTGAAGCCGTCGATGGCCTGGTAGTCGGCGTAACGCCGGGGCATGCCCTCGTTGCCCAGCCAGTGCTGCACCAGGAACGTGGTGTGGAAACCGATCATGGTCAACCAGAAGTGAATCTTGCCGAGCCGCTCGTCCAGCATCCGGCCGAACATCTTCGGGAACCAGAAGTAGATGCCGGCGAACACCGCGAACACGATCGTGCCGAAGAGCACGTAGTGGAAGTGCGCCACCACGAAGTACGAGTCGTGCATGTGGAAGTCGAGCGGCGGAGCGGCCAGCAGCACCCCGGTCAGACCACCGAACAGGAAGGTGACCAGGAATCCGACCGACCAGAGCATCGGCGTCTCGAAGCTGATCTGGCCGCGCCACATGGTGCCGATCCAGTTGAAGAACTTCATACCGGTCGGCACGGCGATCAGGTAGCTCAGGAAGCTGAAGAACGGCAGCAGCACCTGGCCGGTGGCGAACATGTGGTGCGCCCACACGCTCATCGACAGGCCGGCGATGGCGATGGTGGCGGCGACCAGACCCTTGTAGCCGAAGATCGGCTTGCGGGAGAAGACCGGGATGATCTCGCTGATGATGCCGAAGAACGGCAGCGCGATGATGTAGACCTCGGGGTGCCCGAAGAACCAGAACAGGTGCTGCCACAGCATCGGGCCGCCGGTGTCCGGGCTGTAGACGTGTGCACCGAGGATGCGGTCGGCGGCGAGCGCGAAGAGCGCGGCGGCCAACAACGGGAAGACCAGGATCACCAGGAGGCTGGTGACCAGCATGTTCCAGGTGAAGATCGGCATCCGGAACATGGTCATGCCGGGCGCGCGCAGGGTCAGGATCGTGGTGATCAGGTTGACCGCGCCGAGGATGGTGCCCAGACCGGAGATGGCCAGACCGACCACCCACATGTTGGCGCCGACACCGGGGGCGTGCTCGGTGGTGCTCAGCGGGGTGTAGGCCGTCCAGCCGAAGTCGGCCGCGCCACCCGGGGTGAGGAAACCGGCGGTGGCCATGGTGCCACCGAACAGGTACAGCCAGTACGCGAAGCTGTTCAGCCGCGGGAACGAGACGTCCGGCGCGCCGATCTGGATCGGCACGATGTAGTTGCCGAAGGCGAACACGATCGGCGTCGCGAAGAACAGCAACATGATCGTGCCGTGCATGGTGAACAGTTGGTTGTACTGCTCGGGCGAGAGGAACTGGAGCCCGGGCCGGGCCAGCTCGGCCCGCATGATCAGGGCCATCAGACCACCGATCATGAAGAACACGAACGCGGTGACCATGTACATGATCCCGATTTGCTTCGCGTCCGTGGACCGCAACAGCCGCGCGATGGCCGACCCCTTGACCGGCTCCCGGACCGGCCAGGGCCGGGTCACGACCGGCTTCGGTGCGACGGTGGTCACGAGGGGCCTCCGGTTCCTGGGTTGTCCCGCTCGGCACGCGTGTCTCTGCGGGCCGTCATCCGCAAGGAGGATAGTCCCCGGCAGGTGAGAGCGCCGCGTGGGGTCACCGGGCGTGGATCACAGCGGGCCGAGGAGCAACCGGTAATGCTCGCCGAAGATGCGGTCGCCGCGTCCGCGCAGCAGCGGGTCGCGGAGCGCCGGCGGCACGTCGCGGGTCCGGTTGCGGTCCCGGGTCCGGTCCCGCACCCACCGGGTACGCGGCCGGCGGCGGCTCTCGTACGCGGTCAGCGCCGCCTCGACGCTCCCGGCGGCGCGCAGCGACTCGGCGAGCACCACCGCGTCCTCAAGGGCCATCGCGGCACCCTGGGACAGCGTCGGCGCGGTGGCGTGCGCGGCGTCACCGACCAGCAGTACCCGGCCCCGGTGCCAACGCCCGAGTTCGACCTCGTCGGTGACGCTGGCATGCACCGTGCCGAGCGCGTCGAGCACCTCGGGCACCGGTCCGCCGTAGTCGCCGAACAGCTCGCGCAGCCGGGCCCTCGGGTCGGCCGGCGGGGCGGTGCCGGCCTCGTCGGCGTAGCAGTGCAGCCGACCGGCCCCGATCGGCACCACCAGGATCCCGCTGCGTTGACCGAGCAGCGCGGTCCAGTCCCGCACCGTCGGCCCGTCCCGCACCACGCTCCGGTAGACCACCTGACCGGCGGGACGGGGCGGGCCGCCGAGCGCGGCCAGCGCCCGGATCGAGGAACGCGGGCCGTCGGCACCGATGACCAGGTCGTACTCGGTCTGGGTGCCGTCGACGAAGGTGACGCCGACGGTGTTGGTCAGCAGGTCGATGGTGCGGACCTCGGCGCCGTGCCGGACCGCGCCACCGGCGCCGCTGAGCAGGACCCGGTGCAGGTCGGCGCGGGGCATGGCCCGGCACTCGCCGACGCCGGCCCAGAGCGTGTCGAGGTCGACCTCGCACAGCGGCACACCGCCCGCGTCCAGGAAGCGCTGGCGGTGGATGAGCTGCCCGTAGGGGCGTACCGGGTCGTCGAGGTCGAGTCGGCGCAGCGCGCGGGCGGCGTTGCCCGGCAGATAGAGACCGGCGTCGGCGAGTTCGCCCGGCGGCGCCTTGTCGGTCACGTCGGGCCGGAAGCCCGCCAGGCGCAGCGCCCGGGCCACGGCCAGACCGGCGATGCCCGCGCCGACGACGAGAATGCGCAGGGGGGAGCTACGCATGGGGTTGTACGCCTCCGGAGGGGTCGGCACGCGTTGGAGGCAAGACACTACTCGGCGCAATCGGTGCACGCCAGAGGCAATTAGCCCACGACGGACATCCCTCGGCGCAGGCGCATCTCCCGACGGCGCTGCCCACCGCCCGGCTGGAGGGTCCACGGGTGTCCGATCGGCGCGTACGTGACACACGTCATAATTCACCTCAATCACCCCGGCCAGTTGCGCCCGTTGTTTCATGTATGTAAATGTGACGATGAGCACATGGGAGCGCTCCCGGAGTCCACCCACCCCCGGCGGCGAGCACCCCCACCGCTCCACTCGCAACCGTCCCGGCGTCCCTGACGCCGCAGCGCAAGGAGCATCATGAGACGTATCCTGCGGGCCATCACGGCCGTCGGCCTGCTCGCCGCCGGCTCCACCGTCGCCGTGGCCCTCGGCGGCACCGCCTCCGCCGACACCCTGATCTGCGAGCAGTACGGCAGCACGGTGATCCAGAACCGGTACGTGGTGCAGAACAACCGCTGGGGCACCACCGCCCAGCAGTGCATCAACGTGACCAGCAGCGGATTCGAGATCACCACCCAGAACGGCAGCAGCCCGACCAACGGTGCCCCCACCGCGTACCCGTCGGTCTTCGTCGGCTGCCACTACACCAACTGCTCCCCCGGCACCAACCTGCCCATCCAGGTCAGCCAGATCAGCAGCGCGACCAGCAGCATCAACTACCGGTACGTCAGCGGGGCCACCTACAACGCCTCGTACGACATCTGGCTCGACCCGTCGCCCAAGCGCGACGGCGTGAACCAGATGGAGATCATGATCTGGCTCAACCGGCAGGGCTCCATCCAGCCCATCGGCTCCCCCGTCGGCAACGCGAACATCGACGGCCGGAACTGGGAGGTCTGGCGCGGCAGCAACGGCTCCAACAACGTCATCTCGTACCTGTCGCCGTCGGCCATCAGCAGCGCGAACCTCAACCTGCTGGCCTTCATCAACGACACCCGCAACCGGGGCGCGATCACCAACTCCTGGTACCTGACCAGCATCCAGGCCGGCTTCGAGCCCTGGCAGGGCGGCACCGGCCTGGCCGTCACCAACTTCTCGGCCGCGGTCAACGGCGGTGGCACCAACCCGCCGCCCACCACCACCCCGCCGCCCTCGGGCAGCGGCGCGTGCGCGGTCAAGTACACCGCCAACTCGTGGAACAACGGCTTCACCGCCGACGTGCAGATCACCAACACCGGGTCGAGCACCCTCAACGGCTGGACGCTGGCGTACGCACTGCCCGCCGGACAGCAGATCACCAGTTCCTGGAACGCCACGGTGAGCCAGAGCGGATCCTCGGTGACCGCCCGGAACATCAACTGGAACGGCACGCTCGCGCCCGGGGCCACGGCCAGCTTCGGCTACCAGGGCTCACTGAGCGGGTCGTACTCCTCCCCCACCAACTTCACCCTCAACGGCGCCACCTGCTCCCGCTCCTAACCTGATGCAAGGAAGGGTCCCCTCCTAACGCCTCGTGCATAGGAGGGGACCCTTCCTAACATCCAGCCCACCTGAGTCACTCTGCCACCTCGGTCGGGCCTGCAGAACTGGCTGCCCCGACACGCAAGCAGAACCATCGGTGACTATCGAGGTCTAAGGTTCGGTGACGGCAACCGCGACGGCAACCCCAGCGAACGACGACGACCCGGCCCGGTCGCTGACTACGCACGGTTACCGACCCGAACGCGCGCCTTTCCTGGCCGCCCCGGCCATTTATGGCCGCCGCCTGTTCGATTACCGGCAATGATGTGATATTGAGCTTCGCCGTCAATCCGATGCCGGCCCACAGCACCGCAATTGTGAACCAGAACCGGGGTGCTGTCGGCGATCACATCGTACGTGTGGAGCGGCTACGACCATCGCGGCAGCAGCACGGTATGGATCGCGGCCCCGAGCTGGGAGATGATCAACTCTACTGACCGCCATGCATCGATGAACATCGATTTTGACAGCAGCCATGACAGCAACCGGAGCATACGTGCGCGCGCAGCAGCGCTTCCGATCCAGCCCGGCCCGAGGACCCGAGGGGTCAGCGGCTGCCGGTGGTGGTCAAGCGGACGACGGTGTCGATGCGGCGTCGGCGGCGCTGGTGTCGATCTGGTCGAGGGCGTGGCGGGCGGCGTCGTGGTCGAGGTGCGGGCGCAGCCTTCGGCGAGCCACTCCCCGTGAGGCCCGCCGCGATGACATCGATGCATCTACATTTGTACTATATATCTGACATCAGCCTTGACATCAACCGGGACGCACAACTACAACCTTCAGCGCACGACGGAGTGACGCCATCACCCAACGCGATAGCACCACTCCGTCGCGAGACACCTATCCAGTTATGGGCGCCGCACGTCGAGCTGGGCTTCCATTACTTCATCGACCCACCCACCGGAAACGCACACGACGGTGGCCGAGTCATCCGATTCACCTTTCGATGAAGGCGGCGCCGAAGAGGTCGCATCAGCCCCATTCTGACCTAATCCCCGAGGAACCATAGATAGAAATTGGAGCCGTTTTCGACCTGCCGACAAAGCGCCTCTATGTCTGACGCAGTTTCCTCACCCAGGACGTCGCGCACAGATTGACTTGCCACCTCCGTCCTAAGCATTTCTGCCTGTCGCTCATTGAATATGGTGTCCGCATATGGGAGCAGTCCACCGAGACAGGGGAACTTCTCTCGATCGATCTGCGCTAGAGCCTCTGACCAGCGGATACCCCGGAGTAGAACCCCGCGCCACGATCTCACCCCCTTCAGAGCGCACCTGCATGTTTATCATCAGAGCACCTCAGTATGGGTGGACACTTTCCACCTCACCATTCTTAACCCACACTGCCACTGAATGTAGGTCATTCCCGTCCGCGTCATAACCAATCGGGTGCCGACTCTTAATGTTCAGGACGTGCCGGTGTGCGGCACCGGTACCGAGGTTCATGTCATCCATCGGCTTCCTCATCGCCAGCTTCGCCCAGTTGCGAATGTGATCCGGCGTAACTCAGTCCTCGAACTTAGATTTCTCGGCCCACTTCCAGGCATCGAAGCAGTAAGCCAGCCGAACCAAGGCCCTCGACCAAGATCCGACTGGCTCAAAACTGCTCTACAGGATCAAGCACCCGGCTACGCCGGACCGCGCGCACGCGCTACGGCCTACGGCCCCGCGCGCACGACCATCAACACCGGGCCGCTACCCAGGAGTACGGCAAACCCGCCAACCGAGGCCGCGACGATCCCTTCACCGATCACCCTCGGCAAGTGGCCCCGGGGATCGACGCCGCGCCGCTACGCGGCACGCCACCGAAGATCCACCCATCCACCCTGAACCGGCAAGAACTCATCGAAATATGTCGATGCAGCCGCTCGCATGACGGCACCCGTGACGGCAACCCGAGTGGACACCGGCAGACTTTGACATCCCTCCGCTACGGGGCGTGATCACCAGGCCCGCGTTCCATGACACTTCACGAATCAGGAAACGACTGTCGATATGCCGCCAGGTACCCAGGGTCGCCTTGTCGCAGAATCGCTACCCGACTGCCTCATCGCCAATTGCCCGCAAGACGTCTGCCAGCCATACGAGCCCGTAGCCTAGCGCCTCAGATCGCCCTTCAAGCATCTCCCGAAGGTTATCCCAGGACTCGGAAACCTGCCCAATCGAGAACTCATTCGGCTCTTTATAGACGTCGTACCGGTCGGCGGCCGGTATCGACCAAAAGTAGTCCCGAGAGGTTGCCAACCGCCCGTCACCGCTCTTGGCGATATGAGCCATGAGCAGCTCGAACACTCGCCGCAGCTCATCCACCTTCACCTGAACAACTGGTTCCGACATCAGCACATACCGCCAAGTGACTTTAGGTTGTCCACCTGCTTCTGGAAGCCCCCGATTTCTTTCTCAAGGTGGTTGATTCGGCCATTGATGATACGCTGTCTGACCTCGTCGTTCGGCGCATTCTTCAACAACCCTTGGTTGTCATAGGCCCACGGGTCAGCCCTGTAGGCGTCGAGCTTTGCCTGGTGCTCAGCGATCCTCGCCTCAAGTGACCTGATGGACTTCAACTGCTCCGGCGTGAGCTCTCCACCGTCGTTGTGGACGAGCACCGGTGTGGTGCCGGCCAGCACATAGTACGTGTGGATGCCTGCGACGGTCAGATTGTAGGCCTGGCCCGGTGCAGTGGTGCTCAGATCGAGGCCAACGACAGCGATCGTCTCGCCGGAGGCGGTGCGCAGGTGGTCGCCCCGGTCTAGGTCTTGGCTGTCCTGCCACTCCCGGTCGGTCTCGTTCCAGAACGGATGGTCGTGGGTGGTCGCGAGGGAGCCGCCTTCGACCTTGAGGTCGACCAACTGGTCTTCATGCACCCAGACATGGGTGACCTCACGCGGCCCGTCCTCCCCGGTCTCGGGGTCGGTTGCCAGCACCATGTCGCCGACCTTGATGTTCCTGATCGGCTTGGTACTGCCGTCAGCCATCAACACTTCGGTGTCACCACTGAAACTCTTCAGCCCGCAAGCGATGAGTTGGTTCAACGGATTGTGGTGGCTGGCCTGGGCGAGGTCGACGAGTTCGTCGCCGAGTTTGAGAGCTCCCTTCCCCTTGCCTACTGGGATTAATCCCACGGCCGTCCACGCGCACCCGCTCACCTCGCCACCCAGGCATGCCCGAGCGTCGTTGTAGCCGGAGAGTTCAAGCCCCAGGTTGAGAAGGAAACCGTGCGCAGCGGAACTCTCCTCCGCTCGGATCTTGTCGCACAGGGCTTTGTCGTTGATGCAGATGGTCCGCCGCAACACGTCGATCTGCTGAGATTCTTGCAATTGGTTGAAGGTTAGGCCCCTGCGCCAACCATTCCAGCACGTGTCGAATTCGTCGCACCCGTACTTGTTGATGACCTGTTCGATGGTGACCTGGTTACCGCCGCCTCGCCCTGAGTTGCCGCCGCCACCCTGGTTGCCGCCGCCTGGTCTGCCACCGCCTCCAGGGTTGCCGCCTCCTGGCCTGCCACCACCGGGGCTGCCTCCGCCCGGCGGGCTTCCCCAGTTCGGATTCGGGTTACACGACGGGCTGTCCACACACTGGCCGCCCCCGGGGTCGAGGCCAGACGGGTCGGACAGGCTGATCGGGCTGTTGTTGGCGTAGGAGTACCCGTGATGCTGCTGTGGGCTGGCCAGGTCCATCACCGGGTCGACCGAGACGAACCGGCCGAGTGACGGGTCGTAGTGGCGCGCGCCGATACTGATCAAACCGGTGGGATCGATGTCGCCGCCGACGAAGCCCTTCTGATTCGGCCATACCGGGCTCGTCCTGAGCGCACCGTACGGAAGCTGCCGCCGGATCGTCGCCTGCTGGGTGCTGGCTGCCACCACCGCGTGCTGGGTTCCCTGGTGGTCGACATAGAGCCAGGTCAGGCCTCCTGCGGTACGCATGGCACAGACCTGTCCGCTGAAGCTGTAGTAGCGCGTTCCGGTCAGTCCACCGCCGGAGTCACGCCGTAGTTCCTGGCCCGGCAGATAGAGAGTGGTGCCAGTGGCGTCCCGACGGATCCATCGTGCGCCGTCGGCGTCATGGATGTTGGTCGCCACCGTGTTGCCCGCCACGCTGACGGAACTGAGTCGTCCTTCGGCGTCCCAGGCCAGGGTTTGCGAACCGCCGCCCGCCGGGCAAGTGTTCGCCCCGGTCGACGTGGGCCGGCAGACGGTATTGCCGGCGTTGTCGTAGGCGTAGCGGGTGACGACGTCCGCAGCACCGGTGATCTTGGTGGTCACCGCGGTCACGGCGTGTGGCCGCGTCGCATTCGTGCCTCCGGTGGGCAGCGTGTAGTCCCGGGTGATCTCGCTCGTGAGGTTCCGAGCGACCTCCTTCGTACGGTTACCGACCGCGTCGATCGTCCAGTCGAACCAGTACGGCGCAGGTCCTCCGAGGTTGGCGAGCGACGGTACGGCCTTACAGTTCACACCGTCCTTCGGTGTCCAAGCGTTGATCAGCCGGCCCAACGGGTCTTCGTTGAAGCATTGGGTGTCGGCTGACCCGGCCCCCGGAGCATCCGCGATCGAAGTGACGTTGCCGGCGGGCAAATAGTCGTAGCGACGGTCGGACACCGTGCCCGTGGCGGACTCCGGTTTGACGGAGACTCGTTTGATGCGACGGGTCGCCTCGTCGTAGTAGCGGGCGTCCTCGACGTAAAGGCTGTTCGTGGTCTTCCGAGTGGTGACGTTCGGCTCGCCGTAGACCGTGTAGGTCTGCGACGCGACATAGTGGCCGACACCGATCCCAGTTGTATTCAACTGCGTGGGAAGTCCGGTGACCTGGTCGTAGACGGTCGTTACGGTTTCGTTGGTCAGACCGCCGCCTTCGGGGTACGTCATCGTCGTCGGACTGCCCTCGTAGGGCGAGTATCCGTAGCCGAAGCTCCATGTCTTCGCCAGTCCGTCGCCCTCGACGGCGGGGACCACGTAGTTCACATTGGTGGGCTGGTACCGGCTGTTGAAGCCGCCGACCATCCACTTGTAGATGTTGGCCGACCCTGCCGGTTCGTAGCGGTACGCCTCGGTGAGCTTGCCCTTCGCGCCGACGGTCGAGCCGGTGTACAGCCGGTCGTACTTCCACTGCGCCCGTAGCGCTCCGGTGGCCGAGTCGTCACGCAGGGCCGTCTTCCGGCCGAGCACATCGTAGACGTACCAGAGTTCCTCGCCCCTCGGATCGCGAACCTTCTCCAACTCGTTGAAGTCGTTGTACGAGTTGACGGTCGCACCCCGGTCGGGATCGACGGTCTCGACCTGCCGTCCTCTGACGTCGTATCGGTAGGTCCACTGGTTGCCGACGTCATCGGCGACCTTGGTCAGTTGGTCCTTCCCGTTGTACGTGTACCAGGTCGATTGGAAGGGACCGCTCACACCGGCTGCGGTGGTGTGCTGACGCAGCTCGACCGTACGACCCTGGACGTCAACGACACTGGTGGTGGCGGTGCCCCCTTCCGGTGGTGTGATCCGGGTCAGGTTGCCCTCGTAGGACCGTGTGGTCCGCCACTTCTCGACCAGGCTGTCGACGTCGTTACCAGCCAACAGGATCTCGGCGGTCGGCCGGCCTGCGTTGTCATAAACGGTCGTGTTGACGGCTGGCACCGACCACTCTGGCTCAAACCAAAGCGCCCCAGAGGGGCTGCCCGGCTCGACGTGCGGCCGATAGCTGCTGCTCGGCCGTCCGACGCGGTCATAGATGGTGTCCGTCACCACCCGTCCGCCGCCGACGCCCGCCATCTGGGTCTGGCGCGGCCGCAGCAGTGAATCCAGGATCTGGTACGAGGTCAGGTAACCGCCACCGGCGTTCAGAACCTTCGACTGCACGTATGGGTAGGAGCCACGATTCGACGCGAAGTGGTAGGTGTACTCGGCTGACGGCGAGTTCTCGTGACCTGTGTAGCTCCAGCCGAGTCGCCACACCTTCGACACCCGGCCCAGAGCGTCGTACACGATCTTCGTTTGACCGTTGTTCTGGTCCGTGCTGACGTCGGTGGAGCCCCAGTAGGGGTTCGGCTGCGTGCTCTCGGTCCAGTTGAACGGTGCTGGCCGTGTGGCCGCGACCTTGGTGACCGGACCACCCGAAGCGGGCGTGTACGCGGTGGTGACGACGTTACCCTTGAGATCGGTCGTGCTGGCGACCCGACCGAAGGCGTCGAACGTGCTCTGCGCAGTGGTCTGCCAGACCGTCCCGGCGGCAGCGCTCCAGTCCTTCAGCGCCTCCGAGCGCGTCACGTTGCCGTAGATCGGTTTGTCGTCGGGGTTGTCGGCCCCGTCGTAGTAGTTGCGGGTGTCGGACAGGATGTGGTCCTGGCTGGTGGGCGCCCGACCACAGGTGAGGGTCGTTGTCGTCGTCTGCTTGACGGTCCCGGTCAGGTTACGGTCGAGGTCACGGTTGTAGCGGTAGGTGGTGCACTTCTCGTCGCCCGTCCGGCCGACGTCACCGTCGGACTGAGTCCAGTCCACGGTGCCGTACGTGTCGTCGTAGCTCCATTCGGTCCGAGTCGTACGCCACCCGGCCGCACCGTCGACGCCCAGAGCCGTCGCGCTGTAGGAGACCCGGGTGTTGGTGTAGTGGGCCATGACGGTGTCCCCGTTGATGGTCCGTGATGCGGTGGGCGTGGACCGCCAGGGAACGTTGACGATCTTGCTGACCGGCTTCGACTCGCTGCCGTTGTAGACGGTTTCCTCACGCACCATCCCGGCGAACTGGTCATGGTCATGGACGGTTTCACTTCCCAGTGAAGCGGGCACCGTCACCGTGCGAGTACCCCCGGAGGGTGCAGCCCGGTCGGCGTGCATCCCTCGCAGGTAGGTGGCGACGTTCAGGGTCTGGGCACCGGTGACGTCACCAACCCGGGTCTTGACCGTCGCATAGCCACGAAACTGGTCCCAGGTCTTACGCTTCGGCTTGGTCAACCCGTCGTCGTCGGCATAGTGCCAGGCAGGGCCACCGACGTACTCGTAGTAGGTGAACACCGGCGGTGCCTGGCGTCCGGTCACATCCGTCGGGAGATCCGACTCGGACACGGACTTCACACGGTGTTTGTGCCACCACTCAGTCACCATTCTCTCGCCCGCTGGATCATCGGGGTCGATCACCCGCACGGGATAACAGCGCATGGTGTTGGAGTGTTCGTCGGTCGGCACCCCGGGGCTGCCCCCGACGTACCTGGAGATCGAGGCGGACAACGCGGGCAGCATGGCCACCGCCCGAGCGGTCGGTTACCGGCCGACCGGGGGCGAGCCGGTCGTGGTCGACGAGGGCCGGCGCCGGCTCGTGCTGCACCGCTGGGAACGCGGCGCGGACCGCTCGCCCGCCGCGTGTTAGGAGGGGTCCCCTGCTATGCACGAGGCGTTAAGAAGGTGCCCTTCCTTTCACCCCGACCAGCGCGACCAGCGCGACCGGCGCGAGCGAGCAGCGCGGGTCAGGTGGTGCCGAGCGCGTCGATGTCGCGCATCTCCTCGGCGTTGAGGGAGAAGCCGAACACGTCGGCGTTGACCCGGATCCGGTCCGGGGTCACCGACTTGGGGATCGCCACGATCTCGTGGTCGAGGTGCCAGCGCAGCACCACCTGGGCGGGCGAGACGTTGTGCGCGCCGGCGATCCGGGTCAGCACCGGGTCCGACAGGTCACTGCTCTTGAACGGGCTGTAGCCCTCCAGCACCACGCCCCGGTCGCGGTGTTCGGCGTGCCGCTGCCGGTCGTACAGCCGGGGGCTCCACTTGATCTGGTTCACCGCCGGGTTCTCCTCCGTGGCCTGGATCAGCTCGTCGATCTGCGGGGTGCTGAAGTTGCTCACGCCGACCGCGCGGGCCAGGTCCGCGTCCCGGGCGGCGAGCATCTCCCGCCAGGTCGGGATCAGGTCACCGGGGTCGCTCGGCGGCCAGTGCAGCAGCCACAGGTCGACGTAGTCGACGCCGAGCGCGCGCAGGCTCTCCTCGATCGTCTCGCGTTCCCGGCCGACCTGGTCGGGCGGCAGCTTGGTGGTGATGAAGACGTCCTCGCGACGCAGCCCGCTCTCCCGGACCGCCCGGCCGACCTCCGCCTCGTTGCCGTACATGGTGGCGGTGTCGATGTGCCGGTAGCCCGCGTCCAGCGCGGCGAGCACCGCCTTGTAGCCGGTCTCGCCGGTGGCCTGCCAGGTGCCGAAGCCGAGCAGGGGGATTCGGACGTCACCGGGAAGGACGGCGGTGGGCTGGTCGACGTGGTCCATACCGACCGTTCTACCCCTGATCGTTGCCGCCATTCCCGGACCTGGGCACGTCGGCCCGGTTTGCCGGAGAATGTCATCGTGGCTGACCGGCTGGAGGAGTACCGGCGCAGGCGGGACGCGGCGCGTACCCCGGAACCGGTGCCGGCGACCGGGACCGGCCGGACCGGCGCGGACGGGGCCCGCTTCGTCATCCAGCAGCACCACGCCCGCAGCCTGCACTGGGACCTGCGGCTGGAGCACGACGGGGTGCTGGCCTCCTGGGCGGTGCCGCGCGGGCTGCCCCGCGAGCCGGGCCGCAACCATCTCGCCGTGCACACCGAGGACCACCCGATGGAGTACCTGGACTTCGCCGGTGAGATCCCGGCCGGCGAGTACGGCGGCGGCCGGATGATCATCCACGACCGGGGCACCTACCGCTGCGAGAAGTGGCAGGAGCGCGAGGTGGTGGTGGAGTTGCGCGGGCAGCGCACCACGGGGCGGTACGTACTGTTCGCCGCCGGTGGCCGCGACGGGCGGGACTGGATGGTGCGGCGCACCGATCCGCCGCCGCCCGGCTGGACGAGCATGCCCGAGCAGGTCGCGCCGATGCGCCCCACACCGGCCCGCCGACTCCCCGCCGACCAGGCCGCCTGGGGGTACGAGCTGCGCTGGGACGGGGTACGCGCGACGGCGTACGTCTCGGGCGGGCGGTTGCGGCTGCTCGCCGAGGACGGTTCGGAGATCACCGGCGCGTATCCCTGGCTGCGCCCGATGGCCGAGGCGATGGCACCGACCGAGGCGGTGCTCGACGGCGTCCTGGTCCGCATCGACCGGGCCGGTCGGGTCCGACCCGCCCGGGGTGGCCGGAGCACCACCGACGCCCAGTACCTGCTGGTCGACCTGCTCTGGCTGGAGGGTGTGAGCAGCGTCGACCTGCCCTATCCGCAGCGCCGGGAGTTGCTCGACGGTCTGGCGCTGGCCGGGCCGCACTGGCAGACTCCGCCGTGGTTCCCCGGCACCGGCGCCGAGGCCCTGCGTACCGCCCGTGAGCAGGGGTTGCCCGGGGTCGTGGCGAAGCGGCTGGACGCCGGCTACGAGCCCGGACGACGCAGCCCGGCGTGGCGCAGCGTCGACGCGAGCTGAGGGGACCATCGTGCACCTGACCCACCTGGAGTGCCCGCGCTGCGGCACCGAGCACGACGCGCACGTACCACAGAACCTCTGCGTGTGCGGCTCGCCGCTGCTGGCCCGCTACGACCTGGCGGCGGTGCGGCGGACGGTCGAGCCGGAACGGTTCGGGCTGCGCCCGGCCGACCTGTGGCGTTACCGGGAGCTGCTGCCGGTGGCGGATCCGACGTATGTGACCACGCTCGGTGAGGGCTGGACGCCGATGCTGCGCGCCCCGGCGTACGGCGCGGAGATCGGTGTGGACGACCTGCTGGTCAAGGACGAGGGGTTGACCCCGACCGGCTCGTTCAAGGCGCGCGGGGCCGCGGTGGGGGTGAGCCGGGCGCGGGAGTTGGGGGTGCGACGGATCGCCATGCCGACCAACGGCAACGCGGGCGCCGCCTGGGCCACCTATGCGGCCCGTGCCGGGATGGGCGCGACGATCGCCATGCCGCTGTCCGCGCCGACCATCTGCCGCCGCGAGTGCGTGGCCGCCGGGGCGGACCTGCGCCTGGTCGACGGCTTGATCGGCGACGCCGGGCGGCAGGTCGCCGGGCTCGTCGCGGCCTCGGCCGGTTCGATCTTCGACGCCGGTACGCTGCGCGAGCCCTACCGGCTCGAAGGCAAGAAGACGATGGGGTACGAGATCGTCGAACAGTTGGGCTGGCAGGTGCCCGACGTGATCATCTATCCGACCGGCGGCGGAGTGGGGCTGATCGGCATCCACAAGGCGCTCGGTGAGCTGCGCGAGCTGGGCTGGGTGGAGGACCGACTGCCCCGCCTGGTGGCGGTGCAGTCCACCGGTTGTGCGCCGATCGTGCGCGCGTTCGCGGCTGGCGAGGACCGGGCGCAGCCGTGGGCGGACGCGCACACGGTGGCGTTCGGCATCACCGTGCCCGCGCCGCTCGGCGACGAGCTGATCCTGACCGCGTTGCGCGCCACCGCCGGGACCGCGATCGCGGTCGACGACGCCGAGATCCTCGCCGACCTGCGGGACTTCGCGGCTCGCGAGGGGCTGCTGCTCTGCCCGGAGGGGGCGGCCTGTCTGACCGCCGCCCGCAGGTTGCGCGCCGGTGGCTGGATCCGCGCGGGCGAGCGGGTGGTGGTGCTCAACACCGGGGCCGGCTTGAAGTACCCGGAGACGGTGGACGTGAGCGGCGTACCGCTGCTGCCCGCCTGACGTCTCCGGACGGTCACTGCGCGGCCGGGTCGGTCAGCCGCCAGGCGGCGTTGACCAGGCCGATGTGCGACAACGCCTGCGGGGTGTTGCCGAGCTGCGCCCCGGTGGTCAGGTCGATCTGTTCGCTGAGCAGGCCGACGTCGTTGGCGTGCCCGGCCACCTGCTCGAACAGCCGGGCGGCCCGGTCCTGCTCACCGGCCAACACCAGGCACTCCACCAGCCAGAACGAGCAGAGCAGGAAGCCCGCCGGGTCGGTGTCCCAGCGGCGGACCAGGCCGCCCTCGCCGCCGAGTTCCCGTTCCACGGCGGCGATGGTCGCGCGCATCCGGGGGTCGGTCGCCGGCAGGAAGCCCACCACCGGCAGGTACAGCACCGCGGCGTCCAGTTCGGGCGAGCCGAACGCGCCGGTGAAGACGCCCCGCTCCCGGCTGAAGCCGTCGCGGAGCACGGTGGCCCGGATCTCGTCCCGGACGCCCGCCCAGCGCCGGGGGTCGGCCCGCTCACCGAGGTGGGGTGCCAGCCGTACCGCCTTGTCCAGCGCCACCCAGCAGAGCGCCTTCGACGCCACGTAGTGCCGGTCGGTGTCCCGGGTCTCCCACATGCCCCGGTCCGGCAGGTGCCAGGTGGCGGCCACCTGTTCGGTCAGGCCGAGCACCATCTCCCGCACCTCGGTGCCGAACGACTCGCCGAGGTGGTCGCGCAGACGCCACACCGCCGACACCATCTCGCCGGGCACGTCGAGTTGGCGCTGCCGCCAGGCGTCGTTGCCGATCCGCACGGGGGAGCTGTCCGCGTAGCCGGCCAGGCCGGGGCCGTGGTGCTCGGTGACGTCCCGCTCGCCCTCCAGGCCGAACAGCACCGGCACCGGTTCGGCGCCGATCCGACCGATCGAGCGGGCCGCCCAGTCGAACAGCCGGGACGTCTCGGTGGGGCAGGCCGCCACCCAGAGCGCACGCATCGTCATCGCGAAGTCGCGGAGCCAGGAGAAGCGGTAGTCGTAGTTGCGGTCACCGCCGATCCGCTCCGGCAACGACGTGGTCGGTGCCGCGACGACCGCGCCACTGCGGGCGTACGTGAGGCCGGTGAGCACCGTCGAACTGTGCCGGACCACGTCCGGGTATCGGCCGTCGTAGTGGTGCGTGTCGCGGAAGGAGCGCCAGGTGCGTACGGTGTCCGCCAGCCGCCGGACCGGGTCCAGCGCGGGCGGCCTCGCGCCGTAGGTCGGGGCGTACGCGACCTCGAAGCCGAGCACCTGCCCCTCATCGATCTCGAAGACGTGCCGCACCCGGTCGTGGTCGGCGGTCAGCCGCATCCCGGCGCCGCGCAGCGTCAACTCGACCGGCCCGGCGACGGCCCGCACCCCGCCGTCGTCCAGTTCGTGCAGGTAGGGCGTGAGCAGGCTGTACTCCGGTCGGGGCCGGAAGTCGAGCGCCATCCGTACCCGGCCGGAGAGCCCTTCCACGACGCGCAGCAGCACGGCCGGCGACCGCAGGCCGAGTTCGTGGCCCCGGGCACCGGCCTCGGCGGCGAGCGCGTCGGTGACGGCGACGCGGCCCTCCGGGGTCTCGTGCACGGTCCGTAGCACCAGGGTGTCCGGTCGGTAGGCCCGCTGCACCCGGTGCCCGGCGCTTCCGGCGGCGACCGGCGCGAGCCGCCAGTGACCGCCGTCGGCGTCGAGCAGCCGCGCGAAGACGGCGGGCGAGTCGAACCGGTTCGGGCACCACCAGTCGACCGAGCCGTCCCGCCCGACCAGCGCGCCCGATCGGCAGTCGGAGAGGAACGCGTAGTCGGCGATCGGCGGCTGCACCATCCGGTACGCGTACCCGGATCCTCGACCACATCACGCCGGCCCGCAGGCCCCGGGCCGGCGGGACGGGTCAGGAGGTCGGCGGCTCGTCCTCGCCGGCGGCCTCGGCCGCGTCGGCCTCCTCCTTGGTCTTGTGCACCGCCTGGTCGGCGTGCTCCGGCGGCCCGTAGACGGTGTAGAGCACCAGCGGGTTCGGTCCGGTGTTGACGAAGTTGTGCTTCGTCCCGGCCGGCACCACCACGAGGTCACCCTGGACGACCTCGCGCTTCTCGCCGGCCACCCGGGCCTCGCCGGTGCCGCTGACGAAGGTGAGGATCTGGTCGATGTCCTCGTGGACCTCCTCGCCGATCTCACCGCCCGCCGGAATCGTCATGATCACCAGTTGGGTCTGCTTCCCGGTCCACAGCACGCGCCGGAAGTCCGGGCTCTTCTCGGCGACCGTGGCGATAGTGAAGTGCTCCATGCCCGGCACATACCCCGTTGCGACCCGCTCCACGCCGGGACTTGCAGATAGTGGAATTGCGCACGATCCGAGGGTTTGCCGGCACGCGGAACGGGGATCGACACGACCAGCCGGCACTGGTCGGCCATGCCAGGTCCCCGCCGACGTACCGCCGTACGGGCTGCGGTGGCGGGAGACGGCTGAGCGCGGCGACGTTCGGGTCCTCGGGGATCGAACGGCGCCGTGCGCTCGTGTCCGGGTCCCGTTCGGTGCCCGTCCGTGCGGCCGGGCCGGGACGGCTCGCACTAGGCCAGGACGGCCAGGTGGAACGGCCGGTCGGCGAAGGCCCCGGCGCTGTCGAAGGTGGTCACGAAGACCGCGTTCGGGATGCCGGTACGCCCGGCGACGGCGATCTGACCGGACGGCGCCAGCCCCGCGCTGCCCGACAGCCCGACCGTGCCGACACATCCGGCGGCGGTCACGTCCTGGTCGAAGACCACCTGGTACATCCCGGTGCTCAACCGGTCGGCGGTCGCGGCGCCCACCCCCCGGACCAGGTCACCGTTCGCGCTGACCACGGCGAACAGCACTCTCGCGGTGGACGGCATGCCGGCGCCGCCGCAGGTGGTGTGCGCGGCTTCGGCGCGGGCCGTGGACTCCTCCTCCGGCGCTGGCTGGGCCGCCCGCCTGCTCCTGACTCTCGCGCTGGACATCGTTCTCCTCTCCAGCCGGCCGGGCGGCCGAGGCGTGTTGAGTTGATTAGGGCGGCTAAGAAGGATCAGCACCGATCAGCACCCTTTGTGCATCGAACGTATGTCGCGTTCCCCGTCGACAGCCACACGACAGGCTGTCCGATCATGGACAGTCGACATCTCGATCATGCCTCTGACCTGCGGCGGAACTTCCGCCAGTAGGGTGTGTCGTCAGTCGTCCGGGTCCAGCACCGGTACGCCACCGGCGCACCGCACCGACAGTTCGTGCTCGCCGCTCGGACCGACGAACTTCACCTCGGCGTCGTCGTCCGGGCCCCGGTCCACGTCCTCGACCGAGTAGCCCTGCTTCGGCGACCAGGACGCCAGCCACACCCCGCCCGGCACGCACTCGGCCACCACGCTGCCGCCCTGGTTGGAGAAGCTGCGCCGGTGCGGCGCATCAGGCGTGGGACTCGTCGACGCGGTCGGGCTCGCCGGAGACGTGGCGGTCGGGCCCGGCGTACCGGTCGTCGGTGTGGTCGTGCGGGGCGGCGCGGCCAGCTCGCGGGCGACCTCCTCCTGGCTGCGGACGCCGCCCGGCGTGCCGGTGAGGCTCTCCCCCACCAGCCGGATGGCGGCGACTCCGATCAGCGTGGCGACCACCGCGGTGGCCAGCCACCCGGCGACGGCGAGGAGCGTACGACGTCCCATCACCCGACTATCCCTGATCGCAGGTTGGGGCGACCTTCGGGGAAGGCTAAGGGAGGGTTAACGGACGCCGCCGTCGCGCCGGGGCGCATATACCCTGCCTGCTGTGGCCCGCCTGCTGCTCATCGAGGACGACCTGACCATCCGCAACCCGCTGGTGCGGGCGCTGCGCGAACGGGGACACGCGGTGGCGGCGGCGTCCACCGCGATGGCCGGGCTCCGCGACGCGCTCGACGACCGCCCCGATCTGGTCGTGCTCGACCTCGGGCTGCCCGACCTGGACGGCCGCGAGCTGCTCCGGATGCTGCGCGCGGTCAGCGCGGTGCCGGTCATCGTCGCCACCGCCCGCGACGACGAGACGGAGATCGTCCGGGTCCTCGACGCCGGGGCCGACGACTACGTGATCAAGCCGTTCACCGCCGCCCAGCTCGACGCGCGGGTCCGCGCGGTGCTGCGACGCGGGCCGGGCGGACCGGCCGAGGAGGATCCGACCGTGGTCGTCGGCGGGCTGCGGATCGACCCCCGGGCGCGTCAGGTCAGCCTGGACGGCGTGTCGGTCGATCTGACGCCGCGCGAGTTCGACCTGCTGCGGCACCTGGCCGGCCGGGTCGGCGAGGTGGTGACCAAGCGCGAGCTGCTCACCGAGGTGTGGCAGATCCCGTACGGCGGAGCGGACAAGACCGTGGACGTGCACCTGTCCTGGCTGCGCCGCAAACTCGGCGAGAGCGCCCAGCAGCCTCGCTACCTGCACACCGTACGCGGGGTGGGGGTCCGGCTGGTGGCACCCGAGGCACAGCGGTGAGGGCGCGACTGGCGCTGCTGGTCGCCGCCGTCAGCGTGCTCATCGTGATCGCCTTCCTGGTGCCCCTGGCGCTGTTGCTGCGGACCTCCGCCGAGGACCGGGCGACCGCACGGGCCACCGCCGACGCGCAGGGTCTCGCCCCGGTGGTCGGCACCGCCGACTCCGAGACCGTCCGGCTGACCGTCGACCAACTCGTCCAGAACGGTCGACCGGTCAGCGTCTTCCTGCCCGACGGTGACCAACTCGGCGCACCGGCCCCGCGTACGCCCGCCGTCGAGCTGGCCGCCCGGGGGCAGAGCCTGACCGCCGAGACACCGCAGGGCCGCGAGGTGGTGATCGCGGTGCAGGGCCGTACGGACGGCACCGCGGTGATCCGTACCTTCGTGCCCAACGCCGAGCTGACCCGTGGCGTGGACCGGGCCTGGCTGGTGCTGTCCCTGCTCGGCCTGCTGCTGGTGCTGATCGGTCTGGCCGTGGCCGACCGGCTGGCCCGCACCCTGGTCCGCCCGATCAGCGAGCTGTCGGCGGTGTCGCACCGGCTGGCCAACGCCGAACTGGATGCTCGGGTCGAGCCGTCCGGGCCGGCGGAGCTACGCGAGGTGGGCGGCGCGCTCAACCACCTGGCCGGGCGGATCCAGGAACTGCTGCTCCAGGAACGCGAGCAGGTGGCCGACCTGTCCCACCGGTTGCGGACCCCGCTGACCGCGCTGCGGCTGGAGGCCGAGTCGCTGGCCGACCCGCAGGACGCCGCCCGGATCGCCGGTGCGGTGGACGGGCTGGAACGGGCGGTGACCGGGCTGATCCGGCAGGCCCGCTGGCGTACGCCCGCCGAGGGCGCAGCGGTCACCGACGCGGTGGCGACGGTGACCGAGCGGGTGGCCTTCTGGTCCGTGCTGGCCGAGGACACCGGACGGGCGGTCGACCTCGACCTGACACCGGGCCCGCTGCCGGTCGGCGTCCCCGCCGACGAGTTGGCGGCGGCGGTGGACGCCCTGCTCGGCAACGTCTTCGCGCACACCCCCGACGGCACCGCCTTCGCCGTACGGCTCACGCCCGACGGCGGCCAGGTGGTGTTGACGGTGGCTGACGAGGGCCCCGGCATCGCCGCCGAGTCGGTCCGGCGCGGAGCCAGCCAGGCCGGGTCGACCGGACTGGGGCTGGACATCGCCCGCCGGGCCGCCCAGGCCAGCGGTGGCCGACTGGAGTTGGGCGAACGTCCCGGCGGCGGGGCCGAGGTGGTGCTCCGCCTCGGCACGCCGAAGGTCTGAACGGCCTTAACCCGGCCTTAGCATTCGGACAGCGCGCCGCTATCCCACCACGACCGATGCTGTGTGCATCAACCGAGGAGAGGTGGCACCAATGAAGCGCAACCCCCTGATCCTGGCGTCGGTCGGCGGCGCCGCGGCGGTCCTCGCGGCGGCCGGGATCTTCCTGGGCGTCACGGCGGCCGACAACGACCGCACGCGGCAGACCACGCTGACCGCGGCGACCGCCGCGCCGGAGGAGACGGCCCCGGCCGCTCCCGACGCGGTCACGCCGCCGGCCGACCCCGGTACGGTCGCGCCGCCGAGCGACCCCGGCAGCGTGGCCCCGCCGACCGACCCGAGCACGGCCGCCCCGCCGGCCGGCACCTCGCCGGACGCCGCCGACAAGATCAGCCGTGAGCGGGCCGGTGAGATCGCCCTGGCACACGTGGGCGGGGGTCGGATCACCGAGGTCGATCGGGACCGGGAGAACAAGCGTCCGGTCTGGGAGGTCGAGATCGTCAACGGCGACGTCGAGCACGAGGTCGACGTCGACCGGGAGACCGGCCAGGTGCTCAAGGCCGAGCAGGAGCGGTACGACGGCGACGACGACGACCGCGACGACGATGACGATGACGATGACGACCGGGACGACGACTGACCGGTCGACAGCGGGCCGGTGACGGCCGATGGACACCCCGGAGCGGCACCCGCCGCCCGGGGTGTCGCGCTGTCGGTGCCCCGGGCACCCCGCGATGACAGTCGCGGAGCTGACAGCGATCCGCCGAATTTCCGGCTGCATGGCCTGTGAGCTGGGTAATCACCTGGCTACATTTAATTATGGTGCCCGCCCACCGGGGCTGGGCGACGGAACCGGTCTACCGTCCCGTCCTCGCCGCACGGCGGGGGGAACTGGACGCGCTCGGCCACCTCGACGACGCCCTCGCCCCACTGATCGCCCCGATCCTGCACGTGTCCGAACTCGACAGATCCATCGTGGAAGCCGTCAGCCGGTTCCCGCCGGGGCTGGTCCCGGCCGTCGACGTCGGCGCCCTGCCCGACCCGGCCGGTGCCGAGCCGCTGCGCTGGGGCGTACCGCTGGTGCCGGTGATCGGGCTGACCGACGGTGAGCAGCGGCTCGCGGCACACGGCGTGACCGCGCGGGCGTACTGCGGCCGGGCCGTGGTGCGACTGCGGATCCGACTGGACCGGGCCGGACCGGACGCCGCCACCACCGCGCTGGAGCGGATCTGGCGGTACGCGCGACTGGCCCCCGAACAGTGCGACCTGATTCTCGACTGCGCTGACGTGTGCTGCCCGGCGGACGTCCGCACCACCGAACCCCGGGTACGCCGGGCCTGGGACTGGGCCCGCCGACACGCCTGGCGCTCGGTCGGCGTGGTGGCCGGTGGGATGCCGCCGGCACTGGCACGGCTGCCCACCGACGAGCCGGTCCGGCTGGACCGCTGGGACTGGCTGCTCTGGCGGCGGCTGGCGGACCTCGGAGTGGGATTCGGTGACTACGGGGTCGGCTCCGCCGCGCCCGGCGGGGAGCCGGTGGACCGGCTGCCGACCGTCCGCTACACCGACGCGGACGTCTGGTGGCTCTACCGGTGGTCGCGTCGGGGCCGGCGCGGCGACGAGCGGGTCGCCGACCTGTGCCGCGAACTGGTGTCCGCGCCGCACTGGCCGGCGACGGGCGCCGGCTTCTCCTGGGGCGACCACGAGATCGTGCGTCGGGCGCGGCGGGTCGCCGGAGCCGGGTCGGCGACCAACTGGGTGGCCTGGAGCACGTCACACCACCTGGCCCACGTGCTGGCCGCGCTGGGACACACCAGCGGTGGTGGGGTCCGGCACCCGGGGATCGTTCCACCCCCGAGGGCCCGTGGTGGGGAGAGCCGGCGCGCGGGTTGAGCCGACGGCTACTGCTTGTCGGTGAACCCGAACTGGATCACGCCCTCGTCGTCGACGGTCGCATCGACCGCCGCGTCTCCGAGCAGGTCGGCGGCGTCGGAGTCGAGGAAGATCCGGGCGCCCTGGTTGTCGACCACCTGGTCCCCCTCGACCGGGGCGGCGACCAGCTCGACGGTGAGCGATCCGGCGGTGGTGTCCGCGGCGATGCGTACCCCACCGCCCTCGGCCACGTCCTGCTGGTTGGCGAGGTCACGGATCACCAGGACGGCGTTGTCGGTCATCGTGAGCATGGCGGGACTCCTCGTGGGTTCTCGACTCCCGGTGCCGGACGCACACTGCCGGCCAGTCCGTGGGCGGGACCGGCAGTCGGCCCGCGCACCGGGTACGGATTCGGCGGCCTTCCCAGGCCGACCACACCCGGCGCGGCTCGCCGGGCGACGGTCGCCCACCGCCGCATCGGGGCAGCTCAAGGCCCCTCCACTGCCCACGGTGCCCGCTGACGGGAGATCCGTCAAGTAGGCGTTCGTCGATGCACTCTCCCGGCGTGAAAGCCTCGGAAACGGGTACCCCACGAGGTTTACTGATGTAAGGAGGGGACCCCTCCTATACACCAGGCGTTAGGAAGGTGCCCTTCCTTGCATCCGGGGCGCGGGGATGGGCGCGGTGGGATCGCCGCGTTCGATGAGGGCGGCGATCTCGGAGTCGCGCAGGCCGCGCAGCGCCAGGACGCGGGTGCCCCAGCGGTGCAGACGACACGGGTGCGGGCTGGCGTCGTTGCGGCAGACCGTGCCCCCGGACCATCGGCGGGGCGCATGCACCACGACGGCGCGGACGGCGAACTGGGCATCCTCGGCGGTCACGTACGGCGGCAGCGGGATCTCCCGCAACGCCGTTCCGGCCGGCTCGCCGGTGGGCGGGGACGGACGGAGGGTACTGCTGCTGCTCATCGGCCTGGCCTCCACACAGGACAGTCGAACTCGGACAGCAGGACGGTACGGTCCGGTGGAGGCGGCCCGACGGACAAACTGCCCGACGGCGGGTACGGCTGCCGTCAGACGCGTTCCAGCAGCACCACCGGGATGTCCCGGTCGGTCTTGGTCTGGTAGTCGTCGTACGCCGGCCAGATGGCGGCCATCCCCGGCCACAGCCGTTCCTTCTCCTCGGGCGTGGCGGTGCGGGCCCGCGCGGTGAACCGCTCGGCCGCGACCTGCACCTGGGCCTCCGGGTCCGCGAGGAGGTTCAGATACCAGGCCGGGTGCCTCGGCGCGCCGCCCTGGGAGGCGACCACCACGTACGCGTCGCCGTCCCGCCCGTAGATCAACGCGGTCCGCCGCAGGGCGCCGCTGCGCCGGCCCCTGGTGGTCAGCAGCAACGTGAACACGCCCGGCTGCCACTCGTGCCCCTCGGCACCGTCGGTCTCGACGTACCGGTCGATGTGGTCGGCCACCCAGTCGGTGGGGCTGTCCACTACCTGCTCGCCCGTGGTCATCGGTCCTCCTCGATCATGATCGGTCACCGACCACGCTACCGAAGAACCGGGCCGCCGGCAGGTCAGCGCAGGGTGGCGGCCTGGAGACCGACGTTGCCGCAGTGCGGCGTGAACGCCTCCTCCACCGTCCAGGTGAGCAGGACGCGGGTGCCCTGCGGCGCCTGGAACCGGACCGCCACGCCCGAGGAGAGGCTGGTGTGTCGCTCCTCCAGGTGCAGCGTCCGGCGTTGTCCGCCGTCACCCACCCGCACGTCGAGGCGACCCCGGGCCATCCAGACGCCGAGATAGACGGTGGCGGTACGCGGCCGGCCGTCGGACACCACGGCGAGCCGGAAGCCGTTGCCGGCACCGCAGGTGTAGACCCCGTCCGCGACGTCGCCGGCCGAGTCCACCGGCGCGCCGTCGCGCCACCGGAACAGTTCCTGGTTGCCGTCCCAGGTCCGCCGGTCGCCCCGGCCGCCCAGGTCCCGCAGGTCGGCGGAGCCGCCGCGCTTGCGGACCGGGCTGGTGGCACCGGCCAGGCCCCAGTGCAGCCAGTCGCGGACGCCCGCCTCGGTCAGGTCCACTGTCGCGGGGATGTCGGACCGGCTGACCGTGAGCGTCGGTGACGGGGCCGACGGGGTGGGCGTGGGCGCCACGGTGGCACTCGGCGAGGGGCTCGGGCTGCGTTCCCTCGGCCGCAGACCCGGCACAGCCTCGGCGGTGGCGCTGCCGCTGGGCAGCGCCGGACGCCCGACCACCGCCGGCAGGCCGTCCGGGTCCGGCTGGTCGTCCGGGGCCGGCTCCGACCACCAGTTGACGTAGCCGACGAGGGCCAGCAGGCCGGCGAGGGCGGCGACGGCCTCCACCGTGGTACGCCGACGTCGGCGGGCACGGACGAGCCTGCGGGCGGCGGCCCGGGTCGTCCCCTCGACCGGCGATGGCGCGGACCGGGTCGATTCCGCGCGGCGGCGGTCCGACCGGGTGCGGCGCGACACCGGCTCGACCGGCCGCGCGGGCTTCTCCTCCGCCACCGACTCTCCACTTCTGCCGGACCGGATCCGCGCCGGCACGCTCGACCCGGACGCGGGGCCGTCTCACATTCGCATCACCGACACCCGTCGCGCTAGTGCGGGTGTCGTGTCCGGTTCGTCGCCCGGACGACTCAGCCGAGGACCTGGAAACCGAGGGCACGGACCATCGTGACGGCCTGCACCGCGTCGACGATCGCGCCGGAGCGCTGCACCGCGGTCGGATCCAGCCCGGAGAGGTCACTGCCGCGCAGGTCCGCACCGGACAGCCGGGCCCCACGCCACTGCACGTCGGACAGGTCGCCGCCGCTCACGGTCGCCCCGGTCAGATCGGCGCCGGACAGGTCGGTCTCCCGCATGCGTACGCCGGTGAGGCGCGCGCCGCGCAGGTCGGCACCGGCGAGCGTGACGAACGACCAGTCGCCGCCGTCGACGGTCAGCGGACGCAGGTCGCACCGGTCGAAGCTGCTGCCGACCAGCTTGCAGCCGGTGAACTCCGCCTCGAACAGGTTGCAGCGGGTGAACACGCACCGGGTGAAGGCCGAGTCGACGTGCCGGGAGACGTTGAACAGCACGTCGCCGAAGGTGCAGGCGTCGAAGACGGCACCCCGGCTGGTGGCCTCGGTCAGGTCGACCCGGTGGAAGGTGCACCCGACGTAGTGCCGGTCGATCAGCTCCTCGGCGTACCAGTCCTCGTCGTGGAAGGTGACGCCCTCGATCGGCTCCGGCATGAGGCGGAGCGTAACCAGTGACACCGACAACCTTCCGTTTCCCGGCACCCGTACCGGCCGGTAGGTTCGATCGGATGAGCACGCTACCCCGCATCGAGCCGGCCGAGGTCGGTCTCGACCCGGCCCGGCTGGCCCGGATCGACGCGCACTTCGGCCGGTACGTCGACGACGGTCGGCTCGCCGGGTTCCAGGTCCTCGTCGCCCGGCGCGGCGAGATCGCGCACAGCACGACGTACGGGCTGCGGGACCGGGAGGCCGGTACGCCGGTCGAGGCGGACACGCTCTGGCGGATCTACTCGATGAGCAAGCCGATCACCTCGGTGGCGGCGATGCTGCTCTGGGAGGAGGGCCGCTTCGAACTGACCGACGAGATCGGGCGCTGGCTGCCCGAGTTCGCCGACATGCGGGTCTATTCGAAGGGTTCGACGCTGAAGCCGTACACCGTGCCGGCGATCGAGCCGATCCGGGTCTGGCACCTGCTCACCCACACCTCCGGGCTCACCTACGGCTTCATGCAGACCTCGGTGGTCGACGGCCTCTACCGGGCCGCCGGGTACGACCTGTACCCGCCGTCGGACGTGGACCTGGCGCAGGCCTGCACGGTCTTCGGTGAGCTGCCGCTGCTGTTCCAGCCCGGCACCGCCTGGGGCTACTCGGTCGCCACCGACGTGCTCGGCCGACTGGTCGAGGTGGTCTCCGGGCAGAGCCTGGACACCTTCCTGCACGAGCGGGTCCTGCGTCCGCTGGGCATGACCGACACCCGCTGGCACGTGACGGGGGCCGACGCCGAGCGGCTGGCCGCGCTCTACGTGCCGGACCCGGCAACCGGTCGGGCGGTCCGCCACGACCGGCTCGGCGACCTGGCGTACGCGAAGCCGGCGCTGCTCTCCGGCGGCGGTGGTCTGATCTCGTCGGCCGCCGACTACCACCGGTTCACCCAGATGCTGCTGCGCGGCGGCGAACTCGACGGGGTACGCCTGCTCGGCCCGCGTACGGTGCGCCTGATGACCCGCAACCACCTGCCCGGCGGCGCGGACCTGGGCACGCTGTCCACCGGCGGGTTCGCCGAGACCACGCTGGACGGCATCGGGTTCGGCCTCGGCTTCGCGGTGGTCGACGACCCGGTGCCGAGTCGGCTGCCGAGCAGCGTCGGCGAGTACTACTGGGGCGGGGTGGCCAGCACCGCGTTCTGGGTCGACCCGTCGGAGCAGCTCACCGCCCTGCTCTTCACCCAGCTCATGCCGTCGAGCACCTGGCCGTTGCGCGCGCAGCTCCGGCAGCTCGTCTACTCCGCACTGCTGGACTGAGGGACGGTCGCACCGCTGGCGGAAGGATCGCCGTTCTGCCGACGTGCGCCGGGGCGGGTCCATAGCCTGGGGTGGTGAGCAACATCGTCGTGTTCGGGGCGGGCGGCACCGCGGGTTCGCGGATCGTCGTCGAGGCGTTCGAGCGGGGACACCGGGTGGTGGCCGCGGTACGCCGACCGGAGGCCGTCTCGTACCTGCCGCCGGGCGTCCGGGTGGTCACCGGCGACGCCACCAGCGAGCGCAGCGTACGGGAGGTGGCGCCGGACGCGGACGCGCTGGTGGTGGCGATCGGCGGCGGTGACCGTACGCTGTGGCCCGATGCGGCGAGGACTCTGCTCGACGTGCTGAGCGGGATGCCGGCCGCACCCCGGGTGATCCACGTCGGTGGCGGGTCCACCCTGCTCACGCCGAGCGGACGCCGGTTGCTCGACGAGCCGGACTTCCCCGCCGAGTACCGGGAGGCCGCGCTCGGCCAGGCCGACGCGCTGGACGTCTACCGGTCCGCCGCCGACGGGGTCACCTGGACCTACCTGTCCCCGCCGCCGTTGGAGTTCCATCCCGGCGAGCGCACCGGCCACTACCGCACCGGGACCGACCAGCCAGTGACCGACGACGATGGCCGCAGCGCGCTCAGCTACGAGGATCTGGCGGTCGCGGTGGTCGACGAAATCGAAAGCCCACGTTTCCGGAATATGCGTTTCACTGCCGCGTACTAATTCCTCGATCTTGAGAACGAGCAGCTAGCGGGTTAGATTCGAGCCGCAGTGACCCGGGGTGTTCACCCCTGACTCCCGGGTCCGTACCTCGAATCAGGAGGCTTGCTCTTGTCATCCCTCGACGACGCCGTGACACCCTCACACGAATCGTCCCGCTCCACTGTGTTCAACCGTCGGCGCATGCTGACCGTCGCGCTCGGTGGCGCCGCCACCGTGGCGCTCCCGGCACCGGCCTGGGCCGCCGACGACACGCGGCCGGGCGCGCACCGCCCGCCCAAGCTCACCCCCCAGGACCGCAAGGTCATCGCCCAGCTCTCTCCCCGCCGGGCGCTGGAGCACCTGAAGGTCCTCTCCGAGGACATCGGCCCGCGCATCGGCGGCACCGAGTCCGAGCGCCGGGCCGCGAACTACCTGGCGGGCCAGTTCGACAAGCTGCGGTACGACACCACGCTGCAACCGTTCCCGGTGGCCGACAAGTTCCTCGCCCAGCTCAGCTCCCCCGCCGGCCTGCCCACCGACCTGAACTGGCAGGTCGGGGCCAGTGCCCACGCCGCGTTGGACACCTCGGTCACCGCCGCGGTCATCGACGTGCGGGCCGGTACGGCGGCCGACTTCACCGCCGACGTCGCGGGCAGGATCGTGCTGGTGGACTACGTCGCCGCCCAGCGCGAGGCGGTGGCGGCCCGGGCGGTGGCAGCCGGTGCGGCCGGTGTGGTCTTCCTCCCGGCCGACCTGGTCGAGCCGCGCCGGGCGTCGGCGTTCTCGCCCACCCTGCCCGGCTCCGCCGCCGCGCCGCTGGGCATCCCGGTGGTCGGCGTCGCCCAGGCACAGAAGCACCGGCTGCGGGCGCTGCTTGCCTCGGGACCGCTCACCCTCACCATCGCCACCACCGCGCATCGCGGCCTGACCTCGTACAACGTGCTGGCCGAACGGCGTGGACGGTCCGGGGCCAACGGCCCGGTGGTCATGGTCAGCGCGCACTACGACTCGGTGATCGGCGCGCCGGGGGCCAACGACGACGGCTCCGGCACCGTGCTCTGCCTGGAGCTGGCCCGGGTGCTCAAGGCGATCCCGATCAACGCCACCGTCCGGTTCGGCCTCTGGGGCTCGGAGGAGCAGGGCCTGATCGGGTCGCGCTACTACGTGCGGGAGCTGCCGCAGGTGGAGCGGGACCGCATCCTCGCCGTCTACCAGAACGACATGGTCGCCACGAGCTGGGACCCGGCAACGCGCTACTGGTTGCTCTCCTTCACCGGCGAGGCCAACCGGGCCACCGACGAGGTCTCCGCCGCGGCACTGCGGCTCGGCTACCAGCCGCAGATCTCCCCGGTCACCCAGCGCGGCGCCAGCGACCACCAGTCGTTCCAGGAGGTCGGCATCGCCAGCGCGAACTTCTCCTGGCGGGGTGAGGAGTCTCCGGCGCTGCTGGAGCCGCCGTACCACAGCCCGGAGGACACCATCGCCAAGAACATCAGCCTGGAGCGGTTGCAGGTGTCAATGGAGCTGATCGGCTGCGCGACGTACGCGACGGCCGGACACTGACACCCACCACCGGGGCGGGCGGGGCGCGGCGGGAGCCGTACCCCGCCCGTCGGCGTCAGTCGGCCAGACGGGCCGGGAAGCCGCCGGTGGCGATCGGCCCCCACGAGGTGATGGTCACCCGGATCAGCGACTTGCCCTGCCGCACCATCGCCTCCCGGTACTCGTCCCAGTCCGGGTGCTCCCCGGAGATGCTGCGGAAGTACTCCACCAGCGGCTCCAGCGCGTCGGGCAGGTCGAGGACCTCGGCGGTGCCGTCGAGCTGCACCCACGGTCCGTTCCAGTCGTCGGAGAGCACGCACGCCGAGACCCGGGGGTCGCGGCGGATGTTGGCGACCTTCGCGCGTTCCGGATAGGTGGAGATCACCAATCGGCCGGCGGCGTCCACCCCGGCGCTGACCGGCGAGGACTGCGGGCGGCCGTCGGGGCGGGTGGTCATCAGCACCACCCGGTGCCGGGGGCGGACGAAGTCGAGCAGGTCGTCGCGGTCGACGCGGGTGTTGCGAGCGATCGTGCGTGGCATCGTTCGTTTGTACCAGCCGTCAGCCGATCCGGCCCGGGGACGGCTGTCGGGGCACCCGGGTACGGACCGAGGGCCGCCAGGCGCGGCCGTTGGCGTAGATCACCCGGAAGCCCAGGTACGACGCGAGCGGCGCCCAGTGTGCCGAGCCCATCCGCAGCTCGGCGGCGTTGTGCCGTCGGCCGTTGGCCAGCACGTCGAGCAGGACGGTCTCGAACGCCGCCGACTCGACCCAGTCGACCTCGCGGGTGAACCCGCAGATCAACGCCGCGCCGGTCACCTCGAGGAACTCCCGCAGCACGGATTCGGGGGCGCGCAGCACCGAACAACTGCCGAAGTAGAGCCGGCGGCCCTCGCAGCGCCCGGCCATCAGCTCCATCACCTCGGTCAGCTCGACCGACTGCCAGTCGGTCAGGCACAGCCGGTTCGGCTCGCCGTGCATCGCGAAGAAGCCCAGCCGGTGGTCGGCGTACTGCTTGAGCAGCCAACGGTCGACGAAGTAGAACAGCTCGTCCCGGGTGGCCGCGTCCTTGTGGATGAAGCGGACCTTGCCCAGCCGTTCGAGCAGTTCGAGGGTGGGCAGCACGGATCCCCGCTCGTTGAGGTCCCGGTGCCACTGGCCCTCGACGCAGAAGATGCCTCCGCGTGCCACGCCCGCCTCCCCGTCGTCGCCCGCGCTGAGGTTACCGGGCCACCTCGGCCCGGCGACATCACCCGTCCTGCGGTCCGCTGCGACTTTCCGTACCGGGACGGCGGCTTTGCGGCGTGGCCGACGTGAATGCCCGTTTCCCGGAATCGGATTAATTCCGGGTCAACCGGCAAGTACGCATCATCCCGAGAGGAATTCGCGTTAACCGTCACCAACCGGCTGTCGAGGTGCGAGTGTGGATTCACGGGACGGCGATCCACGTCCCGGAATGCCACCCCATTCGCTCTCCTAGCAGGAGGACTCTCTGTGCGCGCACATCTGATGAAGCGGGCTGTCCTCGCCCTCGCTCTGGCCGTGCCGGGTGCCGCGATCGCCTCGGCGGTCGCCGCGCCGCCGGCCCACGCCGACGGCTGCTACACCTGGAACCGCACCCTGTCCCGGGGCAGCTCGGGCGGCGACGTCCGCGAGCTGCAACTGCGGATCGCCGGTTGGGCGGGCAACAACAACGTGGTGGAACTCGACGGCCAGTACGGCCCGAAGACCGCTGCCGCGGTACGCCGTTTCCAGTCCGCGTACGGCCTGCGCTCCGACGGGGTGGCCGGGCCGCAGACATTCGCGAAGCTGTACCAGATCCAGGACAACGACTGCACCCCGCGCCACTTCACCTGGAACGAGATGGACGACGGCTGTGGCCGGGGCGGCTGGACCGGTGGTCCGCTGACCACCGCGCAGACCCGGCAGAACGCCCTGCGCACGATGTGGAAGCTGGAGGCGCTGCGCAAGGGCCTCGGCGACCAGCCACTGAAGGTGACCAGCGGATTCCGCAGCCGCACCTGCAACAGCCAGGTGGGTGGGGCCTCGAACAGCCAGCACCTCTACGGCAACGCGGCCGACCTCGTCTCCGACAACCACTCGCTGTGCCAGATCGCGCGCGCCGCGCGCAACCACGGCTTCAGCGGCATCATCGGCCCCGGCGTGAGCGGCCACAACTCGCACGTGCACGTGGACTCACGCCGCGAGAACAACCGCGACGGGAGCACGAACAACACGTACTGGGCGGCACCCGACTGTGGGATCACACCCGGCTACCGCTGATTCGCGACGCCGGCCCGGGCGTGGGCGGGGGGATGCCCGTACCGCCCCGGGCCGGCGTCGTACCGGCGAGCCCGCTCAGCTCGCCCGCGGCCAGCGCGGCGCGGTGGCGGGGGGTGCCACCGGCCGGCCGGGGGTCCGGACACCGGCGCGGGCGGCCGGTGCGGCCACCCTCGGCACCGGGCCCCGCGCCGGGTAACCGGCGGGGTTCGTCCGCGGCGGATACCCGGCCGCGCCCGCACGCATCTGGTGACCGGTGGACCGGTCGGCGCCCGCCGGGCGGGCGGCCGGGGGACGGCCCTGTTGCGGCCCGTTCACCAGGAACGGGAACGGTACGTGGACGAACGGATTCCCGTGCCGGATGAGCGCATCGAGCTGTCGTTCGTTGAGCCCGTGGTCGAGCAGTACCTTCCGACCCCAGCGATGCAGCCGGCAGGGGAACCTCGCGCCGTCGTTGCGGCAGAGCGCCCCGGTGGGCCATTCCTCCGCCGCGTGTACCACTACCGCCCGTACCGCCAGGCGGACATCCTCGGGGGTCAACGGCGTCGGGACCGGCAACTCGCCCAGGATCTGATCGATGGGATCCGTCGACTGACCATCAACTCGCACGGCAGGCCTCCCGCAGTTCGGTGGCGATGCGCCTGAGCATCGCACCTCGCCCATTGATACGGCCGGGCGAGCGGGAAAGTTCAAACCTCCTCGGCCCGCCGTTAACCGAGAGTGCCGGACGGCCCGATCAGACCAGCCCGGCGTCGTGCACGAGGAGCGCGACCTGCACCCGGTTGTTGAGACCGAGCCGGGTCAGCAGCCGCGAGACGTACGCCTTGACGGTCGCGACGCTCATGAACAGCTCGGTGGCGATCTCGGCGTTGGTCCGCCCCTGGCCGATGGCCATCGCCACCGCGCGTTCCCGGTCGGTGAGACCGCCGAGCAGTCGGGTGGCACGTTCCTGTCGGGGATCGGTGGCGGTACCCACCGTGACGTGCGTGATGAGGGTCCGGGTGACCGTCGGTGACAGGGTCGCCTCCCCGGCCGCCACCCGACGTACCGCCTGCACGATCTCGGCGGGCGGGGTGTCCTTCAGCAGGAACCCGCCGGCACCGGCCCGCAGCGCCCGCAGCACGTGCTCGTCGGCGTCGAAGGTGGTCAGCACGAGCACCTCCGGCGGCTGGGGCAGCGCCCGCAGCGACTCGGTGGCGGCCAGCCCGTCCACCCTCGGCATCCGGATGTCCATCAGCACCACGTCCGGCCGGCAGGTGGCGACCGCCTGGACCACCTCGCCGCCGTCGGTCGCCTCGCCGACCACCTCCAGGTCGGGGGCACCGCCGAGGATCATCGACAGCCCGGCGCGGACCAGCGCGTCGTCGTCCACGATCAGGACGCGGATCGGACCCGGATCGGTCACCGGCGGTGCCTGCTGCGGTTCGGTCACGACGCCGGCCAGGGCAGCCAGGCCGCGAGCCGGAAGTCGCCGCTGTCGTCACGACCGTGCTCCAACCGCCCACCCGCCAGGGTGACCCGTTCGGCGACCCCGACCAGCCCGGTGCCGGTACCCGGGATCGACGGCACGGCCTCGCCCACCGGCCACCGGTTGCGGATCTCCACGGCCAGCCCGTCACCGGGCGCCCCGCTGAGCCCGACCGTGACGGCCGCACCCTCGGCGTGCTTGCGGGCGTTGGTCAGCCCCTCCTGCACGATCCGGTAGACGCTGCGCCCCAGCCCGGCGGGCAGCCGCTCCGGGTCGCTGACCCGGTCCCACAGGTCCACCCGAATGCCGGCGGCCCGGGACTCGGCGACGAGCGCGGGCAGGTCGTCGAGGGTGGGCTGCGGACGTTCCGGCTCGGCGGTGAGCGAGGTGTCGGCCCGCAGCACGCCGATCACCTCACGCAGATCCTGCAGGGCGGCGTGCGCGCTGCCTCGGATCACCCCGGCGGCCCGGGAGACCTCCTCCGGGGTGGCGTCGGGCCGGAACTCCAACGCTCCGGCGTGCAGGCTGAGCAGGGAGATCCGGTGGGCCAGCACGTCGTGCATCTCGCGGGCGATGCGGGTGCGCTCCACCTGCTGGGCCTGGGCCACCCGGAGCTGCTGCTCGGCCTCCGCCCGTTCGGCGCGTTCCCGCAGCGACACCACCAGTTGCCGACGCGCCCGCACGAACATCGCCCAGGCCATCACCAGCAGGGTGATCACCAGGCCCCAGATGGTGGCGAGCCAGTAGCTGCTGTGCGGGTCGGGTCGGAACAGGGCGAAGAACATGTTGCAGACCAGCCCGGCCGAGGTGACCGCCAGCGCCACCGCGGTCCGCCGGTGCAGCACCACGGTGAAATAGATGATCAGCAACGCGGCGATGGAGGTGATCGAGACCATGGTCAGCGGCAACGTCACCAGCACCAGCCCGAGCGGCCAGCGGCGGCGGAGCCACAGCGCCACCGTGCAGGCGAGCCCGAGGACCGCGTCCGCGACGATCATCCAGGAGTACGGCAGCCGCTCGGCGAAGGTCGGGGTCGGCGAGGCGGCGTCGACGGTGGCCAGCACCACCCAGCCGAGCGAGACCAGGAAGCAGGTGCTGTCGATCAGCCAGTCCCGCATGGTGCGCCGGGGGCGGCGGTCGGTCGCGCCGAGCGCCCCGGGCAACAACCACGGGTGCTCGGGGACGGCAGGGCTGGTCACAGCCGTAATGGTAGGCAGTCGCCGAGGGCTCGGACCAGCTACCAAAGTCGGCCCTCAGGGGTCGACCTTGGTCTAGCCGGTGCCGACCGGCGGCCGCTGCGGACAGCCGGGTGACCTCGGCAGCCTGATCGGCATGATTGTCGTAGACCAGCTCACCAAACGGTACGGACGGCACACCGCCGTCGAGGACGTGTCGTTCCGCTGCGAACCGGGCACGGTCACCGGCTTCCTCGGGCCCAACGGGGCCGGCAAGTCGACCACGATGCGGATGCTCTGCGGGCTGAGCACACCGACCTCCGGCACCGCCACCGTCGCCGGACACCCCTACCACCGGCTGCCCAACCCGGGTCGCGTCGTCGGTGTCCTGCTGGACGCCTCCGCCCAGCACGTCGGGCGCAGCGGCCGGGAGGCGTTGGCGGTGGCGGCGGCGACGATGGGCGTGGACCGTCACGCCGTGGGCCAGGTGCTCGACCGGGTGGGCCTGGGCGAGGTCGCGGCCCGGCGGCGGGTGGGCGCGTACTCGCTGGGGATGCGTCAGCGGCTCGGCCTGGCGCACGCGCTGCTGGGCGACCCCCGGGTGCTGGTCCTGGACGAGCCGGCCAACGGCCTCGACCCGGAGGGCATCTTCTGGATGCGCGGCCTGCTGCGCGACTTCGCCGACCGGGGCGGCACCGTGCTGCTCTCCTCCCACCTGCTGCGCGAGGTCGAGGCGGTCGCGGACCGGCTGGTGGTGATCGGGGGCGGCCGGATCGTGGCGCAGGGCGACAAGCAGGAGTTGCTGGCCGACGGCGGCACGCTGGTGCGCTCCCGCGACCGGATCGCGCTGCGGGCCGCGCTGGAGCGCGCCGGCCTGCCGGTCAGCGAGAGCACCGACGGGCTGGTGGTCCGCGCCGACGCCGACGTGGTCGGCGAGGCCGCGCTGGTGGCCGGCGTCGCCCTCACCGAGCTGCGGCCCGCCGGGAGCGGTGGCCTGGAGCAGCTCTTCCTCACCCTCACCGCGACCGGCGCCGCACCGAGCGCCACGACCAGCGCCACCGAGCCGATCAGGGAGTCCGTCCGATGACCACCACCACCGCCGCCCCCGAGGCACTCCGGCCGGTCAGCCGGGCGGCCGAACGGGCACCGTCCCTGGCCCGGCTGACCCGGGTGGAGCTGCGCAAGCTCGTCGACACCCGGGCCGGTCGTTGGCTGTTGATCACCATCGCGCTGGTCGCCGCCCTGATCGCCGGCATCCAACTGGTGTACGCCGAGGACGCCGAGCAGACCTTCGTCGACTTCTTCATCCCGTCGCTGCTGCCGATCGGGCTGCTGCTGCCGGTGCTGGGCATCCTGTCGATCACCAGCGAATGGTCGCAGCGGACCGCGTTGACCACCTTCGCCCTGGTGCCCCGCCGGGCCCGGGTGATCACCGCCAAGCTCGTCGCGGTGGTGCTGGCCGCCCTGGCGTCGGTGCTGGTCAGCCTCGCCGTGTCCGCCGTGGCGAACTTGATCGCGAACGCCACCGGCGGTGCCGGGACCTGGCGGATCGAGGGGGCGCTGATCCTGCACGCCGTCGTGTTCCTGGTGTCCACCGTGCTGATGGGTGCCGCGTTCGGCCTGCTGTTCCTGCACACGCCGCTGGCCATCGTCTCCTACCTGGTGCTGCCGAACGTCTGGATGATCCTCGGCGGGTTGATCCGGCCGCTGAACCGCAGCGCCGAGTGGTTGGACACCGGGCGCACCATGGGCCCGCTGTTCACCAACGAGGTGACCGCCGGGCAGTGGGCCCGGCTGGCGGTCTCGCTGCTGGTGTGGCTGGCCGTGCCGCTGGCCGTCGGGTTGGTGCGGACGATGCGTCGGGAGGTGGCGTGACGGCGTACGGCACGCCGACCGTGGTCAGCGGGGGTCGCCTGGAGACGCTGCTGCTCTGGGTCGGGTTCCCGCTGGCCGGTGGTGCCGCAGGGGCGGGGCTGGCGGCCGGGGCGGGCTGGATCGCCAGCCTGTCCTGGGCCCCCGCGCAAGGGCTGTTCCGCCTGCTCGACGGCATGCCCGACCAGCAGGCACTGGCGGCCGGGGCGGCGGTCGGCGTCCTGGCCGGGCTGGTGTTCGGTGCCGTCGCAGCCGCCGATCGGGTCGCCGTCGAGGTGGCCGTGGACCGGGTACGCGTGCGGCACGGCGGCAAGGAGCGGGAGTTCGCACGGCGCGACGTCCGGATGGCCCACCTGGACGGCAAGGAACTGGTGCTGCTCGGCCCGGACGACGAGGAACTCCTCCGGCGGCGCTCCGACCTTCCCGCCGCCGACCTGGCCGGGGCGTTCCGGGAACACGGCTGGCCCTGGGCGGACGATGACCCGCACCGGGCCGCGTACCGGCTCTGGGTGCCCGAGCTGCCCGGGTTGCCGCCGGGCGCGGACGCGCTGCTGAAGGCCCGGCAGCGGGCCCTGGACGACGACCGGGGCGACGAGGCCGGTGAGTTGCGGACCGAGCTGACCCGGTACGGCGTGGTGGTCCGGGACGAGGGCAGGCGACAGCACTGGCGGCTCTCCCGGTCGGCCGCGCCGCCGGAGTGAGCCGGTCCGGGCCGGGCCCCACGGGGGAGCCCGGCCCGGTCGACGTCACCGCCAGGAGTGCCCGTGCGGGTGACCGTGCTTGGGGCCGTGCCCCTTGCCCTTGCCCTTGCCCTTGCCGGGAGCCTTGCCCGGTACGCCGTTCACGGCCGAGGTGTCGTACGCGAACGTGATCACCGAGGCGGCGATCGCGTCGGAGTTGACGTCCAGCGCGTGCACGTTGACGTTGCCCCGAAGCTTGTACTTCTTGTTCAGGGCCCGGTACAACACCGGGTCGGCACCGTCGGCGACCGGCGTCAGACTGTCACACGCCTGGTGGTAGCAGGGGTCGTACGCCTCCCCGGCCAGCCCGCCGAAGAGGGCGGCCTCCTCGGCCGTCTTGATGCCCTCGGCACCGGTGAAGAGGCCACCGGCCGGGATATCGACGGCGATGAACGCCCCGTAGTCCGAGCGACCGGTGAAGTCGGACGGCACGGTCGGCAGCTTGCGGGAGGCGAAGAACCGCTCGAACACCTGCTCGATCTGCGCCGACCCCTCCGGTCCCGGTCCGGCGCCCTGCTGCGCCGAGTCGTCACCGTCGTAGACCCCGAACACGTAGTTCGGCGAGCCGATCATGTCGAAGTTGAGGTAGAGGGCGATGTCGCCGACCTGCTGCTCGGTCAGACCGTCCACGTAGTACTGCGAGCCGACCAGGCCCGCCTCCTCCGCACCCCACCAGGCGAACCGGACCGCGTTGGCCGGCTTGACCTTCGCCATCTGGAGGGCCACCTCCAGCAGCGCGGCACTGCCGGTGCCGTTGTCGTTGTAACCCGGTCCGGCCGGGTCCGAGTCGAGGTGCGCGCCGGCCATGACGACGTTGTCGGTGCGGCCGTGCCGGGTCTGCGCGAAGACGTTCTCGGTGCTGCGGACCTCCGAGGTGGTGTCGGCCTCGATGCGCAGGACCAGCCCCGCCGTCGCCGCGAACTGCGCCCCGGCCTCGTACGAGACGCTGACGGCCGGGATGCCGACCGGTGCACCGAGGGTGCCGGCGAACAGGTCGTAGCGGTCCGGGTTGGCCTCCGGCGTACCGTTGCCCTGGTTCATCACGATCGCGCCGACCGCACCGGCCGCCTCGGCGTTGGCCACCTTGTCGCCGAACCCGCAGGTGCCGCGCTGCATCAGAGCGATCTTCCCGACCACGTCGACGGTGGCGAAGTCGCTGGCCTCGCAGCCGGACGTGGAGGCGCGCGGCGGCGTCAGGTTGAGGTCCACCGCGACGACCTGGCCCTGGCCCACCCCGTCGCCGGAGTAGTCCATCAGCTCGTAGTCGACGCCCTCGGCGTAGTCGGTCGCGTTCGGCGCCACCTGGGCGAAAGAGGAGCCGAACTCCTCATAGAAAGCGAAGTCGAACTGCTGGCGGGTGACCTGGTAGCCGGCCTTCTTGAGCAGCTTCGCCACGTAGTCGGCGCTCGCGTCGTAGCCCGGCGTACCGGAGGCGCGCGTGCCGTCGTTGGCGTCGGCGATGGCCTGGAACCGGTCGAGGTGTTTGATGACGCCCTTGACCGTCACCGCCTTGGTCAGCTTCTTGACCGTGTTGTTGTTCGGGCTCGCCGTCGCCGGTCCTACCAGCGCCACCGTGCCCACCAGGGTGCCCGCCGCGATGGCGGCGATCACCCTCCTGCCGGAGAAAGGCACCACGATGTGCCACGTCCTTCCTCTTCGGTAATCCGGCTCCCCGACCCCCGTGTGCCGGATGTTGCGGCCATCCTGATACACATCGATGACAACGGCAACGGGACTGTTCGGCCACCTCAGGCCGCCGTCAGGCCCGGTCGGGCCAGCCGATCACGCCGTGTCGTCCCGGCTGCGGACGGCTCACCGAGGCCAGCAGTTCGTCGAGGGCGTCCGCCTCGGCCCACCCGTTCACCGCGATCCGCCCGCTGGTGTCCACAGTGATCTCGACCCGGTCCGGGCTGGCCGACACCTCGTCGAGCAGGTCCGGAAAAGCGTCGCTGAGCAGCACGAACTCCTGGTTGGTGGAGCCCACCCAGGGGCGCCGCCGGTCGATCCGGTCGGCCTCGAAGGGCCCGGCGACCAGCAGGTCGGTCACGGCCAACAGGGCGGCGACGTCGTCCCGGCCGCCGTCCGCCGCCGCGCGCAGACGCGCGTACGTGTAGCCGCTGAACGTCATCACCGAGCGGCCCTCGGCGCGTACCCCGGCGGCCACCTCGGCGAGCGGAGCCGCCTGGTCGAAGGGCTCGCCGCCGAGCAGGGTCAGCCCCTCGGTCGGTGCGTCGAGCACGCGCCGCACCAGGTCGGCGGGGTCCACCTCGTCGCCGCCCCGGAAGCTCCACAGGTGCGGGTTGAAGCAGCCGACGCAGCGCACCGCGCAGCCCTGGACCCAGAGGGCGGTCCGCAGCCCCGGGCCCTCGGCGCGGGTGGCGGCCAGGAACCGGGCCAGCGCGACGGTCGCCGCCGCGCGCGGCGGAGCCGGACCGCGCTCAGACATCCAGGACGCGACCGGACGGCGGGTACCCCGGCCGATGGCCGCCGGGCGGCGTGCAGGTGAGACGGTCACGCAGCCGGGCGTACTCGTGCGGGGCCAGGTGGGCGGCGGCGGTGAACTCGGCGAGCCCGCCGAAGCCGCCCCGACGGTCCCGCGCGTCGACGACCTGCCGCGCCCGTCCCGGGTCGAAGCCGGGCAGCGCCGCGAACTCCTCCCACCCGGCGGTGTTGACGTCGAGCGGTCCGGGCACGCCGCCGTGGTCGACGGTCGTCGCCCCCGACCGCTGCCCCGGCAACGGCGGCGGGTGGTCGGCCAGTGGGGACGGGTGGTCCGGAAGCGGCGGCGGATAGTCCGGCAGCGGCGGCGGGAGTTCCAGCGACGGCTGTGCCGCCGTGACCGGCGGGTACGCCGGTGACACCGGCGGCTGTGTGGCCGTGGACGGCGCGTACGGCGGCGAGACCGGCTGGTATGCCGCAGTGGGCGGGAAGACCTGGCCGGGCGGTGCGCTCCAGCCGCCCTGCGGCGGATAGGCGGTCGGGGCGGGAGCCCCGGGCGGGGGTGCCAGCGTGCCGGGCGGGTACGCACCCTGCTGCTCGGCGTACCAGGGGCGGAAGCCGGCCCGCCAGCGCAGCCAGGCCGGGTTGATCACGAGGGCGTGCACGATGCTGGTCACCCAGATCGCCAGGACGCCCCCGACCGCCCAGTCGGTGACCGTCTCACCCAGTTCGCCGACCAGGATGAAGGCGGTCCAGCCGAGCACCAGGTAGGCGATGCCGGAGATCCACCACGCCGCCCGCCGCGCCTTCAGCCCGACGAAGAGGAACCCGAAGCCGCCGAGGCAGCTCATGCCGACGATCGGCAGCAGCAGCCACCAACTGTGCAGCATCCGCCACTTCCAACTCGCGGCCGGGTTCGCCGCCTGTGCCGTCGGGACGCCTTTGTGGGCCCAGCCCGGGTCAGGCGCGGTCGACATCTCGGTCCTCCTGTCGTACGACGTCCCGGGTTCGCGCGTGGTCGGCGGTGTAGGCGCTGCTGACCGTCCGGGCGGCCAGCAGGTCCTCCAGCACCGCGACGTAGTCCAGGCAGCGGTCGCCCAGGATGCCCCTGGTCTCGGCGCTGACCACACCCTCGCTGCTCACGGTGACCACGAGTCGTGGCTGTTCGGCGGTCACGACCGGGCTTCCTGCACGGCGAAGACCAGGCGGACCGCGTCGTCCTCGGTGACCTGTTCGGACTCCAGCCGGAGCCCGGCGGCCGGTGCCTGCTGCCGCAGCCGTTCCAACACCGCCCGCTGGACCTGCCGGCCGTACGCGACGTCGACCGCGCGGACCACCTCCACGGCCCTCGGCTCGTCGATGTCGCCGGTGAAGTGCGCCGACCAGATGCCGGCCTCGTCCCGCTGGAAGCTCGCCCGGACACCGGCCCAGTCCGCGGTGATCGAGTCCGGCGCGACGGCGACCACGGCGGCGGTGTCGTGCAGCGCGGCGGCGAGCAGGTTCTCGTCCCGCATCCGGGTCTGCACCTCGCAGACGATCCGGCCCTCCTGTTCGGAACGGGTGGTGACGCCGTGGGCGGCGGCCACCGCGGCGACGGCGAGGGGTAGCAGCACCAGCGAGATGCTCACCGCAGGCTCCTTCCGGTCGACTCGGCCATCAGAACTCGACCGCCCGTCCGCCGCGCTGGGTCGGCGCGGTGTGCCGGGCGCTCCGGTCGGTGGGGGCGCCGCTGTCCCAGTCCTCGGCGGCGGTGGCGGCCACCGCGCGGGCGTCGGCCCAGGCGCGGATGGCGTCGATGCGTTCGGCCTGGGTCACGCTGAGCGGGACCATGCCGACCACCGCCTGGGCCAGGTCGTCGCGGAGCAGCGGGCGGCGTTCGCCGAACGCGTCGAAGAGCCCGGCGACGACGGCCTGCTCGATCTCGGCACCGGAGTAGCCCTCGCTGAGGTCGGCGAGTTCGGCGAGCAGCGACTCGTCGAGCGCGAGCCCACCGGCGACGGCCGGGTTGCGCAGCCGTCGGGCGAGGTGGACCCGCCAGATGGCGGCCCGTTCGGCCCGGGTCGGCAGGTCGACGAAGAAGATCTCGTCGAAGCGCCCCTTG
Organism: Micromonospora sp. NPDC049900; assembly: GCF_044461025.1. Classification (NCBI taxonomy): domain Bacteria; kingdom Bacillati; phylum Actinomycetota; class Actinomycetes; order Micromonosporales; family Micromonosporaceae; genus Micromonospora; species Micromonospora sp. NPDC049900. The sequence goes on from NZ_JBITKM010000015.1 coordinate 74,559, forward strand.
CGCAGCAGTTCCGGCGGCAGTTTCTCGATGTCGTTGGCGGTGGCGATGACGAAGACGGGCCGGTTCTTCTCCTGCATCCAGGTGAGGAAGGAACCGAAGACCCGGGTGGAGGTGCCGGAGTCGCCGCCGCCCCCGGCGAAGCCCTTCTCGATCTCGTCCACCCAGAGCACGCAGGGTGCGGTCGCCTCGGCCGTCCGGATGGCGGTGCGCATGTTCTGCTCACTGCTGCCGACCAGCCCGGCGAAGACCCGGCCCACGTCCAGCCGCAGCAGCGGCAGCTCCCAGGCCGCCGCGATCGCCTTCGCGGTCAACGACTTGCCGCACCCGGGCACGCCGGTGATCAGGACGCCCCGGGGCGCGGGCAGGCCGTACGCCGCCGCCTCGGCCAGCCAGGAGCCGTCCCGCTTGGCCAGCCACCGCTTCAGGTTCTCCAGACCGCCGACGTCGGCGAGGTTCACGTCCGCCTCGACGAACTCCAGCAGCCCGGACTTGCGTACGGTCTGTCGCTTCTCCTCGTGCACCACGTCCAGGTCGCGACCGTCCAGCACACCGTCGTTGACCATCGCCCGGGCGAAGGCGTTCTCCGCCTCGTGCAGGGTCAGCCCGAGGGCGGCCTTGGCGAACCGCTCGCGCCCCAACTCGTCGAGGGCGATCTGGATCCGGCCGTCGGCGGAGTTGGCGTGGATGATCGCCTCCAGCACCTGCCGGATCTCCGTCTCGCTGGGCAGCGGGAAGTCGACGATCGTGACGTCCTTCTCCAACTCGACCGGGATGCGCAGCACCGGCGAGACCAGGATCAGGGTGCGCGGCACCGCGCCGGACTTGAACGCCGCCGCCAGGTCCCGCAGCCGGCGGACCACCCCGGCGTTACCGGGCCGCTCGCCGTCGCCGTGCGAGGAGTGCAGATCCTTGAAGATCACCACGCTCGGCTGGTCGATCCGCAGTGCGGCGTCCAGGGCGTCGGCCGGCTCGTTGGTGCCGGTCCGCCAGACGCCGTCCGGCTGCACCAGACCGGTGGTCAGCGACCAGGTCCACACCGCACGCGGGGTACGCACCAGCGCCGCGTCGTGGGCCACGGCCGCGACCTCGGCGACGGCGCGCTGTTCCTCGGCGGACTCGATGTACAGGATCGGGAACCGCGCCTTGAGCATCTGCGACAGCGCATCCCGGAACGACAGTGCCATCCTCGCCTCCCCAGCCGGCCTGGACTGGGCGGACTTTAACAGCTTTGATCAAGCTCGAAGCGGAGCGGTTGAACGCCGCCGAGCTGCGCATCGACCGCCGGCCATGCTCAGCCGAACACGACGACCGTCACCACCGCCGCCGCGACCAGCGAGGCGACCGTCACCACGACCCGCCGCCACGGCACGGCGGCCCGGTTCGTCGGCAGCCCACGCCAGCGGTACACGACCAACGCCGCCCCGGCGGCACTCAACGCCGGACCGACCGCCCAGAGCCAGCCGGGCACCGCCGACCAGTCACCGAGCGCACGCCCCAGCGCGGGGTAGACCACCGCCCAGGCCCCGGCGGAGAGCACGGTCAACCGGTCCAGCGCCGGGCGGTGAGCGACACCGAGCAGCGACAGCCCGCCGATGACGGTGAACAGCAGGGCGACACCGGCCCCGGCCCAGACCGGCAGCGCCGGGGCGGGACTGCCGGCCTGATCCGGCGGTACGCCGAGCAGCCGCAGCCCGATCGACTCCACCCGCTTGTCGGTGTTGCCCAGCACCACCACCCCTCGCCCGGTGACCCGGTCGAACCCGACGTACGAGGAGAAGCCGCCGGTGGCACCGTTGTGCCAGGTGATCTCCTGGTCGCCGTAGCGGGTGGTGAACCACCCGTACCCGATGCGGGTGCGCTCGTCGTCGTCGAAGCGCGGGTCGCGCGCGTCGGCCCCGGGCGCGGTGCCGGCGGCGGTGGCCGCGACCAGCCGGGCCAGATCCTCGGCGGTGGACCAGTAGCCGATGCCGGCGGAGGCGTACCCGGTGCCGGTCCACGGGTCCGCGACCCGTCCGTTGCCACGGGCACCCTGCGCGTGCCCGGCCGGCAGGGCACCGGGATCGGCGGCGTGGACGGTCGCGGTCAGGCCCAGCGGGGTGAGCAGTTCCCGGTCGACCAGCGCGGGGAAGCCGAGTCCGGCCTCGGCGGCGAGCGCCTGCCCGAGCACCGCGGAACCGAGATTGGAGTAGCCGACGCTCCCCCGGCCGTCGCCGGGCGCGTGCGCGTCGGCGGCGGCCCGGACCCGGTCGGTGTCCAGTCCGGCGTACGGGTTGCCGGCGGCGACGTTGGCCCGGAGCATCCGGACCCATGCGCCCACCGAGCCGAGGTCGAGCCGGGGCAGGCCGGACCGGTGGCTGGCCAGCTCGGCGAGGGTGACCTCGCGGGCCGGACCGTCCACCGCCGGCCAGACGGCGCCGAGGGTGTCCTCGGGCCGTACCGCGCCGGCCTCGGCCCGCCGGGACAGCAGCATCCCGGTGAACACCTTCGACACCGAGCCGATCTCGAACGGGGTGCCGGGTTCGACCGGCGCGCCGTCCCGGTCACGGTCGCCGAGGCCGGCGGTGCGGACCTGGCCGTCGTCGATCAGCGCGACGGCGAGACCGCGGTATCCGTCCGGGTCGGCCACCGCGGCGCGGGCCGAGGCGGCGAGGCCGGCGTCACCGGTGGTCGACGCGGTCAGCCGTGGTTCCCGGGGTTGCGCGGCGAGGCCGGCGAGACCCGCGATGATCCCGGCGACCAGCGCGACGGCGGTCGGCTTACGCATGGGGGTGGTCCTTCCGTGCGGGGTGGTCGGCGGTCCGGGGGTGGTCAGCGGTGGGCGGCGCTGAGGACGGCCAGCAGCGGCACCACCCGTTCGGCCGGGACGGCGTACCGGCCGCGCCCGGTGCTGTGCAGCCAGCCCGCTGCGGTGAGCTGGCGCAGGTGGTGGTGCAGTTGGCCGGTGGTGCCGAGCTCCTCGATGTCGGCCAGCTCGGCGGTGCTCTGCCGGCCGGTGAGGATCTCCCGCAGCAGGCGCAGCCGCACCGGGTGGCCCAGGGCGGCGAGGATGCCGGGCAGCTCGGCCCAGTCACCGGCGAGCAGGTCGTCCACCTCTCTGCCGTACTGCCAGTCGTAGGACCGCCCGGCGGCCCGGACGGTGCCGGTGTAGAGCACGGCGCCCGCGCTCTCGGCGGGCAGGCGCTGCTTGAGTCCGTCGAGAGCCCAGAAGGCGCCCTCCGCCGGGGTGGCCGCCTCGGTCGGCACACCGAGCCGCTCGACAAGTGCCGCGACCTGCGCCTCCAGCGCCGCCAGCCGCTCCTCCACATCCGCCATGGCTCGATAATACGAACATACGTAGTTACGTGCTACACGGAAAAGTCGCGCGGATGATCGAATTCACCCAGGGTGGCCGACTACCGTTCCCAGGTCTGGGGAGGTACGTCGATGTACGTGGTGTCCGTAATCAACTACAAGGGTGGGGTCGGCAAGACCACGGTGACCGCCAACCTCGGGGCCGAACTGGCCAACCGAGGGCTGAAGGTGCTGCTCATCGACCTCGACCCGCAAGCCAGCCTGACCTTCGGCTTCTACGACCCGGACGACTGGCGGGAGCGGCTGCGCGACTCCCGGACCATCAAGCGGTGGTACGACGGCCTCCGCGAGGGCGACACCGCCATCACCCTGGGTGACCTTGTGGTCTCCCCCGGTCCGGCGAACAGCCGGCTCTCCGGAGCCGGGCGACTCGACCTGATCGCCTCGCACCTGCAACTGGTCGACATCGACCTGGCCCTGGCCCGCAGCGTCGCCGGTGGCGAGGAGTACGACGCCGAGCTGTTCCGGGTACGCGGCTCGCTCGCCGAGGGGCTGCTCGCGGACGGGCTGGAGCCGTACGACATGGTGCTGATCGACTGTCCGCCGAACTTCAACGTGGTCACCCAGTCCGCCATCATCGCCAGCGACCATCTGGTGATCCCGGCCAAGGCCGACTACCTGTCCACCCTCGGCATCGACTATCTGCACGGCAACGTGCGGGAACTGGTCGACCAGTACAACGCCGACGCCCGGCGGTTCGCCACCGTACGCCGACACCAGAAGGTCGCCCCCGGCGTGGCCGGCGTGGTCTTCACGATGATCCAGTTGCTCGCACAGCGGCCGATCGCCACCCACCAGGGCTACATGGACCAGGTCCGCAACCTGGGGCTGCCGGTCTTCCCGACGGCGCTGCGGGAGAACGTCACCCTCTATGCCACGAACACCCCGCGCGGGGTGCCGGTGGTGCTGCGCGACCGGGTCACCGTGCCCGCCGTCCGCGCGGAACTGCGCCAGCTCGCCACCGAGTTCCTCGACCACCTGCAACCCGCGTGAGGGCGACGGAGGCCACCGACCCGGCGCGGTCGATCGTCCGACTGGCGGCCATGACCAGCCGCGCCGACGGTACGACGTTCCTGTCCGAGCGGTCGGCACGCGAGTTGCGGGAGTTGGCCGCGCAGATCGGGCTGCGCGGCCTCGGCGGGCTGCGCAAGGCGGAACTCGTCGAGCGGATCGTGGACGCCACCATCGGCTACCGCCTGAACTCCACCGCCCTGCGCCGCCTCTGAGGCCGGACGCGGCGCGTGAGAAGAGGCCGGTCAGCGGGTATGTCGATCCCATGGCAAGCACGATTCCGGACATTTCCCTCAACGACGGCAACTCGATCCCGCAACTGGGGTTCGGGGTGTTCCAGATCGCCCCGAAGGACACCGCCGACGCGGTCCGCACCGCACTGGACGTCGGCTACCGGCACATCGACACCGCCGAGATGTACGGCAACGAGGCCGAGGTCGGCCAGGGCATACGCACCGCCGGGGTGGCCCGGGAGGACGTCTTCGTCACCAGCAAGCTGAGCAACGCCTGCCACCGCCCCGACGACGCGCGCACCGCGTTCCAGGCGACGCTCGACGCGCTGCGGACCGACTACATCGACCTCTTCCTCATCCACTGGCCGCTGCCGACCCGCTACGACGGCGACTTCGTCTCCACCTGGAAGGTGCTGGAGGAGTTCCGCGCCGACGGTCGGGCCAAGTCGATCGGCGTGTCCAACTTCCAGGTGCCGCACCTGGAACGGCTGGCCGCCGAGACCGAGGTGGTGCCGGCGGTGAACCAGATCGAGGCGCACCCGTACTTCCCCAACGACGAGGTGCGCGAGTACGGCGCCAAGAACGGCATCGTCACCCAGGCGTGGTCGCCGATCGCCCAGGGCGCGGTGCTCGGTGACCCGACCATCGCCGACATCGCCGAGCAGGTCGGCCGGACGCCGGCCCAGGTGGTGCTGCGCTGGCACGTCCAGCGGGGCGACGTGATCTTCCCGAAGTCGACCACCCCGAAGCGGATCGAGGAGAACGTCGACATCTTCGACTTCGAGCTGGACGACGCCACCATGGAACGCATCACGCTGCTGGGCCGGGGCGAGGCCGGTCGGCAGGGCGCCCATCCGGACACCTTCGACTACATCCCGTCCTGACCCCCGGGGCTCCGCCACCCCGAGGTACCGACCACAGCCGCCGCTAGATCCGATCTAGCGGCGGCTGTCCGTCGTCTCGCGCCTGAACCACGACGACGTCGTTGTAGCAGGCGGACGGCGACGGGACGAACGGAAGGAAGCACCGAGATCATGACTAGACGCACCACCGGCCTCGCCATCGAGGCCGAGGGCCTGACCCGGTCGTTCGGTGAGACGCGGGCGCTCGCCGGACTCGACCTCCAGGTGCCCGCAGGTGCCGTGTACGGGGTGCTCGGGCCGAACGGCGCCGGGAAGACCACCGCGGTCCGGGTCCTGGCGACGTTGCTGCGGCCGGACGGCGGGCGGGCCCGGGTCTTCGGGCACGACGTGGTCACCGAGGCCGACGCGGTCCGCGCCCGGGTCAGCCTGACCGGCCAGTACGCCTCGGTGGACGAGGACCTGACCGGCACCGAGAACCTGGTCCTGCTGGGCCGGCTGCTCGGTCTGCGCAAGCCGGCCGCGCGGGAGCGGGCCGAACGGTTGCTGGCCGCGTTCGGGCTGACCGAGGCGGCCGGGCGACAGGTCAAGAAGTACTCCGGTGGTATGCGCCGCCGCATCGACATCGCGGCGAGCATCCTCAGCACCCCGGATCTGCTCTTCCTCGACGAACCCACGACCGGGCTGGACCCGCGCAGCCGCAACCAGGTGTGGGAGATCGTCCGGGCGGTGGTGGCACACGGCACCACGGTGCTGCTGACCACGCAGTACCTGGACGAGGCCGACCAGTTGGCCGGACGGATCGCGGTGGTCGACCACGGCCGGGTGATCGCGGAGGGCACCCCGGGCGAACTCAAGTCCTCGGTCGGCTCCGGCACCGTGCACCTGCGGCTGCGGGAGGCGGACCAGCGGCCCGAGGCGCGGCGGCTGCTGGAGGCCACGCTCGGCGTGGCGGTGCAACTCGACGGCGACCCGGTGGCGATCACCGCGCGGGTCGGCGAGGCCGGCAGCGACCTCGACGCCAGCGCACAGGCCGCCCGGGCACTCGGCGAGCTGTCCCGCGCCGGGATCGTGGTGGACGACTTCTCGCTCGGTCAGCCGAGCCTGGACGAGGTCTTCCTGGCTCTCACCGACCGTCCCGCCGAGCCGACCGCCGAACGCGACGACGAGTTGGAGGCAGCCCGATGAGCAGCGACACCGCCACCTCGACCGGACCGTCGCCGTCGGTCTACGTACCCTCCTCGGAGGCGTTGGCGACGGTGCTCGCACCGGCGGCACGCCCACCACGCCCGAGTCCGCTCGCGGCGTCGCTGACCTTCAGTTGGCGCGCCCTGTTGAAGATCAAGCACGTGCCGGAGCAGCTCTTCGACGTCACCATGTTCCCGATCATCATGGTGCTGATGTTCACGTACCTGTTCGGCGGCGCGCTCGCCGGAGATCCACGTGACTACCTGCAGTTCTTCCTGCCGGGCATCATGGTGACCAGCGTCGTGATGATCACCATGTACACCGCCGTCGGGCTGAACACCGACATCGAGAAGGGCATCTTCGACCGCTTCCGGACGCTGCCGGTCTGGCGGCCGGCCGCCCTGGTCGGCATGATCTTCGGGGACGTGCTGCGCTACGTCCTCGCCGCCACGGTGATCCTCACCCTGGGACTGGTGCTCGGTTTCCGTCCCGAGGGCGGTCCACTCGGCGTGCTGGCCGGGGTCGGCCTGCTGGTGGTCTTCTCGTTCGCGTTCTCCTGGGTCTGGACGCTGTTCGGGCTGATCATGCGCAACGAGAAGTCGGTGATGGGCGTCAGCATGATGGTGCTGTTCCCGCTGACCTTCCTGAGCAACGTCTTCGTCGAACCGTCCACCATGCCCGGCTGGCTCCAGGCGTTCGTCAAGGCGAACCCGATCACCCACCTGGTGTCCTCGGTGCGGGCCGCGATGGCCGGCACCACGGACACGTCGGCCATGATGTGGACCATCGGCTGGAGCGTGCTGTTCGTGGTGGTCTTCGGCAGCCTCACGATGTACCGCTACAACCGCCGCTGACCCTCGACCACCGCGGCCCGGTTCCGAGCAGCGCCCCCGCCTGAGAGGGTGCGCCCGGGACCGGGCCGGTCACAGTCGCCAGGGCAGCGGCGCGGCGGGGAGATAGTGGCAGGCGGCACCGGTGGAGACGGTCGCGCGCAGGTACGCGGCCAGCGGCGGATGCCGTTCGTCGAGCCGACGCAACGTGTCCCTGATCCGTGCGGTGACTGTCTTGCGGGCCCGCTCCGCCTCGTCACCCAGCCGGCGGGTCCGTCCGGCCAGCCCGGCGGCCGACCGCAACTGCGCGATCAACGCGCCACGTTCGGCGTCCAGCGCGGCCACCCTCGACGTGTCGCCCCGGCCGGCCGCCCGGTCGATCTCGTCGTCGAGGCGGGTCAGGTGACGCCGATAGCGGTTCCTCGCCTCCTCGTCGAGCACCTCGTCGCCGCCCATGCGCCGGGCCGCCACCAGATCCGGGCCGGCCGCCGGGTCCAGCAGCTCGACGGCGGACACGTCGACCCCGGGTCGGCCGAGCAGCAGCCGCAGGTCGTGCAGCCCCTTGGCGTCCGGCAGGTGCACGGTGACGCCCTGGTAGGTGAGCCGCCAGACCGCCCCGTCGCGGCGGAACTCGTACTCCGGAGTCGGTGGCGTCGGGTCCGGCGGCGTGGGCGCCGTCCGGGGCGCCGGGGTCTCCTCGGGGAGTCGGGCGAGCACCTGTGGCAGGCCGAGCCCGCGAGCCTCGTTCCGGGCCGTCGCGCGGATCGCCTCGGCGGTGACGACGTCCCCGGAGAACCCGCGGGCGACCAGAGCGTCGGCGAGCGCCACCCGGGCGAAGAGGGACCACGGCCGGGCGCCCATCCGCTCGGCGGCGTCGCGGGCGGCGGTGAACCGGGTGACCGCGTCGTCCCACCGCCGGTCGGCGGCGTCGACCACACCCAGCCAGTGCTCCACCGGGCCGCTGAGGTCACAGCCGAACAGCGAGACCAGCCACTGACCCTGGTACGGCAGCAGCGCCGCTCGCGCCTCGGCGCAGCGCCCCGGTTCAGCGACCGTGGCCTGGGCACGCAGTCGCAGCCAGAGCGGCGCCACCGGACCGGAGTACGCGGCCCCGGCGGCCTCGATCTCGGCGGCGATCCGGGCGGCGGTGCGGTGGTCGCCGCGTTCGGCGGCGGTGATGCCCCGCAGCAGCGTCCGGTACGGGTGTCCGCCGTCGCTCAGCCGGTCCAGCAGGTCGTCCGCCGCGTCGAGGTCGCCGCGCAGCGACAGGTACGACCAGCGCAGGTGATGGCCGAGGAAGCTGTGGTCGGCGTGCTCCCACTCGTCGAGGTCGCCCAGCTCGAAGTAGCAGGTCTCGGCCGCGGCGAAGTCGCCACGGAAGGCGCTGGTGATACCGGCGTCGATGGCCGCCGCCATCTGGTGACGGGGTCTGCCGGTCTGCCGGGCCTCGGTCACGAACGCGGTCAGCTCGTCCTGGTAGCGCGGATCGCCGAGTTCGAGCAACGCCACCCAGCGCAGCGAGGTGGCCCACAGCTCGGTCTCCCGGTCGCCGCCCCGGCGGGCCACCTCCCGGATCTCGGCGGTGATGGCGACCCGGTCGGCCGCGGTGCCCGGCCCCCAGGTGGCGTCGTGCCGGGCCCAGAGGCTGAAGGCGAGCGCGTCGTCGTCGTGCACCCGGCGGGCCAGGGCCTCGGTGGCGGTGATCAGGTCGGCTTCCAGCCGACGGAGCGGGGCCACGTCGGCGGGCTCGCCGACCATCCGCCGGTACGCCTCGCGGACCAGCCCCTCGGCGTCGACGGCGATCCGGGCGTTGGTCTGACGGTGCCGGTACACGTTGAGCGCGAACCGGGCCAGCAGCGCCGGATCGTCTGTGCTCAGCGCCAGGGCGGCGGTGTCGGCGAGGATCTGGTCGGCCTCGTCCCGGCCACCGGTGTGAAAGAGACGGTCGGTCAACTCGATCATGATCTTGACGCGTTGGGAGGGGTCCGTCGCCACCGTCGCCGCCCGACGCAGGTGCACGGCCGACTCCTCCAACGCCAACCGGCAGGCCGCGTCCCGGGCGGCGGCGAGCAGCAGTTCCGCCCGCCGGTACGCCTCCAGGTGCGCGTCGGCGAGCCAGGCGTGCCGGGCCAGGTCGGCCGGGATCAGACGCTCGGCGAGCGCGGCGTGCGCGTCGACGGCACGGACGACGGCGGCGTGCCGCACCCGGCGCTCCGCGTCGGCGAGGCCGTCGTACAGGGTCTCCCGGACCAGGTCGTGCGCGAAGGTGTACCGGCCGTCGCCGCCGGAGAGCACCAACCGTGCGGCCACCGCCACGTCCAACAGGGCGTCGAGCCGGGCCGCCGGCAGACCGGCGCTCGCCGCCAGGACGGCCGCGTGGAACTCCCGCCCGAGGACCGCGGCGACGGTCAGCACGTCGACCACCTCGGCCGGCAGCCGGTCGAGCCGCCGCCGCACCACCTCGCGTACGCCGGGCGGGATGCCGGCCAGTTGCCCGTCGGAGTGCCACAGCCGGGCGGTCTGCTCCACGAAGAAGGGGTTGCCGCCGGTCCGCCGGTACACGTCGTCGACACAGTGCGGATCCGGCTCCCGACCGGCGGTACGGATCATCAACGCGCCGACCTCGTCCCGGGACAGCCCGGTGAGGACGATCGGGGTGGCCTTGGCCACCAGCGACATCAGCAGCGGCCGCAACGGGTGGTCCTCCGCCTCCACCTCCGCGTCCCGGTACGTGCCGACCAGCAGCAGCCGCTCGAACCAGGTGTGCTGGGCGGCGAACCGCAGCAGCCGCACCGACGCCGCGTCGGACCAGTGCAGGTCGTCCAGGACCACCAGCACCGGCCGGCGCTGGGAGACGGCGACCAGGGCGGCGGTGACCGAGTCGTAGAGCGCGAACGCCTCCCGGTCGGCCGCGTCACCGTCAGCGGGCCCGATCCCCGGTGGCAGCAGCCCGTCCCCGCCCGGGGTGGCCGGCGTCATCAGCGACGAGCCGTGCGACCTCGGCGCGGCACTCACCTCGCCGAGCAGCAGCCGCAATGCCGGCTCGGCCGACTCCCGGGCCACCGCCCAGTCCTCCGGCGACCGGCGCAGACCGCGCAGCACCTGCACCCACGGCCAGTAGCCGGGCGCGCTGGCCGAATCCCAGCAGGCCGCCCCGAGCACCAGCGCGCCCTGCCGACGGGCCTCGTCGGCGGCGGACGTGACCAGGGTGCTCTTGCCGATCCCCGGCTCGCCGGTGACCAGGACCAGCCCGCCGTGACTGGCGGCGGCCCGGTCGACCTCGGCGCGCAGCAGACCGGCGGGATGGTCCCGTCCGATCATCACGCCGCTGGGCCGCGCCCTCATGGCACCCGACGGTAGCCGACACGACCGACAGACCCGCACCGGTCGGCGACGCCGGACGGGACCGGCCGCCCGGTCGGGGCGCCCGAGGTCACGCGTCCGGGCCCACCGGCCCGAGCGCCGCCAGGTGGGCGAGGACGGCCTGGTTGGCCTCCCAGCCGTCGGGGAACTTCACCGGTACGTCCAGTTGCGGCGCCTCGGTCGACGGGTGGGCGTCCAGCAGCTCGCCGATGCCCGCCCGCGCCACCACCACACACGCCTGCCGGTGCCGGGAGGCGAGCACACAGAGTCGCCCCGACTCCAGGTGGAAGGCGGTCGCGTCGCGGCGTCCGGAGAGCGGGTGCAGCACGATCGTCATGTCGTACTCGCGCCCCTGGAGCCGGTTGGCGGTGTCCACGGTGACGCCCGCCCCGGCCTCGCCGAGCAGCGACCGGATCACCGCGACCTGGTCGCGGTGCGCGGCACCGACGGCGATCCGGTCCGCCGTCACCGGCGCGCCGGCGGGCGACTGCTCGCAGATCGCGACCGCCCCGCGCCGCAGTACCCGCAGGGCGAGCGCGGCGCAGGCGGCGGCGGCCTCCACGTCGGTCCGCAGGGTGTGCCGGGCCGGCAGTTCGTAGAGCGCCCAACCGTCGGCGGCGGCCAGCTCCACCGCCCGGTCGACGGCGTCACCCGGCCCCGGCTCGGTGAGGTGCAGCGCCCGCTGGGTGGCGACCGTGCCGGCCCGGAACTCGGTGAAGGGGTAGAACGCGCGCGACACGACCGGGGCGGCCGAGGCGGGCAGCCGCCAGGACACCGGTAGCCGGTGCACCGGCAACTGCGGGTTGTGCCGCAGCAGCACGGCCACCGCCGACTGCATCGGATCCCAGGTCAACCCCGCCCACCGGCCGGTCTCGATCGTGGAGAACGGATCGAGCTGCCCGGGATCGCCCACGAACAACGCGCGTTCGAACCTGCCGGCCACGCGCAGCAACGCGTCCGAGCGCATCTGGTACGCCTCGTCCACGATCGCCCACGGCCACGAGCCCTCGGCGACCGTGGCCCACTTGGCGGCCGTACCGATGACCACGGCCGAGGCGGCGAGGTCGGTGACCTTCGCGGCGATCCGAACCTGCTCGTGCGCGCGCACCCGTTCCGACGGGCGGTAGTCCCCGGCGGAGAGCCGACCGACCCGCAACTCGGGAGCCTTCCGGGCGAGCCGGTCGATCAGGTCGTCGACCTGCTCGTTGGTCTGCGCGATGATCATCAGTGGCTCGCCGGTGCCGGCAAGCTCGACGGCGGCCCGCACCACGAGCGTGGACTTGCCCGCACCGGGCGGCGAGTCGACCACCACGCCCCGATGCTCGCCGGACCGCAGGTCCGCCAACACGGTCGTGATCACCCGTTCCGCCTCGATGCCCGGCGGCACCGCCAACTGCGGCAGCATCGTCCCCACCCCCATTCGGCGTCCCGCGACCCTACCGCCGTACGCACCACCCCCCGGCGCGCCGCACCTCGACCGCCGGGGCTGACCACCCAAGAATGTGCTCGATCCGGGATCGAGTGGCGTCACGAGCGCGACGAAACCACTCGATCCTGGATCGAGGGTGATCTTGCGCGGCAGGCAGTGCGGGCGCGGGGCTCAGTGCACGATGACCGGGGCGCGGGGTGCCTCGCCCGGCTGCTCCCCCGGCTGGTCGTCGAGCAGGTGCGACCGTTCGCGCCGCCTCGGCAGGAACGCGGCCGGGATGAACGTCGCCGCCACCAGGGCGAACGCGACCCAGAAGGTGGTCGCGAAGGAGTTGGCGGCGAAGTCGAGTCCGCGCTCGATGATCGACGGGTCGGGCAACTGCTCGGCGAGTTCCGGCCGCTGCTGGGCGGCGACGGCCAACCCGGCCTCGGTGACCGGCTCGCCGTTCGGGCCGGTCAGGCCGGGGATCGGCTGGGACTTGTTGAACTCGTTGGTGAGGATCACCGACATCACCGCCGCGCCGACCGAGCCGCCGATCTGCTGGAGGATGTTCACCAGCGTGGAGCCCCGTGCGACCTCGTGCCCGGTCAGCGTCTTCAACGCCGAGGTCATGATCGGCATCATCGTGCCGCCCATGCCCAGGCCCATCACGAACAGCGAGCCGCAGAGCAGCACGTACGAGGTGTCCGCGTCGAGCTGGGTGAAGGTGAAGAACCCGGCGAGGATCAGCACGAGCGCGAACGGCACCGTCCGGCCGACCGGCACCTTGTCGGCGAGCATGCCGGCGATCGGCATGGTGACCATGGCACCGAGGCCCTGCGGTGCCATCAGCAGACCGGCGTGCAGCGTCGACTCGCCGCGCACCTGGAGGAAGTAGCTGGGAAAGAGCAGACCGGCGCCCATGAACGCGATGATGAAGACGAACATCGTCACCGCCGCGATCGTCAACCGGCGGTTGCGGAACAGCCGCAGGTCCAGCAGCGGGTGCTGGGGCTTGAAGGAGTAGAACACGAACGCCACCACCAGCACGGCGCCGACCAGCATCGGACCCCAGACCTCCGGCTCGGCGAAGGTGCCGGTCTCGGGCAGCGTGGAGACGCCGTAGAGGAACAGGGCCAGACCGGGCGAGAGCATCAGCATGCCGACGAAGTCGAAGGACTGGGATGGCTGGGCGGCGTCCTTCGGCAGGGCGAGCTGCGCGTAGATCAGCGCGACCACACCGATCGGCAGGTTGATCAGGAAGATCCAGTGCCAGCTCGCCACGTCGATCAGCCAGCCGCCGAGGATCGGGCCGCTGATCGGGCCGAGCAGCATCGGGATGCCGAGCACGGCCATCAACCGGCCGATCCGGTTCGGGCCGGCAGCCCGCGTCATGATCGCCATGCCGATCGGCATGAGCATGCCGCCGCCGAGGCCCTGGAGCACCCGGTACCCGATCAACTGCCCGATGGTGTCGGCGGTGGCGCAGAGGCCGGACCCGATGGTGAACAGCGCCAACGCGATCATGTAGAGGCGCTTGGTGCCGAACCGGTCGGCGGCCCATCCGCTGAGCGGGATGACCGTGGCCAGCGCCAGCGTGTAGCCGGTCATCGTCCACGCGACGCGGGCGTACGAGGCGTCGAACTCGCTCTGGAACGTCGGCAGCGCGACGCTCACCACCGTCACGTCGAGGATCGACATGATCGCACCGAGCACGACGACGCCGGCCACCTTGAGCACCGCGGCGTCGAGTTTGTCCGATGTCGGGACAGGTTGCGATGCCGCGACAGATTGCTGTGCCACGAGGGTCTCCTGTTGTCGGATCTGGCCGAAGGACGAGTGGTGGTGGCCGACGCGGTGCCGGCGGAAGACCGGCCCGACGTGCGGAGGAGGCGATGCCCGCAGCGCACATTAGCCCCCAACCCCGACACTCCGCCGCCCGTTTAGCGGCCGGCAGACCGGTGTTCCTCGTCACCGTCCGCTTCCACGGCCACTTGCCGGAGACGACTAGTCTGAGATAGAACTAGTCAAGGATCGGAAATACCTCGTCGATGCAACTAGTCCGAAGGCGGTGCTACCAACGATGGGTGCCACAGTCGACCCGGCGACAGGTTGGCTCCGCGCGAGCCTGGGGCTGGCCGTCCTGGCCGTCCTCACCGAGGGCGAGCGCCACGGCTACGCCCTGGCGCAACGGCTGGCCGACCACGGCTTCGGCGCGGTTCGCGGTGGTGCGCTCTATCCGGTGCTGGGCCGACTGGAGGCCGACGGGGCGGTGCGCTCCGACTGGCTGCCCGGCGACCGCGGCCCCGGACGCAAGGCCTACTCGATCACCACGGCGGGCCGGCAACGGCTGGCGGCGGAGCGCGCCCGCTGGGGCGAGTTCACCACGGCGTTCGACCGACTCCTGACCGCAACCCGAGAGGACACGAAATGACGGAGCCGTTCGAGCGTTGGGAGTTGCCGACCCGACTCGCCCTCAGCGACCAGGGCGTCGGCCACCACCTGGCGAACCCGATCATCGCGGACGTCCGCACCCACTGCGAACTCAGCGGCCAGAGCCCGTACGACGCCTTCGGCGACCCGGAGGAGTTCGCCCTGACCGCGGCGGCCGAGCAGCCGGCACACCTGCGACAGAACGTGGACCGTAACGGCATGCTCCCGGCCGACTACCTGACCGGCTCGGTCTTCGCCCTGGTCCTGCTGGGCCTGGGCGCCATGATCTTCTACGCGATCCTGGAACGGACCCTCACCTTCACCACCACACCCGCCGGGCTGGCCGGTCTGATCATGGCCTGCCTCGCCTTCACCGCCTGCGCCGTCCCCGACGCCCTGCGCGCCGCCGGGCGCCCACGACTGGCCACCTGGTCGTTCGCGCTGGTCGGCCTCTTCGTCGGGCTGGGCGCGTCGTGCTTCGTACTCCTGCCCAAGGAGCCGGCCGCCCGCGTCCCCGTGCTCGGCATCGTCGTGGTCGCGCTGCTCCTGCTCTGGCTGATGACCCGGCGACCGGCCACGCCGAAGCAGCCGGTCGACTACGTCCCGCCCACCCCGCGCACCGCACCCGACGACGACCCCGACGCCTGGTACCGCCGCCTGTCCGGCCTGCTGGTCGGCCGTTACGACCTTCCGCCCGAGCGCGCCACCGACCTGGCCCGCGAGGCCCGCGACCACCTCACCGCCGCCGGTGGCACCCCCACCGCCGAGTTCGGCCCGGTCGAGGAGTACGCCCGCGACCTCGCCGAACACGAGCCGCAGCGACGCGTACCCTTCTGGCGCACCACCTGGGCGGAGCTGATCGCCACCCTGGTCGCCGTCCAGCTCAGCGTCGCCGCCTTCTTCGCCTGGACCGACGAGGGTCACGTCTGGGCCGCGTACGGCGTCGCCCTGCCCGGCACCCTGATCGCCGTAGTGATCGCGATCCGCCTGGCCCTGCGCCTGTTCAGGCGCGGCTGACCCGGCCCGACGCCCTCTCGTCACCCGCGGCGAGAGGGCGTCGCCCTACCCGCGCTCCGCGCCCACGACGCGCTGCACGGCAATGATCGTGTCCGTCGGCAGGTCGAGTCGCCACAGCACCGCCGCCAGGTAGTCGAGCACGCGCCAGTGCTGCTCCGGGGTCAGCCCAAGCCGCCGCCACACCCCGCCGACCGACCCGATCGCCCTGCCCGGACCACCCAGGGCCGGGGTGAGCTGGGCCGCGAGATGGGTGGCGAGCCGCCGTCGGTCGATCCCCAGCAGGTACGGCGCCAGCTCCGCGTCGGCCGCCACCAGACGCATCCAGCGGTGCACCACCCCACGTACCCCGGCCGGCCCGAGCCAGTCGATCGCATTGCGCGAGCAGGCCACCAACTCCGTCGTCCGCATGACCATCAGTACGGACCGTCCCGGTTGATCAGTTCACCCGTCGCACCCCGACCGTCCGATGAGCACAGTGTGACCGGGCCCGTGGGTGACCAACTCGGGTTCGGGGCCTGTCGAGCTGACGGCATCGACGGATCGCAGGAACCAGCACAGTGAACGGCGGACCATGATCCGATCGACCTCCTCCTCATCCCCCCGGGTCTCAGTGAAGATCGCGCTCGATCCGGGATCGAGTGGTTATCGTCCGGTTCTGATGCCACTCGATCCCGGATCGAGCGTGATCTTGCGGTGGGGGGCGAGAGAATCCGGCGCGAGTGACTGACGCCGAGCCCCGCCCGACGAACCGTGAGCTGGTGCAGTCCTACCCCCTCACGGCCGCCCTCCGCCCATACGTCAGGCCCTCCTGGTACAACGCCGCCCGATCAGCACAAGCACCTCTCAGCAAGAGCGTGGCGGTGTAGCTGTTCGACACGCCGGGCCCGCAACAGTTGCACTGCCACGATCCCGGCCACCCGCATGTCGCACGCCGTCCTGTAGACAAGCACGCTTGACACTGAGTCCGATGTCAAGCATCCTTGACGTGACAAGGTCGCTTGACATCGGAGGTGTTGGTTGCGGAACGATCTCCGCGAGCTTCGGCAGGCTGCCGGGCTGTCCCAGCGGGAACTGGCCGAGGCCCTGAACGTCTCCCGGCAGACGGTCAACTCGATCGAGACCGGCCGCTACGACCCGTCCCTACCACTCGCGATCGCCATCGCCCGTCACTTCCACCACCCCGTAGAGGAGATCTTCCATGTCGACTGAGGGTCGCGGCACGCCAGCGGACCACCACACACCTGAGGGTCACGGCGCACCTGAGGGCCACCGTACGACCGACGGTCGCAGCATCCTGCGGAAGCTGTCGGTCGCCGCCATCCTGACGGCGGTCGCTGCGCTGATCGTCGCCGTGGGCCTGCTGCTGCGGGAGCACGGCCCCGGCAACATGGGTGTCGGGTTCCTCCAGGGAGCGGCGGTCGGACTGCTCGCCTTCCTGCTGATGGTGTGGCGGCTGAGCAAGCGGCCGGACCGCGCCACCACGTTCGAGCGGGCCTGGTCGCAGACCGGGGACGAGCGCGACGACGCCGTGCTGACCCGCGCCCTGGCCGTGCTGGGTCTGGCCGCGTTCCCGCTCACCTCGGTGGCGGCCGTCGCCGTCGCACTCGGCGCCGAGCCGAGCATGGTGTTCGCGCTGCTGCTCTTCGCCGAGATCGTCGTCGGCGGGGTCGCCTTCGCCGTGGTCAACCGCCGGAGCTGACCGGGCCGACGCCCCGGGAAGCGCGCGGAGAGTCGGGCACCGGGTCGTGGGTGCCGGGTGGCGTGTGCGCGGTGCAGCGTCGCAGCCGGTCCGCGGCCATCCGACCACCGACCGCCAGGCCGTACCGTTCGACGGCCGTCAGGCCGTACGCGCTGCAGGTGGGCGTGAAGCGGCACCGCCCCGGCCAGCGGGGGGACAGCCACCGGCGGTAGCCGAGGATCGCCACCCGCCCGGAGCGGTCGGCCAGGGGCGCCGGGACCACCCGGGCGGACGCCGAGCCGAGCGTCAACAGAATGGTGAACAGGGAACAGTCGCAGGCATAGCATCCCGGCTCCACGCAGGATCGATCCTTGCGCTGCCGACGCCCGGCCGTCTTGGTCATGGCGACATCATGATCCCGCCGCGCCACCCGATCGCATCGGGGATGCGCACGCGACAACGAGGCCGATCATCGACTTCGATCCTGTCAAGGCTTGATTGATCGATGCACTTGTGCAAAGGATACGAGGACGCTCGATCAGCGCGCGTAGATCCATAACCCCTGGTCACCCAGGGTTGAGTGGGTCTGTCGGCTATGAGGAGGTTCTGTGGCTCGACGCCGCTTTGCGGGGATAGCAGCCTGCGCCATCGTCCTACCATTCTTCGTCGTCGCCCAGTCGGCGGCGGCCAGCCCGAGCACGACGGCGGCCCAGCCCGCTCCGGCTCCGGCGACCGGGATCGCGAGCGACGTCCGCGACCTCACCAGGAAGGACTTCACCTTCAACGGCAAGCCGGTCGAGGTGCCCCGGCAGTACCAGCCGCAGGCGCAGCGCCGGTCGGCGCAGGCCGCCGAGACGCCGCCGGTGGGTACGGTGCGACAGTGGCTCGCGCTCGACGACTACCAGGGCGTGATCTACCTCAAGGACTACACGCTGCGGGGTGTGGGCGACAACATCGAGGTCTGGGTCGCCAACGACACGGAGTTCCCGGAGGGTGACTGCCGCCGGCAGATCGCGAACTCGACGGTGGTCACCGACGCGCAGGTGAATCGCCTGGTCGACGAGTTCGACAGCAACATGTATCCGAAGTCGACGGCCGCGTTCAGCACGCCGCCGGACCGTGACGGCAGCAACGCCCAGATCGACGGCGACTACACCGGTGCCGGCAACCGGACGGTGACGCTCGTCGACAACGTCCGGGACGACAACTTCTACGATTTCCCGGCCGCGCCGACGTACATCGCCGGGTTCTTCTTCTCGCTCTTCAACGAGTTGCTCGACCGCAACATCATGACGATCGACGCGTTCGACTGGGCGCACCGGACGGGCGTCGCCCCGCCGAACGAGCCGACCGACGACCTGTGCACCAGCCGGCCGGCGCGCCCGAACCTGTACGAGTCGACGTTCATCCACGAGTGGCAGCACCTGGCGCACTACTACACCGACCCGTTCGAGAGCATCCTGATCAACGAGGGGCTCTCCGACTTCGCCCAGACGCTCGGCGGCTATGCCGACGCCTCGGCCCGGGTCGACCAGCCGGGCGCGGACAGCCACATCTACTGCTTCCAGGGCTTCGGCACGGTGCAGACGGCCTACAACACGAATCCCCGGGACTGCGGCGGGCCGGAGAACTCGCTGAACCTGTGGGACGAGGGCGGTAACCCGAACGCGGTACTCGCCGACTACGGCAACGCGTACTCGTTGATGTTGTTCCTCTACGACCGGTACGGCCTGGACTTCATCTCCCGACTCCACCGCGACGGTGACACCCAGGGGCTGGCCAGCATCAAGGCGGCGCTCGCCGCCGAAGGGGTGACGGACCTCTACGGCGTGATCCACGACTACCAGACGATGAACCTGGTGGACCGGATCGTCGGCAACTCGAAGCTCGGTGTGATGCTCGGCCGTGACAAGCGCAAGGTCACCTCGGCCAGCCTGAACGCCACGGTGAACCTGGCCAACCCGGCCACGCACGCGACGCCGGGCGCGGCACCGAACGGTGCCGACTACGTCCAGTTGCGCAAGGCCAACGGCAAGCCGCTGGGCCGCGGCGAGCTGAGGTCGATCAGCTTCAAGGGCGCCAAGACCCTGCCGGCGGTGCCGCTGGCCTGGACGACGGTGACCAACGACCCGGACCGTCCGGGCAACCCGGTGCTGTGGTCCGGCAACGGCAACAGCACCGACGCCGCCGCCGTGACGCCGGTGAGCGTGCCGGTCGGCAACCCGACGCTGACCTTCCTGGCCAAGTACGGTGCCGAGGCCGGCTACGACTACGGCTACGTCAGCGTCTCGACCGACGGTGGCAAGAGCTACACCGCGATCGAGGGTGACAAGACCGTCCCCGGGCCGCTCGGGCCGTCGCTGAACGGCACCACGAGCGGCTTCGAGCCGCACTCGTTCGACCTGTCGGCGTACGCAGGGCAGGACGTCCTGTTGAGCTTCCGCTACGTCAGTGACGGTGGGGTCAACGAGGGCGGTCTGCTGGTCGACGACATCACGGTCGGCGGCACGTCGGTCAGCGACGGGTCGAACCTGGACGCCTTCGCCTCGCCGTCGGAGATCTTCCCGACGCCGGTCGCGAACTGGAACGTCCGCTTCGTCGGCTACGACGAGAAGCTCCGGACGGCCGTGCAGTTCGAGGTCGACGGCAAGACCGGCTTCACCCTCGGGGTGGTGCAGACGGCACTGCTCACCGCCTTCCCCACGGTGGTCGCCATCGTCGCCTACGACGAGCCGACCGAGCAGGTCACGCAGTACGCGCCGTACCAGTTGACGGTGAACAAGGTCGTGCAGCCCGGCGGCGCGCCGCTGAGCTGACCGACCTTTGACGAGGACTCCCGGTGCCGTGGTCGCGGCACCGGGAGTTCTGCGTTCCGTCGCACCTGCGGCAGGCGGCGAGGCGACCCGGGCCGGGTTAGATTGCCCGGATGGAGCAGCGTCTCAGCCTGATCACCCTGGGCGTCACCGACCTGGCCCGGTCCCGGGCCTTCTACGGGCGGCTCGGCTGGCGGGGCCAGGAGGTGGAGCGGACGGTGTTCATCCAGGCCGGCGGGATCGCCGTGGTGCTCTGGGCCCGCGAGTCGCTGGCCGAGGACGCCGGTGTGCAGGCAGGCCCCGCCGGTGGCTTCGGCGGGATCGGGCTGGCGCACAACGTCCGCGAACGCGACGAGGTGGACCGGGTGATGGCCGTCGCCGCCGAGGCGGGCGCGGTCGTCACCCGACCGGCCCGCGAGACGTCCTACGGCGGGTACGCCGGCTACTTCGCCGACCCGGACGGCCACCTCTGGGAGATCGCCTGGAACCCGGGTTTCCCGATCGCCGCCGACGGCACGATCACGGTGCCGGACTTCGGGCCACCACGATGACCATGCGCCGCGTCTGCTCCCCGGTCAGCGGCGGGTGCGGGCCAGGGTGAGTACGACGAGCAGCGAACCGGCCGCCGCGCAACTGACCACCACGGCCATCGGCACCGCGCTGCCCTCGCCACCGAGCCCGACCAGCGGTGCGGCGCCGGACGCGATCAGGGCCTGGAGGCTGCCGAGCAGGGCGGCGGCGGTGCCGGCGTACGCGGAGTGTCGTTCGAGGGCGAGGGCGGTGCCGTTGGGCATCACCATGCCGAGCGACCCGAGGAAGAGGAAGAGGGCGACGACGACCAGCGGCAGGGCGCCGAGCAGTGCCCCGACGAGCAGGCCGAGCGCGGAGAGCAGGCCGAGGCCCAGCCCGCCGATCAGCAACGGACGGGGGTCGTGGCGGTCCAGCAGCCGGGCGTTGAGCTGGCCGACGGCGACGAAGGCCAGGGCGTTGATCCCGAACAGCAGACTGAACGCACCGGCCGAGAGCCCGAAGACGTCCTGGAGGACGAACGAGGAGCCGGAGAGGTAGGCGAACAGGCCGGCGAAGGCGAGGCCCTGGGTCAACGCGTACCCGAGGAAGACGCGGTCGGTGAGCACGGCGCGCCCGGCGGCGGCGGTCGCGGCCAGGCCACCGGTGTTGCGGCGGGCGGCGGGCAGCGTCTCCGGCAGCCGCCACGTGACGGCGGCGGCGAGCAGCACGCCGGTCAGCGCCAGGGCGAGGAAGATCGTCTGCCAGCCGCCGACGCCCAGCACCAGACTGCCGAGCGCCGGGGCCACCATCGGGGCGATGCCGAAGATCAGTACGAGTCGGGAGAAGTACTTCGCGGCGGCGCGTCCGCTGTAGAGGTCGCGGACGACGGCGCGGGCGACGACGGTGCCCATGCCCCCGGCGAAGCCCTGGGCGAAGCGGAGCGCGGCGAGCGTCTCCGCCGACGGCGCGAACGCGCAGGCCAGCGACATCACCACGTACGCGCCGACACCGATCAGCACCGGCAGTCGACGCCCCCAGCGGTCGCTGAGCGGACCGGTGACGAGTTGCCCGAGGGCCATGCCGACCAGGCAGGTGGTCAGGGAGAGCTGGATCTGCGCCTGGCTGGCGGACAGGTCACGGGCCATCTCGGGGAACGCCGGCAGATAGGTGTCCAGCGACAGCGGCCCGATCGCGGTGAGCGCGCCGAGCAGCACCAGTAACCCGACGGCGGCCCGACCGGTGGGGGCGGCGACCCGCTCCGGCTGCCCGACTGTCGGCGCGGCGGTCTGCGGCATCATTGCCCCCTCGGCGGTCGGTTGCGCCGGGCTACGATAGCTCTGTTTACAGAGCCATTCCCGTGGAGAGGGCCGTTCTGTGACGGAAGAGACGCTCGGACAGCTCAGTGACGCCCTGGGCGACCTGCACCGGGTACTGCGCCGGACGGTCACCCAGCGGACCGGCCGGGCCGCCCTACCGGACACGCAGGTCGAGGTGCTGCGACTGGTGCAGCGGCAACCGGGGATCAGCGTCCGGGAGGCCGCACAGCGGCTCGGCATCGCCCCGAACACGGTGAGCACCCTGGTCGGCGAGTTGACCACGGCCGGCCTGTTGCACCGCGAACGGGATCCGGACGACCGGCGGACGGTCCGGCTGACGTTGACCGACGTGGTGTGGGAGCGGATCGCGGCCGCCGGGCAACACCGGCGGGACCTGCTCGCCGCCGCGCTGGCCGGGCTGGACGCCGCCGACCGGGAACTGCTGCTCGCCGCCGCACCGGCTCTGTCCCGCCTGGCCGACCTCGCCGCCGCGCAGCGCTGAGCCGACCGACGAGACCGGCGGGTCGTGGGCGGACCCGCGCCCACGACCCGCCGGAGGTCTCAGCCCCAGACGGTACGGCGGACACCGCCGTGCGTGCCGCACGCGCGCGGGCTGCCACCGGCCAGGCTGACCTTGCCGTCCGCGCACTGCACCAGGTAGCCCCGGCCCTTCCAGAACCCGGGTACGCAGTCGAAGTGCTCGCAGACGTCACGGGCCGGCTCGCTGATCCGCTCGCCGCCGCAGAAGTCGTACCCCATCGGGTTGACCGGGGCGCCGCAGCGCCGCTCCGGGGTGGGGGCGTCCCGTCCCGGCTTGGCCGAGCCGGGACGGGGTGCTTTGGACACGCCGGTGGCGGCGACCGGTGCCGGAGTGGCAGCGACCGCCGTGTCCGTGCCGTCCGGGTCCGGGCCGGAGTTCGCCAACGCCACCGGCACCATCACGACCAGCGCGGCGGCGACCACGGCGGTACGTCGACCACCGGGAATCAGCGCCGACAGCCGGGCCTGACCGGGAGTGGCGATGCCCGGCCGGGACGGGCGCAGCCGGGCGTGCTCGGCGATCAGCTCGTCGAGTTGCGCGATCACCGTGGCCCGCTGCTCGATCGCGTCGGCGAACGCCAGGCTGAGCACGAAGCGGAAGTCGGGTGCCGCGTCGGGGGGTAGCAGCACCCCGGAGCCGCGTCGGCGGTCCAGCACCTGGATCAGGGTGACCGGTGCGTGCGGGTCGTGGGCCAGCCCGGTCATCCGCGCGTACGCCCAGTCCCGGCGGCCCCGCCCGCCGAGCAGCACGAGCCGACGGCTGGTGATCACCGCCATGCCGGCGTCGGTGGCGCGCACTCCTTCGGGAAGCCGTTGGCGCAACCGGCCGACCTGCGGGGCCACGGTCAGGTCGGGCGCGGGCAGGACGGCGTTGTGCCGCACCTCCACCAGTTGGGCGGCGGGTACCACCCGCAGCACCACCTCGTCGGCGTCCAGTTCGAGCGGGAGGCCGTGACCCGCCCCGGTGGATCCGTGACACTGCTCCGCGAGCGCCCGCAGACGACGCAGATCGTCGCCGCGCCGCCGCCACTCCCCCTCGGCGCTGCGGAACGTCCGCAGCCGGCGCTCGTTCTGCCGGCGCGCCCACCGGTACCGCCATGTCGAACCCGTCGAATCAGTCCTTGCCACGCCGACTCCTTCGCCGCGCAGGCCACCAACCGCAGGCCACCTAAGTGGGGTGTCACAGTGTTAACGACCTCGGGAACCACCATGGACACGGCCAAGAGCGGGTGAATTACCCGATCGGTGGACTAATAAGGACAAGATGGCGGTTTCGCGACGTGGCCGTACGGCGTCGTGCGGGTCGCTGTGACGCCACCGGCGACGGTGACGCCAATCAATCGAGTGGACGCCCGTCCGCCCCGGACCCGGCGACCCCGGGGTCCGGTCCTACGCCAGGGAACGCGAGATGAGCCCCGCACCACCGCGCCGCAGGGACAGACACGTGGTCGACCGGCTGCTCGACGGCGATCCGGTCGCCCTGCGCCGGGCCGGCCGACTCGCCGCGCCGCTGCGCGCGGCCCGCGCCCCGGCCCGGCGCGACGAACTGGCGGGAGAGCAGGCGGCGGTGGCGGCCTTCCGCGCCGCCGCCCGCCGCCCGTCCGCTGCCCCGCTCAGGGGGACTCGACGGAGTTGATCCGGAACTTGTGCACCTCGGCACCGACGATGGCGACCTGCTGGTCCGGCTCCGGGCCGGCGCCACGGAAGTCCAACAACTGGTCGTCGGACTCCCAGCGCTCGTAGACGTTGATCCGTCCCGGCTCGACCACGTCCGGGCTGATCGAGAAGTCGACGCAGCCGGGCGCCGAGCGGGCCGCCCGGACTATCTCCGCACAGGTGGCCAGGTAGTCGTCCCGCTCGGCCGGATCGACGTAGAGCGTGCCGGCGACGATCAACAACGGTGCCTCCGGAGATCATGAGGGTCGAACGATGTCAGTCATCCTCCCCCGGCCCGCCGGATTCCGCCCGGCAAACCCCACCCCCGCCTCAGGCCCGGGTGATCGCGTTCGCGTGGATCGCCTCGGCCAGGTACGCGGTCAGTCCCGGTGCGATCGCCTCGTAGTGGGCCGTGAACCGCTCGTCGGCCAGGTACATGTCGGCCAGCCCGGTGTGGATCTCGTACGAGCACTCGTAGAACGACTGGCTGATCTGCCGGCGGTGCTCCTCGGCCAACTCCCGCGCGGCCGGGCCGTCCGCCGGTGCACCGGACTCCATCAGCGTGACGATCCGCCGCCCCCAGTCCTCGCTCTCGGCCTTGATCCGCAGCCAGTCCTCCTTGGTGTAGCGCGACACGCGCCGGTTCGACTCCCGGTACGCCTCGGTGCCGCCCCAACGCTGTTCCGCCTCCTCGGCGTGCGCCTCCGGGTCGAAGTCCCCGAACACCTCGAACCGCTCCTGCGGGGTCAGTCTGATGTCCAACTTGCTCGCCTCCATCGCGAACTCGATCGCCGCGACCATCTCCTGCAGGCGCTTGATGCGTACGGTCAGCAGCTCGTGCTGCCGACGCAGGTGCGCCTCCGGGTCGCTCGCCGGGTCGTCGAGGATCGCGGCGATCTCTTCCAGCGGGAACCCCAGCTCGCGGTAGTAGCGGACCACCTGCAACCGCTCCAGGTCGGCCTCGGAGTAGCTGCGGTAGCCCGCGCCGCTGCGCCCGCTCGGCGACAGCAACCCGATCTCGTCGTAGTGGTGCAGCGTCCGGACCGTCACTCCGGCCAGCCGGGCCACCTCGCCCACGCGGTACGCCATGGTTCCCTCCCTTCCTGGGAACCACGCTCCCGCCTGCCGTTACGTGAGGGTCAAGTGCGATTCTGCGACACCGCTCAGGCGGGGCGGACCGGCCCGGCCAGAACGGTCCGCAACTCGGCCAGCGCCGCCGGACGGCCGTAGCGGTAGCCCTGCCCCTGAACACAGCCGATGGCGGCCACCGCGTCGTGCTGCCGCTCGGTCTCCACCCCCTCGGCCACCACGCCCAGATCGAACGCGTCGGCCAATCGGGTGACCATCTCCACGGTCGCGTACGCCCGCGCGTCGTCGGAGATCCGGGAGACGAACGAGCGGTCGATCTTGAGTTCGGTGGCCGGGATGCGGTGCAGGTAGCTCAGCGAGGAATATCCGGTGCCGAAGTCGTCGATGGCGATCCGGATGCCGAGTTCGCGCAGTTGCCCGAGCCGGTCGAGCACCGCGTCGCTGCCCTCGATCAGCGCCGACTCGGTCAGCTCCAGGGTCAGCGCCCGGGGTGCCAGACCCGCCCCGGCGGTGGCCTCGGTGACCGTGGCGATCAGATCCGGGCGGCGCAGGTGCGCGGCGGCGATGTTCACCGCCACCGTCGCGCTGGGGCCCCGGTCCTGCCAGGTGGCCGCCGCCCGGCACGCCTCCTTGATCACCCACCGGTCGATCGGCAGGATCAGCCCGGTCTCCTCGGCCAACGGCAGGAACCGGGCCGGACTGAGCACCCCCAGTCGGGGATGCCGCCAGCGCACCAGCGCCTCGGCACTGCGGACCGCCCCGGTGGCCAGGTCGACGATCGGCTGGAACTCCAGGTGCAGTTGCTCCTCGTCGACGGCCCGCCGCAGGTCGGCGATCAACTCGGCCCGGCTCACCGCCGACTCCCGTAGCGCCGGTGTGCTCCGCCGGTATGCCGACTTGCCCGCCGCCTTCGCCGCGTACATCGCGATGTCGGCGTCGCGCAGCAGGTCGGTGTAGGAGATGTGCTGTGGCCCGTACTCGGCGATGCCGATGCTGGCCGACGGGTGCACGCCGACCAGTTCCTCGCCGGGCGACGGTTGCAGCGCGGCCAGCAACCGTTCCGCGAGGCGTTCCGGCTCGGCGGGCGGACTGCCGGTGACCAGGACGGCGAACTCGTCACCGCCGATCCGGGCGATCATCCCGTCGTCGCCGACCGCCCGCCGCATCCGTCGGGACAGCCCGGTCAGCAACGTGTCACCGGTGGTGTGCCCGAACCTGTCGTTGACCTGCTTGAACCCGTCCAAATCCAGCAGGAGTACGGCGACCCGGTTCGTGCCGAGCAGCGCCGCGCGCAGCCGACGGGTGAACGCCAACCGGTTGGGCAGCCCGGTGAGCTGGTCCTTGTAGGCGAGCTGCCGCAGCCGACCGACCAGCCGCAGGTTCTCGTTGGCGGCCAGCCCCTGCCGCAGGGCGAGCGTGGCCAGCAGCGCCAGCAGCGCGACGAAGATCGGTTGCGGGATGTAGCCGTCGGGTCGGCTGGCCCACACCACCGCCACGATCGCCCCGCCCACCGGCAGGTACGGCAGCGCCACCCGCCACCAGGGCGGCAGGGGCGACTCGACCGCCTCGTCGGGATCGGCCCGGTAGCGGGGTGGCCCGAGCCGGGTGGCCACCGCGATCAGCAGGTAGCTCACCGGCCAGAGCACGTCGACCAGTCGGCCCGGCTGGTAGGTGCCGGCAGCCACCAGTGACACGTACGCGGCGTCGCCGACCGCGCGGACGGTCAGGCTCGCGCCGAGCACCGTCAGCACCGACCACACCGGTCGGCTCGGGCCGATCACCGCGACCAGGATGGTCAACTGCATCAGGTCGAACATCGGATAGAGCAGCCCGGCGGTGCGCAGCGGCTCGTCGAGATCCGCCATCGCGACGTTGCGGAAGATCAGCATCCAGCCGACCGGGATCAGCGCCAGCCCGACGATCACGCCGTCGAGCAGCGTCCGGACCCGACCCACCGTGGTCTGCGGGGCGGTCACCGAGCACAGCAGGGCCGCGGTCCCGGTGACCAGACCCGCGACGAAGAGCAGCCCGACCGGCAACATGTGCGGCAGGTCCTCGCCGACCAGCCGCAAGGCCGTCCACAGTGCCCGTCCGGCCATCGCCAGTGCCATGGTCGCCGCCAGCAGCAGCCAGAACCGTCGTACCGCCGGCTGTCGGCGGGCGGCACCCAGGCAGGCCGCCCCGGCCAGACCCGCCGTGGTCAGTGCGCCGAGGTCGCTGACCAGTGCACCGGCGGGCAGCTTCAGCAGCAGCCAGACCGCCTCGACGAGCACCACCAGACCGGCGGCGATCAGCCCCGCCCAGCCGACCCGGTCCCGCCCGGGCCACCGCGCGGCAGCCCGCCCGACGTCCTCTCGCGACACAGCGTTCGCTCCGGCTCTCTCTCGTACGTGCACGTGCACCCTCGACGGCGAGGACCGGTCCCGGCAAACCCCGAAAGCGTAGCCACGCGGACGAGCGCCCCGCCAGAGCCGCGCGGACGCCAGTCGGCAACCTGACGGCCCATCCGTACATCCACGAACATCTTCACGCACGCCGGGGTGGCGTGAAAGGAAGGGACCCTTTCTAACGCCTCGTGTATAGAAAGGGTCCCTTCCTTACATCTCGGCGGCGTCCGGGGCGACCGGCGGGTCGTAGGTGGGCGGACCGCCGTGGGTCCACGGGGTCTCCTCGACGGTCGGAAACGTGCCGCTGGGCACGTAGGCCTCGCTGAGCGTGGTGTAGCAGAGCCGCTGCCCCACCTCGGGCACGCTGCCGGGGCTGGCGGTCAGCCCTCGGCCCATCCCGCCGGAGAGTTCCAGCACCACCTCGGTCTTTCCGTCGGCGGTCGGGGTCACGTGGACGACCCGGGCCTTCTGTCCCGGCCGGGCCGGGTTGTACAGGTTCGCGCCGACCGGCACCAGCACCGGTTCGGTGGTCACCAGTTGGAGGCGCGGGCGCAGCACCGGCCGGCGTCCGGTGTCGTCCACCCGCGTCGCGTCGGCCAGCACCACCTCGCCGACGAACGCCTCACCGGTCAGCCGGTACTCCGCCATCACCAGCGGGTCGTCGTAGGCGCGCTGCACGGCGTAGCTCGCGGCGGCCCGTTCCAGCCGGTGCAGCCGGGTGGCGGCGGCCACCGCGCCGTCGCGGCTGGGCTGCGGCGCGCCACCCTCGTCGACGTGCGCGGCGTGCGCGGTGAAGGCGTCCCGGTCGCCTGTCCACCGGCCCGCCACCCGGGCGCCGGGCGGCAGCGCACGCAGCAGCCCCAGGCCGCGCCACATCAGGTCCCAGGTGGGCGTGAGCTGGTCGCGAAGCAGCCTCTCCAGCTCCGCGTACGCGTCGGCGCGAGCCGGGGCGTCCGTGTCGGCCTCGGCGTACGCCTCGATGGCCGGGGCCAGCAGCCGGTTGTCGAAGTCGGGGTCGGTGGCCGGTCCGGCGGGCGGGCACACGGCGGGGTCCTCGGCCCGGGCCGCCGCCTCGGCACCGGTCAGGCCGGACGGCGGGTCGATCCAGCCGAGCAGCGCCGGCAGATGCAGGTCCTCCACCGCGCTCTGCCCGGTCGCCCAGTGCAGGCTCAGCGCCGAACTCAACGCGAGCAGCGTCGACGAGCCCGGATGCTCCGCGCGTTCGGCGAGGAAGGTCAGCCATCGGCCGAGCAGCGGCACCGACGGGTGCACCGGGTGATCGCCGTCGATGCGGCGGAACCGGGTGGCGCGACCGAGCAGCCGCAGGAACGTGACGCCCGCCGGATTCGGCACGACCAGTTGCGGGGCGTCGAGGTACCGCTGTCGGACGTCCTTGCCCCGGTCCACCGCGACCGTCTCGGAGCCGAGGCGGTGCGTGTCGATGTAGGGCAGCAGGATGTCGGCCAGCGCGGCGGCGAACCCGAACCGCTGGTCGCGGTTACGGGGCTGCGGCACGACGAGCAGGTGGCCCCGCCCCGGTGCGGTGCCGACCATCGCCGCCAGCGGGGCGTTCGCCTCGCCCGCCATGGTCAGCGGCACCAGCACCAACGGCCGGGCCGACAGGTGCACGTGCCGGACGGTGGCGACCGGCTGGGCCACCCCGGCGGCCACCGCCTGCGCCGCCGCGAGCGCGCGCAGCGTACTCATGCCGGTGCTCCGGCGGACGCGGCCCGGCCGCGCGCCGGGCTCACGCCGACCCGGCCAGGGCGTCGGCGCGCAGTCGGGCGGCGGTTCGCAGCAGCGCGGCGGCCTGTTCCTGCTCCGGATCGGCGGCGGGTTCGCCGGCGGCGAGCGCCAGGACCCGGTCGACGTCCTCGATGCCGCCGAGCGCCTCCCGCACCGGACGACCCAGCGCACCGGTGTGCCCGTCCGCCTCGTGCCGACAGAAGTACGCCAGCTCGCAGCTCGCCAGGCAGTCGGGGGCGTAGCGGGCCGGCACCTGACCCAGCGAGGCGAGCAGCGCCGACGGGTCGGCGCCCGGGTCGGCGGTGAAGTCGGCCGGTACGTCGTCGAGCAGCGCGTCCAGCCGGTCCATCCGGTCGAGTTGGCGGCGTACCACGAGCAGTTGCTTGCGCACGTCGAGCAGGTGCGCCACGGGTTGGTTGGTGAAGTCGCGCGGGCAGACCAGCACCACCTCGTGCGACACCGACTCCGGCGGCCGACCGGCGGCGACGAGCAGGTCCCGCAGCGCCAGCACGTACACCGCGGACTGGATCGCGGCGGCGGCCAGCTTCGCCGGGTCGGCCTGGCCGTCGATCACCGGGAAGGACTTGACCTCGACCACGTGGAACCGGCCACCGAGTCGGGCGGCCACCAGGTCCGGCTCCAGGTGGACCCGCTGACCGGCGACATCCAGGGCGAGCATCGGGTGGTCGAAGAACGCGGCCGAGTCGTCGGGGCCGTCCGGCACGGTGGTCAGGAGCGCGGCCGAGCGCCGCTGGCGGGCCGCCATGTCGTCGCCGTCACCGAGCGCCGTCCACCGCGCCGAGGTCGGCACCGGTACGCCCAACCGCTCGGCGACCAGCCGCAGCAACTCGGCGCCGTCGTCGGCCTTCACCTGCGCCTCGAACGCGTTCCCCCGGGTGATGGCGAACCGGGACTGCCCGAACCGGGCGGGGAAACCGATCCGCTCGGCCAGCAGGGGCTTGTCCACCCCGGCCCCGTCCAGCACGGCACGCCGGGTGCAGCCCGGGTTGCCGGTCAGCGCGGCGATCGTCCGGGCGTTGTGCCGACGCGGGGGGATGCCGCCGCGGATCGCGGCCAGTCGCTGCTCGCTGCTCGTCACGACAGGCCACGATAGCCGCGCCGACGCACTGGCCCGGCCGACCCGCCAGGACCGGACGGGACCGTCGCGCTACGTGGCGTTTGCGACACTGTCAGCGGTATCGAGGCGTCGCGATCCGAGGAGCCCCACGTCGTGTTCTCCGATCTGTACGCAACTTCCGCGCAGGTACTTCCGGTATTGATGCTCGCCTTACTCTGGGAGTCCCGATTCCTGGAGCGAATTCAGACGCAACCGCGACGGCCGCGCAGTGAGGACCCGGTGCACGGCGTGCGGTTCTGGACCAAACGACGGGTCGGCCTCTATGCCGGTTTCGTGGCGACCACGAGCGTGCTCGGCACGGCTCTCGCGGTCCTGGTACTGGCCGGCGCACTGCCGGACGTACCGACGCTGCGGGTGCTCGTCTGCGGGTGCATCCTGCTGGCGTTGGCCACGCTGCTGACCCGTACGCTGATCGACATCGCGCAGGCCACCGCCCCGACGACACCGATCCCGGCGGGCGTTCCGGAACCCCGCCCGGCCGCCGATGTCGGAAAGGAGACAGCGGAGTAGCCGCCGCGGGATCGTCTACTTCGGACATCGGTGACCTATCGCCTGCGATACCGGCTCCGTCCGGAAAACAAAGGGTCACTCGGCCCTTGCGTCGGCCGGTAACCTGACCTTTACCGAACAGTCGGAAACGTTCGACAGACCGGATGGTCCATGACCCATCTTCCACTGCCGGGCGATAATCAGCGCCGCCGCATCGAGAGGGAGCTGGTCGACATGCTCGCCGCGATGCCGCTGGTGGGGCATGCGGATAGTCGCCGGCAATTGGTGCAGCGTCTGCGCCGGGAACTGCACCACGGCGACCGGCTCGACGACGTGGCCAACCCTCGCGGGCAGAGCCTGGAGATCGCGGGCGCCTGTCTCGGCGAGCCGCCCGAGATGGAGACGCTGGTCGAGCTGGTGCGTCTGTTCGATCCCGCCGCCGACGAACTGCCCACCCTGGAACGGCTGCGCTACGAGGCGGACGCGATCGGCGTGCTCGCCGACAGCGACTGGGCCGAGTTGCGGACCGCCCTGCTGGCCGTCCGGTTGGCCCCGCTGACGCGACTGTTGCAGCGGGCCAGTGAACACAAGCTCGCCAGCCTGCCGACGTGGTGCGCCAACGCGTGGGACGTCTTCGTCTACCTCACCGGCCAGAACGCCCCGCCCCGCGGACTGCCGCCGGGGATGCTGTTCCTCGCCCTGCTGGAGAAGGAGGTGGACACCGGGACGGCCACGCTGATCCGTCGGCGCAACCAGCGGGAGGCCACGGCACTCGACCTCACCGAGGAGCTGGACCGGCGTCGGGCCCTGGTCAACGCCGGGGGCGAGGCGACGACCCGGTATGCGTACCTGGTCATCCAGATCGAGAACGACCTGGAGCCGGGCAGCGAGCGGTACACGGTGTCGCACTACCGGCAGTGGCACGGCGGCGGCGAGTGGAACTCGAAGCTGCGCGGGCGCATCCCCGAGGTCGCCTACGACGACCTGGAGTCCACCGTGGAACGGATCGTCCACGAGATGGAGGTCGAGTGGGCGGACCGCCCGGCCGAGGTGGCGGTGGAGCTGGTGCTCCCGATCGAGCTGCTCAACGAGGACGTGCCCTGGTGGCGCAAGGAGCGGGCCAGCCAGTACCTCGACCAGAAGGTGCTGGCCATGGACTACCCGGTCGTGGTGCGCAGCCTGGACCGGTTGCGGACCACCTCCTGGCGTCGCGCCTGGCGACTGCGTTGGGACCGGCTCCAGGCCGAGCCGTGGAACAGCGGGCTCTATCGCAGCGTGCCGGACGGCCCCGGCTACCTGACCCGGATGGAGGCCGAGCTGAACTCCGACCCGAGTCTGGCCACGGTGGTGCTCAGCGCACCACCCACGACCGACGCCGAGGCGACCGTCAAAGAGATCATGACCGCGCTGCGGGCCGGTCTGCCCGTGGTGGTCTGGCACCGCACCGCGCCGACCGACACCGACTTCTGGGACGAGATCCGGTCGATGACCGCGCGCGCCGGTGTGGTGCGCCTGCCGGAGTCGGCCAAACGGTCCCGGCTGTCGGCGTTGCAGGCCCCGGCCGCCGAGCAGGACCGCCACCACGGCCGACACCTCGTCGTCCTCTGGGACGACCCGTACCGCACGCCGGAACTGGACACGCCCCACGGCACCCCGGAGGTGACCGGATGACGGACCCGACCAGCTCGCCGGAGACCACCGGGTCGACCGGCTGGCGCATCTACACCGGCACCGGACGCGCCGTCGAGGACGCCGAGCGTGACCTGCGGTGGCCGGCACCGCCGCGCTGGCGGGCCTTCGACGGCGGTCCGGACGAGCCGGCACCGCCCCAGGAGGACCCGGAGCTGGTCCGCCGGTTGGGCGAGCCGATCGTCTCCCACCTGGTCGACGAGTACGAGGTCGACGTGGTCAACGCCGCCCTGCACCTGCGGCGACCGCTGCTGGTGACCGGACGCCCGGGGACCGGTCGGTCCAGCCTGGCCTACCGGATCGCCCGGGAGCTGCGGCTCGGCCGGGTGCTGCGCTGGCCGGTCACCACCCAGGTGGGCCTGCGCCACGGGTTGTACGACTACGACGCCGTCGGGCTGGTCCAGGCCACCGGCCAGGCGGCGGCGCAGGGCGGCGACGCGCCACCGCCGCAGGTCGGCGACTACGTACGCCTCGGGCCGCTCGGCACCGCCCTGCTGCCGTACCGGCTGCCCCGGGTGCTGTTGATCGACGAGCTGGACCAGAGCGACATCGACCTGCCGCAGCAGTTGCGCAGCGTCTTCGAGGACGGCGGGTTCGAGATCCCGGAGCTGGTCCGGGTCGCCGGCCGGGCGCCGGAGGCGGTGGTGCACACCGCCGACCCGGGGCGGACCGCCACCGTACGCGGCGGCCGGGTGACCTGCCACGAGTTCCCGCTGGTGGTGATGACGTGCAGCGAGGACCGCGACTTCCCGGCCGCGTTCCTGCGGCACTGCCTGCGCCTGCGCCTGCCCGAGGCGGGCGAGGCCGGGCTCGCCTCGATGGTCGCCGCGCACTTCCCGGACGGCGCGGAGGGGTCCGCCGAGCTGATCCAGGAATACCTCTCCCGGCGTGGCGAGTGGGATCCACCGGCGGTGGACCAACTGCTCGACGCCGTACACCTGCGTACCTCCGGCGCGTTCGCCCCACGGGACCGGGGTGAGTGGCGGCGGCTGATCGAGGCACTGTGGCGCCGGCTGCCGCCGGACGGCACCGAGTGACCGGTCCCGGCGGTGGGCTCACCCGCGTCGAACTGGCCGACTCGATCTGGCTGGCCGCCCGGCTCGGGCCCGGCGCCGGGCTCGCCGGGCCACCCGGCACCGCGCTGACCACCGACCCGTCCCGCCCGGACGGCGGCCCACCGCTGTCGGAGGTCCTGCACCCGTTCCGGCAGTTGGTTCCGGGGCGCGAGCGGTACGAGTTCGACGAGGAGGCCACCGCCGAGCATCTCGCGGCGGGAGTGGCCTGGCCGGTCCTGCGCCGGACGCCGCGCGCCGGCTGGGACGCGGTGGTGGTCGTCGACGACCACCTGTCGATGGCCGTCTGGTCCGGCCGGATCCGCAGTTTCGTCAAACTGCTGCGCCGACACGTCGCCTTCCACGACGTACGGGTCTGCCGGTTGGTCACCGACGTCACGGACCCGGCCGGGGTGGTGCTGCGCGGACGGCGCGGCGGACCGGTCACCGGCCCGTCCACGGCGTTGCCGCCGGTCGGTCGCCGCCGTCTGGTCCTGGTACTCAGCGACGGGGCCGGTCCGGCCTGGCACTCCGGCGCGGTCCTGCCGCACCTGCACGAGTGGGCGGGCCGACAGCCGGTGGCGCTGGTGCACCTGCTGCCCCAGCAGATGTGGCACCGCACCGGCGTGCAGCCGCTGCGCCTGCGGCTGCGGGCCGCCGCGCCGGCGGCGGCCAACTCGCGGTGGGAGTGGCGGCACCACAACACTCTCCAGGCGCTGCTCGCGCAGGAGCCTGCACCGGCCGGCGACCGGGTGCCGGTGCCGGTGGTGGAGTTGCGACCGCGCTGGCTCGGGGCGTGGGTCGAGTTGCTCGCCTGCCGCGCGCCACGATGGATCGACATGCCCGCCCTGCTCGCCACCGACCGGGCGGGCCCGCACCGTGCCGTCGCACCCACCGGTGGGCCCGGCGCCGCCCGGCGGGTACGTGAGTTCATCTCGTGGGCCTCGCCGGAGGCGCTGCGGCTGGCCACCCACCTGGCCGCAGCACCGCTGGACCGGTCGGCCGTCCGGGTGGTGCAGCGGACGCTGCTGCCCCGGTCCACCACCCTGCACCTGGCCGAGGTGCTGACCAGTGCGCTGGTGCGGACCGTCGGCACCGGCGACGACCGCACCTTCGAGTTCCTTCCCGGCGTACGGGCCGAGTTGCTGGCAGCCGGCCGCCGCGCCGACACCGTACGGGTCTGGCAGCTCCTGTCGGCCCGGCTCGGGCGGTTCCGCCCCGCGATCGCGCACTGGGGACGGGTGCTGGACGACCCGACGAGTGTCGAGATTCCGACCGTGACCCCGGCCGACACCGCGCTGGTCCGGATCGAGCAGGACGTGCTGCGGGCGCTGTCCGGGCGGTATCTCCCCCGGGCGCGACGACTCGGCGAGGCGCTGGCCGCGGTCGACCCGGACGGCGGTGCCGACCCGGTCGTCAGGACTCCCGTACCTGCCGATCGGGATGCGATGATAGCTGTCGGCGCTGATGCCGACGCAGACCGTAGCGTAGGTACCGAAGGAGCCGGCTTGACGTCCAGCACTCCCGCAGGCGCCACCGCCCCGACCCGCACCCCGGCCGTCTGGGGCAACATCCCGCCGCGGAACCCGAACTTCACCGGCCGCAAGGAACCGCTCGCCCAGCTCCACCGGCAGGTACGCGGCGGCACCACGGCGGTCCTGCCGCACGCCCTGCACGGGATGGGCGGCGTCGGCAAGTCCCATCTGGCCGTCGAGTACGTCTACCAGCACCAGGGCGAGTACGACCTGATCTGGTGGATCCCGGCCGAACGGCCCACCCAGATCAACGCCTCCATCGTGGAACTCGCCGCGCGGATGAACCTCGCCTCCGGGCCGGACATCGGCAGCGCCCGCGTCGCCGTCCAGGAGGCCCTGCGGATCGGTCGGCCGTACCCTCGCTGGCTGCTCGTCTTCGACAACGCCGAGAGCCCCGAGGCGCTGGTGCCGTACCTGCCCACCGGCGGGTCCGGCGACATCATCATCACCTCACGGAATCCGGGCTGGGCCAACGTCGCCCGTACGCTGGAGGTCGACGTCTTCCCCCGGGAGGAGAGCATCGAGCTGCTGCGCCGCCGGGGTCCGGAGCTGACCTCCGAGCAGGCGGACCGGCTCGCCGAGGCGCTCGGTGACCTGCCGCTCGCGTTGGAGCAGGCGGCGGCGTGGCGGGCCGAGACCGGCATGCCGGCCGAGGAGTACCTGCGGCTGTTCGAGGAGAAGCGCATCGAGCTGCTCGAACAGGCACCACCGATGGACTACCAACTGCCCGTCGCCGCCGCGTGGAACGTGTCGCTGGACCGACTCGTCGTCTCCAATCCGGCCGCCTTCCGGCTGTTGCAGGTCTGTTCGTTCCTCGCTCCGGAGCCCATCCCCCGCACCCTGTTCAGCGGCGCGCAGAACGACGACATCCACCCGGAGCTGAACGCCGCGCTGCGCGACCCGATGCGACTCAACCGCGCGATCCGCGACATCAACCGGTACGCGTTGGCCCGGGTCATCCACCGGACCAACTCGATCCAGATGCACCGGCTGATCCAGGCCGTCCTCATCGACCGGATGGCCGGGCCGGACCGGGAGACCGTCCGCAACAGCGCACACCTGCTGCTCGCCTCCGGTGACCGCAACGACCCCGACTCGCCGGCCAACTGGGGCAGCTACGCCGAGCTGTACCCGCACGTGATGGCCTCCGACGCGGTCCACTCCCACCAGCCGTGGGTGCAGCAACTGGTCTTCAACGAGGCCCGCTACCTCTACTGGTGGGGCGATTTCACGGCGTCCCTGGAACTGGCCGAGCAGGCGTGGCGGGCCTGGAGCAGCAGCCTGGGCGAGGACGCGCCGATGACGCTCACCATCGGCCACTGGCTCGGCTTCATGCTCTACCGCCTGGGTCGGCACCGTGAGGCGGCCCAGCACAACGCCCGCATCCTGGAGCTCTACCAACGCAGCACCGACGAGGACACCGAGGAGTTGCTGCGCGCCATCGGCCAGGTGGCGGCCGACCTGCGGGCGTCCGGGGACTTCCGACGCGCCCTGGAGATGGACGAGGATCTCTACCGGCGGCACATCCAGGCGCTCGGCGAGGACGACCCGAACACGCTCAACGCGGCGCACAATCTGGCCGTCAGCCTCCGCCTGACCGGAGACATCCGGCGCGCGTACGAGGTCGACCGGGAGACGTACGCCCACCGGGTCCTGCTCTTCGGCGAGGACCACGCGCAGACGCTGGAGTCGCACCTCAACCTCATCATCGACCGTCGCGAACTCGGCGAGTACCTCCCCGCCCGGGTCGAGATGCAGAACGTCGTGGACCGGCTGCCCCGGGTCTGGGGCTCGGCGCAGACCCAGACGTTGACCGCGCGACGGCGACTGGCCTCCGCGATCCGCAAGGCCGGCGACCACCGCGCGGCCCTGGCACTGTCCCAGGAGGTACGCGACGGCTTCGCGGCCCGCTTCGGCGAGCACCACCCGGACACCCTGCTGGCCGCCTTCGGTCTGGCCGTCGACCTGCGCGCCACGGGTGATCTGGACGCCGCCGCCACGCTCACCGCCGAACTCGTCACCTGGTATCGGGAACTCTTCGACTCCGACCACCCGTACACGGTGGCGACGCAGCTCAACGGCGCGATCGTGGACCGGCTGCGGGGCAACGTGGCGCGGGCCCGCAGCACCAACGAGCAGGGGCTGGCGGTGCTGACCCGACGGCTCGGCCCGGATCACCCGCTGGCGCTGGCCGCGTTGATCAACCTCGGCAACGACCTCTACCACCTCGGCGAGCACGCCGCCGCGTACGACCTCGACCAACGCACCGCCGCCCGGTGCGCCGCGGTGTTCGGACCGGACCATCCCACCACGCTGATCTGCCTCGGCAATCTCGCCCAGGATCTCGTCTCGCTCGGGCGGGAGGAGGATGCGGCCGGCCTGCACGCCGAGATCACCCAGAAGTTCGCCACGGTGCTCGGCGAGCAGCACCCCGCCACCGTGGCCGGCACCGACCTGACCATCCGGGGCGACTGCGACCTGGACCCGATGCCGTTGTAGCGCCGCCGTCGGGAGTCCCGTCGCCGTCCGGCGCAGAGCCGGGGTGCCTGACCTCGGAGAGGCCGCCACCCCGGCACCCGGCTCTCAGGCCGTGTCGACGCCGATCCAGGCGGCCAGTTCCAGCGGCTCCGGCACCGGCGTGCCCTGGTCGCGCAACCCGAGGTAGACCGCGCGGACCAGTTCCGGCCGGTCCCGCAACGCGTCGGCGGCCGGTCCCGGATAGAGGGCGGCGAGGGTCAGGCCGAGACCGGCCCACGCGGCCGGTGAGCCCGGCTCGGTCGACAGTGCACCCAGGTAGCCCGCCTGGGCCTGGGCCGTCTCGCCGCAGACGTGGGCCAGTTCGGCCGGTCCCGCGCCGGAGACCCGCGCGCCGACCGCCGACGGGTCGGTGCGGAGCCGGTCGAAGCCCTCCGGGTCGGTGATCCGCCACAACTCCAGCACCGCCCGGGTGTCCAGGCGGCGGGCGGTGGCGTCCGCCGCCACGGTCGGCGCGACATCGGGTGCGGTGGGCACCGGCTGTCCCGCGATCCACGCCGCGACCAGGGCCGACACCACCTCCGGGGCGGGCGTCAGGTGGTGCGTGCGCCAACGCGCCCGGTGGTCGGCCACCGCCGCCCGAGCCGCCGCGAGCGGGTCCGCCGGCACCGGCTCGTCCTGCCAGCTCACGGCGGTGGTGGTCAGGCCCGCCACCAGGTGCCGTCCCACGTCGGTGAGCTGCGGCAGTTCGCGCATCATCCGCAGGGTGGCCCACACCTGCTCCCGCCAGCGGGCGAACTCGAAGTGCGCCAGCCCGGCCGTGGTACCGGTCGCCACCTGCCGGTACGCCCGCCAGAACTCGACGATCCCGACGAAGGCGTACACCCCCTGGATCAGCCCGCCGAGCGGGCGGGGGTCGTCGCGCCACGGCGCGTACAGCCGGTGCGGCGGCTCACCGTTCACCAGCGGGGCCAGGTGCAGCAGTCCGCCGAGCTTGATGTGCTGGAACTCGTGGACCAGCGTGACCGCCAGTTCGGGGGCGTCCTCCGGCTCGGAGACGATCATGCTGCCGAAGGCGTCCCCCGCCGAGGCGCTCATGGTCCGGAACCGTTCGGCGGCCGGTTGGGGCACCACCGAGGTCAGGCCACGGGCGATCGGCAGCGCCAGGTCGGGGCAGGCCCGCACCAGCAGCGCCCACGCCTGGTCGAGCAGTTCCCGCCACCGCTGGACGTCGGCGGCGATGTCCAGGTGCGGCGCGGTCGGCGTACGCAGGTTGCGGTAGGGGTCGATGAAGTCGAGCGTGACCTCCAGGGTGTGCCCGCCCGCCGTGGATCGGACGGTCGGCAACGGCACCCAGCCGTCGGTGCCGGCGCCGTTCGCGTCGAACTCGATGACCGTGCCGGCCACGGTCAACGTCGCCCGCCCGTCCCCGCCGACGACCTCCGCCTCATCCCACTCGTGGGCCTTCGGGACCTGGGCACCACCGAGCGTCGGCAGGACGACGAAGCCGTCCCGCACCGGCACCCGCATGGTGAAGTCGCATCCGGTACGGACGGCAGCGGCCACCGCCAGCGCGTGCAGGTACCCGAGGTCCACCCAGAGCGGACCGGTGGCGGAGACCGTGGTGCCCCGCATCCGGCGCAGCGCGTACCCGGCCCAGGTGCCGACCTGCGGATGCAGGATCAGCTTCTCCACGGCCTCGCGGTCGCGTCGCTGCGCGGCGACGAGCAGCCGCCATGCCTCGGCGACCGGCGGCAGCGGGCCGGTGGCGTCGGGTACGGCAGCGGCGGCGTCCAGGACCGCCCGCAGTTGGATCTTGCGCCAACTGCTCTCGGCGGCGAGCAGTTCGGCGATGGTGTCGGCGTCAGCGGACCCGGTGGCCAGGGCCCCGAAGTGGCGCGGTTCCAGACGATGGCGCGCGGGTCGACCGACCGGCTCCGCCGCCAGATGTTGAGCGGTCACAACTTCTCCAAGGAAGGCCGGCCCCGTCAGTCGAGACGCTGGGGATTGTAGCCACTGGTGATACTTTCGGGATCGTCGACACGACGGAGGAGTCGCCGCATGATCGGGCCGAGAATCTCCTGGTCATAGTCGACCAGGAGATCAAGAGAGACATCCGCGAGATCGACGAGTTCCGAGTCGACCTCGACAGCGAACGGTTGATTCACCGGCATACCATTACCACACTCCGCACCCGATGACGGTAATGGACGCGGCAGAACAAGCATTCGTCGGTGAATAGACCGATAGCACCCGGGATGTCGCCGCCGCCCCCCTTCACGATGGACGACGTCGCAGGTCAGCGCGGTTCTCCACGGTCCGGTCAGGTCACCTGCGCACGTCAGACCACCGCCGCCTCTCCCTCTCACGATCACCGGTCGTGTCGATATCGGCAGCGGAGCGCGAAATGCGCTGCTCACCACAATGGACCGTGCTCCGCGTGCGGTGGCGCAGTGGTGTTAGCGTGACGTCGTGTCCGGAACAGCCGTCGTGTTCGTACACGGTTTCTTGTCCTCGGCCGACACCTGGGCGGAATTCACCCGACTGGTTGCCCAGGACGATGCCCTGACCGGCCTTCACGTGCACACCTTCGGGTACGAATCGCCGTTGGTCTCGCTCAATCCGCTGCGCCGGATACCGCACCTCGATGACATCGCCGACGACCTGCGTACCTATCTCGCCCAGGACCTGGCCGACCACTCCCGCCTCGCGCTCGTCTCACACAGCCAGGGCGGGCTGGTGGTCCAGCGGGCGCTGGCCCGGATGCTCGCCGACAACCCGGGCGAACTCGACCGCCTCCGCCTGGTGCTCATGTACGCCTGCCCGAACGCCGGTTCGGACCTGGCCCTGCCGCTGCGCCGCACCTTCCTGCGCCGACACCCCCAGGAGGCGGACCTGCGCCCGTTGCGCGCCGCCGTCCTCGACGCCCAACGGGTGGTGCTCCGCCAGATCGTCCACGCGCCGCAGCCGACCATCCGGGTCAAGGTCTACGCCGGCGCCAGCGACGGCGTGGTCCCGCCCGCCTCGGCCCGCAGCGTCTTCCCGGACGCCGGTGTACTCCCCGGCGACCACTTCTCCATCATCCAGCCCGACTCGCACGAACACCGCTCCTACGTGGTGCTGCGGCGCGCTCTGCTCGCCCTCGACGATCCCGCGTCCTCGACCGGGGCCAGCCCGGATACGCCGGCTCCAGTCGTGCACCCGAGTTCGTCACCGCCCGACGCCACCACAGCCGACGCCACCGTCACGCCGTCCGCGACCGGCGGCCCGGCCGCCACCGGCCACTCGGATTCGCCGGTACGGGTGGTCGGCCCGACGGCGGAGCCGACCGGTGCGGAATACGCGGAACTCGTCCGGCTGCTGCTCGCCCTGCCACACATCCACGATCCGTCGTTCCGTCAGCAGCTCTACTCGCTACTGCCCGGACCCGTCCAGGAGCAGTTGCCGCGCAGTCCGGTGGCCCGGCTGGAGCTGATCGGCATGCTGAGCACGCTGTGGCGCTACCGCCACCTGGACGGCTGGCAGGCCCTCGACTCCGCTCTCACCGCGCTCGTCCCCGACCACCCGGCCACCATCGCCCTGCTCGCCCGACTCGACGCACTCGCCCGCTCGGGGTGATCCGGCATCCACGGCCCGGCCCTGCTCATCGCTCAGCCGGTCATCCGACCGTGGACTCCTCGGGAAGCCAGATCGGCTGCCAGTTCGGCATCTCGTGGAAGCGCCGGAGTTCGCCCAACCCGCTGACCGAGCCGGACCAGGCGGCGTAGGGCGGGTTCTGCTCGTCGAAGCCGCTCTGCACGAAGGTGAGCTTCGTCTTCCCCTCGGACTCGGCCAGCTCCCAGGTGGTGACGCCGGGCGCTCCCCAGTCGACGGACATCCGTCGGCCGGGCTCCAGGTCGACCACCTTGGCGGCGAAGCCGTGTTCGAAGCCTCCCATGGCATACCGGCCGCCGGTCCAGGGTTCGATGCCGATCGGGTAGCCGAACCAGGCGCTGGCCTGCTCGGAGTCGGTCAGTGACTCCCAGACCTTGTCGGCCGGGGCGGCGATGACCATCTCGCCACGGAAGTCGGTGCCGGTGAAGTCCGTCTTCGGCAGCAGCGGGTCGCCGGTCAGGTGGGCTTCGAGGTTGGCGATCGCCAGGCTCCAGTAGGTCTGTAGTACGCCCCGGATGCTGGTGCCGTTGATCACGTCGTTGAAGTCGAAGTGGGTCTGCGACAGCTTCAGCACGGTGGCGTCCGGTCCGTCGGGCCTCAGCGTGATCTCGGTGGTGGTCTCCACGCCGTCGAGCAGCCAGGCGAAACGCAGCCGCTCGTCGTCGACGTGCAGTAAGCGCTGGTGCGGTGCGTCGCCTTCGGGTGTGTAGCGGCCCCAGAACTCGTACCGGTGCGGCAGCTCGACCTCGGCGTGCTCGGCGAGCCAGACGCGCAGCTCGGCCGGGTCGGTCAGGGCCTGGCGCACCCGCGCGATCGGGGCGTCGAGGCGGGCGGCGATGATCATCGGCTCAGTCATGGCCGGTTCCCTTCGGATAGCAGGCCACGGCGAGTTTGAAGGCGTCTCCCTCGGCGCCGCCGTAGCGGGTGAACAGGTTTTGTAGCGCGGACTGCAGGTCGTGTAGGAACTCCTGCCGACGCTCGGCCGGCACCCGGATCTCCCCGGAGACGCCGATGGAGGGCAGCTCCTGCGTGGTGCGGTCCAGCGCGGCGACGTCGGCCTGGACCTCCTCCATCAGGTCGAGCAGGTAGCCCAGGCTCAGCTCGTCGCGGGCGCGACGCAGTCCGATCCGGCCGACCAGGCGGGGCGAGAGCCAGTACGACCGGGCGACCGCGCGGTAGATGCCCTCGGTGATGCCCCGGACCCGGCGCTGGTCGACCTGCTCGACCAGCCCGGCCGCAACGAGCTGCTTGACGTGGTAGTAGACGCGTTGCGGGGTCTGCTCCAGCCGGGCGGCCACCTCGGTGCAGGTGCGTGGCTCGGCCAACTGCCGCAGGATCTCGACGCGTTGCGGCTTGAGCAGGACCTCGGCCTGCTCGATCTGCTCCAGGTACAGGACGTCTCTCATGGCAAAAATCAGCTTGTACGTACAGATCTTCTTTGTCAATCGATCCGGGGAAAGCCGCGCCGATCGATCCGGCGCGGCTTTCCGCCGACGAGGTCAGCGGGTCAGGGCAGCCAGTCCGGTCGCAACGGGTAGCCGTTGACCGCGTCCGGGCCGTTGCGGGTGGCCAGAACCTGGTGCAACTGGATGCCGTTGCGCTCGAACGCCAGCCGGGAACCGGCCATGTAGAGCCCCCACACCCGGGCCGTACCGCCACCCACCTCGGCGACGCAGAAGTCCCAGTGCTCCACCAGGTTGCGGCACCACGCCGCCAGCGTCAGCGCGTAGTGCCGCCGCAGGTTCTCCTCGTGGTGCACCTCCAGCCCGACGTCGTGCAGCTCACTGATCACCCGCCCCGGACCGGCCAACTCGCCGTCCGGGAAGACGTACCGGTCGATGAAGGCGCCCGAGCGGTGCGGCGCCCGGTTGTCGGCCCGGGTGATGCAGTGGTTGAGCAGACGGCCCTCCGGGCGCAGCCGGTCCCGCAGGAAACCGAAGTACGCCGGGTAGTTGCGCACCCCGATGTGCTCGGTCAGCCCGATCGAGGAGACCGCGTCGAACTCCCGCCGGGGCGCGTCGCGGTAGTCCATGTGCCGCACCTCGGCCAGCCCGGTCAGTCCCTCGCGCGCGATCGCCGCCTGCGCCCACTGCGCCTGGGCGTGCGACAGCGTCACCCCGAGGGCCTTGACGCCGTACTCGCGGGCCGCGTGCCGGACCATGCCGCCCCAGCCGCAGCCCACGTCCAGCAAACGCATGCCCGGACGCAGCGCCAGCTTGCCGGCGACCAGGTCGTACTTGCTCGCCTGGGCCTGCTCCAGCGTGTCGTCGGGACTGCGGAAGACCGCGCAGGTGTACGTCATCGACGGCCCGAGCACCTTCTCGTAGAAGGCGTTGGACACGTCGTAGTGGTGGGAGATCGCACTGCTGTCCCGCACCCGGGAGTGCCGCAGGCCGCCCACGATCCGCTTCCAGCGGGGCAGCGCCTCCTGTGGCGGCGCCGGTGGCGGCAGCAGCCGCTCCCAGCCCAGCCCGCGCACCAACGCCAGTCCCTCGGCCACCGTCGGAGTGCGTACCCGCAGCTCGTCCTTGAGCACCCGCAACGCCTCGTACGGATCGCCCGGGTGCACCCCCTCCAGCGCCAGGTCCCCGCTCACGTACGCCCGTGCCATGCCCAGGTCGCCCGGCGCGGTGAGCAGGTACGACAGGCCCCGCTCGGATCGGATCGACAGGGTGATCCCGGCGTCGGCCGGACCGAGTCGACTGCCGTCGTACCCGGTGACCCGGACCGGCAGCGGGCCTGCGGTGAGGGCCCGGACCACGTCCGCGACACTCGGACCACGTCGGCCGCTCCCGGCCGGCGGGGTGGCGGGAACACCGGCCGCCCCCTGCTCTCGGTCGATAAGGCTCATGCCGGCACTCCGCTCCGCTCCGTGCCGCCACGAGACACACTGAGCCTGATGACTCGCTCGCTACGCTCGCTCATGCGCGCGCTACCGCCTTTTCGTACAGTCCGGTGAGCCGATGTTCCGGGTCGTACCGGTCCCGCACGGCGCGCCACGTATCGCCGCCGTAGAGCCGGTCGAACGAATCCCGGTCGTAGTACGCGTCGGAGTAGAGCGACTTGTGCCCGCCCGACTCCGACACCGCGCGCTCGATCTCCCGGTTGACGTCGCCGTCGGCGGCGCTCTCGGCGATCGGCACGCTCCCCCAGAACCCGATGTTGACGTAGTCCTGCCCCGGCCGGAGCGGATACAGCGGCCAGGACCGCGCGGATCCCCCACCCGACGGCTCACGCAGCCGCAGCGGGCACAGCCACACCGGGGTCATCCCGACCCGGCGGGCGAACCACTGCAGGAAGTCGGCGGTGCGGTCCAGCGGGATCTCCACGTCCTGCACCACGCGTTCCCGGGCCGGCTGGCCGCGCCAGCGGTCGATCCGGGCGGCCACCTGGTGCCGGTGTTCCAGCCGCACGATGCGGTGGTAGACGTCGCTGCGCCGCCAGCGGGCCGGCCACAGCCGCCGG
The DNA here is from genome assembly GCF_044461025.1 of Micromonospora sp. NPDC049900. Classification (NCBI taxonomy): domain Bacteria; kingdom Bacillati; phylum Actinomycetota; class Actinomycetes; order Micromonosporales; family Micromonosporaceae; genus Micromonospora; species Micromonospora sp. NPDC049900. The sequence goes on from NZ_JBITKM010000015.1 coordinate 119,485, forward strand.
ACCAGCGGATGCTGCGCGCCGAACGCCGCCGAGCACCAGAACCAGTCGGTGTCCCAGCGCCACAGGTAGTCGTGGACGGTCAGCGTGTCGTGCGGCAGTCGGCGCAGCGACCGGTAGTAGATGCCCTGGCCGGTGTAGTCGGAGACCCGGCCCGGCTCGTCGGTGAAACGGGCCAGCACCAGGTACGCCTCGTCGGGGCTGAACATCACCCCGTCCATCGCGTCGACGGCCTCCCCCGCCCAGGCACGGCCGGCGGTGATCTCCGCGATCGCCTCGGTCAACGCGGTCAGGTCGGTGAACCGCACGTTGCGCAGCGCCACGTGCCCCCGGACCGGTTGCAGCTCGATACGCAGCCGGGTGGCGTAGCCGAGGCTGCCCAGCGAGTTGGGGAACGCGGCGAAGAGGTCCGCGTGTGCGCCCTCCGGCCGGGCGGTGACCAGCTCGCCCGCCCCGGTGAAGACGTCCATCTCGGTCACCGACTCGTGCGGCAGGCCGTTGCGGAACGAGGTCGACTCGATGCCCAGCCCGGTGACCGCCCCACCCAGGGTGATGGTGCGGAGCTGCGGCACCACCAGCGGCATCAGGGCGTGCCGCAAGGTCGCCTCGACCAGCCGCTCGTAGGTGCACATGCCCTGCACGTCGGCGGTGCGGGCGGCCGGGTCGACGCTGAGCACGCCGCCGAGCCCGCTGACGTCCAGGCCCGTCGCGCGCGGGGCGTCGCGCGGCCGGAACAGGTTGGAGGTCCGTTTGGCCAGCCGCACCGGCCGGCCCGGTGGCACCGCAGCGTACGACCGTCGAAGCTGAGCCACCGCCACGTCATGATCACGCAAAGCGTGCATGTGGTCACTTTACGCGTCAGCGGCGCCGTCGGCGGGCCGTCCACGCGAGAGTTACCGCACCCTCGATGGCGTACCGGCGCGGGGTGGGCCAGGATGCCGGCATGTCGGAAACCGATGGATCGGGCACCGTCTACGGCACCCGCCGTTCCGGACCGCCCCGGGATCCGGTGCTGGTGGTGGCCGGTGCGGTCGGGCTGGTCGGCGTACTGGCCGGGGTGCTGTTCGCCACCGGCCCGCTCGGCGGCGGCGACGAACCGGCACCGACCCCGGTCGCCGCCGGCCCGACGTCGGCGGCACCGAGCCCGAGCGAGAGCTTCGCGCCGCCGACCGTGCCGAGTCCCGAGCCGACACCCACCCCGTCGCCCACGCCCACCGAGGCCGACCCGAACACCGGGCCGAAGGTGGTCCGGGGCGTCGGCTCCGGCCTCTGCCTCGGGCTCGACGGTGACGGCGAGCGGGCGGTGGCGAAGCTGGCCGGCTGCACCGGTGGGCCGGAGCAGCAGTGGGTGGTCAACCCGTTCGGCCCGGACACGGTGACGCTGACCAACGCCGCCCACAACCAGTGCCTCGACGTGGAGGGGCGCAGCGGCGACGACGGCGCCCGGTTGCAGCAGTTCGGCTGCCACGGCGAGGACAACCAGCAGTGGCGTCTCCAGCCGACCGGCGACGGCGCCGTGCTGGTGGTGGCCGTGCACAGCGGCAAGTGCGCCCAGGTCCGCGACGGTGGGAGCGAGGCCGGGAACGACGTCGTCCAGGCACCGTGCGACGGCAGTCCGGCGCAGCGCTGGTCGTTGCAGTGACCGGCGGTCAGTCCCGGTAGCTCCAGGCGCGGGGTGCGGTGGCGACCGGGAGCGGATCGGTGACCGCCGGTCCCCGGCGGCGGACCAGCATCACCGACAGCACCGCCGCGCCCACCGACAGCGCCCCGGCCACGTACCAGGCCAGCGTGTACGTGCCGAGTTGGTCCCGGACCAGGCCCGCGCCGGTGGCCGCGACCGCCGCGCCGAGCTGGTGCGAGGCGAAGACCCAGCCGAAGACGACCGCGCCCGAGGTGCCGAAGTACTCCCGGCACAGGGCCACCGTCGGCGGCACGGTGGCGACCCAGTCCAGCCCGTAGAAGATGACGAAGACCAGCATGCTCGGTTCGGTGGTGGCCGCGAACAGGCCGGGCAGCACCAGCAGCGATCCACCCCGCAGCGCGTAGTACGCGCCGAGCAGCAGGCGGGGGTCGTACCGGTCGGTGAGCCAGCCGGAGGCGACCGTACCGACGATGTCGAAGAGACCGACCAGCGCCAGCAGCCCGGCGGCCGTGGTCTGCGGCATGCCGTGGTCGTGCGCGGCGGGCACGAAGTGCGTGCCGACCAGGCCGTTGGTGGTCGCGCCGCAGATCGCGAACCCGGCGGCCAGCAGCCAGAACGGCCGGGTCCGGGCGGCCCGGGTCAACGCGCCGACCGCGCGCGCGGCGGCCCCACCGGCCGGGGCGACGGGGGCGACGACCTCGCTGCCTCCGTACGGGGGCAGCCCGAGGTCCGCCGGGTGCTCGCGGAGCAGCCAGAGCACCAGCGGGACGACCAGCAGCGCCGCCCCGGTGACGACGAGTGCCGCCGCACGCCACCCGTACGCCCCGACCAGGACGGCCAGCAGCGGCAGGAAGACGAGTTGGCCGGCGGCCCCACCGGCGGTGAGCACCCCGGTGACCAGACCTCGGCGGCCGACGAACCAGCGGCCGGTGACGGTGGCGACGAAGGCCAGCGCCATCGACCCGGTGCCCAGCCCGACCAGCACGCCCCAGCAGAGGACGAGTTGCCAGCTCGCGGTCATGAAGACGGTCAGTCCGCTGCCGGCGGCCACCAGGGCCAGCGCGACGGCCACCACCCGGCGGATGCCGAAGCGGTCCATCAAGGCCGCGGCGAACGGCGCGGTCAGGCCGTAGAGCAGCAGGTTCACCGACACGGCGGCGGAGATGGTGGCCAGGGGCCAGCCGAACTCGGCGTGCAGCGGGTGCAGGAGCACCGACGGGGTGGCCCGGAACCCGGCGGCGCCGACCAGCGCCACGAAGGCGACGGCCGCCACGATCCAGGCCGGGTGCAGGCGGAAGGGACGATTCACCAGGCGAGTCTGCGGCGCGATGGACCGAAGGGACGAGTGGCCCGGAGGTCATGATGCGCAACAATCGGGCCATGCCTGCGCATCGCATCGCGGTCCTCGCCGTCGACGACGTGGTCGGCCTCGACCTCGGCACTCCCGCCCAGGTGTTCAGCACGGCGCGCGACGCCGACGACCGGCACTACTACGCCGTCGACACCTGCACCGCCGGTGGCCGTCCGGTCCGCAGCACCGCCGGGTTCCGGGTGCTGCCCGACCACGGGCTGGAGCTGCTGGACCGGGCCGACACGGTGATCGTGCCGGGGGTGCACGGCGAGGCGACGCTGCGCCTCGGCGTGATCGAACCCGTGGTGCTCGACGCGTTGTGCGCCGCGTACCACCGGGGTGCCCGGATCATGTCGATCTGCACCGGCGCGTTCGTGCTTGCCGCCGCCGGGCTGCTCGACGGTCGCCGGGCCACCACCCACTGGGCGTACGCCGACCGCTTCCGTCGCCTGCACCCCCGCGTCGACCTCGACCCCGAGGTGCTCTTCGTCGCCGACGACCGGCTGCTCACCTCGGCCGGGGTCGCCGCCGGGATCGACCTGTGCCTGCACGTGGTCCGTACCGACCACGGCAGCGCGGTGGCCAACCGCTCCGCGCGGCGCTGTGTGATGCCACCGTGGCGCGACGGCGGGCAGGCCCAATACATCGAACGCCCGGTGCCGCAGACGACCGACACCAGCACCGCCGCCGCCCGCGAGTGGGCCCGGCAGCGCCTGCACGAGCCGGTGAGCCTGCGCGACCTGGCCGAGCAGGCCCGGATGAGCGTGCGTACCTTCACCCGCCGGTTCCGCGCCGAGACCGGGCTCAGCCCGACCCAGTGGCTGCTGCACGAACGCACCGACCACGCGCGGCTGCTGCTGGAGAGCACCGACCTGACCGTCGACCAGATCGCCCACCGCAGCGGCTTCGGCACCACCGCCGCCCTGCGCCAGCAACTGCACCTGCGCATCGGCGTCGCGCCGTCCGCGTACCGCCGTACATTCAAAGGAAGGGCACCCGGTTAACGCCTGCGGTAGAGCAGGGGTCCCCTGCTAACAGATTCCCCGAGGCGTCAGGAGCGCAGTGCCCGCAGCTCGGTCAGGTGTCGGGGCAGGTGCACACGGGTGTGCAGGTCGATGACGCGCCCCCAGGGCAACGGCTCGTCGACGACGAGGTCGAAGCCCTCGCGCAGGTGCGTCTCCACCGGCGTGTCGGCCCCCGCGCCGAGCCGGGCCACCAGGGCGACCAGGCGATCGCTGCTGAGGCGGAGCCGATCGGCCAGCCCGGCCAGGCCACCGGCCTCGGCGACCAGCGCATCCAGTTCCGGCCGGTGGACCTCGTCCAGCTCGTAGAAGGCGTACGGGGAGCCGGCGAGCACCGCCTCGGTCGCCTCGCTCATCAGCTCGTCGCTGGTCACCACGTGCGCCACGATCTGTTCGGCGCGGTAGGAACCGGTCGGCGGCGGCCCGAACCCGCCCGCGTCGACCTCGGCCAGCAGCGCGTCGTACGCCTGCCGCAACCCGTCGACCTCCACCCGGCCGAGCCTAGCGGCGACCGCGTCGTGACCGCAGGTAGTCGCTGACCACGTACTCCCCGAGGTCCTCGGTGTCCGGGGTGAAGACCCGGCCGCCGCTGCGCCGGGCCACCGCGTCGACGAAGCGGCGCAGCCCCGGGTCGTCACCGAGCATGAACAGGTTGAGCGTCGCGCCGTACCGGCCGAGCCGGTCCACCTCCCGGATGGTCGCCTCGACGGTCGCCGGCAACGACGGCCAGTGGAACAGTGCCTCGCCGTCGGCCGGGTCCAGGTGGGCGGTCGGCTCACCGTCGGTCACCACCAGCACCACCGGTTCGGCGTCCGGGTGGCGGCGCAGGTGCCGACCGGCGAGCCGCAGGGCGTGTTGCAGGTTGGTGCCCTGGGTCATGTCCGGCTCGACGGCGGCCAACTCCTGCTGCGTCAGCGTCGCCGCCCGCCGACCGAACCCGATGATCTGGAGCGCATCCTGCGGGAACCGGGTCGCCATCAGGTGGGCCAGGGCCAGGCCGGTCTGCTTCATCGGACCCCAGCGGCCCTGCGAGATCATCGAGTACGACAGGTCCACGCAGAGCGCCACCGCCGCCGAGGCCCGTCGCTCGGTCTCGACCACCTCGAAGTCCTCGACGGCCAACTGCACCGGCACTCCGGGACCGACCCGACGTACCGCCCGGGTCAGCGTCCGCACCACGTCGATGGGCTGCTCGTCGCCGTACGCCCAGGGCCGGGAGGCGCCGGTGACCTCGCCGGCTGCTCCGGCCGACCGCAGGTCGTGCTCTCCCCGCGGACCGGCGGTCAACGCGGCGAAGACCTGCCGCAACGCGGTGCCGCCCAGGCGGCGCAGCGCCTTCGGGCTGAGCGTCAGCCCCTCCGCGTCGCGGGTCACCCAGCCCTGCCGGCGCAGCTCCCGCTCCAGTTCCCGGAGCCGGCGTACGTCGTCGGCGGCGTCCCGGCCGAGCGTACGGGCCACCGACTCGACGTCGATGTCGTCCAGCGTCGCGCCCGGGTACTCCTGACCCAACTGGTCCAGCAGGTCGTCCAGCTCGGCGATCTCGTCCAGCGCTCCGGTCGCCTCGCCATAGCCGAGCGGCTGCTCGCCCCGCATCCGCTCGCCCCGGCCCCAGCGCAGGTCGGGGCGGAGCGCCCGCAGATTGCCCTCCAGGTCGGCCAACTCCCCGGCCAGCCGGTCGCCGAGCGACTGACGCATCAGGTCGGCGAGTTCCTCCCGCTGCCGGTCGGAGAGCGAGTTCATCAGCCGCCGCCCGGCCGCCGCCCGCCGGGCCAGCAGGTCGATCAGCTCGTCGACGTCGGCCGGTCGTTCCGGGAAGAAGTCGCCGTGCCGGCGCATGAACTCGGCGAACGCGTCGGTGGTGTCCTCGGCGCGCGCATGCCGGGCGAGCAGGGCGTTCAGGTCCCGCATCATCTCGGCCAGCCGCTCCTGCACGGCCGGGTCGGCGGCCATCTGGGCCGAGGAGCGCAGCCCGGCGAAACGCTGCCCGAGCACGTCGTCCCGCAACCCGTCGAGGATCCGCTGGTAGGTCTGCCGGGCCTCCTCGCTGGCCCACCGGTAGTCGGAGAGTTCCCGCACCGCCTGGGCGGTGGATCGGGGCAGGTTGTCCAGCATCGCCTCGGCGAACCGGGCCGCCTCGTCCGGGCGGCCGGACAACTCGTCGCGCTCGGCGGCCAGCGCCTGGTCCAGCAGGGCCTGGGCCCGGGTCACCGCGCCGTCCAGGTCACCCCGGCGCAGCGCCTCGCGCCGGAGCCGCCGGGCGCGGGCGGTCAACGCGTCCAGCCCGCCCCGCTCCTGCGGGCCCCGGCGCAGCAGCTCGCGCAGCGCCTCCCGCAGGCTGCCGCCGGCCAGCACCTCCTGGCCGACCTGGTCCACCGCGGCCTGCACGTCGTACGGCGGTGCCAGCGGATCGGGGCCGCCCCGCCACTGCCCGTACCGGAACCGGTTGCCGGCCATGGTCAGTCCCGGCCGCCGTACCGGGTCCGCCCCGAGTCGGTCACGTCCTTGCCCAGCCGGCGGCTCAGGTGCAGACCCTCCAGCACGAACTCGACCGCCGCAGCGGCCTGCCCGGGGCTGGGCGCGTCGCCGACACCGAGCCGGTCGAGCACCTTGGCCAGCCCCGGCACGGTGCCCACCTGGCGCAGCAGGTCGGCCGCCGACACCAGCTCCCCGGTCTCGATGGTCTCGCCCTCCTCGACCAGCGTGGTGAACCCGGACAGGTCCAGCCCGGCGAGGCGGGCCCGGAACGTGTCGGCGGTGGCGGTACGCAGCAGGTGGCCGAGGATCTCGGCCTCGCGCCCCTCCTCGCCGCTCTCGAACTCCACCTTGCCACGCAGGGTGGAGGTCACCGAGACGGCGTCGCCCACTCGCGCCACCGCATCGGGAGAAAGGAAGGGCCCCCTACTAACGTCTACGGTAGAGAAAGGGTCCCCTCCTTTCACCTCACCCGGCAGGGCCGACGGCGACGCGGCCAGCAGGCCGGATCGGCGTAGGGCGGCGGCGGCCACCGTCTCGGCGGCGGCGACGGCGAACCGGGCGGAGACGCCGGAGCGCGGGTCGACCGAGGGCGACTCGCGGACCGCGCGGGCGAACCGGGCGAGCACCTCCAGCACGTGCTCCGGCACCTCGGCGACCAGGTCGGCCTCCTGCCGGATCAGCTCCAGCTCACGCTCCAGGTCGGTCGGGTAGTGGGTACGGACCTCGGCGCCGAACCGGTCCTTGAGCGGGGTGATGATCCGCCCCCGGTTGGTGTAGTCCTCCGGGTTGGCGCTGGCCACCAGCAGCAGGTCCAGCGGGAGCCGGAGCTGGTAGCCACGGACCTGGATGTCCCGCTCCTCCAGCACGTTGAGCAGCGCCACCTGGATGCGTTCGGCCAGGTCGGGCAGTTCGTTGACGGCGAAGATGCCCCGGTTGGTCCGGGGCACCAACCCGAAGTGGATCGTCTCGGGGTCGCCGAGCGTACGGCCCTGGGCCAGCCGGATCGGGTCCACGTCACCGATCAGGTCACCGACGCTGGTGTCCGGGGTGGCGAGCTTCTCGCCGTACCGCATCGAGCGGTGCAGCCAGCCGATCGGCAGGTCGTCGCCGGACTCGGCGACCAGCGTCCGGGACGCCGGGGTGACCGGGTGCAGCGGGTGCTCGTTGAGCACCGACCCGGGAATCACCGGGGTCCACTCGTCCAGCAGGCTCACCAGGGACCGGATGAGTCGGGTCTTGCCCTGGCCCCGTTCGCCGAGGAGCACCATGTCGTGCCCGGCCAGCAGCGCCCGCTCCACCTCCGGCAGCACCGTGTCGTCGTACCCGACGATGCCGGGGAAGCGGGGCGTGCCGCTGCGCATCCGGGCCAGCAGGTTGTCCCGCAGCTCCTGCTTGACGCTGCGGGACCGGTGGCCGGCGGCGCGCAGCGCGCCGAGCGTGCCGGGCAGGTCGGCCGGCGGGACCGGGGTCATCGAGGTCGGTGCAGTCACCCGCCCCACGCTAGCGCGCTCGGATGGCTTTCAGCTCGCCCCGTCGGATCCCCGGCTCAGCCGGGCGAGCGCGGCATCGATGGCGATCCGCTGCGACTCCTCGGCGTAGGTCTGCTGATCGACCGCCGCCAGCGCGTTGAGCCCTTCGACCAGTGCGACCAGGCTGATCGCGGTGTCCGCGCAGGCGACCGGCGGCCAGTCCGGGCGGACCTCGGCGACCAGGCCGCCGATCCGGTCCAGGAACCGCCGGTTGTAGGCGCGGTGCAGGTCGGCGAGGACCGGGTCGGCCAGCGCGGCGGCGAGGAAGCCGACCCACACCCGCGCCTCCTCGCGCTTCTCCTCGGTCGGCGAGGCGGCCTGCCACAGCACGGCCCGCAGCGCCTCCCGGGGCGAGTCGGCGGCGGCCTGGGCGGCGTCGGCGCGCTGTCCGGTACGCCGGTGCAACAGCTCCCGGGCGTGCACCAGCAACGCCTGCTTGTCGGCGAAGGTGTGCAGCACCATGCCGGTGGTGCAGCCGGCCTGTTCGGCGACCGCGCGCAGGGTGAGGCCGGGCAGACCGCGCTCGGCCAGCACCGACCAGGTGGCCGCCGAGAGGCGTTGCTGCTGGTCCGCCAGGTCCCGCCGTCTGGGCATCCGTCCCCTCCCCCCGGTCGCGGTCCTACACCGTAACGTACGTTACGGTAACGCTTGTTACGGAACGCGGGAGAGGGAACGAGAATGATCTCCATCGAGCACGAGCCGTGGGACTCGACCGACGCGACCCGCCTGCGCACGGCGCAGCGGGCCGAACTCGACGCCCGCTACGGCAGCGACAACCACGAACCGGGGACGCCGCCGAGCGCTGAGACGATCAGCGTCTTCCTCGTCGCCCGCGACGCGACCGGCACCGCCGTCGGCTGCGGCGGACTGCGCCTGCTCGGGCCCGGCTCGGCCGAGATCAAACGGATGTACGTCGTCCCGCCGGCCCGGGGCACCGGCGTGGCCGTCGCCGTCCTGCGCGCCCTGGAGGACGCGGCCCGCCAGGCCGGAGTACGCACCCTGCTGCTGGAGACCGGCACCGCCCAGCCCGACGCGCAGCGCTTCTACGAACGCGAGGGCTACCGGCGCGTCGACAACTTCGGCCCGTACCGGGACGCGCCGCTCTCCGTCTGCTACGCCCGCGACCTGCCCTGACGCACCGCCGCCGCGCCAGCGGCGGGCACCGGGGACGTGGCGGTCAACGGCCGACGCGGGCCCTGATCATGCGTGGCACGGCGGCCAGGCCGGTCAACGGGCGGAACGCCCGGGCCGCGTTGACCAGGGCGGCGTACTCGTCGTCGGTCAGGTCGATCTCGGCGGCGGCGGCGTTGCGCTCCATCTGCTCCACGCTGGACGCCCCGGGAATCGCCACCACGTTCGGGTGCCGCAGCACGTACGCCAGGGCGATCTGGCTCGGCGTGGCGTCGTGGGCGGCGGCCACCTGACGCAGCGTCTCGATCAGGGCGGTGCCCCGGGCCAGGTTCTCCGGCAGGAAGTACGGGTTGGCCCGGCGGATCGCGCCGACCGGTGGGTGGTGTGCGTCGTACCGCCCGGAGAGGAAGCCCTGGGCCAGCGGGCTGTACGCGATGACGACCCGGCCCGCCTGCGCCGCGTACGGCAACAGGTCCTGCTCCGGCTTGCGGTCCACCATGCTGTAGCGGACCTGGTTGCTCAGCACCCGCCGACCCAGCACGGTCTCGGCCACCTGCCAGCGGCGCAGGCTGTAGTTGCTCACCCCGACCTCACCGACCAGGCCGACGTCCTGCAACGCGCGCATGCCCCGCATGGTGGTGCCGTCGGCGACGAGCGGGTTGGGCGAGTGCACCTGGTACAGGTCGATGCTGCTGACGCCGAGCCGGGCCGCCGAGGCGACCGCCCGCTGCTGCACCACCGCCGCCACCGGCAGCACCGGGAAGATCTTGGTGGCCACGGTGACCTTGTCCCGGTCGGCGGCCAGCGCCGCGCCGAGGATCCGCTCGCTGCGACCGAGGCCGTAGATCTCGGCGGTGTCGAAGACGGTCACCCCCAACTCGACCGCGCGCCGGACGATGTCCGCCGCCAACCGTTCGTAGTCGGGGCCGTAGCCCCACTCCCGCGAGCCGAACTGCCAAGTGCCGAGGCCGATCTTGGACAGGGGCTTCGGGGTGTCGAGCTGCACGTAGCGCATGGGATCGACCGTACCCGCCGCGTCGTGCCCCGGCCGCCGGTCCGGCGGGCGAGGCCGCACCCGACGGTCACCAAGGGCGCGGGTTGGCCCGGTGGTTGCGGACCGTGCAGGCGGGTCCCTTCGGTGGCCCGCCGCGCGAGCCGCGCAGCCGCAGGGCGATCGACACGAGCAGCAACGTGACCAGCAGGCCGCCCGCGACCAGCGGCCAGCGCCGGCCGTCCAGGTAGGTGACCGCGGCGACCGGTACGTTGTCGGCGACCTCGGTGGTCGCGTCGGCACCGACGCCCGGCAGCCCGTCCTCGGTCTCCGGGGTGCCACCGGCCGTGCCGACCGGCGTGGTGCCCGGACGGAGCGCGTCGACCGCCACCACGTCCACGTCGGAGCAGGAGTAGTAGGTGTCGGCGGTGTCCGAGTGCTGCCAGACCGTGTAGACCACGTGTCGACCGCTGCGGTCCGCCGGCAGCCGCCCGGACATCAGGTACGTCCCGTCCCGCAGCGGTGGGTCGGTGATCCGCAGGAAGGGCAGCCGGTCCAGGTCCGCCCAGGTCAACCTCTTCGACGGGGTATAGCCCTGGCGGGTCAGGTAGAGCCGGAACGTGCCCTGGTGCGCCGAGGTGGCGCGGTACTGGAAGGCGAACTCCGCCCCGGCGGTCAGTGGCGTCGCCGGCCAGTCCGTGCGCGGCAGATCCAGCCCCCGGTACGCGGACAGGCCGCCGCTGCACAGCTCCCCGTCGGGGATCACGTCCCGGTCCCGGCCGTCGACGCCGTACACCCGGATGTTGTCCCACTCGCGCAGCGCGGCACCCTCCCGCACCGCCGCGAGGCAGGCGGACGTGCCCACGTGCGGCCCGTCCGGCGCGCACGCGGCCGAGCGGCTGACCGGGTACGTCGGGGCACCCTGTGCGGCGGCGGGCAGCGCACCGGCCGTCGTCCCGACGAGAGCGACCAACGCGACGACGACAACTCGACGTACGGCCATGTTCTCGACCTCCCACGCACCAGTACGGGCCACAGGCGTCGACAGTTCGATCTCTGCGGCCCGGATCTGGCGGGTCGGCCGGACGGCCGGCGTCAGGAGCGGTACGCGGCCACCGCCTTGGCGAACCGTTCCACCAGTTCGCGGCAGTCGTCGGTGGAGACGGTCAGGTGCGGCAGCAGCGGCATCACGCCGCCCGCGTAGCTGGTCAGCAGCCCGTGCTCGCGACACACCCCGCGCAGGTCGTGGACGTCGCGCAGCGACCAGAGTTCGCCGTCGGCGTCGCGCAGCTCGACGCCGAGCATCATGCCGACGCCGCGCACCGCGCCGATGCGGGGATCCGCCTGCGACGCGGCGTCCAGCATCTCGACCAGTTCGGCGCCGCGTCGGCGCACCGCGGGGAGGAAGCCGTCGGCGGTGAGGATGTCGAGCACCGCCAGGCCGGCCGCCGCCCCGATCGGGTGCCCGTCGGTGGTCGATCCGTTGGGGAAGCCGAGCCGCACCGGCGGGTCGGCGAGGGCCTGGTAGATGTCGCTCGCCACGACCAGCGCGGCGAGCGGGAAGTAGCCGGCGCTCAGACCCTTGCCGAGGACCAGCATGTCGGGCACCTCGGCGAGCCGCTCGACGTAGGTCATCGCGGCGACCCGTCCGGCGCCGGTGGTCACCTCGTCGGCGATGGTGTGGATGCCCCGGCGACGACACTCGACGATCAGCGTCTCCAGGTAGTGCTCCGGCGCGGGCCGGAACGAGGTGCCGGAGACCGGTTCGAACATCACCGCGGTCACCCGGTCCACCCCGACCGACTCGATGGCGTCGAGGACCGGGCGTACGCACTCGCCGGTGCACGCGTCCGGGTCGCAGGTCACCGGCGGCGGGGTCGACACGTGCACCACGTGCCCGTCGATCGGGGCGGAGTAGTCGTGCAGGATCGGCTCGTCGGTCAGCGCGGTGGCCAGCGGTCCGGTGCCGTGGTACGCGTCGTGCAGCGCGATGACGGTGTGCCGGTCCGTCTCGCCGGTCATCCGGCGGTAGAACCGGGACAGCATCGCCGCCGCCTCGGTCATCTGGCTGCCGGTGTTGCCGAAGCGTACGTGTCGCAGCGGCTGCGGCAGCAGCGCCACGAGCGCGGCGGCGTAGTCGACGGTGACCTGCGGCGGGTGTTCGTAGCGCATCACGGTGCCGCTGGGCAGCACGTCGAGCTGGCGGGTCATCGCCTGCTTCACCGACTCGCAGGAGTAGCCCAGCGTGACGTTCCACATCGACGATCGGGCGTCCAGGTACCGCCGTCCGGCGGCGTCCTCCAGGTGGCTGCCGGCACCGCTGACCAGGAACAGGTCCGGTCCGTTCTCCCGCAGGTGCGGCCCCATCGGCGTGAGGCCGTGCCAGAGCGCGTACTCGCTGTTCGTCATGGTCATCTCCGCGGGGTGAGGGGGGCCGAGGTGTCGAGTGCCGCGCGGACGATGCGGTCCGCGTCGGGTAGCAGGCCGTCGAGCAGCGCCGGGCTCACCGGCGCGGGCACCGGGACGCCGGTGAGCAACTCGACGTGCTCGGGGCGGGCGGTGCCGGTGCGTACCAGGTGGTAGGCCAGGTCGGTCAGGACGGACCCGGCGCGGGGTTGCTCGTCGACCAGGATCACCGGCCGGTCGGGCACCACCATCGCGGCGACCCCGTCCCTGTCCAGGGGGGCCGCCGTCCGCAGGTCGACCACCCGGGCCTGGACGCCGTGCTCCGCCAGCCGCCGCGCGGCCAGCAGGCTCTCGATGACCGTGTTGCCGATGCCGACCAGGGTGAGGTCGTCACCGGGCCGGGCCAGACCGGCGACGCCGAACGGCAGCGGGTCCGCGGACGGCTCGGGCTCGGGCAGGTCGGTCCAGGTGGGGGCGAACAGGCGCGGTGACTCCAGCAGGACGACCGGGTCGGGGTGGCGCAGCGCGGTCCGCAGCAGACCGCCGACCGCGTTCGGTGAGCCGGGTACGGCGACGACCAGGCCGGGGATCTGGCTCAGCATGCCGTACGGCACGTGTTCGTGCTGCGCACCGAGGTGCTCGCCGCCCTGGGTGACGCCCCGGATCACCAACGGCACCGAGAACTGGCCGTCGCTCATGTACCGCCACGTGGTGACCTGGTTGACCAGTTGGTCGAACGCGCTGAACAGGAACGCCACCCGGTTGACGCTGAACAGCACCCGCCGACCCACCAGGGCCATGCCCAGGGCCATGCCGAGCATCGCGTTCTCCGCGATCGGCATCCGGACCATCCGCTCGGGGCCGTACTGCGCGACCAGGTCCTCCTGCTGGAAGGTGCTGAAGTGGCTCAGGGTCGGCTGCTCGGTGAACGCCTCGCGGACCGCCTCGCCGATCGGGTGGCGGCGGCTCATCGGCCCGCCCCGATCAGGTCGGCGGTGACGGTCACGCCGGTGGTCGCGGTCGCCGGATCCGGGTCCCCGGCGGCCAGCGCCGCCCGCAGCAGCGCGTCGACCTCGGCGGCCACCTCGGCGTGCAGGGAGGTCAGGTCGGCCGTGAGTCGTCCGGCGGCGACGGTCAGCGGGTCGCGGTCGGCCCACCGTCGCCGTTCCTCCTCCGGCCGGTACTGCGGCGGCGGGTGCTGCCCGAGCTGGGTGTGGAAGTCCCGCAGGTAGGTGTGCGCGACGATCACCTGAGGTCCGGTGCCGGCCCGGCAGGCCGCCAGCGCGGTGTCGGCCGCGTCGTGCACCGCCTCGACGTCGTTGCCGTCGACCTCGACGTACGGCAGCTTCAGCCCGGCGGCGAGTTCGACCGGGCTCAGGTGGCGGACCAGGGCACTGGCCGTCTGGTCCTGCCAGCCGTTGTCCTCGCAGACCACCAGCAGCGGCAGCCGCTGTGCGGCGGCGATGGTGAGCGTCTCGTACGCGCCACCGGCTCCGAGCGCGCCGTCACCGCAGAAGACCAGCACGGCACGCCCGTCCCCGTCGAGCCGGGCGGCCATCGCGGCACCGGCCGCGATCGGGATCTGAGCGGCGACGATCGACGTCGAGCCGAGCAGACGGTGCGCCCGGTCGGCCAGATGCATCGAGCCGGACTTGCCACCGCAGAGGCCGCCACCGCGACCGAGGACCTCGCGCATCACCCGCTCGGGCGGACAGCCGGCGGCGAGCGCGTGACCGTGGCAGCGGTAGAAGCTGACCACCCACTCGGCGGGATCCCGGGCGCCCAGCACTCCGACGGCGACCGCCTCCTGGCCGGTGTACGGGTGGATCGCGCCGGGCACCAGGCCCTGCTCCGCGCACCGCAGCAGGCTTTCCTCGAACAGTCGGATGGTGAGCATGTCACGGTAGGCGGACAACAGGTCCATGGTGCTTCCCGTCGTTGGCTTCTCAGCGAGTGCGGTCCCGGGCGGAGATCGCAGAACGCGGTGCGCCATACGTGATGCCGGTTCAACTTTCGGGTCGACGAGGTGCGGCGTCAACGCCTGGCCCCGAGGATGGCGCGATGCTGCCAACCTGGTCGTCGCCCTCTGACCCGTCGATTGGCGAGATCGTGCCATCTTCCGGGCCGGGCCGGTCGGTGCCGGTGGGGCGCAGGCTGCTCACGCAGCCGCCGAGCAGCGCGGCGGAGGCGAACAGGATCAACGTGGGCACCAGTCCCCACCACTGCGCCAGGGCTCCGCCGAGCAGCGCGCCGACCGGGATCGCGAAGGTCGTCGCGGCCCGCCCGAGCGCGATCACCCGACCCAGTTGGTGGGCGGGGACGAGGGACTGCTGGAGCGTGGTGGTCGCGATGAACCAGACGGTGGCGCAGAACGAGAAGATCGCCTCGTAGACCACGAGCGTGACGAAGGGCGGGGCGACGGTGGCGGCCGGGATCAGGAACAGCGCGGCACCGGCCAGCGGGGCGAACACCGGCACCACCCGGGTCATGCCGAGCCGACGGATCACCCGGCCGGCCACCGTGACGGCCAGCATGGACACCACGCTGCTGACCACGTAGGTGATCCCGATCAGCCCCGGTGACAGGTGCAGGTGCTGGTAGGCGTAGACGAGATAGAGCGCGCCGAGCGCCGAGCCACCGAAGTTGAGGGCCGCCGCGGTCACCGCCACCCGGACCAGCACCGGGCGTCGGCGCATCGCCGCCACGCCCTCACGCAACTGGTCGAGCATGCTGCCCGCCGGGCCGTCGGCGGTGGCGGCGGGACCGGTGCGGGCGCCGATCCGCAGCCGGGCGTACGCGACCACGCTGAGCAGCCGGGCCAGCGCGTCGACCCCCATCGCGGCGGCGGCACCGGCCACCTGGATCAGCCATCCGGCCAGGGCGGGCCCGGCCACCTGCCCGACCGACCGGGCCCCGGCCATCGCCGAGTTCGCCTGGACCAGCCGCTCCGTCGGCACCATCCGCGGTATCGCGGCCTGGAGGCCGATCGTGACCAGGGCACCGAGTCCTCCGGCGACGACCGCGACCACGGCCAGCATCGGGATGGAGAGCACCCCCAGCAGGCCGGCGACCGGCACCGTGGCCACCACCGCCGCATAGCCGAGACTCCCGCCGACGAGCAGACGACGCGGCGAACGGGCCCGGTCGACGACGACCCCGAGCATCGGGGACGCGAGCGCGTGCGTACCGAATTCGATCGCGAACAGCGCGCTGGCGACCAGCGGTGACGCTCCCAGGTGGAGGATCGCCAGCGTGGGCAGCGCCAGCGCGGTGATCTCGGTGCCGACCACACCGGCCCCGTGCGCCGCGACCAACGGGCCGAGCCCCTCCACCCGACGCCGCAGCCGCCCCAGTCCCGCAAACATCAGCGCAGGGTATGCCGCCCGAGTGGCATCTCCGTGCCACCGCCGGACGGGAACCTTGACCATGGTGCACACCGCCGTTACCGTTTCGCCAAGCTCCGGGCGGAGAAGTGGCTGGTAGCACCGGCCGCAGGTAGGACACGAGGCACCTGGCCGGTCCCCGACCGAACCCACGGGTTCGCCGCCGGACCGCCCTGCCGGACGTGGCGCCGAGATCCCTTCCCCTGTCGGTAGTGGAGCTGGCCATGGTCCTCATTCGTCACGATGAACTCGACAACGACGCCGTCGCGTACCGCGTCTTCGGGGTGACCCGGGACAAGAAGGCGTGGCGGGCGAGCGACATCATCGGCGACGGACTGCGCCGCAAGGACTGGGACCGCACCGAGATCGCCTGGCGGGCCGCCTCGCGCGGGTACTACGCCGAGCAGGCCGGTCTGGTCGCCGCCGCCACGCTGGCGGCGAACACCGAGGACGCGCCGTTCCGCTTCAGCCTGGCCCTGGCCACGGCGGACGAGGCCCGCCACGCGGACGCCTTCTACCAGTACGCTCGCGCGATCGGCGGCGACGTCGAACCGGACGCGCAGGAGGCGATGGAGCCACTCGACGAGATGCTGCTGAGCCTGCCGCACATGGGCCGGGCACTCGTGCACACCATCCTCGAAGGACTCGCCTCGGACGAGTTCATCCTGTTCGGCGAGATCTTCGCCGGTGATCCGCTGGCCCGCCTGTACGAGGCGGTGCGGACCGACGAGATCCAGCACATCGCCATCGGTCTGAACTATCTCTCCCGGGTCTCCGCCACCCCGGCCGGCGCCGAACTCTGGCGCGAGCACGGCCAGGAGTGGCACGACATCGGCTTCGACGTCACGGCGCTGAACAGTATCGCGACGTCCTGTGCCAGGTTGACCGGCCGCGACCCCGAGAAGGTGCGGTCCTGGTTCGTCCGGCGGCACCGGGCCCGACTGCGGGCCGCCGGTCTGTCCTTTCTCGACCTCGAAGGAGGTGAACGGAAATGAAGATCAAGAAGGTGGCGATCAAGAAGGTCACGCACGGCTCCTGCAAGTACGCCGTCATCCTGTGACCGGCAGGTGAGTGATCCCGGTGGTCCGGGTGGGGGTGACCCACCCGGACCACCGGCAGCCTGCGGTGCCCCACCCGTTCGTGCCACCCGCGCCGGATCTTCCGAAAGACGAGACGATGACCATCTGCCTCGCGGCCATGCCGTGGCAGTCCCTGGACTGCCCGTCGCTGCCCATCGGACTACTCAAGGCCGTCACCGTCGCCGCCGGCCGACCGGAACCACTGAGCTACCACGGCGGCATCCGCTGGGCCGAGTACCTGCTCGACGCCAGCGACGGCGAGCTGGGGCCGCCGGAGTACACCGAGGTCGCGGAGGAGGGCCTGTTCCACGGGCTCGGCGACTGGGTGTTCGCCGGGGTGCTGCGCGGTGACGACGCGTTCGGCGTCGCGGAGCTGCGCCGGTACGCCGAGGAGCACGGTCTCGACATCGACCGGGTCACCCGGATGCGCGAGTACGCCGCCGGTTTCGTCGACGCGGCGGCCCGGGAGATCCTCGCCACCGAGCCCACCCTCGTCGGCTTCACCACGACGTTCATGCAGAACGCGCCGAGCCTCGCCACCGCCAAGCGGATCAAGGAACTGGCCCCGCACGTGCCCATCGTGCTCGGCGGCGGCAACTGCGACGGGATGATGGGCGCGGCGATCCACGAGAACTTCCCGTTCGTCGACTACGTCGTACGCGGCGAGGGCGAGATCGCCTTCCCCGCCCTGCTCGACGCGTTGGACGGCCGCATCGGCCTGGCCGCCGTACCCGGGCTGTGCTGGCGGGACGAGGACGGACGGCACGACAACCCGCAGGGCAAGCTGATCCCGCCGGCCCTGATGCCGGTGCCGGACTACGACGACTGGTTCGCCCTCATCGCCGAGTCACCGGTCGGCGAGTACGTCGAGCCGAAGCTGGTGCTGGAGAGCGCCCGGGGCTGCTGGTGGGGCGAGAAGCACCACTGCACCTTCTGCGGCCTGAACGGCACCGGCATGCAGTTCCGCGCCAAGGCGCCGGAGACGGTCATCGAGGAGCTGACCTCGCTGGTGCGTCGGCACCAGACGCTGGACGCCATCATGGTCGACAACATCATCGACAACCGCTACTACCGGGACCTGCTGCCGAGCGTGGCCGCGCTGGACTGGGACCTGCGCATCCACTACGAGGTCAAGTCCAACCTGCGCCCGGACGAGATCACCGTGCTGCGGCAGGCCGGCGTCACCCACGTGCAGCCGGGCATCGAGTCGCTGGTCAGCCCGGTGCTCAAGCTGATGGACAAGGGCGTCACCGGGGTACGCAACGTACGGACGCTGCGCGACTGCGAGGCCGCCTCGCTGACCGTCTCCTGGAGCTGGCTCTACGGCTTCCCGACCGAGTCCACCGCCGACTACGAGGCGGTCCTGCGGCAACTGCCGGCGCTGGTGCACCTGCAACCGCCCGCCGGTGCGGCGCGGATCCTGCTGGAGCGCTTCAGCCCGTACTTCGAGAACCCGCTGCTGGGGTTCCCCAACCGCCGGCCCGCCAAGATGTACGACCACGTCTACGCGCTCGCGCCGGAACGGCTGACCGACATGGTCTATCTGTTCGACACCGATCCGGCCGGACTCTCCGAGACCGACGCCGAGGGGCTGCACAAGCTGATCGGGATCTGGATCGACGCGTACCCGTCCAGCTCGCTGCGGATCCTGCACGCCGACGACGAGGAGATCGTGATCGAGGACCGGCGGGTCGGCTGGCCGGAGCAGGACCACCGGATCAGCGGGGCCGGGTTCGTGGCCGCGTACCGGGAGCTGGAGAACGGGCGTACCGCGAAGGCCCTGGCCGCCCGGGTCGCCGAGTACGGCCTGACCGACGAGGAGTTGCAGGACTGGTTGGGGAAGCTGGCCGGGGACGGACTGCTCTTCACCGAGCAGGGCCACTGGATCACCCTGGCGACCCCCACCGAACCGTTGAAGGTGAGCTGATTCCCATGACGACGGCGACGAGCTCGGTGATCGACTTCGACGCGCTGCGGACGGACCCGTCGGCGTACAGCCTGCTCGCGGTCGAACTGCCCGAGCCGTTGCGGTTCGGACAGTCCCCGGCGCAGGATCTCGACCTGTTGCGGCTGCTCCGCGCGGTCACCAGCCACGCGGTGCGGCTGCGGTGGACGCTGCGTGGTCGCCCGTCGTTCCCGCTGCACACCTACTCGCACCTGCTGCCACCGTGCCTGGGCGTGGAGCTGGACGACGTGACCCACACGGTGGCCTGGGCGCGGGACTACCGGTACGGGTCGTTCTACTACCGCCGGGGCCCGGGAATCGTCACGATCAAGGACGTCCGGCCCGGCCAGCCGGCCTCCCGGATGGTCATCGAGGACGGCGCCGACCGGTTCGAGCATCTCGCCGAGTCGGCGGACGGCCGCCCGGAGGCCGACGACGCGGAGCTGGTCGCTGACGCGGTCGAGGCAGGTCTGGCCGTCGAAGCCGACGGTCGTACGCTCGTACTCCCGTTCCGGATGCGGCACTGGCCGGTGCCATACCTGGCGGTCTGATCAGACCAGGCCGCGTCGCGCGGCATGGACACCGGCCTGGAATCGGGTGTTGGCGTCGAGCCGGTGCATCATGTCGGACACCCGTCGGGCGAAGGTCCGTCGACTCATGTGCAGCGTCGCCGCCGCCTGGTCGTCGGTGAGGCCCTCGCCGAGCGCGCGGATCAGCTCCTCGCCCTCGTCGACCCGGGCGCCCGTGGTCCGGGCGACCCGGGTGCGCTGCACCGCGGTGTCCCACATCAGGCCGAACACCGTCGCCATCGAGTCACCCATCACCACGCTGCGGATCCGCGTCAGCCGACCGTTGCACGGGTTGACCGGATCCTGGTGCGGCAGATAGACCACGGCCCGATCCCGCACCACGAGGAAGTACGGTAGGTCCACCGGGGCCGGTAGGGCGATCCCCTCCCGCGCGAGGGCCGCCACCGGCTCGGCCAACGGCTCCCGACCCGGTGTGAAGAGCAGACGGACCGTCAGGTTGCGGGCCCGCAGCTCGCCGAACACCTCCGCCGGCAGCGGCATCTGACCGGGTATGGGTGCCACGACCAGGAGTTCGTTCCGGGTCAGATCGGTCAGCTCGGCACTGAGAAGCAGGGCGCTGATGTCGGCGCTGAGCACACGCCGATCCTGATAGGCGGCCCGCTGCACGAGGTTTCTGTCAGTGATGGTGGAACGGACGGGTATTGAACTTGGGCTATCGTATATCACCTTATATGCCCATCGATAACGGCACGCGTCACCGACCGGCCAATGGCCGGCACGGTCCTGCTACATTTCCACCGGACCACGGAGAGTCAGCATTAGACGCTCCGCGCCCCATTCAGAGCGGGTGTCGGTCGCCGCTCGACCGGACGATGATCACAGCTCCCACTGCCGGATCACTTCCCAGCCGTCGAGTCGCGCGGCGGCCCGCACACAAAGATCGGCCAGACTGAGTTCGGCGGATCTCATGTCACAGATAGCGACATAGGCCCCTATCCACATCAACCCCGCTCGTTCTATTACCTTGACGTGTTCGACTCGATCGCCATCCACACGACAGCCGAGAATCAGGTCCCTCAGCCGTTCGGGCGTCAGCGGCGTCCGCGCCGTCGTCACCGGTATGAGCGTTACGGCTGACAGCTGCACGTTTCCATCCAATGTGTCGTAGACATCCCCCCGCCAACGCGCCCCCATGCTCAGCGAACGGCATCCGCGACCTAGCGCAGCGGCATTCCCCAGGAGAACCCGGCGGTCGGGCCGTCGTACTTGTTGAGGGGAACGCGTTCGCCGAGCAGCGGAGCGGAGACGCCGACCACGAGCGCGAGGGCGGCAAGGGCGATCTTCAGGCGACGAGACATACAGTCACTTTCCTTCCCGAATCAGGCAACCTGCCTAACGGTTTCCCCCATTGCACCGTCGGCCACGTCAGTCTCTTGCGACGCCGGGATACGGTCAACAAGATCCAAGTGACGGGATCGCGCCAGGCGGGATCCCGTCAGGGTGGCAGGATCTTGCCAGCCGTCTTTGCCATCTGACAATCTCTTTCCCGGCACGCCACCGGTCGGGCACGGAGCACTAGTGGGAGGGAGCAGAGTGTTCAGCACCCTGGGCATATCGACCACCGCAGAGGCCGTTTACATGACCATGTTGCGGCAGTCGACCTGGGGGGTCGCCGAGATCGCCGAGTCCTTGCGGATCGACACGCGGAAGGTGCACGACGCACTCGACGAGCTGATCGAACTCGCCCTGGTCCGCGAGTCGCCGGTCAGCCCCGGCAAGATCACGCCGACCAGCCCCAAGGTCGGCCTCGCGGCGCTGCTCGCCCGCGCCAAGGCGGACATCGCCCAACAGCAGTACGAGATCGAGGCGACCCAGGCGGCCATCGACGCGCTCTCCGAGGCACACCACGTCGACCAGCCGGACCAGCAGGACCAACTGATCCAGATCGTGCAGCTCGACTCGGTGCGCCAGCGACTCCAGCAACTCGCCCGGCTGACCCAGGTGGAGTGCCTCTCGTTCAACCCGGGCGGGGCACACCGGCCGGACGCGATGGCCGCCAGCAAGCCGGTCAACCAGGAGGCCCTGGAGCGGGGCGTCACCATCAAGTCGATCTATCAGGAGAGCTTCCGCAACGACCCGGACACGCTGGCCTACGCCCGCTGGTTCAACAGCCTCGGCGGCGAGACCCGCTGCCTGCCGGTGGTGCTGTTCCAGATGATCATCGTGGACCGCCGGATCGCGCTGCTGCCGGTCGACCCCACCGACGCCCGGAAGGGCGCCATCGAGATCCACAACCCGGGGATCACCGCCGCCCTCAGCACCCTGTTCGATCACGCCTGGTCCACCGCGACACCGTTCGGCGCCGCCGCGAGCGCCGACGAGAACGGGCTGGAACCGACCGAGCGGCAGTTGCTCCAACTGCTCGGTGACGGCTACACCGACGAGGCCACCGCCCGCAAGCTCGGCCTGTCGGTCCGCACCGTGCAACGGATGATGTCCGACCTGACCACCCGGCTGGGTGCGGAGAGCCGCTTCCAGGCCGGCGCCAACGCGGTGCGGCAACGCTGGCTGTGATCCGGTCCGCGCCCCGCCCCGGGAGGTCCCGCGGTGCGGTGCCACGGGGCGGGGACGCGGCGGGTCACACCGACGGCTCGCAGATCAGCCAGTCGCCGTCCTCGCGCAGCATCGACACCAGCCGCGCCTGCGTGGTGCCGTCGGCATAGCTGACGCTGACCCCGACCGTGCCGGTGGTCTTCCACGGCAGACCGTTGACCCGCAGCTCACCGGTCATCTCGTGGGAACTGGGCAGCCGCGCCTCGGCCGCCGAGGTGAACGCCTCCCGGGACTGGTCGGCGCGCACCTCGGCACACAGCGACCCGTACGCGTCGTCGAAGCGTCGCTCCTCCAACGCGCGGTAGTAGTCGTCCACCACGTCCTTGGCGACACCACCACTGCGTGCCGTCAGGAACACGGCCGAACCCGCCCCGGCGAGCACCAGCAACACGACCGCACCGACCACCACCATCAACACCGTCTTCCTGGTCTGCTCCGACTCCTGCTTCCTCATGCCGGCACTCCGCTCCGCGTCGTCCCCTGCCGGGGCGCGTCTGCCTCGATGATCTGCTCACTCCGTTCGCTCGTGTCGGCACCGAACACGGCGGTGGTCGCCCCGGCGGTCTCCGCGCCGTCGATGACCAGTTCCTGCCCGGTGAGGAAGCTCGCCTCCGGGGAGGCGAGGTAGTGGAACGCCGCCGCGATCTCGTCCGGTGACGCGTGCCGTCCGGCGGGGATCTTCGCGTTCACCTCGTCGAGCATGGCCGGCGTGTACTCGGCCAGTTGCATCGGCGTCAGCACCGCACCCGGGCTGACACAGGCCACCCGGATCCACGGGCTCAGCTCCAGGGCGAACGTGCGGCACAGTGCCACGATGCCGGCCTTGGTCGCGTTGTAGTCGGCGTAGAGCGGGTAACCCCGCGCGCCGTTGACCGAGGCGGTGGCCAGCAGCACGCCGGCCCGTCGCCGCACCATCACCCGGGCCGCCGCCTGCCACAGCCCGAGTACACCCAGCAGGTTGACGTCGACGACGCGTCGGGCGTCGGCCTCGGTCAACTCCAGCACCCCGTGTCGCACGCTGATGCCGGCGTTGGCGATCACCACGTCGATCGGCGCGGTCTCGGCGACCTGCGCGACCGCGTCGCGGACCGCCGACCAGTCCGCGACGTCGGTCTCGATCCACGTGACCGCCGGGTTCTGCGGATCGGCGGAGGGCCGCACGTCCAGGTTGAACACCCGGTCCCCGCCCGCGGCGAACCGTTGGGCCGTGGCCCAGCCGATGCCGCTGGAGGCACCGGAGATGATTACCGTCCGCATCGAACTCTCCCAGTTCTCGTGTGGGTCGTGGGGGGGGGGGGGGGGGGCCCCCCCCCCCCGGGGGGCCGGGCGGGGGGGGGGCCCCGGC
Source organism: Micromonospora sp. NPDC049900 (assembly GCF_044461025.1). Classification (NCBI taxonomy): domain Bacteria; kingdom Bacillati; phylum Actinomycetota; class Actinomycetes; order Micromonosporales; family Micromonosporaceae; genus Micromonospora; species Micromonospora sp. NPDC049900. The sequence goes on from NZ_JBITKM010000015.1 coordinate 142,924, forward strand.
CCCCCCGGGCCCCCCCCCCCCGCCCCCCGGGGGGGGGGGGGGGGGCCCAG